>NZ_MUMH01000045.1 GCF_002155965.1 Allokutzneria sp. NRRL B-24872
TCCGCCACGGGAGCGCCCCAGTCCTTCCCCGTCGAGGGCGAGGGCCTCGGTTTCTTCGCTACAGCCCCCTTTTTCCGGGCCCCCGCGGCGTGCTGATGAGCCCGCACAACACTGGAGTCCACGCTGATCACCCACTCCACGGCACCGACGGAGTCGTCCTTGACGATCACCTCATCCAGGATCTTCTGCCAGGTGCCGTCCTTGGTCCACAACCGCAACCGCTCATGCGCGGTCTTCCACGGCCCATAGCGTTCCGGCAGATCACGCCACGGCGCACCCGTGCGCAGCTTCCACAGAATCGCGTTGATCACCTGCCGGTGATCACGCCACCTGCGGCCACCACCAGAGACCGGCGGCAGCAACGGCTCGATCACCGTCCACGCCCGATCCGTCAACTCACCCCGGCCCACCACACGCCACAACTACCAGATGCCCTGATCAACCACTTACAGGACACGGCCTGGACGAACTCATCGCATCCCTCTGCCACAATCCCCACACCAGCGATGTTAAGAGAGGTAAGGGCATGGTGAGCGCGGCCGAACAGCAAGAACTGCTCCAGGAGGTCGGCGGCCTGCTGGTCGCGGCCGCGCCGGAGGGCTGGCGCGAGCTGGAGCTGTCCTTCCGCTCCACCGTCGCGGTCGACACGGCCACCTTCACGTGTGCCGACGCCAGCGGTGAACGCACCCGGTTGGCCCCGCCGATCAAGGCGCGGCGTCGGCTCAAGGCGCTGCGCGAAGGCATGTACGCCCCGGGCACCGGCGCGTGGTTCACCGCCCGCGTGACGATCCAGCCGCCCGGCCGCTACGAGGTCGAGTACGACTACGACAGCGAGCCGCTGTTCGTCCCACCGCTCACTCCCGAGACCTTCGCGCTGGACCACGAGTACTTCCCGCGCTCCGAGGAACACATACCGGAGTGGCTCAAGCACAAGCTCGCTCAAGCCGCCCATAGTTAGAGCCTGTCCTGTACGTCGCCGGGGTTCATTGGTCCTTCAAGACCCACATACACCCACCTTCACCGTCTTCAACGACAGCAAACCCCACGGGCCGCAGGAGTTGGAGACGGTAATCGATGATCAACAGGGGGTTGGTGGCCTTGAAGACATCCCGACACACGGCGACACCCCGACCTGAACACGCAGCTCAACCACTTACAGGGACAGGCCCTAGCAAACCGGACTCATCATCGCCGCCATTGTGCTCTGGCTCCGATGACTTACAGGACAGGTCCTAGGTGGTGTACGCCAGATCTACCCGCCCGAGCGCGAAGCTCTCGGCGTGCTCGCGATCGGAATCGAGCTCATCGATGGGCGGGCGAGTGGCTGGAGATCGAAGGGGTCGGGGGAGTGGCCTGCCCAGATCTGGCGGGATGCCTGTTCGGGGTAGGGCACGGTCTTCGACTCGGTGTCCAGGACGCGGGTGAGGTGCTCGCCGGGCCGGTGGGCGGACCAGCCCGGGTCGCCGGTGGTGATGAAGCGGACCCATGCCTGCTGGAGTTCGCGGGAGAGCGCGACGGCCTCGGGAGGGGCCTGCTCGCCGATGAGCTGGGTGCCGACGGGGCAGTCCAGGGTGCCGAACGCCAGGGGCAGGTCGAGGCTGTGGCAGGCGCCCAGGATGCCGCCGAGGACCGGGGCGACCCAGCACAGTTCGAAGAGGTAGGAGGTTCCGCCGGCCGCGGCGTTGGCTTCGGCCAGCTTCTGCGACGGCATGCGGAAGAGGGCGTCGGAGTACACCGTCTCCACCAGCTCCTCCGGGCCTGCCTGCGGGAACGCGGCACGGTAGGCCCGCGCGCCGTCCGGCTGCGGAGCGAGCAGTTCCAGGGCCGCTTGGGCGTCCTGCTCGGTGAAGGTGCCGTGCTTTCCGCTCATCACGCTGAAGTACCGGAACTCGTCCCGGGCGTGGCCGACGAGCAGGTCGATCCCGCTCGCCCGTCCGCCGGTCAACGCGAGCCAGGGCGTTTCGGGGAGCATCTCGCCGTCGATGACGGGGCACAGCGCGGTGCCGGTCTCCGTGAGGCGTCCCCAGCTCTCCCGGTGCGCGTGGAGGCCGGCGTTGAAGGCGGTGAGCTCGGCGGCGAGGTACCACGGGTCGATGTCGCGCAGGGCCTCGGCGGTGGGTGCCGCCGCGCCGAGCCGGTCCGCGAACGCGGCGGTGGCCTGCCGTGCCAGCGCGGGGGTGCTGAACAGCCCCGGCACCGAGTGGGCCATGGCCCGCCGGAACAGTCCGCGCGCGGAGGTCATCGTCAGGAGCGCGGCGACCGACCCCGCCCCTGCGGACATTCCGCCCACGGTGACCTGGCCGGGGTCGCCCCCGAAGGCGGCGATGTTGCGCTGCACCCACTCCAGCGCCGCGATCTGGTCGAGCAGTCCGCGGTTGGGCGGCGCGTCGTCGAGGAAGGCGAACCCCTCCGCGCCCACGCGGCAGTTGATGGTCACCACGACGACTCCCGCCTCGGCCAGCGCCGCCGGGTCGTACATCGGGTCGCTCGAGACCGCCGAGAGGTAGCCGCCGACGGTGATCCACACCAGCACCGGCAGGCCCGCCGCGCCGGGGTCCGGAGTGCCGACGTTGAGCGTCAGCCAGTCGGTGCCCTGCGGGGGCACCTCGATCGGCAGGGACAGCGGCACCACGGGGCCGAACTCGACCGCCTGCTTCGTCCCCTCCCAGCGGTGCGGCGGAGCGGGCGCGGCGAAGCGGAGCGCTCCGACCGGGGGCTGGGCGTAGGGGATGCCGCGGAAGACCGCGTGCCCCTGCCGCCAGAGCCCCTGCACCACGCCTTCCGCGGTCCGTACCCTCGGCCGTTCGGACATGGCGACTCCCTCCCTGAGCTGACCCCAGGATCACGGGTCAGGTGCGCATATGAACTGTATGGGAACGGCCTCGGGGCAGGAGAGCACGTTGGTCGTCCTCGGCTTGGCCGCGGCGGTCCTCACCGCGCTGTTGTTCGTCCGCACGGCCCGCAAGTGACCGATCCGATCTCCGGAACTGCCGCGCCGCGAGCCCTCCAGGTCCACAGTGGACGGTTTGCGGTCCGGCGCGAGCGAGCCGCTCGGCCTGAGCGCGGTGAGGCGCCGGTCAGGGTCCTGGTGGCGAACCTGGACACCGTCGCCCACCCCCGCTCTCGAGCAGTCCCAAGTGCTGCTCCGCGACTTCATCGATCGGGCGATCACCAGCCGACCGTCGACCGTGGTGTTGCTGGGGTTGGCGGAAGCGGGGCGAATCGTCGCCCTCGAACCGATCGCCACCGCCTCCGTCGAGGAGCCGAACATCACCCGCGCAGCCCACGTCAGCGACCTCGGGCGCTGAACCAGGTGGACCAAGCGGTGGTGAGGGTGTCGAGGGGGTGCGGGTCGGTCGTGGTGGAGATCCAGGCGACGTGTCCGTCGGGGCGCAGCAGCAGGCCGTCGAGCTCGGGGTGTTCGGGACAGCGGGCGTGGTGGATGTCGACTCCGGCGTCGGTGTCGAGCGGCAGGACGCGGTTGCCGAGGTCGAGCAGCACCGGGCGTGCGGGTCGCAGCAGCGCGGCGATGCTGGTGTGCGTGTCGCCCGCGGTCAGTTTCAGGTTCGGGGCGAGTCTGCCCAGCCACGGGTGGTCGCCGGGGATCTTCGGGTCGTACCGGGTGCTCACGCCGGTGGTGAGTTCGGCGAGGTAGGTGCTGACCGGTGGCAGCTCGGTGAGTTCGTTGAACAGGTCCCGGACCGGGTCGAGGTCAGGATGCCGTCGTCCGAGGATCGCTTGGGCGCGGGTGGTCCGCAGCACGCGCGCACCGACTGGATGCCGTTCGTGGTGGTAGCTGTCCAGCAGTCCGTCTGGGGCGTGGCCGAGTGCGGTGGCGGCGAGCTTCCAGCCGAGGTTGACCGCGTCGGCCAACGCCACGTTGACACCTACCGCTCCTGCTGGCGGGTGGATGTGCGCGGCGTCGCCGACGAGCACGACTCGGTCGGCGACGTAGCGGTCCGCCTGTCTGGCCGCGTCGGAGAACCGGGTGAGCCAGCGCGGGTTGCGAAGTTCCACGGCGTGGCCGAGCGCCTCGTTGAGGATCTGTTGGAAGTGAGCCAGGCGAACGGGTTCGTCGCGATCGGTGGGTGGGTTCGGCTCGTCGAGCACGATCCGCACGTAGCCGGGGCGCGGGATCACGAACACAGTGCCGTGCTCGCCTTCGGTCATCCCGAACGGCAAGCTGTCGGGAGCGGCGAGTTCCACGTCCGCGAGCAGGCCGAAGGTGGTGGCGGCAGTGCCGGGGAAGCCGATCCCGGCGCGTTTCCGCACGAGACTGCGGCTGCCGTCGCAGCCGGCGAGGTAGTCGACCCGCCTGCGCTCGGTCGTGCCGCCGGCCCGGACGGTCACTGCGACACCGTCCTCGTCCTGGTCGAGGTCGACCACCTCGTGCCCCCAGGACACCGACACGCCGAGCTCGCCGAGCCACTGCTCCAGGAGTTCCTCGACCCGGGTCTGCGCGATGCCGAGCACGTAGGGGTGGTCGGTGTCCATCGCGCTCAGGTCCAGCGGCCGGCTCGGGTCGGCGAACATGCCGTACGGCACCGTGGGGCCTTCGGCGAGGAAGCGGTCGGCGATGCCACGCCGGTCCAGCAGCTCCAGGCTGCGGGCGTTGAGGGTGAACCCCCGGCAGAACGGCGATCGCCGCGGGAGCCGGTCCAGCACTTCCACCTCGACCCCGGCCAGTGCGAGCTCGGCCGCCAGCATCAACCCGGCGGGACCCGCCCCGGCCACCACGACCTTCGTCAGCTCTCCAGTCCTCATGGGGCCTCGCTCTGCGCGCAGACCCAGCCGATCACCGGCTCCGGCCAGCTCAACCGGCCGGTCGTGATCTCGCCGATGATCTCCTCGACCCAGCCCAACTCCGCCTCCAGCATCCGGACCGCGTACTCGGTCTCCACCACGAACAGGCGTGGCACCTCCCCTGCCTCCAGCACTTCGCGGTGCCCCTGTCGGATCTTCGCCAGCGACGTGCGGATGCGCTCCGCCCGTTCCCGCAACGCCGCCACCGCGCCATCCGGCCCGAGCGCGCCGAGGTAGCTGACCGCTGACAAGAACTTCGGGTACTCCTCCGCCGGGACGCGGATCAGCTCCTCCACCCAGCGCACGAACTCCTCCCGGCCCAGCGCGGTGTGCTGGTAGATGGTCCGTTCCGGCCGCGCTCCGACCCGAACGGTCTCCCGGGCCTCGATCCACCCGGCCCGTTCCAGCGTTCTAACGACGTCGTACAGGGAACCGGTGGTCACCTTGAACACCCGGTCCATGCCGCGGTCCCGCAGGGTGGCGGCCATGGCATGGGGGTGCGTCGGCGCCTCCAGCAGCAACCCCAGCACCGCCAGGCCCAACGAGTTGGACACCGCGCGTCGGCTACTCGAACCCATGTGTTCGCCTCCAATCAGTCGGCCCCGAGTATTTGCTTCCGACTGATGCTTTGTCAACGTCGGCGCGGGCGGCACGGGAGGTCCACAGTGGACAGTCATTCGACCTGTGCTTTGCGACGTGGGTGTGCCAGCTCGCCTCGACGGGTGGGCCGGTGACGGGGGCGGGCCGCCCGCGCGGCATCACCTGATGGGTTGGTCATCCGGGTGGCGTGACCGCTTCGCCGTGGCTCCGGGTGCGGTGGGTTCGGAACGATCCCGATGTGCGGGACAAGATCGCGATCGTGGGTGTGGCGTGCCGGTTCCCCGGTGGGGTCGGTGACCTGGCGGGGCTGTGGTCGCTGTTGTCCGAGGGGCGGGAGGCGGTCGGGGCGCCGCCGCCGGAGCGCTTCGACGTCCAGCGGCACTGGGACTCCAACCAGCTGCGGCCGGGCAAGTCCTACACGTTCGCGGGCGGCTACCTGGAGGACGTCGCCGGGTTCGACGCGGACTTCTTCGGGATCAGCCCTCGCGAGGCGGTGTGCGTCGACCCGCAGCAGCGGTTGTTGCTGGAGCTGGGGATCGAGGCGCTCGATGACGCGGGCATCGACCCGCGGACGTTGTCGGGCACCGACAGCGCGGTGTTCGTCGGGGTCTCCTCGCTGGACTACGGCGGTCAGCAGATGGTGCTGCGGACCTCGATCGGTCCGTACACCAACTCGGGGTCGGCGCTGTCCAACACGGCGAACCGGCTGTCCTACCACCTGGACGTGCACGGGCCGAGCCTGAAGGTGGACACGGCCTGCGCCTCCTCCCTGAACGCGGTGCACCTGGCCTGCGAGCACCTGCGCCACGGTGGCGGGCGGGTCGCCTTCGCCGCAGGGCTGAACGTGCTGCTCAACCCCATGACCTACGTCGGGTTCGCCAAGGCGGGTTTTCTTTCCCCGACCGGGCACTGCCGTCCCTTCTCGGCCGAGGCCGACGGCTACGTGCGCGCGGAGGGCGGCGGCGTGCTGGTGCTCAAGCGCTTGGCGGACGCGATGGCCGATGGCGACCACGTGCACGCCGTGATCGCGGGGTCGGGGACGAACAGCGACGGGCGCACGAGCGGGCTGGTGCTGCCCAGCGGTGAGGCGCAGGAGGCGTTGCTGCGCCAGGTCTACGACGGTTTCGGCCTCGATCCGGACGACCTCGCGTACCTGGAGGCGCACGGCACCGGAACGCCGATCGGCGATCCGGTGGAGTGCCGGGCGATCGGAGGGGCGCTCGGGCTGCGCCGTTCGGGCGGGCCGTTGCCGGTGGGCTCGGTCAAGGGCAACCTGGGGCACCTGGAGCCGGCATCGGGCATGGCGGGGCTGTGCAAGGCGATCCTGGTGCTGCGGCACGGTGAGATCCCGGTGACGGCCAATGCCGCGCCGCGCAGCACGAGCATCGACTTCGACGGCCTCGCACTGTCCACTGTGGAGCGAAGGATTCCCGCGCGGGGGCGGTTGGTCGGTGTCAACTCCTTCGGTTTCGGTGGCGCGAACGTGCACGTGGTCTTGGAGAAGCCGCCAGCACCGCGAGAGCCAGCGGCGAACGCGGGGTCGAAGGTGCCGGTCACCGTCTCCGCGCACACGGAAGCGGCGTTGGTGGAAGCGTTGGCGAGCATGGACGGGCGCCTCGCCGACTGCGCAGACTTCGTCGATGTCGCATACACCTCCTCTCAGCGCCGCGGCAAGCACGCGCTCTGCCGCGTGGTGCTCGCGGGGGACGCGGAAGAGGCGCGTCAACGCTTGGCGGAACAGGTCGGGCCGCAGCGCGTCACAGAGCGGGGGAGGGTGGCCTTCGCCTTCTCGGGGCACGGTGCGCAGTGGCCCGGCATGGCCGTGGACCTCCTCGACTCCGAGCCGGTGTTCGCGCGGGTCGTGGCCGAGATCGACGCCGCACTGGCTCCGCGCGTCGGCTGGACGGTCACTGAAGAGCTGCGTGCCGAGGGCCCGAGGCTGCACGACACCAGTGTGATCCAGCCGCTTCTGTTCGCGGTCCAGGCCGGTGTCGTGGCGGTGCTGGCCGAAGCCGGTCTGCGCCCGGAAGCGGTGTACGGGCACAGTGTCGGAGAGATCGCCGCGGCGTTCGTCTCCGGGATCTACGACGTCGAGCAGGCCGTGGAACTGGTCGTGGCGCGCAGCGCGGCCCAGGCCACCACGGCGGGCACCGGCACGATGGCGGCGGTCAACCTCGCGCCAGCGGAAGCGGAGACGGTCCTCGAGCGCTACGGCGGGCGGGTGGAGATCGCCGGGATCAACAGCGCCGACGACGTCACGGTCGCCGGTCCCGAGGCAGATCTGCACGACCTCGCAGATCGCCTGGCGGAACGCGAGGTCTTCTGCCGCGTGCTGGATCTCGACTACCCGTTCCACAGCGCGGCGATGGAGCCGCTGCGCCCGTCCTTGCTCACGGCGTTGGCGGACATAGCGCCCGGACCGGCCGCCGTCGAGTTCGTCTCGACGGTCAACGGTGAGCCGGTGGCCGGCGAGAAGCTGGACGCCGACTACTGGTGGCGCAACGTCCGCGAACCCGTCCTGTTCGCCGCTGCCACGGACCACCTTGTCGCCCAAGGGTTTGACACGATCATCGAGATCGGCCCGAAGCCCGTGCTGCAGACCTACGTGAAGCGCGCCGCGAAGGACGGCGTGCTCGCGGTGCTGCCCACGCTGACCAGGTCTGAACCCGGGGCCCGCGCCCTGCGGAGAACGGTGGAGTCCGCGCTCGCCGCCGGAGTGCGCATCGACGGCCACTTCCCGCAGCCGGGCCGGGTCGTGCCACTGCCCGCCTACCCGTGGCAGCGCGAACGGTTCTGGCTGGGCAGCCAGTACACCTGGAGCGACACCGGAACACCGCCGGAGCACGTGCTGCTCGGTGAACGCGCCGCCGTCGCAGATCCGACGTGGCAGTCCACAGTGGACCCGGCCAGGCTGCCGTGGCTGTCCGGTCACCGCGCGGCGGGGACGCCGATCATGCCCGCCGCCGGTTACCTGGAAATGGGGTGGGCCGCGGGCCAGCTCGTCTTCGACGGACCGGCGGAGGTGCACGAGCTGCACATCAGCAAGCCGATGGTCGCCCCCGACGACGAGGTCGTCCTGCCGCGCACCCAGGTCTCACTGTCCGAAGAGGACGGTGTGTTCCGGGTGGCGACGCGCTCGGCAGACGGGCAACCGTGGCAGACCCACGCACGCGGCCGAGTACGGCGCAGGGTGGCCGCGACCCCGCCGCCACTGGACCTCGCGGCGCTGCGCGCCCGGTTCGCCGAGCGCGGTGAGCACGTCGACCGCGAGACGCTTTACGGCGACGCCGAACGGATCGGCCTCGGTTACGGTCCGGACTTCCTCGTCATGACGGGGCTGTGGGTGGACGGGATGGAGATCCTGGGCGACTACGACTGCCGTCATCTGGATTTCACCGGCTTCCACGCACACCCGGCCTGGACCGACATCGCCCCGCAGGCGGCGATCGAACTCGGCCGTCTGCACCGCGGATTCGTCGCGGACGAAGACTCCTACATGCCCGTCGCCGTCGGCTCGGCGCGGTTGTGGGACACGCCGACGGAGACGGGAGCGGTGTACTTCCGCTGCCGCGCGGTCTCGGAGAGCTGGGCCGCCGCGGACATCGTGCTCACCGACCAGGACGGCGGCGTTCAACTGGAACTGCTCGACTGCCGGTTCCTCCGGGTGAAGCTGCCCAGCCGACGCCAGGTTCTGCGGCAGCACACAGAACTCCGGGCTGCGCCGAGGGAACTACCGCCCAGCGCGGAGGTGGAATCGCCGCGCGCCGATACGCGCCAAGTGACGGGCCACGCGGAGTTCCGGCGCAGACGGCTCGCCTCGACCGCAGCCTTCGCGGTGCGCGCGTTCACCGAGCTGACCGACGGCGCCGAAGTGTTCTTCACCGACGACCTCGGAGTGCGACCGGAGCACTCCCGGCTGCTCGACCTGCTGACCGGGTTGGCCGTGGAACACGGTCACCTCGAATGGCTCGGCGAGTTCCGGGGCCGCACGCGCTGGCGCGTCCGATCCACCGCCACCGACCCCGGTTTCGCCGAACTGATCGGCGACTTTCCCGAGCACACACCGGAACTCACCCTGGTGGGCCGCTGTGGCATGCACCTGGCCGAGCTGCTGCGCGGCGAGCGGGACGTCGTCGACATCCTCCTGCCCGCGCACGGCAGCGACACCCTCACCCACTACCACGACCTGTCGCCAGCGCTGGTCCCCAGCAGCCGAGCCGCTGCCGGCGTGCTGCGAGACCTCGTCGAGGCGTGGCCAGCCGATCGTCCGTTGAGAATCCTCGAGATCGGGGGAGGCACGGGCGCGCTGGCGGCGGCGCTGCTGCCCGTCCTTCCTGCGGACCGCGCTCGCTACCTGTTCACCGATGCGTCCCAGAGCTTCCTGGCGCTGGCCGAGGCGCGGTTCGCGCGCTACGACTTCGTCGGGTACCGAACCCTCGACCTCGACTCCCCTGATGTCGAGCCGAGAAGCTTCGACGTCGTGGTCGCCAGGAACGCCTTGCACGCGGCCGAGCACGTGCTCGTCGTGGCGGAACTGCTGGCCGACCACGGCCGCCTCGTGCTGGTGGAGACGCACGACCCACACGTGCTGGCCCTGCCGTTCGGCCTGGAGCCAGGATTCTGGGCGAAGACCGAACGCGATGTGCACGAGTGGTCAGAGCTGCTGCGTGCCAACGGTTTCCGCGATTGTCACGCCGTGACGACCGGTGACCTGTGTTCGGTCGTGGTGGCGAGCAGGGAGCCACGTTCCACGCCGCTTCCGGAAACCCCGGCGCCCCAGGTGATCGGCCGTGCGGTCGTCGTCGCGGAAGAAGAGTCGGAACTGGCCGCACAACTCGCCGAGAGGCTGGGCGCGCCAACGGTGCTGGCCTCCGAAGCCGACGTGAACGGGTGGTTCACCACACCGGAGACCGACGTGGTGTTCGTGCTGTCCGAAGCAGATCCGCACGACGCCGTCGACACCACCACTCGGCGGTTCGAGTTCGTCCGCGCTCTCGCGATCGCCGCCGCCGAAGTGAAGATCCGCCTGTGGCTGATCGGCGGCGGGACGGGCGTCAACCCGGCGCCTGAACGAGCGAACGACCCGATCGACGCGGCCCTGTGGGGAGCCACGCGCACCGTCGCCGCCGAGAACAGCCTGCTGGGTCTGCGACGTGTTTCGGTCGGGCAGGGCGTGCCGGTCGAGCGGATCGCCGGTGAAGTCCTCGACCCCACCGACGAGGACGAGATCGTGCTCACCGTCGCCGGCCGGTTCGTGCCGAGACTGCGCGAGCTCCCTCCGGCGCCTGCTGATCCTTCGACGCCCTACCAGCTCATCGCCCGCGACGCGGGAACCTCCTACGAACTGGCGTGGGTGGAGATGGCCCTGCCGGTGCCGGCCGAGGGCGAACTGCTCATCGAGGTCCACGCCGCGGGCATCAACTACCGGGACGCGCTGCTCGCGGTCGGTATGCTGCCGGGCTGGGTGGTGGAAGCCGGGATGACCGGTTCACGCCTGGGCGGGGAGTGCGCGGGGGAGGTCGTCGCCGTCGGTCCCGGCGTGACGCGTTTCCGGCCCGGGGACAAGGTTTTCGGCTCCGCGCCCGGCTCGTTCGCCTCGCACGTGCTGACGGTCGAGGACCTGGTCGTCGGAGTGCCACCGGGCATCGACATGGCCGCGGCGGCGACGATGCCGGTGACGCTGCTGAGCGCGGGCTACGGCCTGCTGCACCTGGCCAAGATCACCGAAGGGGAGACGGTGCTGGTGCACGGCGCGGCGGGCGGAGTCGGCCTGGCCGCTCTCCAGATCGCCGAGTTCGCCGGTGCCACGGTGATCGCCACAGCGGGCACCGAGGAGAAACGGGACTTCCTGCGGCTGCTCGGGGTCGAGCACGTCTTCGACTCACGCGGCCTCAGCTTCGTCACCGATGTGCTCGCGGCCACCGGTGGCCGTGGTGTCGACGTCGTGCTCAACTCACTCGGCGGGGAGTTCATCGGCCGCAGCGCGGAACTGCTGCGCTTCGGCGGCAGGTTCGTCGAACTCGGCAAGCGGGATCTCTACGGCGACCGCAACATCTCCCTGTTCCCCTTGCGCGAGAACATCAGCTACTTCGTCGTCGACGTCGACCAGCTGAGCAAGCGACGCGCTTCGGCGGTCACCACCTACCACCGCTCGATCGCCGACCGCGTCGAAGGCGGGACTGTGCGACCGGTGCCGTACCGGGCGTTCCCCGCCAGCCGTGCGGCGGAGGCATTCCGCTCCCTTCAGCACTCCCGGCACATCGGCAAGCTGGTGATCACCTTCGACGAGCGCCCTTTCGTGGAGAAGGCCCCGCAGCACAAGGGTTTCGCGGCTGACCCGGCGGGCGCTTACCTGATCACCGGCGGTGCCGGCGGGTTCGGTGCCGAGGTGGCGCGCTGGCTGGTCGATCGTGGCGCCGAGCACCTCGTGCTCGTCAACCGGCGTGGAACGGCGGTTCCCGAAGCGCGGGACCTCGTCGCGGACCTCACTGCGCGCGGTGCCGACGTGAGCGTGCATGCGGCCGATGTCACCGACGAGACGGCGATGCGCGTGATCGTCGCCTCGCTCAGCGCACCGCTGCGCGGAGTCGTGCACGCGGCGATGGTGCTCGACGACGTCATGACCGCTGATCTGACGGCCGAGCGCTTCCGCGCCGTGCTCGCACCGAAGATGGCCGGGGCGATGGTGCTCGATCGCGTCACCGCCGGGCACGAACTGGACCTGTTCCTGATGTTCTCCTCCGCGGCGGCGGTGTTCGGCAACGCCGGGCAGGCCGCCTACTGCGCGGGAAACTTGTACCTGGAAGCGCTCGCGCGTTCACGCAGGGAACGCGGGCAGGTCGGGCAGACGATCGCCTGGGGCGCGCTCGGCGAAGTCGGCTACGTGGCGCGCAACCAGAAGACCGCTCGGACCGTCACCCGGGCGGGACTGAACCTGCTGTCACGGCGCCACGTGCGCGAGGCGCTGGACGATCTCGTCGGCGGACCCGACGTCTCCGTGGTGTGGAGCCACGACGGGGAGTTCCTGCGCAGGTTGTACTCGCACCTCAGCACGCCGCGACTCGGCTCGCTCGGCGGCGGGCAGGCCGCCGTCGAGGAGGACGACGACCTGCTGGAGCGGCTGCGCTCGGCGACACCGGAGGAGGCGGCCGAGCTGGTCGCGGACAGCATCGTCAGCACGCTCGCCGAGGTCCTGGGCGTGGCGCCGGAGCGCATCGACCGAGACCGTCCGCTCGACCAGCTCGGCGTGGACTCGCTGATGGGCGCGGAACTCGTCACCAAGATGCGGCGCAGGTTCGGCCGCGAGATACCGGTCATGCGAGTCGTCGCGAGCAGTGGGATCGACGACCTCGCACGCTCGCTGGTCAGCTACTTCAACGCCGAGGAGACGACGTGACCAGGACAGCTGTTCGCCACTTCCCGCTCTACATCGGCGGCGAGCGGGTCGACTCCGACGAACGCGCGTACGGGCTGAGCGTGCGCACCGTGCTCGATCCGAGTGGGACCGAGGCGGCGACCCTGTTCCGCCTGCTGCGCGAGGGCTCCGAGGAGGAACTGCACGCCCATCCGCACGTGCTCTGCTCGGTCGCGCTGTCCACTCCCGAGCAGGGGCAGGACGCGTTGCGGGCCGCCGCGGCGGCGGTACCGCGATTGCGCGCCTTGCCCTTGGCGGATCGGTTGGCCTACATCGGCGACCTGTACGCGGCCTTTCTGGCGCACCGCGAGGAGCTGTCCCGCGTCCTGCGCCTGGAAGGCTGCCCGCGGCTGCTCGCCGAGGCCCAGCTCAACGTGGTGCTCGACCTCGTCCGGCCGGAGAGCATCGAGCAGGCGGAAGTGCTGCTGCGGCAGGAGATCACCACCGAGCACCACAGGATCGTGCTGCAACGCCAACCCGACGGCGTGGTGTGCGTCGATCCACCGGCCAACGCACCGCTGTTCGGGTTGATCGCGTCGCTGGTGCTGCTGGCGGGCAACAGCGTGGTGATCCGCGTTCCGCGCAGCTGCGCCAGTTCGCTGAGCTACGCCCTGCACAACATCATCATCCCGGTGCTGGAAGCGCGTGGAGCGCCCGCCGGTGCGTTCACCGTGCTGTGTGCCGACTACGAGGTCACCATGCGGCAGTGGCTGGAGAGTCCGCTGGTCAACACCGTTTACTACTTCGGCTCCAGCGAGAACGGGCTCGCCCTGGAACGGAAGTGCGTCGAGCGCGGCAAGCGGGCGATCCTGGAGCTCTCCGGCAACGACGGGGTCCTGGTCTGGCACGACGCCGACCTCGACCACGCCGCCGCCGCGCTGCTTGAGGCGTTCTACGCATCCGGCCAGACGTGCTTCAGCCCCAAGTACGCCGTGGTGCACCCCGCCGTCGCCGATGACCTGCTGGCACGGCTGGACGAGGCGGCCTCGGCGCTCGCTCCCGGTGACCCGGAGGACTCCGACACGGTGCTCAGCCCCGTGCTCCGCACCACCGCCTTCGCACGCAGCCTCGACCAGGCGATGAGCGCGGGTGCCACGAAGATCTGTGGCGGCGCGCAGATCGACCTGCGCGGAGCACCCGATCCCCGAGGTCTGTTCATCGAGCCGACCGTGTTGCGCGTCAACGGTTTCGACCAGGCCGAGAACGTCCGCGCGGTGCGCGAGGAGACCTTCTTCCCGTTGCTGTCGGTCGTCGTGCCCGAGGACGAGCCGGAGCTGCTGGAGCGCTGTGTCGAGTTCCTCAACGGCAACCGGTACGGCCTGCGGAACTCCCTGTGGACCGAGAGCCCGGAGGTCGTCGAGCGGTTCACCACGGGCGTGACCAACGGGGGAGTGCTCAAGGTCAACGACTCGCACCTGGCGCACGCCCCGTACCTTCCCGGGCTCGGCGGGACGGGACTCAGCGGTGGCACGCACGGGGAGGCCGCCTACCCGTTCCTGCGGGCCAGCCGCCTTCAGGCCGTCGCCATCGCCACGACCAGGACGCATCCCGAGCAGGCGCTGCTGCGCCGGGCCTGACGGTCAGCCCGGCAGCACCGGAAGCGGCAGTCCGAGGCCGCTACCGGAGGCCGTGAACACCTTGTCCGTCTCGGTGAAGAGCGGGACGCCGAAGGCCTTGGTGAAGGCATCGACACCGTCCTTGGACGGGGTGATCGGGATGCCGCTGCCCTTGAGCGCGGTCGGCTTGCCCGGCAGCCCCGGCTCCACGGACAAGCGCACGGCGCTGGGATCGCTGACGTACAGCGGCAGCTCGCCGACCCACTGGTCGTCGACCTTCAGAAAGGCGAAGATCCGCCCGTCAGGCACCGAGGTCCGGATGCCGGTGATCTCCATCCGGGCCCTGGCGTTGCGCAGCACCACGCCGCCGAGCGCGCGGCCGGAGCCTGCGCTGGGCTGACCGAGCGCGGTGATCGAGCCGGTGGCGTACTCGGGCGGAAGCGTGATGCCCTCGACGGTCTTGCCGTCCGCGCCCAGGACCGGGGCCGCCGGGGCGACGGCCTCGACCACGATGTTCTCCCCGGCGAGCCGGGTGCGGGCCAGCTCGGTCAGCCGGATCTCACCGAGCCCGTTGAGCACGGTGAAGCGCACGTCCAGCGTCGTAGAGGCGTTCGCCGGGGCGCCGCTGCCCAGCTGCGCGAGAAAGGGCGCCGCCATCGCGCCGCTGAAGAAGATCCGTCGAGTGACCGCCATGAGGCCAGTTTCGCGCACCCCATCGCGAACTCGGCGCTACATGACCCCAAAGTGGGATGGCACGGCGATGGCTGGTCGGTGGTGCGCAACGCGGACCCTGTGGCTCGACGCACGCCGATCGCGACCTGATTTGTGTAGCGGTGCTCCTGGGGCGGTACCCCGCATCGACGACCGCCGAAAGGACTCCTGGATGACAACCGTCTCCCGCACGTTCACCGTCGATGCCGCGCCCGAAGTCGTCGTGCCGTACCTGGCGGACTTCGGCAACGCCGAGCAGTGGGACCCCGGCACGCAGCGCTGCGCCCGCAACGGCAGCGGCCCGATCGAGGTCGGGGCGAACTGGCACAACACCTCGAAGATCGCGGGTATCACCACGGAGCTGACCTACACGCTCGAAGAGCTCACCGGAGAACGGATCGTGCTGGTCGGCCGCAACGACACCGCCACGTCCACCGAGATCATCGAGATCGCGCCCAGTGGAGCGGGCTCGACGATCACCTACACCAACGAGCTCGAGTTCAAGGGCGTTGCCAAGCTCGCGGCGCCGCTGGGGAAGGTGGTGTTCGAGAAGCTCGGCAACGACACCGAGGAACAGATGACCGCGGTGCTCAACGGGCTTGCCCGGCGAACGGAGGAGTAGGGGTCGAGTGTCCCGGCGGCGCGGGCCGTGGTGGTCATCGCGGGTTTCGGCCGTTGGTGAGTCCAATGGTGTAGCGGTGAACGGGGACGGGGATGGTCTCGGCCACCGCGCCCGCTCCGGCGGGGGCCGCGTGGATCACCGGGCCGCTGTCGGTCCAGCCGTGTCGCTGGTAGAAGTCCCGAGCGCGGGAGTTGCCGGGCACCACCGCCAGCCAGGCGGTGTCGTGGTGTTCGGAGATGCGGTCCTGCGCGGCGCGCAGCAGCGCGGTGCCCGCTCCGCGACGGCGGGCTCGGGGGTCGACGGCGAGCTGGACGAGCTCGTTGCCAGCGACGACGACCATGCCCACGACCGTCCCGTCCGGCGTGACGGCCAGCAGGGTGGAGTCGACCCACGCGGCGGCCTGCTCCGTGAAGTACTCCGGCCCGCGTACGGCGAGCAGTTCCTCCGGTACGTGACCGAGGTGCCCGTCGAGCCACCCGGCCTGCCAGACCCGGGCCGTCTCGGCGGTGTCGCCGCTTGCGGCGGGACGGATGTGCACGGTCGTTCCGGTCGGCACGGGGCCTCCTGGGGCGGGATGATGTCACTGTCGTACTATCGGACGGTAGGCACATTATGGGGAGGGGTGTCACTGGTCAAGTGAAGTTGGACAGCTACATCGATGCTGGCGTGCTCGTGGCCGTGGACCTGGCGAACCGGCTCGCGCTCGATCCGGATGCCGAAGCCGAGGTCGCGCGCCCAGGAGCGGTCGTCGCGGTGCTGACCGAGGTGCTGGCAGGTGATCCACTGTCGGTGGAGCAGGTCAACGCCAGTCACGTCCCGGCGTTCATCGGTCTGGCGCGGAGCCTGCGTCAGGTGTTCGTCGATCTCGCCGCCCGCGAGGACGACAGCGCCGCCGCCCGCCTCAACGCGCTGCTGGCCGCGCACTCCGCTCATCCGCACCTGGCCAAGGAGGGGGGCGTGTGGCGCCTGCACCACCACCCGGCCGAGGTGGGACTCGTGACGATGTGGGCCGCGATCTGTGCTGAGGCGCTGGCCCGCCTGCTGGCCGCTGGCCATGCCGCGCGGGCTTCGACGTGCGCCGACCCGCGGTGCGCTCGTGCGTACGTCGACACCAGTCGCAACGCCACGCGAAGGTTCTGCTCCACCAGGTGTCAGAACCGCCTCAAGACGGCCGAGCTGCGCAAGCGCAAGAACGCCTCGGATGCGACAGGCCTTGCCCGCCGCGCATGACCGAATCGCGGTCGCGGTGCCCGGTCGGGTCGCGGCCAGTGCGACACCGTGGTCGCCGACACAACGAGCGTTTCTGGGCTTTATCCCTTTGGGGGCGACGTGAACGGGAACCATTGTAGTCCCGTGGTGCTGATAAACAGCGTTCACCTCATGTGGTCTCGGTGAATCGTGAATTCCGAGATGATCATGAAGCCGTCGCTCCAGCGCTGGCCGGTCTGATGGTAACGCCTGCCTCCGCCTTGTCCACCTGCGGCGGAGGGCCCTGCCCGCCCAGTGAGCGCATCAATTCTTGCCACGCTAGGGCAAGCTGATCGCGACGACCTTCTGGAAGTCTGGCGGGCGGCCGGTCGAAGTCCAGGTGATTCTGCTCAATAACGGCAAGAAGGTGTCGGTGGCGGTGTACTGGGACCGGACGAACAAGCCCGGCGCGCCCCATGTTCCGTGGGTGACTGGGATGTGGGTTTCGCCGGTACCGCTTCTGTGGCTCATGGGCAGCGCCACCATTGACCGCGGCGCGCTCTTCACGGAGCGCGCCACATCTGCTCCAGCAGCAGGCTGGTTCCCCGGGAGTCCACGTGAGCTCAGCGAGGCCAAGCGCTACCGGGAGCGGCTGAGTCAGCCCTGAGCCGTGTCAGCCAGCACAGCTCGGGCGGCGCGTCGCCCGGACACCAGTGCGCCCTGGATGGAGCTGGTGTCGCGGTGATCACCGGCGACGTAGCGACGATCGCCGACGCGCACGGGCTTGCGCAGGCGGTGCGGCGCGGGCATCGCCGGTAGTGCCCGTGGGATCGCGTAGCGCGCCACCGTCTCCCACGATGCGGTGTCGACGTTGTAGAGCCGGGCGAGGTGCGCGCGAACGGTGGCCTCGTCGACGGTGTCTCCGGCGCCGAGCACGGAGGCGGCGATGAGTGCGCGGTCCTTCGGGGCGTAGGTCTCAGCGACCTGGCTGAGCACGACGGTGTTGACCACCGGACCACCGGCGCCGTCGAGCACCAGGACTGGCCGCGCCAGCGGCGGCTCCGGCGCGCTGAAGTACCACGTGGTCACCGCGTTCCACCGCGGTGACTTCAGTTCCGGCAGCAGTGCCGAGGCCACGCTGCCGTCAGTGGCGACCACGACGGCGTCGGCCTCGACGCGTTCACCGTCCATGAGCCTGACCCCGCCGCTGGTCACTTCCGCGACCGGGGCTTGCACGCGCACGGTGCCGTCGGGCAGGCGCGCGGCGAGCTGTCGTGGCAGCGCTGCCATGCCCTCCGCGGGCAGAACCGGGGCTGTGCGGCCAAAACTGCGCAGCACCAAGTGGAAGAACCGTGACGAGGTCTCCAACGCGGGCTCCAGGAACACCCCGGACAGGAAGGGGCGCAGCACGGAGTCGACCGCCGCGCCGGAGATCGTCCAGCGCGCGAGTTCGGCCCGGGTGGCGCGGTCGGACGCGGTCACCAGCGCGCGCTCGTCGGCGAAGACGTCGCGTCCGGCGAGCGCGGCCAACGCGGCGAGGTCCCCTGGCCCGAGCACCCGCTGCGCGAACACCTCCCGCCATGCTGCCGGACCCGTGCGAGGGTCGGTGAAAGCGTGCAGACGACCGTCTTTGCTGACCAACACCCCCGAGTCGAAAGCCTTGGGCCGCAACGCGTCCAGGTCGACGCGGGCCCGGACCTCCGGGTAGGCGGGGCACAGGATCTGAAAACCCCGGTCCAGCCGGTAGCCGTCCACGACGTCGGTGCGCACGCGCCCGCCGACCTCGTCGGAGGACTCCAGCACCGCCACCTCGACACCGGCGGAGTTCAGCACCTCGGCCGCGCTCAGACCGGCGAGCCCCGCACCCACGATCACCACTCTCGTCACACGACGACCGTAGGCGCGCTGGCAAGCGCCCGCATCACAGTGGCGCTGGGTCGGTCCGGTGCGGCGGGTTCGGTGCTCGTCTGAACTCGTTGGCCTGCCAGTAGTCCAGAGCGCCTTGCAGGACGGTGCGGAACAGCGCGAAGTTGACCGGCTTGTAGATGTGGCTGTCAGCGCCAGCCGCGTAGCAGCGGTCGATGTCGGCGGAGGTCGTCGAGGAGGTGAAGACGACGACCACCAGGTCGGCCAGCGCGGGATCTTCACGCACCTGGCTCAGCACCCGGTAGCCGTCCACGCCGGGCATGTTCAGGTCGAGCAGGACCAGCGACGGCCGTGCTCGGCTGTCATCGCGCAGGCGATCGTGGGCAAGCTCGGCGGCGGCCAGGAACTCCAGCACGAGTTCGGGGTGCGAGCGGGAGAGCGCGCGGTGGATGGCCTCGCGGTCCTGTTCGCTGTCCTCGATCACGAGGATCGTCGTCACACCAGCCCCCACGCCGAATCCGTGGAGGAGACCTCCACGCGGGTCCAGACCTGGTCGCCGTCGACGGTGACCAGGACCTCGCCCTCCGGAGCGCCCTCCAGGAACGCGGTGATGCTGGCCGGGAGCGCGGCGGACTCGTCACCGCGGAGCCGCCGCAGCGCGGTCAGCGCGGCACCGGCAGCTTCCCGCGCGGGCAGCCTGAGGTGCAGGGCGCGGTTGCCGCGGTGGCGGATCACCAGGACTGCGGCGTCGTCGTCGACGGTGTAGCGCCCAGCTCCGGTGACCATCGTGCGCGCGATCTCCGAGAGCGGCAGATCCCGCAGACGGGACAAGGTTTCCTCGATGTCGGTCTCACCGAAGAACGCCCGGTCGGCGTTGCGCGCTTCGACGAGCCCGTCGGTGAACAGGATGAGGTAGTCGCCCGGGCGGAGGAATTCGTGCGCGGGCCGCAGGTGCGGGTCGGCCAGCAGGCCGACCAGTTGGCCGCGGCAGGCGGCTTCCTCGACGGTGCCGTCGCGGCGGACGAGGAACGGCGGCGGGTGGCCCGCGCTCAGCAGCGTGACGGGCGTCCCCTCCGCGGTGACGGGGCCGAAGGTCGCCGTGGCCAGCGTCAGGAACCGCTCGACCTTGGCGCGCAACAACTTCGTGTTCAGCGACTGGATCGCGCCCGCGGGCTGGGCTCCGGTTTCCAGCATCGTTTCCAGCGTGTGCCGGGCGAGTCCGGTCAACGCCGCCGCCGCGGCACCCCGGCCGCAGACGTCGCCGATGAGCGCGGTGACCGTGCCGTCGGGCTGCTCGACGACGCCGTAGAAGTCCCCGCCGACGTCCAGGCGGTTGTCGCCGACGTGGTAGCCGGTGGCGAACTCCAGGGAGTCGACGTGCGGGAGCGTGCTGGGCAGCAGGTGCCGTTGCAACGACACGACGTCCTCGCGGCGTTGCTCGTAGAGGCCGGCGTTGTCGATGGCCAGCGCGGCGCGTCCGGCGAGGTTGTGCAGGAACTCGCTGGCGGGCCAGCGCCGCGTGCTGTCGCGGTGCAGGAAGGTGAGCAGGCCGACGTCGTGCCCGCGAGCGCGCAGGACGGTCGTGGTCATCAGCTCCAGGTCCACCTCGGCGGGTAGCTGCGAGGGGCGGGGCATGTCGTCCCACGAGGAGCGGTCGGTGCCGTCAACGACCACGGTGCCCGCCCACCGACCGGCCCGGACGTGCTCCGCCAGCAGGTGTTCGCGGCGCGCGTCGACGTGCGCGAACGCGATGGGCGCCATGTGGTCTCCCTGGTTGAGGTGCACCACAGCCCCGTCGGCGAGGCCGGGGACGGCCATCCGCACCACCGAGCGCAGGGTCTCGTGGATGTCCAGGGACGTCGCCAACCGCAACGACGCCTCGGCCAGGATCGCGTCGGTGGCCGCGCGGTCGTCGAGCTCGATCTGGTCCTTGATCCGGTGGTCGGCGGCGACGATGACGTCGATCGCCTGCTCCACCGCCACCACCAGCTCGCGCGGCGCGGGCAGCCGGGTGAGCGCGACGGCCAGCAGCCCGTGTTCCCGCCCGGCCACGGCGAAGGTCGCCACCAGCAGCCCGGTGGCACCCGCCCCGGCCACGCGCGAAGCCAGTGACGGTGTGGAGCGCCGCAGGTCCGCGAGCGTGAGCTCGGTGATCTCGCAGGGGCCGGAGAGGTGCACGCCCTGCCCGTGCGCGGCGCGCGTCCACTCGGTCACCTCGGCGGCCAGACCTTCCGGTGCGGTGCGGATACCGCCGGAGTCGGCCCACCGAACGACCTTCACGCCCGCGTTCGGCGCCAGCCGCGCGCCCAGGACGCCAACGGCGGTCGGCATCGAGAGCAGGCCGAGGTAGAGCTCCTGGGCGAAGTCCTTGGTGTTGGCGGCGTCGAAAGCGGATTTCCACAGCGCGTGCAGTTGTGACTGCCATGACGGCCGCACGCGAGCGGTCATGCTCTTCGCTCCACTCCGTTGGTGTTGTGCGCCATTGTGATGGCGACGGCTGACTGTACAGTTCGCCACGAACCGCTGGCGGGCAACTCGCGCGGGAGAACACCAGGAGTGGCATGAACCTCAGCCCGGACGACCCCCTCCCGCTCGGGCCAAGGGAACGCGCGGCGGAAGCCGAAGTCGGAACGCCCTTCGATCTCGCGCTGTGCCAACGAGAACCCATCCACCGCCTCGGTGGTGTCCAGTCCTACGGCGCGTTGCTGGCCATGGACGCCGACGACCGCGTCGCGGTGGCGAGCCAGAACTGTGCCGAGATCCTGGGGGTGGCCGCGGAGGAACTCCTCGGTGCTCCCGTGGCGCGGGTGATCGGGCCCGATGGGCTGGGCGCGGTGAAGGCCACGGCGGCGGCGCCAACGGGTGACCGGGGGCTGTTGCACCTGAGCGTTCCGCCAGGAGCCGACTTCGACGTCACCGTCTACCGCGCGGACGGCCTGCTGGTGCTGGAGTTCGAACCGCGTTCAGCGCAGGACTCCTTCCACTTCTCCCAGTTCTACCCCAAGGTGCGCTCCGCGCTGACCCGGCTCCAGCACGGGCGCACGGTCGCGGAGGTGTGCTCGACCGCGGTGGCGGAGATCCGTCAGCTCACCGGGTACGACCGGGTGGTGGCCTACCGCTTCGAGGGCGCGGACGGGCCGGGGGAGGTGCTCGCCGAGTCGCTCGCGGACGGCGTGGAACCCTGGCTGGGCCTGTGGTTCCCGGCAAGCGACATCCCGCCGCAGGCCCGTCGCCTCTACGAGCGCAACTGGATTCGCGTCATCCACGACGTCGACGACCGCACCGCGCTGCTGCTGTCCCGGCCCGGTGCCGACGCGGAGGCGCCGCTGGACCTGTCGGACTCCGCGCTGCGCACCGTCTCCTCCTTCCACCTGGAGTACCTGCGCAACATCGGCGTGGCCTCCTCGATGTCGGTCTCGGTGCTGCACGACGGACGGCTCTGGGGGCTGATCGCCTGCCACGGGCTCGCTCCCCGCCATCTGGACGCCGAAGTGCGCGCGGCGTGCGAGCTCTTCGGCGTCAGCCTCTCCCTCCAGCTCGCCGCGCTCGAAGAGGCCGAGACCTCCCTCGCACGGCAGCGCGCGCGAACGGCGCTCTCCCGTCTCGTCCCGGCACTGGACACCCACACCACCGACTCGATCGCCGCCAGCGTCGACCTGCTGAAGGAGCTGGTCCCGGCCGACGGCATCGTTCTGCAGCGCGACGGCCACGCGACGGTGCTGCACCACGACACCGACTCCTGCTGGGAGGGCCTCGCCGCGCTGTGGCCGCGACTGCCCGAGCTCGCCCCAGGGGAGGTCTGGAGCAGCGACAGCCTGACCGAGCACCACCCCGACCTCGCCGCGCACGCCAACGACCTCAGCGGCGTGCTGGTCCTGGCGCTGCCGGAGACAGGCGATCTGCTCGCCTGGACGCGGGGGGAGCGCAGCGCCTCCCGCACGTGGGCCGCCGATCCCGGTCACCCCGTGCGGCTCGGCACGCACGGAGAACGGTTGACCCCGCGCGGCTCCTCCGCGGTCTACAAGGCGCTCGTCCGAGGACGGTGCGTGCCCTGGTCCTCCTCCGACCTGGCGGGCGCGGCGGAACTCGGCCGCGCGCTGACCACGCTCGCCCTGCGCCACAGCCGCCGGCTCGCCGCGCTCAACGACGAGCTGCGCCGGGCCAACAACGACCTGGACACCTTCGCCCACATCGCCGCGCACGAGCTCAAGGAACCCCTGCGCGGCATCTCCAACATCACCACCTTCATCGCCGAGGACGCCGAGGGCGCGCTGGACGAGGTCACCGCGCGGCGGCTGCACACGATCCAGCAGCTGGCGCAGCGCACCGACGAGCTGGTCAACTCGCTGCTGCACTTCGCCCAGCTCGGGCACGGCCAGCTGCGCCCGCAGGAGGTCGACCTGGCCCAGGCCGTGCGCACGGCGCTGGAGGTGGCGGGTCTGCGCCTGCACGAGCACGACGTCCAGCTCACCGCTCCCGAGCCGGGGACCCTCGTGCTGGCCGATCCGCAGCGGCTCCAGGAGATCCTGATCAACCTCCTGGTCAACGCCGCGAAGTACGCCCGCTCGCAGCACCCGCGCACGGTCACCGTCGGCACCACGACGACACCCGAGCGCACGCCGGCGATCTACGTGCAGGACAACGGGATCGGCATCCCCGAAGCGCACCGCGAGGACGTGCTCCGGCTCTTCCGCAGGCTGCACGAGCGCGAGGCCTTCGGCGGCGGCCACGGCGCCGGACTGGCGATCGTCCACCGCATCGTGCAGCGCCACGGCGGTGAGCTGTGGATTCAGACGCCCGCCGAGGGTGGCACCAGGGTGCTGTTCACCCTCCAACCCGACAGCGCGTGATCGCGCTCGACGTTCAGTCCGAGGTCGGGACGAGGCCGGAGAGACCGGTGAGGCCGAGCTTGTGGCGCACGACGGGGGAGCCGTGCACGCGCAGGTTCCGGGCTTCGGCGCGGCACCGCTGGGCGAACTCGGCCAGCAGAGCTGCGCCTTCCAGACTGAGGTGACTCACCTCGGTGAGGTCGAGCTCGATCGTCCGCGCGGGCCGAACCGCCGCGGCTTCGAGGGCACGCGCGAGATCGCCCGCTGTCTCGCTGGTGATCTCGCCTCGAACGTCGACGGTGACCACGTCCTGCTCGGTGATGCGCACGGAGGCCACCGTGCCGCCTGCTCGCGATGGGTTGTCCGTGCTGCCCATGAATTCTCCGCCCCTGCTCTAGACAGACCTCGAGCAGGGTGGTTCGTCGCCGTGGCACCGAAGGATTGGTCTGGGTGCGGATGTCAGCCGAGGAGAGCAGCCCCACTCAGGCGCCGGGTTCGGCGTCCACCAGTGTGCTCGGTGTGCGAACGACCGGGATGGGCGCGGTCTGGCCCAGGACGTCCGCGGCGGACTGGTGGCCGGGCGGCACGTTCTCCGCGAGGCTCGCGCGCAGCTGGTCCAGCGGGAGTGGGCGGCTGGTGCTGATGACGGTCGCGACCTCGGCGGTGACCCCGACGAAGGGGTAGGAGTCGGCCAGCGCGCTGCCGATGCGGTCGGCCAGCCTGCGCCCGGACGCGGTCAGCGCGGGTTCGCTCACCCCGGGCTGCACGAGCAGGAACTCGGTCTTGGACAAGCGGAATGCACGGTCCTGCCGACGCTGCTCCCTGCGCAGCACGTCGGCGATGTTGTTCTCGGTGTGCATGGCCGTGCGCGCGCCGCGCTGCGCTTCCATGCCCACCAGGTCGGGCACGCGCACCAGCGCCAGACCGAGGGGCAGGGTGTCGGGGGCGCTGAGCCCGAGCCACGGCGCGAGCGTGCCCGCGGAGTGCAGCCCGGTCCACGGGTCGCGGCCGAACCCGCGATCGGCGTCGACCTTCTCGCGGAGGTCGAGGTAGTTGGTCCTGGTGCGCTCCAACCGGCCGAGCAGGTGCCGCACGACCGCTTCCACCCGCAGTTCGACCTCGGAGGCGGGTTGCTCGACCACGCCGCGCAGCACCCGGTCCAGCCCGGCGCGCGCGGAGGGCGGCAGGCGGTCGCCCAGGGCGTCGCGCAGGCGCACCGCCTCCGCGTAGGCCTCGTCGCGCCGCATCCCCCAGCGCCCCTCGAACAACCGAGCCGACTCCAACGAGCTCGCCCGCGCTTCGACGCGCTCCAGGTCGTGGGCGACGACCGCGGCGCCGAAGGTGGGGGAGAGCACGACCACCGACCACTCCCTGGCCAGCTCCTCGCTCTCCCGCAGCAGCACCGGCGTCACGCCGTGCGGCAGGTCCGGCCGCACGCGGTCCACCAGGCCGACCACCGTGCAGCTGGCCAGCGCGGCCAGCTCGGTGTAGACGCGGCGCTCGCGCTCGAAGTACGGCAGCCGCTGGAACATCGCCATCACGAGCATGTCCTGCCCGCCTGAGGCGAGGGCCGCCCGCTCGACCGCGTGCGAGGCCAACACCAAGGCGCGCTTGGTCAGCACGCCGCTGCGCGGCGGCGAATCGTTGTGTGCCATGAGTTCCCACTTCGCGACGCTGGATGGTCGGACAGGGCGCCACGGAGGCTAACCCCGAGTTGGGCGCGCTCGTGCCACGGCGGCGGTGACTACGGTCAGCAACCGGCTTTGCGGGCTGTCTGCCAGGGGCATTCGGTAGATGCCTGGTATCCGAGGAATCTCAGATTCACCTGAACGGTTGGGGCCCGCGCCGGAAAGCCGTGCCGCTGGCGCCGGGCGGGAGCCTCATCGCCTTGGACGCGGGCACCGTGCTGTGGAGCGCTTGGTCGCATCAGTGGCGGTCCATGGTGGACAACTCGTTGTGCGTGCATTTCAGAGAACCTGGACCAAGATCCCTGATTCGTGGCTCTCCGCGTCCTTGTCGCCGTTCCACCCATCACTCTCGCGGCATCCCGGGATCGGCGGGGAGTTCGCGAAAAGGTTGCCCCCGCGCGCGGAATCCTCCCGCGCGCAAACCTTCCCGTCGGCGCAAGGAGATTTCCGAGGTGCTGGCTCTGGAGCGGTACTGCGAGGTCCTGGTGGTCGGAGACGTCCTGTGTTCATCGGATCGTCATTCCAGGTGGCCCGGGCGCGCACGACGATTCACGTGTGCATGAAACCGCGTCGCTGGGAACATTTGGTTGGAGATTCTTGAAATCCGGCGTGAGAGCATTCGGGTATGACGGCGAGGAAGGCTGCGCCGTTGACGTGATCAGCGGAGAAGTTCGATCTCGGCGCGGTGAAATAGCCGGGCCGAGGTTTGTCCAGTTTCGCCGTGAATGGCCGCTTCCCCGCGCGGGGTGCGCCACCGCCCACCTATCCCGCCAGCAAGACCGAGTCGTTCGCCACGACTGGAAGGGAATTGCAGATGTCATACAGACGGGGTAAGCGAGGCCGGTCGTGGTGGCTGGTGCTGAGCGGCGTGTGGAACGCGGTGATGGTGGGCGCGCTGCTGGTGTTGTACGTCGTGTGCGTGCTTGTGGACGGGTTGCGCCGGCGCCGGGCGGAGGCGTGATGGGGACCGGGGAGTACGTGCTCGTCGGCGCCGTCCCGGGCGGGGGCGGCGCGATTGAGATGGTGCTCGAGTGGGTGGGCCGGCACGGGCTGGTCGGGGAAACCCGTGTGGCACCTGATGCCGCGGGGAACCTGTTCGTGCGCCTTGTCTTCCGCTCAGACCGGCCGGAGCGTGAGTTGCGGGACGGCTTCGCCGCGATCGGGACGCAGTGGGTGGCGCGATGTGAGATCCACTCACTGACGCGCCGCCCTCGCGTGCTCGTGCTCGGTTCCCAGCAGACGCACTGCGCGGCGGACCTGCTCGACCGGTGGGCCAACGGCCGGCTGGACGTGGAGATCGCCGCCGTCGTGTCCAACCACAGCACGCTGGAGCCCGTCGCCGCCGCGCACGGGATTCCCTTCACGCGCTTACGGATCGATGACACGGGCCCGGCGGAGGCGGAGGAGGAGCTGCGTCGACTGGTCAAAGAGCACAGCGCGGAGCTGGTCGTGCTCGCCCGCTACATGCGGATTCTGTCGCCGCAGTTGTGCGCGTGGTTGGACGAGCACGACGTCCCGGCGATCAACGTGCACCACAGCCTGCTGCCCAGCTTCGTCGGGGCGCGGCCGTACCGGCAGGCCGCCACGCGGGGCGTCAAGGGGGTCGGGGCCACCGCCCACTACGTGACCGCCGAGCTGGACCAGGGCCCGATCATCGCGCAGCAGTGGCGCTCGGCCAGCCACCTGGCACGCCCGGGCGAAGCCGATCTCGCCCGGTTGGGCCGCGACGCGGAGGTCACGGTGCTCGCCGAGGCCGTCCAGCTGCACTGCCAACACCGGGTGCTGCGAGCCGATGACGGGACCACGGTCGTGTTGGGCTAGCACGACCGAGCCTGAGAGCCAGCACGGTGCCGGTGGAGCTGTCGGTCACCCGCACACCTCCAACGGCCAGGGGCGGTTCGGCGGTGAGCACGGGTTGCATCGTGATCGCGCGCACGGGTGCGCTTCCCGACTTGTCAGCTGGGGGTGCGGCGGGAGTAGGCGCGGGCGGCGCGGGCGCGGTCGCCGCACCGCGTGCAGCACCAGTGGCGGCGACCGTGGCGCAGCAGGAACCGGTTGCAGGGGGCTGAGCCGCAGCGGGCGAGACGTTCGGCGTCGGGGCCGGTGAGCAGGTCCGCCCCGTTGGCCGCGAGGGTGGCGAGGGCGTGCGCGAGGATCTCGTTGGTGGGACACGGGATCGCGCGGTAGGGGCCGGTCGTGTCGTCCCAGTGCAGCAGTTCGGCCGTGGCAGCCCGGCTCAGCGCGTCGTTGACGGCGGACAGCGCCGTGGGCAGGGCGGGTACCCCGTCGACGCGGGCGGCGCACAGGGACCTGAGGTGCTCGCGCAGTGAGCGCAGTTGCGCCGCGCACATCTCGCTGACCTCGACGCCGGGGGGCGCGAGGCCGTGCTCCCGCAGCCACGCGGCCGTCGCCGTCGGAGTGCCGAGGTGGTCGACGAACTGCCCGTTCGGCAGGGCGAGTGCGCTGTTGGCGAAGTCGAGCGCGACGTAGCGCTCGGCCCCTGGGGCGGGCGGGAGCGCGTGTTCTGCCATGAGTCTCATGGTAGCGCTTGTGTTCATCCGTGAGACACGGTTACCGTCCTTCCTCACGGATGGAAACACCTTCAAGCGTGAGGAGTCGTGGTGGCCCCGTATCCACCCGCGTTCCAGCAGGTCCCCGTCCACGTGCTCGGCGGCCCGACCGCCCTGGTCGAGTACGGCGGTCTGCGAGTGCTCACCGATCCGACCCTGGACGGTCCCGGCGACTACGAGGTGCCCGGCGGCTCGCTGACCAAGACCGCGCCCGCCCGCACCACGGCGGCCGAACTCGGCCGCATCGACGTCGTGCTGCTCTCCCACGACGAGCATCCCGACAACCTCGACACCGCCGGACGGGCACTGCTCGCCGACGTCGCGCTCACCCTCACCACGCCCGGCGGTGCCCAGCGCCTTCGAGGCACGGCCCGAGGGCTGGCCGACTGGGAACGAGCCGTCCTCGACCGTCCCGGGGGCGGCACCCTCACGGTGACCGGGGTGCCGGCCGTGCACGGGCCCGGACCGCGCGAGGAGGTCGAGAAGATCACCGGCGAGGTCGTTGGTTTCGTGCTGACCGGGACCGCGCTGCCCACCGTCTACGTCAGCGGGGACAACGCCTCGCTCGCCGCGGTCGAGGAGATCGCGGAGCGTTTCGGCCCCGTCGACACCGCGATCCTGTTCGCCGGGGCACCGCGCTTCTCCGTGCTCTTCGACGGAACGCCGATCGTTCTCGACAGCGCCCAAGCGGCCGAGGCAGCCAGGATTCTGGGCGCCCGCCGGGTGGTGCCCGTGCACCACGAAGGCTGGGCGCACTTCACCGAAGGCAGGAACGACCTGGTGGCCGCCTTCACCGCGGCCGGTCTCGAGGACCGCTTGGACTTGGACGGGACAGGTGTGGTTGCCGCGGTTGAGCTGCTTGGACCAGCCCTGGGCCATCACCAACGGGCCGTCCCAGGTTCGGCTTCCGTCGGATCTGCATGACGCCCTCGTGAAAGTGTTCTTGAGAAGCGGCTAGAAGCAGAAACAGCCCTTGTGTTGGGGTTCGAAGCGCAAGTCCGGAAACCAGTCGTCGGATGGTGTTCGCGCGTTTCTTCGCCTGCCTGGAACTGACGACGCGAATGTCCGTTTGCCCCAGGAACAGGGGACGCGCCCGGAGGCCGCTAGCCGGTGCGGTCCGATCGTCGGGGGAGCCTGGGCAGGTAGCGGCCGGTGGTGGCCAGGTAGCGCTCGTAGTCCTGGCCGTGGTGCGCGAGCAGGTAGGGCTCTTCGACGGTGCGCACCTGGAGGTGGATGGCGACCACCAGGGCGAGGAAAGCCAGCAGTGACAGCACATCTCCCGCGATGAGCGTCAGCCCGGCGGCGGTGATGATCATCGCGGTGAACACCGGGTTGCGCACGTGCGCGTAGGGGCCGAGGCGGACCAGGTCGGTGGACTCGTCCGGGTCCACTCCGATCCGCCAGGCGGCCCCCATCGCCTGCTGGGCGAGCAACGTGCCCACGATCCCCGCAACGGCGAGCACGATTCCGACCACGTCGAGCACGGGGTGATCGAGGACCGCGCCGATCAGGCCCGCGACCTGTGCCGCCGGTCCGGCCAGGCCCGCCGTGACGGCGGCGGCGAAGAGCACCCCGCCCCACCACTGCGCGGAGCCCGCCCGGCCGCTGATGCCGTGGAAGCCGGAAGAGCCGGTGCGGCGGCGGTGCAGGACGGTCCGCACGCCGAACGCGAGCGTCAGGTAGAGCACGCACAGCACAAGCGCGACGGCGGCCACGGCAGCGCCCCTTCCTCGGTCACGGCAGTCCACCGGCAACAGTACATCGGACACTGTACTGTTGCGGATGGCGCTGAAGTGTTGGGCGCCCTTTCTGTTTCTTGAATTCTTGGTGAAAGTCCGACAGGGTTCACTATTTGCGGGCGGGCATGAGGTTTCCTCATGTCGTTTCTGTTGGAGGGCTTGCCGTCCCTGTTTTTGGCTACACGTCCATTGGGATGGTCGGAGTCGGTCAGTTGGCGGTGTTAGCGTTCGCGTGCCTGCCATTGTTTGGCGGGTTATCGCGTTTCGCACTGAGCAGGAGAGAACTGTGTATTCCTCGTCGCAGCCGCCCACTGTGCCGCCCGGCCCGCCGGTGATGGGCAGGACCTCCCTTGTGAAGTGTCTGCTCGCGGGACTCGTGTGGTTCGGGGCGGCGCTGGTCATCGTGGGGATCGCGCTGGGGTTTCCGTCGCCGGAGGTCGCGGGCGGGGTGACCGCCAGGCTGCTGCTGCCCGGCTTGCTGGCCGGTCTCGTCGCCTGGCTCTTCCTGCGCAGGCGAAGCTCGACGTTCGTGCTGAGGTGCGTGGTGGCGCTGCCGGGCTACGTCGTGCTGGCGTTGCTGTTCGGCGCACTGCGGATCGTCAACGAAACCTGATCGACCACCAGTAGAGATCGGAGGAGATCGTTCATGCGCGCTCGACGTGTTCTCCCAGCCATCGCGTTCGGACTGACCCTGGCCGGAGGGCTGGTCGCGCCGACCACCGCCCAGGCAGCGCCTGCGGGGTGCTGGCCGTACGTGTCCGTGTTCGTCGATGCCGACCTCGGCGGCCCCGCGGAGGGCGTCGGATTCTGCGACGCAAAATATGTCAACCTGGGGAAAACGGTGCGCGACCAGGTGTCGAGTTGGCATTTCGTGGGCAAGGTGGGCGATGCCGCTTGCTTGATCGACACGTCCGCTGGTCGCGAGATCGTGCTCGATCGGATCGTGCTCGCGCTGGGGCCGCCCGTGGGCGCCAAGAACGTGCCGTCATGGGCCAACGACCGCGCCGACGCCGTTCGTCAGTGCTGAACGGCGACAACACCCCAGCGCGATCGGCCTGCGCTGGGGTGTCCTGCGCTGAACGGCGTGGTCAGCTGATGGACATGGCGTGGTGGAAGATCCCGCGAGGGTCCCACTTCGACTTCACCTGCGACAGGCGGGCGTAGTTGTCCTTGTAGTACAGCTCCTGCCACGACAGCCCGGACTTGTTCAGCGTCGCGTCGGCCAGGTCGACGTCCGGGTAGTTGATGTAGCAGCCGTCGCTGATCTCGTCGATGCCGGGCACACCACCGGTTTCGGCGTACACCGAGGCGTACCACTGCCGAATCCACGTCAGGCTCGCCTCGTCGTCGGTCTCGCTGCCCCACATCGAGCAGAACACCGCCTTGATCACCGAATCTCGTTGCGGCAGCGCGGTTTCGGCGGGGGCGACCGCGTTGACCTGGCCGCCGTAGCCGACCAGCAAGAGGTAGCCGACGGCGTCGGTGGGCTCGCTGAGGTAGCGGTGGGTGGCGGTCAGCTGCGCGTCGGTGTAGGACCGCCGCAGGTAGCCGCCCTTGTACTTGATGCGTCGGGTGGCGGGGTTGTCGGGGCCGCCCATTCCCTGCCACGTTAAGCCGTCCAGCCACGGCGCAGCGGCGGAGCCCGGTGCGAAGGGTGGCGCGTCGACGCCCGCGGTGAGCTCGGCGACGTGCCCGTCGATCATGGACTGGGCGTCGGGGTGGGCCGCGTCGATCTGGATGTTGACCATGACGCCGAGCGCGGTGGGGTCGGGGGTCCGGCGCGAGGCCAGCAGGACGCTCCACAGTGGAGTGTTCGGTGAGTCGGGGTCGCTGTTCTCCTCGTGCCACCGGCCGTAGTTGCCGACGAGGGTGACGAAGCTCTTCTCGTCCAGCGCCGCCCACGGCCAGATCAGCTGCGCGCTCAGCATCCGGCCGGGCGGGCGCGGCAGCAGCGAGCCGGGGTCGGTGCCCGAAGCTCCGGGGGAGCGCATCCAGAACCTGGTCGCCACACCGAAGTTCCCGCCGCCACCGCCGGTGTGCGCCCACCAGAGGTCGTGGTGCGGGTCGTCGGGCTCGCGGGTGGCGACGACGGCCCGCGCGTGACCGTCGGCGTCGACCACGACGACCTCGACGGCGTGCAGGTGGTCGACGACGGTGCCGAAGGAGCGCGACAGCGACCCGTTGCCGCCGCCGATGATGTGCCCGCCCAGGCCGATCCCGGTGCAGTTGCCGCCGGGGATCGAGACACCCCAGCCCTTGAACAGGGACTCGTAGACCTGCCGCAGCGTCGCGCCGGCCTCGATCATGAAGGCGTTGCGCGAGGCGTCGAACTCCACCCGGTTCATCTGCGACATGTCGATGAGGGCCCGCACGCCGGAGGTGGTGAAGTCCTCGAAGCAGTGCCCGCCGCTGCGCACCGCGACCCGGACGCCCTCGCGCACCGCCGCGGCGACGGCGTTGACGACCTGGTTGGTGGAGCGCACGACGTGCACGCGGTCGGGGGTGCCGATGAAGCGCTGGTTGTTGGCCACCAGCATGTTCGGGTAGCGGAAGTCCTCGCGGGTGATGGTCGTCGGCTGGTCCGCCGCGTCGGCGAGCCGGGTCTCGATCACGTCGGCGGCGCGCGCGGTGCCACCGGCGGCGTCGATGTGCCCGGCCATCTCGTCGATGCGAGCCAACAGCCGCGGGTCGGCCGCGACGTCGATCACGGCCTGCCGCAACGCCTCCGCGCTGAGTTCGGCCGGGGGGAGGACGCGGCCGAGGCCGAGTTCGGCGACGCGGTCGGCGATGGTGGTCTGCTCGGTCAGCTCGGGCACGACGACCACCGGGGTGTGCTCGTGCAGCGCGGTGAGCACGGTGCCGATGCCGCCGTTGCACACCAGGGCCGAAGCGTGCTTGAGCACCGCGGCCTGCGGGACCCACGAGCGGACCTCGAAGTTGGCCGGGATCTCGCCGAACGAGGCATCGGGCTCGCGCCCGCCCAGCGTCAGCACGACGTGCCAGTCGAGGTCGCCGAACGCGGCGGCGCATTGGCGGAAGAACGCGGGGCGCTCGTTGAACTGCGTGCCGAGCGATACCAGCAGCACCGGGCGGCCGTCCGACGGCGGAGCCCATTCGCCCTGGTAGACCGCGCCGTCGAGGGCCGGGCCGACGAACACGTGGTTGTCGGCGAAGCTGTCCCCGCACGGCTGGAACTCGCGCGGCACGAAGGTCAGCGTCAGCTCGCGGGTGGTGGTGAGCGCGTTCATGTCGATCTGGTGCTCCGCGAGCAGCGGGGCCATCCGGGTGATGAGCTCGACGGTGTCCAGCGCCGCCCGCGTCGGGGCGGGGCCGCCGAACACCTCCTGCTGGCTCCGCGCCGGCCAGTTGTAGGTCTCGTTGAACGCGAGGTTCGGGTGCGTCCCGACGATCGGCACGCCCCAGCGGCGGCCGAGCACGGTCGCCACGCCGAGCAGGAGCGGATCGTAGGCAATGAGATCCGGCGGGTCGGCGGAAAAGCGCGCCGCCAGCTCGTCGATATGCAGCACGCTCTGCTCGAAGAATCGCATGCAGGCCAGCAGGACGGCCTCGGTGCTGGAGTTGTCGGCCAGCTCGAAGGTGATCGTCTTCGCCATCTCCGGTGGGTAGGCCAGCAGCGCCGCCCCGGAGCGGCGCACGTCCTCGGCGAAGGATTCATTGGTCGCGTAGGTGGTTCTGTGGCCCCTTCTCGTTAATTCCTGGGCGACCGAGAGGGTGGGGTACATGTGGCCGTAAGCGGGAACTCCGAGAAATGCGATATGGCTTCTTTTCATGACTGATAAGGCCTCTCTCTGTCCGGTCGCCGGGGGCCGAGTGGTCGCATCAACGCTGCTTACAGCATCTAGGGCGGTCGTGGGGGGAACTTAGGGGTACCCCCTAAGTTTTGTCGAAAAGGTAGCAATGCAGTCGCATTGCCATCGACACTGGCGAGGTGGTCGAAATGTCGCCGCGCATTGTTGTGGGCATTTCTGATCGCCTCCGTGATTTGTGGGAGGAGTCTGCGCAAAAATGGGGAGCGAGGACGTGGCCGAGCCTGTACCGCTGGTGCTCTCCGGCACCACCGAGCACCACCTGCGCTCCCGCGCCGCCCGGCTGCGGGACCACCTGCTCGACCGGCCGGGGACGCGGCTGGCCGACCTCGCCCACTCGTTGGCCACCGGCGCGGCTCCGGAGCCGTACCGGGCCGCGGTCATCGCTGAGGACCGGGACGCCGCACTGCACGGGCTGAGCGCGCTCGCCGAGGGCCGCCCCGCTCCGAGGGTGATCCGAGGGCGGGCCGGTGCGCCCGGCGGAGTCGTGTTCGTCTACCCCGGCCTGGGGGCGCAGTGGGCGGGCATGGCGCTGGAGCTGCTGGACTCCTCCCCGGTCTTCGCCGAGCACATGCGGGAGTGCGCCGCCGTGCTGGACCCCGAGACCGGATGGTCGCTGCTGGAGGTCCTGCGCGCTGAGAACACCGAGTGGATCGACCGGATCGACGTGGTCGAGCCGGTGCTCTTCGCGATCGCGGTCGCGCTGACCCGGCTCTGGGAGTCCTTCGGCGTGCGGCCCGACGCCGTACTGGGGCACAGCCTCGGTGACGTGGTCGCCGCGCACGTCGCCGGTGCCTACAGCCTCGCGGACGCGGCGAAGCTTTCCGTGCTCTGGAGCCGTAGCCAGGCGGCGACCCTCGTTGGGCGCGGTGGCCTCGCCGTGGTGTGGGAGGAGCCGGATCGGCTCGCCGAGCGGATGCGCCGGTGGCACGGGCGGTTGTGGCTGGCCGGGGCCAACGACCCCGGCTCCGCGCTGGTCTCCGGCGAGCGCGCCGCGCTGGAGGAGCTGCTGGCCGAGCCGGGCGTGCGCGCGCGGCTGCTGCCGATCGACATGCCGGTGCACAGCCCGCTCGCCGAGCGCGCCGAAGGCCGGTTCTCCTCGGTGCCCACCGCGCCGCCGTCGTTGCCGTACTTCTCGGCGAGCACCGGCGGGCTCGTCAATCCGTCCACTGTGGACGATCTTCATTGCTGGCGGGTGATGACCTCGCCGCTGTCACTGGTGCCGGCGGTCCGCGCGGCGGAGGCGTCCGGGCACCGGTACTTCGTCGAGGTCGGCCCGCACCCGGTGCTGACCATGCCGCTCGGCCTCACGGTCCCGGACGCCACCGTCACCGCCACCGTCCGCCGTGACGATGCCGGACTGGCCAAAGTCCTTGCCGTGCTCGGCGAGCTGTACGTGCGTGGAGCCCGCGTGGACTGGGAGAAGGCTTTCGAGGGCACTGGCGCGCAGCGGGTGGAGCTGCCCGCCGATGCGCCGCAGGAGCTGGCGGTGAACGCGGGCGTGGACCCGCTGGAGCTGGTGTGCGAGCAGGTCGCGGCGCTGACCGGGGAGAGCGTGCGCCCGGAGCTGACCTTCGCCGAGCTGGGCGTCGGCTCGGCGCTGGGCGTGGAGCTCGCCGCGCTGCTCAGCTCGGCGACCGGACGGCACCTGCCCGCGACGGTGGTGTTCGACCACCCGACCCCGGCGGCGCTCGCCGACCACCTGCGCGGCGTTGACGAGCCTGTCGACGCGCCTCGTGCCGGGGCCGTTGACGAGCCGATCGCAATCGTGGGCATGGCCTGCCGCCTGCCCGGCGGCGTCACCAGCCCCGAGCAGCTGTGGGAGCTGGTGCGCGACGGTCGCGACGCGATCACCGGGTTCCCGGTCGACCGGGGGTGGGACCTGGACGCCCTGCGCGCGGCCTGCCCCACCGCCGAGGGCGGTTTCCTCGACGGCGCAGGGGATTTCGACGCCGAGTTCTTCGGGATCTCACCTCGCGAAGCCGTCGCGATGGACCCGCAGCAGCGCCTGCTGCTGGAGACCTCGTGGGAAGCCCTTGAGCGCGCGGGGATCGCCCCGACCGCCGTCCGGGGCACGGACGTCGGCGTGTTCGTGGGGACCTTCGGCCAGGACTACCTGCCGAAGCTGCACGAGGTGCCCGAGGAACTGAGCGGCCTTGCCCTCACCGGGGCCTTGCCCTCGGTCGCCTCCGGCCGCGTCGCCCACCACCTCGGCGTGACCGGGCCCGCGCTCACCGTCGACACCGCGTGCTCGTCGTCGCTGACCGCATTGCACATGGCCGCGCAATCACTGCGTCAGGGCGAGTGCTCGCTCGCGCTCGCCGGGGGCGTGAGCGTGATGGCAGGCCCCGGCCTGTTCACCGAGTTCGCGCGGCAAGGGGGTTTGGCGCCGGACGGCCGCTGCAAGGCGTTCTCCGACTCCGCCGACGGGACCGCGTGGGCGGAGGGCGTCGCGGTCCTCGCGGTGCAGCGGCTCTCCGACGCCGTGCGTGACGGACGGCGTGTGCTCGCGGTCATCCGGAGCAGCGCGGTCAACCAGGACGGCGCGTCCAACGGGTTCACCGCGCCGAGCGGTCCCGCCCAGCGGCGACTGATCCGCACGTGCCTCGCCGCCGCAGGCCTCGAACCGTCCGATGTGGACGTTGTCGAAGCGCACGGCACCGGGACCGCGTTGGGTGATCCCATTGAGGCGCAATCGATTCTGGCCACGTACGGCCAGGACCGGACGGCGCCGCTGCACCTGGGGTCGCTCAAGTCCAACATCGGTCACACGCAGGCCGCCGCCGGTGCGGCAGGTGTGATCAAGATGGTGATGGCCATGCGGCACGGGGTGTTGCCCCGGACGCTGCACGCGGAGCGCCCGTCGTCCCATGTGGACTGGTCGGCCGGATCGGTGCGGCTGCTCACCGAAGCCGTCCCGTGGGAAGGGCCGCGCCGCGCCGCTGTCTCGTCGTTCGGGATCAGCGGCACCAACGCGCACGTCATCCTGGAAGCCGGGCCGCCGCACGAGCCCGCCGAGCCCGCCGAGCGGGTCGTTCCCTGGCTGATCTCCGCTCGCGGTGAGGTGGCTCTGCGCGCCCAAGCTCGCCAGCTGCTGTCCTTTGTGGACAATACGGTGTCCGTTGGCTACTCGCTCGCGGTCTCCCGGGCTCTGCTGCCGCACCGCGCGGCGGTCATCGGCAGGGACGCCTTGGTCGCGCTGGCCGAAGGGCGTGACGATCCCCGCGTCATCCGGGCCGAAGCTTCGCCGGGGCGGCTGGCGATCGTGTTCACCGGGCAGGGGGCCCAGTGGCGCGGCATGCACCACGAGCTGTACGAGACGTATCCGGTGTTCGCCTCGGCCTACGACGCGGTGCGCCTGGACATCGGTGACGACCTCGATCAGACCGTGAACGCGCAGCGGGCGCTCTTCGCGTTCGAGGTGGCGTTGTTCCGGCTGTTCGAGTCGTGGGGTGTGCGCCCGGATTTCGTTGCTGGACATTCGATTGGTGAGGTCGCCGCCGCGCACGTCGCTGGTGTGCTGTCGTTGGAAGACGCGTGCGCGTTGGTGGAGGCGCGGTCGCGGTTGATGCAGGCGATGCCCACCGACGGCGTGATGGTCGCGGTGCAGGCCAGCGTTGAGGAACTGGGCGAGCTGCCTTCGGGGGTGTGCGTTGCGGCGGTGAACTCGCCGACGTCGGTGGTGCTGTCCGGTAACGCGGTGGTGGAGGAGTTCGCGGCGCGCTGGAAGCACAAGAAGCTTCGCGTGAGTCATGCCTTCCACTCCCATCACATGGACGGGATGTTGGAGGAGTTCCGCGAGGTGGTGCGCGGGCTGAGCTTCCACCAGCCGGAGATCGGCGTGTTGGGCGAGGTCACCGATCCGGAGTACTGGGTGCGCCAGGTTCGCGAGCCCGTGCTGTTCCTCGACACCGTATTGGAACTGCGTTCCGAAGGCGTCCGGACGCTGGTCGAACTGGGACCCGATGCCGTGCTCACCGCGATGGGTCGCGAGTGCGCGGATGACGTGGTGTTCGTGCCGACACTGCGCCGTGAGCACGCCGCCGACCTCGAAACGGCCGTGGCACGGCTCGCCCTGGCCGGTGTCGAGCTGGACTGGGCCGCGCTCTGCCCGGGAGCTGAGGTCGTCGATCTGCCCACCTATGCGTTCCAGCACCAGAGGTACTGGCTGGGCGCGACCGCGACGGGGGACGCCTGGCGGTACCGGGTCGAGTGGCAGCCGTTGGCACTGCCGGAGAACGCCGCGCTGGGCGACGGCTGGGTCATCATCGACAACGAGTCCTTCCAGCTGCCGGAGAACGCGACCGGCGTGATCTCGATGCTGCCCGCGAAGGCGTCGCTCAGGCTCGTACGAGCACTGTCCGAAGTGGACTTCAAGGGCCGTTTGTGGTTCGCCACCAAGGGCGCGGCGGCCGACGTCGACCAGGCCCAGGTCTGGGGCCTCGGCCTGGTCACCGGACTGGAGCACCCGGAGTGGTTCGGCGGCCTGATCGACGTCGAGGAGCCGGACAGCGCCACCCTGGCCCGAGTCCTGGCGGCTGCGGGAGATGAGGACCAGTTCGCCGTGCGCGACGGTCAAGCCTTGGTGCGGCGGATCGTGCGCGCCCCGGCTCCTCAGGGCAGGGGATGGCGGCCCCGGGGAACCGTGCTCGTCACGGGCGGCACCGGCGCGATCGGCAAGCACCTCGCTCGGTGGCTCGTCCGCAACGGCGCCGATCACGTGGTGCTGACCAGTCGACGTGGCGAGGACGCTCCGGGTGCGATGGAGTTCCGCGCGGAACTCGGTGCGCGCGTGACGATCGCGGCCTGTGACGTGTCCGTGCGCGCGGATGTCGAGCGCCTGCTCGCGGGCCTCGACGAGCCTGTGCGAGCGGTGTTCCACGCTGCGGGCACCAGTGTGTTGCGTCCGCTCGCGCAGACCACCGACGAGGAGTTCGAGCAGGTTATCGCGGGCAAGGTCGCGGGCGCGCTCCACCTCGACGACCTGCTCGGCGACCAGGAACTCGACGCCTTCGTGCTGTTCTCCTCGGTGGCCGGGATCTGGGGCGGCGGTGGTCAGGGCGCCTACGCGGCGGCCAACGCGGCGCTGGAGGCATTGGCGGCTCGACGGCGCGCTCAGGGCAGGACCGCGACCGCGGTGGCCTGGGGTGCGTGGGGTGGCGGCGGAATGGCCTCCGCCAACGAGGAAACCCGGCGCCTGCTCGACCGTTCCGGTTTCCGGGCGATGGACCCCGAGGTCGCGATCACGGCGCTCAGCCGGGCCCTCGGCGCTGACGAGGCGTCGATCGTGTTGGCCGATCTGGACTGGCCGCGCTTTACCGCGGGGTACACGTCGGCGCGGTCGCGCCCTCTGGTGTCAGCGTTCGTCGACGAGGGGGCGGGCACGCGGAAGATCGCTGCTGCGACGAGTCTTCCGGCCCTGGTGGCGTTCGTGCGCGCGGAGGCCGCCCACGTGCTGGGCCACACCGGCGCGCACCGGGTCGACGCGACGACGGCGTTCCGGGACCTCGGGTTCGACTCGCTGACAGCTGGGGAGCTGCGGTCCCGGCTCGTCGCCGCGACCGGCCTCGCACTGCCGAGGACGCTCGCCTTTGACCACCCGAACTGCGCGCGGGTCGCGGAGCTGCTGTTCGCCGAGCTGTCCGGGGCGCGGACGGCGCCCGAGCACGTGGCGGCCGAGGTCGCCGACGCCGAGCCGATCGCGATCATCGGCATGGCCTGCCGGTTCCCCGGGGGGATCGACTCGCCGGAACAGCTGTGGGACCTGCTCGTCAACGGCGGCGAAGTGCTGGGCGAGTTCCCCACCGACCGCGGCTGGGACCTGGAGTCGCTGATCGACCCGGACGGGAGGAGGCCGGGCACCAGCATGACCGGGCTCGGCGGTTTCCTCGGCGGTGCGGCGGACTTCGACGCCGCGTTCTTCGGCATCTCACCGCGAGAAGCCCTGGCCATGGACCCGCAGCAGCGCTTGCTGCTGGAGAGCTCGTGGGAGGCGTTCGAGCGCGCGGGCATCGACCCGGGGCTTGTGCACGGCGACCGAGTCGGCGTGTTCACCGGCATGTACGGCAACGACTACCTCTCGCGGCTGGACGTGGTACCGGAAGAGATCGAGGGCTACCTGATGTCCGGGGGAGCCAGCAGCATCGCCTCCGGCCGCGTCGCGTACGCGCTCGGCCTTGCCGGGCCCGCCGTCACCGTGGACACCGCGTGCTCGTCGTCCTTGGTCGCCGTGCACCTCGCGGCGCAGTCGCTGCGGCAGGGCGAAAGCTCGCTCGCGCTGGCGGGTGGCGCGACGATCATGGCGACCCCGAGCACGTTCCAGGAGTTCAGCCGCCAGCGAGGGCTCGCGCTCGACGGCCGCTGCAAGGCCTTCGCCGCCGCCGCTGACGGGACCGGCTGGGCCGAGGGCGTCGGCGTCGTGCTGCTGGAGAAGCTGTCCGACGCTCGGCGCAACGGCCACCAGGTGCTGGCGGTGCTGCGCGGATCGGCGATCAACTCCGATGGCGCGTCGAACGGGCTGACCGCGCCGAGCGGGCCCGCGCAGCGGCGCGTGATCGCCCAGGCGCTGGCCAACGCGCGGATGCGACCGTCCGATGTGGACGTTGTGGAGGCGCACGGTACCGGCACGACGTTGGGTGATCCCATTGAGGCGCAGGCGATTCTGGCGACCTATGGCCAGGACCGCGAGGCTCCGTTGTGGTTGGGGTCGTTGAAATCCAACCTCGGGCACACCCAGGCGGCAGCGGGCGTCGGCGGTGTGATCAAGATGGTGCTGGCGATGCGGCACGGTGTGCTGCCCAGGACCCTGCACGTGGACGAGCCGACCCCGGATGTGGACTGGTCCGCGGGGTCGGTGCGCCTGCTCACCGAGGCGCAGCCGTGGCCGGAGCCTCGTGCGGCCGGTGTGTCCGCGTTCGGTATGAGCGGTACGAACGCCCACGTGGTCCTCAGTCCCGGCGATCCTGCTCTGGAACCGGGCACCGGCGATGACGGCGCGCCGTGGCTGCTGTCGGCGACGTCCGCGAGGGCGCTGGAGGACGTCGCAGCGCGGCTTCTGTCCTTTGTGGACTCGAACCCGGGCGTGCGGGTCGGCGAGGTCGCGTGGACCTTGGCCAACCACCGCGCCGCGCTGAGCCATCGCGCGGTGGTGCTCGATCACCGCGCGGGACTGGAGAGCGCGGTTCGCGGCGCGGTGGTGGAGGGGGCGGACCGCCCGGTCTTCGTCTTCCCCGGCCAGGGCTCGCAGTGGGTGGGCATGGCCGTTGACCTGCTGGAGTCTTCGCCGGTCTTCGCCGAGCGCATGGCGCAGTGCGCGGCGGCGTTGGAGTCCTTCGTCGACTGGAAGCTGCTCGACGTCGTCCGCCGGGGCGACTACGAGCGCGTTGACGTGGTGCAGCCGGTGCTGTGGGCGGTCATGGTGTCACTCGCCGCGCTCTGGCGCTCGCACGGCGTTGAGCCCGCTGCGGTCGTCGGCCACAGTCAGGGCGAGATCGCGGCGGCCTGCGTCGCGGGCGCTCTGTCCCTTGTGGACGGTGCGAGGGTAGTTGCTCTGCGCAGCAAGGCGTTGATCGCGCTCGCCGGGCGCGGCGGCATGGTGTCCGTCGCGCTTCCCGCTGCCGAGGTGGAAGAGCGGTTGCGGGCAGGGCTGTCGATCGCTGCGGTGAACGGCCCGCGATCGACCGTGGTCGCCGGTGAGCCTGCGGCCCTGGAGGACCTGCTCGCAGAGTGCGCCGCCGAGGATGTTCGAGCACGGCGCATCCCGGTGGACTACGCGTCGCACACCGCGCGCGTCGAGGAGATCCGGTCCCACCTGCTTGAGGTGCTCGCACCAGTTGCGCCTCTTGTTGCAACTGTTCCGTTCGTGTCTACAGTGGATGGTCCGACGACGCTGGACGCGGAGTACTGGTACCGCAACCTCCGCACACCCGTGCGCTTCGAGCACGCGGTGCGGGATCTGCTCGGCCAGGGACACGGCGTCTTCATCGAGGTCAGCCCGCATCCGGTGCTCACCATCGGCGTTCAGGAGTGCGCGGAGGCAGCGCAGGTGGACGCGGTGGCGCTAGGAACGCTGCGCCGTGACACGACGGACCGTTTCCCCGTCGCGCTCGCCGAAGCGCACGTCAGCGGAGTGCCGGTGTACTGGCACATCCTCCGGACGCGGCTGATCGACCTGCCCACCTACGCGTTCCAGAGGCGCAGGTACTGGCTCGACGGCGCTTCGTCGACGACGTTCCGGTCGGAGCAGCGGGCAGAGGCAGAGCCCACCGCGCTGGCGGCTCAGCTGGCCGACGTCGCGGAAGCGGACCGGCTCGGCAGCGTCGTGGAGCTGGTGCTGCGCGAAGCCTCCGCCGTGCTCGGCCACGACGGAGCCGACGAGCTCGCGCCGGGCAAGGCGTTCCGCGACCAGGGTTTCGACTCGCTGACCGCGGTCGAGCTGCGCAATCGGTTGAGCGACCGGTGCGGGCTGCGCCTGCCGACCACCGTGCTCTTCGACCACCCGAGCCCGCTCGCGCTGGCGCGGCACCTGCACGACACCGCGCTCGGGGAGACCGACGCGCCCGGATTCGCGCCCGTGGTGAGCGCGAGCGCGGACGACCCGATCGTGATCGTCGGCATGGCCTGTCGTTTCCCCGGCGGGGTGGCTTCGCCGGAGCAGCTGTGGGATCTCGTCGCCGCCGAACGCGACGTGATCAGCCGCTTCCCCGCAGACCGCGGCTGGGACCTCGCTCGCCTCTACGACCCGGACTCGCAACGGCCGGGAACGAGCTACACGCGCGAGGGCGGATTCCTGCACGACGCGGCGAACTTCGACGCCGGGTTCTTCGGGATCTCCCCGCGCGAAGCGACCGCGATGGACCCGCAACACCGACTGCTGCTCGAAGTCTCCTGGGAGGCCGTGGAGCGCGCGGGAATCGACCCGCTTTCCTTGCGCGGCAGCAGGACCGGCGTGTTCGCCGGGGTGATCCACGAGTTCTACGGCAGCTCGTTGCACGACCCCGCCGAGGGCGCGGAGGGCTTCCTGCTGACCGGGACGACGGCCAGCGTGGCGTCCGGGCGCGTCGCCTACGTCCTCGGGCTCGAAGGCCCCGCGCTGTCGCTGGACGTCGCGTGCTCGTCGTCGCTGGTCGCACTGCACCTCGCCGCGCAGTCGCTGCGCCGGGGCGAGTGCTCGCTCGCGCTCGCGGGCGGCGTCACGGTCATGGCCACGCCCGGCGGGTTCGTGGAGTTCAGCCGCCAGCGCGGGCTCGCACCGGACGGCAGGTGCAAGCCGTTCTCCGACGGCGCGGACGGGACCGGCTGGGCCGAGGGCATCGGAATGCTCGTGGTGGAACGGCTTTCCGACGCTCAGCGCAACGGGCACCGGGTGCTCGCGGTGGTGCGCGGGACGGCGATCAACTCCGATGGCGCCTCCAACGGGCTCACCGCGCCGAGCGGGCCCGCCCAGCAGCGGGTGATCCGCCAAGCGCTCGCGGACGCGGGGCTGTCCCACCGCGATGTGACCGTTGTGGAGGCGCACGGGACCGGTACGCGCCTCGGCGATCCGATCGAGGCGCAGGCGCTGCTGGCCACCTACGGCCAAGACCGGCAGACGCCGTTGTGGCTGGGCTCGCTGAAGTCCAACATCGGCCACACGCAGGCCGCCGCGGGTGTCGCCGGTGTGATCAAGATGGTGCAGGCGATGCACCACGGCGTTCTTCCCCGCAGTTTGCACGCCGATCTCCCGACGTCTCATGTGGACTGGTCGGCGGGCTCCGTCCGCTTGCTCACCGAGGCGCAGCCGTGGGAAGGGCCGCGACGCGCCGGGGTGTCCGCGTTCGGGGTGAGCGGGACCAACGCCCACGTGATCATCGAGGTGGAGCAACCGGAAGAGGACTCGCGACCTGCTGACGGCGTTGCGTTGTGGGCTCTGTCGGGGCGGTCGCCCGAGGCGGTTCGCGCACAGGCCGAGCGGCTTGCATCCTTTGTGGACGGTCATGGCGTCGGCGCGGTGGATGTTGGGTTCTCGCTCGCCACGACGCGTTCGGCCTTCGAGCACCGCGCCGTTGTCGTCGGCGATCGTGAGGAGCTGGTGCGCTCTCTGCGCGGAAGCCTCGACGTGGCGTCGCCGGTGTCCGGGCGGCTCGGGTTCTTGTTCACCGGTCAGGGTTCGCAGCGGGTTGGCATGGGGCGCGACCTGCGTGTCTATCCGGCTTTCGCTGCTGCGTATGGCGCCGTGGGCTTGGAGATCGGTGACGACGTCGACCAGACGGTGAATGCTCAGCGTGCTTTGTTTGCGTTTGAGGTGGCGTTGTTCCGGTTGTTTGAGTCGTGGGGTGTTCGGCCTGAGTTTGTTGCTGGGCATTCGATTGGTGAGGTTGCGGCGGCGCATGTTGCGGGTGTGTTGTCGCTGGACGATGCGTGCGTCTTGGTGGAGGCGCGGTCGCGGTTGATGCAGGCGATGCCCGCTGGTGGCGTGATGGTCGCGGTGCAGGCCAGCGTGGAGGAGCTAGGGGACTTGCCGGAAGGCGTGTGCGTTGCGGCGGTGAATTCGCCGACGTCGACGGTGTTGTCTGGTGATGCGGTTGTGGAGGAGTTCGCGCAGCGGTGGAAGCACAAGAAGCTTCGGGTGAGTCATGCGTTCCACTCGCACCACATGGACGGGATGTTGGACGAGTTCCGCGAGGTGGTGCGCGGGCTGACGATGAACAAGCCCGAGATCGCGATGCCCGGAGATGTCACTGACCCGGAGTACTGGGTGCGCCAGGTTCGCGAACCCGTGCAGTTCCTCGACGCGGTGCGGATGGCGCGCGTGGACGGCGTGCGGACGTTCCTGGAGTTGGGACCCGACGCGGTGCTGACCGCGACGGGCGCGGAATGCGTTGAGGACGCGGAGTTCATCGCCGCACAACGCCGCGACCGCGACGAACAGCGCACGTTGCTCACCGCCCTCGGGCAGGTGCACGTGCGTGGTGTCCAGATCGACTGGCGGGGCGTGTTCCCCGGAGCGAAGGCTGTGGACCTGCCGACCTACGCCTTCCAGCACCAGCGTTACTGGCAGGAACTCGCGGCGCCCGCCGCCGGGGACACCGCGTTCTGGGACATCGTCAGCCGCCAGGACCCCGGTGCTTTCGCGGGAGCCTTGGACGTCCAGCCCGGCGCGACGCTGGAGGAGTTGCTGCCCGCCCTGGCGAGCTGGCACGAGCGCGGCCAGGCCGAGTCCACTGTGGACAGCTGGCGGCACCACATTGCCTGGACGCCGGTGACCGTGGAACCTGCGGAGCTGAGCGGAACCTGGCTCGTGGTGGCGGATACGGGGGAACTCGCAGCGGCGCTGACCTCGCGCGGCGCGGACGTCGTCGACCTGGAGCACGCTGGACCGGCCGTCACCGGCGTGGTCTCGTGCGTCGGGTTCACCGAGACGGTGTCGTTGCTCCAGCGGCTGGATGAGCTGGGTGTCGACGCGCCGGTGTGGTTCGTGACCCGCGATGCCGTTGCCGTGGCCGAAGGCGACCGCGTGCACGGCTACGAGCAGGGACTGCTGTGGGGGCTGGCCCGAGTCGTGGCCCAGGAACGACCGGAGCGGTGGGGCGGCATCGTCGACCTCGGCCCCGGCGCGGTGGACGCGCTCGCGGATGTCCTCGGCCACGACGAGGACCAGCTGGCGATCCGGGAGACCGGCGTGCACGCGCGGCGCCTCGTCGCGGGGGCGCAGAGCGGCCAGACGTGGAGCCCGCGCGGCACCGTGCTGATCACCGGCGGCACCGGAGCACTCGGCGCGCACACCGCGCGCTGGCTGGCGGACAACGGCGCCGAGCACCTGGTTCTGCTCAGCCGAAGTGGTCCTGCGGCACCGGGCGCGGCGGAACTGGTGCGGCAGCTGGACATCCCGGTCACCGTCCTCGCCTGTGACGTGACCGACCGCGCGGAGCTGAAGCGGATCATCGACGAGCACCGGCCGAACGCCGTCGTGCACACGGCCGCCGCGCTCGACGACGGAACCCTGGACTCCCTGACACCGCAACGGATTCAGCAGGTGCTGGCGGTCAAGGCGCTCGCGGCCGTGCACCTGCACGAGCTGACGGTGGACCTCGACCTCGACCTCGACGCGTTCGTGCTGTTCTCCTCCATGGCGGGCACCCTCGGCCTCGCCGGGCAGGGCAACTACGCCCCCGGCAACGCCTTCCTCGACGCGCTCGCCCAGCACCGCGCGGCGCTCGGCCTGCCCGCGACGTCGATCGCCTGGGGAGCGTGGGCCGGGGGCGGCCTCGCGGACCGGGACGCGGTGGTGGACGCGGTCGGTCGACACGGCATGGCGGCGATGGACCCGGAGCTCGCGGTCCGCGCACTGTCCACTGTGGGCGATCCTTACATGCTGGTCGCCGCGGTCGACTGGGACGGCCTCCCGGCCGAGGCGCACTGCCCGTTGATCGGCGGCCTCGTCACACGGACCGAGAAGCAGGCCGACGTGCGGTTGGCGGAGCGCATCGCCGGGCTGAGCGAAGCCGATCAGGCCGCTGCCGTGCTGCAAGCCGTGCGCACGGTGGTGGCCGCGGTGCTGGGCTACGCGAAGGCCGAGGACGTCGGGCCGGGGCGGGCGTTCAGCGACCTCGGGGTCGACTCGATGACGGCGTTGGAGCTGCGCAACCGGCTCGGCGCCGAAACCGGGGTCAAGCTGCCCGCGACGTTGGTCTACAACCACCCCACCGCCGAGGCGCTCGCCGCGTTCCTGCGCTCGCGGCTGCGCGGCGCGGCACCCGACCCGGGCGTGGAGCTGGACCGGCTCGAAGCGGCGCTGGCCGAACCACCCGGCGAGCCCGAGGAGCGCGAGCGGATCGCGAACCGGCTGCGCGAACTGCTGCGACGCGTGGAGCCCGCCCCCTCCGGCGAGACCGGCGCGATCGGCGAGGTCAGCCACGAGGAGCTGTTCGCACTCATCGACGACGAGTTCGGAAGGGCGTGACGCGGCCGATGTCCAACGAGGACAAGCTCTTCGACTACCTCAAGCGCGTCACCGCCGACCTGCGCGAGGCGCGGCAGCGGCTGGACGAGTGGCGCGAGCCGATCGCGATCGTCGGCATGGCGTGCCGCTTCCCCGGCGGGATCGACGACCCGGACGGGCTGTGGCGCCTGGTCACCGCCGGGGGCGAGGTGCTGTCGGAGACCCCGGCCGGTCGCGGCTGGAGCCTGGACTCCCACTACGACCCCGATCCGGAGGCGCTGGGCCGGACCTACGTCCGCCACGGCGGGTTCTTCGAGGACCTGGCCGGGTTCGACGCGGACTTCTTCGGCATCTCGCCCCGCGAAGCCGTCGCGATGGACCCGCAGCAGCGACTGCTGCTGGAGACCACGTGGGAGGCGATCGAGCGCGCCGGGATCGCCCCTGGCAGCCTGCGCGGCGAGCGGGTCGGCGTGTTCGTCGGCTCCAACGGACAGGACTACAGCCGCCTGTCCGGGCCTGCCGAGCTGGAGGGCTACCTCGGGCTCGGCAGCGCGGCCAGCGTGTTGTCCGGGCGGGTCTCCTACCTGCTCGGGCTCGAAGGCCCGACGCTCACCGTGGACACCGCGTGCTCGTCGTCGCTGGTCGCGCTCCACCTTGCCGCGCAAGCACTTCGCGCGCGGGAGTGCTCGCTGGCGGTGGTCGGTGGAGTCACCGTCATGTCGGTCCCGGACGTGTTCATCGAGCTGAGCCGTCAGGGCGCGCTGTCCCCGGACGGCCGCTCCAAGGCCTTCGCCGAGTCGGCCGACGGCGCCGGGTGGGCCGAGGGCGTGGCGGTGCTGGTGACCGCGACGCTGTCGGAGGCCGAGCGCAACGGCTACCCCGTCCTCGCGGTCGTCCGGGGGAGCGCGGTGAACCAGGACGGCGCGTCCAACGGGCTGACCGCGCCGAACGGGCCGTCCCAGGAGCGCGTGATCCGGCAGGCGCTGGCGAGCGCGGGCCTTCGACCGTCCGAAGTGGACGTTGTCGAAGCGCACGGCACAGGAACGCGCCTCGGCGACCCGATCGAGGCCGAAGCCCTGCTCGCCACCTACGGCCAGGGGCGCGCCGAAGACCCGCTTGCGGGGTCGAGCATCAAACGCGGGCCGTTGTGGCTGGGCTCTGTGAAATCCAACATCGGGCACACGCAGGCCGCCGCGGGCATCGCGGGCGTGATCAAGATGGTCGAGGCGATGCGGCACGACCTGCTGCCGAAGAGCCTGCACATCGACACGCCGACGACTCACGTCGACTGGTCCTCGGGCGAGGTCGCGCTGCTCACCGAGCACCGCCCGTGGCCCCGCACCGAAGCCCCACGCCGTGCCGCCGTGTCGTCGTTCGGCGTGAGCGGCACCAACGCCCACGTCGTCCTGGAAGAGAGCCCGGTCGCCGCCGAACCCCGCACGCCCGTGGGCAACCGGCTCGTTCCGTGGCTGCTCTCGGCGCGCGATGACGCTGCGCTCAAGGCGAAAGCACGCCAGCTCATCGAAGTCGATCACAACATTGTGGACGTCGCCTTCTCCTTGACTTCGGCCCGGGACGCGATGGAGCACCGCGCGGCGGTCGTCGCCGAGGACCGCGACGGCTTCCGGTCGTCGTTGGCGGCACTCGCTGACGGCGTTGCCGCTGCGGGTGTGGTGAAGGGCGTCGCGCGGGAGGCCAGCGACCGCGTGGTGTTCGTCTTTCCCGGCCAAGGTTCGCAGTGGGCGGGGATGGCGGTCGAGCTTCTGGAGTCCTCGCCGGTCTTCGCCGCGCGCATGGGCGAGTGCGCGGACGCGATCAAGTCCTTTGTGGACATTGATCTGATCGCCGTGCTCCGCGAGGGCTCGTACACCCGCATTGAGGTTTTGCAGCCGGTGTTGTGGGCCGTGATGGTGTCGCTCGCCGAGGTGTGGCGTTCGCACGGCGTGCAGCCTGCCGCCGTGGTCGGCAGTAGCCAGGGTGAGGTCGCCGCGGCCTGCGTCGCCGGTGCTCTGTCCCTTGTGGACGGTGCGCGCATTGTCGTTCTGCGAAGCCAGTTGTTCGCCGACGAGTTGGTGGGCAACGGCGCCGTGGCCTCCGTGGCGACCTCGCAGGAGGACGTCTTGGCGCGCTTGGCGAGCTGGCCGGACCTGGCGCTCGCCGGGATCAACGGCCCCACGGCGGTCACGGTGGCGGGGCCGTTGGCGCCCTTGGCGGGCTTTGTCGCGGCGTGCGAGGCGGACGGGCTGCGCGCGCGGGTTCTCGACACTACCGTCGCCTCGCACGGGCCTCAGGTCGATCCGTTGCACGACCGCCTGGTGCGCTCGCTCGCTGAGGTGCGGCCGACGTCCGGGGGCGTGCCGTTCTGCTCGACCGGATCGGCGTCGATCATCGACGGCGCCGAGTTGGACGCCGAGTACTGGTTCGCCAACGCGCGCCGCCCGGTTGACTTCCATGGTGCCATCAGCACGCTGCTCGCCGAGGGGCATCGCACCTTCGTCGAGATCAGCCCGCATCCTGTGCTCAGCACGGCGCTCCAAGCCACTGCCGAGGAGCAGGGGCACGACGTCGCGGTCGTCGGCACGTTGCGGCGCGGCGAGGGCGGCCAGGTCCGCATGCTCCTCTCGCTGGCCGAGGCGTTCACCCACGGCGTCCCGGTGGTCTGGAACGACGTGTTCGACGGTGGCACGCGGGTCGACCTGCCGACCTATCCGTTCCAGCACAAGCGCTTCTGGCTCGACGGCGCTACTGCGGCCGGTGACGTTACTGCTGTCGGGCTCGGCGCGGTGGATCACCCGCTGCTCGGTGCGGCGCTCGACCTCGCCGGTGACGGATGCGTGCTCACCGGGCGGATCGCCTTGGAGTCGCAGAGCTGGCTCGCCGACCACAGCGCGCTGGGCACGGTGCTCGTTCCCGGAACCGCGTTGGTGGAACTCGCTGTCACGGCGGGGCGGCACGTCGGGCGCGGACATCTGGCGGAGCTGACCCTGCACACACCGCTCGTGCTGCCGGAGACGGGTGGCGTGCGCGTCCAGGTCCGCGTCGGCGAGGACGGCGGGGTGCTGATCTCCTCCAACCTCGACGGCGAGGACGAGTGGGTCCGCCACGCCGAGGGGGCGCTCACCGCCGATCGTCCACTTCGGATGGCCACGGTGGACTGGCCGCCGGAGCGAGCGGAGCCGGTCGACGTCGCGGCGCTCTACCAACGCTTCGCCGACGTCGGTTACGGCTACGGGCCGCAGTTCCAATGCGTACGGGCTGCCTGGCGGCTTGGTACCGAGGTCTACGCCGAGGTCGTCCTGCCTGAGGGCATCGACCCGCGCGGATTCTCGTTGCACCCCGCGCTCTTCGATGCCGCGCTGCACCCCAGCGCGCTGCTCGGGGACCTCGATGAGGTGCGGTTGCCGTTCTCGTGGGAGGGCGTTTCGATCACCCCGACGAAGGCGACCGCGTTGCGCGTGCGCCTGACGCCCGGTGGTTCGGTGCTCATCGCCGACGAGCAGGGCGATGTGGTGGCTTCGGTCGACCGCCTCACGAGCAGGCCGGTCGCGGCGAAGCAGCTCAGCACGGCTCGCGGCGCGGCAGACTGGCTGTACGCGGTGGACTGGACGCCGATCCCGGCGCCCACGGCGAGCGTGCCTGACGACATCGCTGTCGTGCACGTCGACACCAGCGGTGACCCGGTCGAAGGCACCCACGCTGCGGTGAAGCACGTCTTGGCGCTGCTCCAGGAGTCGCTGACCACGTCCTCCCGACTGGCCGTGGTCACACCCGACCTGGGCTTGGTGGCCAGCGCGGTGTGGGGTCTCGTGCGTGCCGCACAGAGTGAGCACCCGGGGCAGTTCGTGCTGGTGGAGTGCGATTCCCCCGAGCTGGTGCCAGCGGCGCTCGCGACCGGGGAACCGCAGATCGCCGTGCGCGACGGCGAGTTCTTCGTGCCCCGGTTCGCGCGCGTGCCCAAGCCCGCCGGTGCGCCAAGCTTCGGCGGGACGGTGCTGATCACCGGTGCGACGGGCTTGCTCGGTGGTTTGATCGCGCGGCACCTCGTCGCTGAGCATGGCGTGCGGCGTCTGGTTCTGTTGGGGCGCAGGGGTGTGGTCGACGCGGAGCTGGATGCGGAGGTCACCGTCGTCGCCTGTGATGTGACCGATCGCGAAGCGTTGGCTACGGTGTTCGCCGAACACGACATCACGGCGGTGATCCACGCGGCCGGCGTGCTTGATGACGGCGTGATCGAGACGTTGACCGACGAGCAGGTCGACTCCGTCCTTGCGTCCAAAGTAGATGGTGCGTGGAACCTGCACGAGCTGAGCGCGGACGTCTCCGCGTTCGTGCTGTTCTCCTCTGCCGCTGGTGTCCTCGGTTCGCCGGGCCAGGGGAACTACGCTGCCGCCAACGGATTCCTGGACGCGCTCGCCGAGTTCCGCCGTGCGCAAGGGCTTCCGGCGCAGTCGCTCGCGTGGGGGCTGTGGGAGTCGACCGGCGACATGGCCGGAGAGCTGAGCGCGGCCGACCTCGCGCGGATGGCCCGTGGTGGAGTTCTGCCGCTGTCCGTCGAGCAGGGCCTCGCGCTCTTCGACGCGGCGTGCGCCACCGACAAGGCCGTGCTTGCTCCGGTGCGCTTGGACACCACCGGGCTGAGCGGCGCGGTTCCGCCGCTGTTGCGCTCCGTCGTTCGTGCGCGGCCGACGACGTGGGCGGGGGATCTTGCCGCGTTGTCGGAGTCCGAACGCGACCGCGTGCTGCTGGAGCTGGTGCGTGCTCAGGCGGCTGCTGTGCTCGGGCGGGCGGAGATCGAGGCCACGCGGGCGTTCCGCGACGTCGGCTTCGACTCGTTGACCTCGGTCGAGCTGCGCAACCGCCTCGCCACCGCGACCGGGCTCCGGCTTCCGGCGACCCTGGTCTTCGACCACCCGACACCGGCCGCGCTCGCCGCCCACCTCCGCACCGAGGCGCTGGGTTCACCTCGACGAACCCAAGCTCCCGCAAGGGTCTCACCCGTGTCGGAGCCCATCGCGATCGTGGGCATGGCCTGCCGGTTCCCCGGTGGTCTGGCCTCCCCCGAGCAGCTGTGGGATTTCATCCAGGACGGCGGCGACGCGGCCGGCCCCTTCCCCGCAGACCGGGGTTGGGACCTGGCGAGGCTGTTCGACTCCGACCCGGAGGCGATCGGCAAGAGCTACGTCCGCGAGGCCGGTTTCCTCTACGACGCCGCCGAGTTCGACGCCGATTTCTTCGGGATCTCACCCCGCGAAGCGCTGTCGATGGACCCGCAGCAACGGCTGCTGCTGGAGACCTCGTGGGAGGTCTTGGAGCGAGCGGGCATCGATCCCACATCGGTGCGCGGCACGAGGACCGGGGTTTTCGCGGGCGTGATGTACGCCGAGTACGGCGGACGGCTGCGCACCATTCCCAGCGAGCTGGAGGGCTACGTCGGCAACGGCAGCGCGGGAAGCGTTGCGTCGGGTCGAGTCGCCTACACGCTGGGGCTGGAAGGGCCTGCGGTCACGGTGGACACCGCGTGCTCGTCGTCGCTGGTGGCGCTGCACTTGGCGTGCCAGTCGCTGCGTCAGGGGGACAGCACGCTCGCGCTCGCCGGTGGTGTGTCGGTGCTGTCCACCCCGAACCTCTTCGTGCAGTACAGCCGCCAGCGCGGCCTCGCGCCGGACGGCCGGTGCAAGCCGTTCGCCGCCGCCGCAGACGGAGCCGCCTTCAGCGAGGGGGCCGCGATGGTGCTCCTGGAGCGCTTGTCCGACGCCGAGCGCAACGGGCACCCCGTCCTCGCGGTCGTCCGGGGGAGCGCGGTGAACCAGGACGGCGCCTCCAATGGCCTGACCGCGCCGAACGGGCCCGCCCAGCAGCGCGTGATCACGCAGGCGCTGGCCAACGCGCGCCTGACACCGTCCGATGTGGACGTTGTGGAGGCGCACGGCACCGGCACGACACTGGGCGATCCCATTGAGGCCCAAGCAATTCTGGCGACCTACGGCCAGGACCGCGAGACGCCGTTGTGGTTGGGGTCGTTGAAGTCGAACCTCGGCCACACGCAGGCCGCGGCCGGTGTGGCTGGTGTGATCAAGACGGTGCTGGCGATGCGGCACCGAGTGCTGCCGAAGACGTTGCGGGTGGACGAGCCGACGCCGCACGTGGACTGGTCGGCGGGCTCGGTGCGGCTGCTGACCGAGGCGCAGCCGTGGGACGGGCCGCGTCGAGCCGGTGTGTCGTCCTTCGGCGTGAGCGGTACCAACGCGCATGTCATCGTCGAAGCGGGGCCGGAGGAGGTTCCGGCCGAGCCGCAGGACGGCGTGCTCGCGTGGGTCGTCTCCGCTCGTGGTGGGTCCGCGCTGCGCGGGCAGGCTGCCGAGCTTTTGTCCATTGTGGACGCTGAGCATCCGGCCGATGTCGGGTACTCGTTGATCACCGGGCGTGCCGCGCTGCCTGAGCGGGCCGTGGTGATCGGGGAGGACCGCGCGGAGTTCCGCCGTGGCCTGACCGCGCTCGCGGCGGGAGAACCCGCTGACAACCTGATCGTCGGCACGGCGGCTGAGCAGCCCGACGTGGTGTTCGTCTTCCCCGGCCAAGGGGCGCAGTGGTCGGGCATGGCGGTGGAGCTGCTGGACTCCTCCCCGGTGTTCGCCGAGCGCATGGCGGAGTGCGCGGCGGCCCTGGAACCGTTCGTGGAGTGGAACTTGCTCGACGCAGTGCGGCGCGGTGACTTCGACCGGGTTGACGTCGTGCAGCCGGTGCTGTGGGCCGTGATGGTGTCGCTCGCCGAGGTGTGGCGTTCGCATGGCGTCGAGCCAAGCGCGGTGCTCGGGCACAGCCAGGGCGAGATCGCGGCTGCCTGCGTCGCGGGTGCTCTGTCCCTTGTGGACGGTGCTCGGGTGGTGGCGTTGCGCAGCAAGGCGCTCAGCGTGCTGTCCGGGAAGGGCGGCATGGTGTCCGTTCCGCTCCCGGTCGAGCAGACCCGCGACCTCATCGCGCGGTGGGACGGCAAGATCTCCGTTGCGGCGGTCAACGGCCCCGGTGCCACGGTGGTGTCGGGCGACGCCGATGCGCTGGCCGAACTCCTTGCCGAGGACGCTCGGGCCAAGCGCATCCCGGTGGACTACGCCTCGCACTCCGTGCAGGTCGAGGCGATCCGCGACGACGTTCTCACCGCGCTCGCGCCGATCGTGCCCCGCGCTTGCACCGTGCCGTTCTGCTCGTCGGTCACCGGTGATCTGCTCGACACCGTCGAGCTGGACGCGGAGTACTGGTACCGCAGCCTGCGCCAGACCGTGGAGTTCGAAGCGGCCACGCGCTCGCTGCTCCGGCCTGGCACGGTGTTCATCGAGGTCAGCCCGCATGCTGTGCTGTCGATGGCCATTCAGGACACGGTCGGCGACGCGTCCGTGCTCGGAACGCTGCGGCGGGGGGACGGCGGCCTCAGGCGGCTGACGATGTCGCTGGCCGAAGCGCACGTGCGAGGTGTTGCCGTGCGGTGGCCGGAGTGGTCGGGCCGTCGGGTCGACCTGCCGACCTATGCCTTCGACCGCAAGCGCTATTGGCTGGACGACCAGGCGGTCGCCGACGTCGAAGGGGCCGGGCTCTCCTCGCCCGATCACCCGTTGCTGGGCGCGGTGGTCGACCTCGGCGAGGACGGGTGCGTGCTCACCGGCCGGATCTCGCTGGAGTCGCACGGCTGGCTGGCCGATCACGCTGTGCTGGGCTCGGTGCTGGTGCCCGGGACCGCGTTGGTGGACCTCGCGATCACGGCCGGACGGGAGCGCGGTCTCTCGCATCTGGCGGAGCTGGCGCTTCAGGTTCCGTTGGTACTGCCGGAGAACGGCGCGGTGCTGCTGCGTGTCAGGGTCGATGCGACCGGCTCGGTGACGATCTCTTCGCGGCAGAACGGGCGGCAGGACTGGGTGCAGCACGCCTCGGGTGTGCTCGCCGCCGACGCGGTGCTCACGGAGCACCTTGCGGAATGGCCGCCCGTTGGCGCGGAGCCGGTGGACATCGCTGATCTGTACGAACGGTTCTCCCTGGCAGGATTGGACTACGGCCCGGCCTTCCAGGGGCTGCGGGCGGCGTGGCGGCGCGGCGAAGAGGTCTTCGCGGAGGTCGCCGCTGAGGTCACCGGCGACTTCGCCGTGCACCCGGCGCTGCTCGACGCTGCCCTGCAAGCCATGGCGGTGCGCGGGGACGACGAGGTCAGGCTGCCGTTCACGTGGTCGGAGGTGTCGATCGGGCGCGGGACACCGGCGCGAGTGCGACTGCGCCCGGCCGGCGAAGGGCTGTCCGCGCTGATCACCGACGCGACCGGGGCGCCCGTCGCCTCGATCGGCTCGCTGGTGACGCGGCCGGTGACCCAGGTCGGCCCCGACTCGCTGTTCCGGGTCGTGTGGACCGAACTGCCGCCGCGACGACCGCACGCGTGGAGCTGGGCGATCCTCGGCGGCGAGCACGCCGGGCTGGCCAAGGCCCTGGAGTCGGCGCGCACCTTCCCCGACCTGGACTCGCTGGTCGAGGAGAGCTCCGCGCTGCCCGACGCCGTGGCTTTCCTGCTGGAGAGCAACGACGACGATCCCGTGCGCGCCACGCACGACGCGGTCGCTCGCGTGCTGGAGCTTGTGCAGGCGCGCCCTGACGACTGTCGCTTGGTGGTCGTGAGCAGGACCGGAGACCTCGCCGCAGCCGCTGCCGCTGGGCTGGTGAAGTCGGCTCAGGCCGAGGCGCCAGGGCGGATCACGTTGGTGGAGTGCGACTTCGACGACCTCAGCCTCCTGCCTGCGGCGGTCGCCACGGACGAGCCGCACGTGGTGATCCGGTCGGGAGCGGTGTTCGCGCCGCGCCTCGCCCGGTCCTCGGAACGGGGGACGCCGCCCACCTTCGAGGGAACCGTGTTGATCACCGGAGCGACGGGCCTGCTCGGTGGCTTGATCGCGCGGCACCTCGTCGCCGAACATGGCGTGCGGCGTCTGGTTCTGTTGGGGCGCAGCGGAGTGGTCGAAGGAGATCTGGACGCGGAGGTCACCGTCGTCGCCTGTGACGTGACCGATCGCGACGCGTTGGCCGCAGTGTTCGACGCGCACGAGATCACGGCGGTGGTCCACGCCGCCGGAGTGCTCGACGATGGCGCGATCGGATCGCTTACGCCGCAACGGGTTTCCTCGGTCCTGGCGCCCAAGGTCGACGGTGCGTGGAACCTGCACGAGCTGACCCGCGAGCGCGAGCTGTCCGCGTTCGTGCTGTTCTCCTCGTCGGCGGGTCTGATGGGTGGCGCGGGGCAGGGCAACTACGCGGCGGCCAACTCATTCCTTGACGCGCTGGCCGAACACCGCCGCGCCGAGGGCCTGCCCGCGCAGTCGCTGGCTTGGGGGTGGTGGGCGCCGCCGAGCGGGATGACCACCGGTGTCGACGAGGATCGTCTTGGCAGAGCGGGAGTTCTGCCGCTGTCGGTGGAAGAGGGGCTGGCGTTGTTCGACGCGGCGCTCGCCTCGGAGGAGCCCGTGCTCGCGCCGATCCGGCTCGACCTCGGCGCTCTGCGCGGCAGGGATGTGCCGTTGCTGCGCGGAATTCTGCGGGCGCCGGTGCGGGCTCAGGTCGAAGGTGGCTTCGCGGAGCGGTTCGCCGACGCGCCGGAGAACCTGCGTCCGCGCCTGCTGGTCGATCTGGTGCGCAAGCAGGCCGCTGCCGTGCTCGGGCACACCGACGTGGACGCGGTCGGCGCCGAGCGGGGCTTCTTGGAGCTGGGCCTCGATTCGCTCACCGCGGTCGAGCTGCGCAACCGCCTCGGCGAAGCGACCGGGCTGCGGCTGCCCGCGACCACCGTGTTCGACCACCCGAGCCCGGCCGCCCTGGCACAACACCTCGGCGGCCTGCTCGCTGGGCGGCGGGGCGTGGACGTGCTCGGCGAGCTGGACCGGATGGAGAAGCTGGTCATGGCGCTGCCACCGGAGGACCCCGGCCGGGAACGGGCGCGGGCCCGGCTGCTGGCGCTGGCGGCGGCGTGCCTCCCCACGCGGGAGCCCTCGCCCGAGCTGGCGACGGCGGGCCTCGACGACATGTTCGCGATCATCGACGACGAGCTGGAGCAGCCATGACCGCGGGTGCCTCGGACGAGAAGGTTCTCGCCTACCTCAAGCGGCTGACCACCGATCTGCGGCAGACCCGCGAGCGGCTGCGCGCCGCCGAGTCCCGGCGCAGCGAGCCGATCGCGATCATCGGCATGGCCTGCCGCCTGCCCGGCGGAGTGAGCACGCCCGAGCAGCTGGGCGAGCTGCTCGCCCGCGGCGCCGACGCGATCTCGCCGCTGCCCACCGACCGCGGCTGGGACCTCGCGGCCCTGGCCGCGGACCCGGAACTGCCGGGGACCTGTTACGCCAGCGGCGGCGGGTTCCTGGCCGGCGCGGCGGACTTCGACCCGGAGTTCTTCGGGATCTCACCCCGCGAAGCCCTCGCGATGGACCCGCAGCAACGCCTGCTGCTGGAGACCTCGTGGGAGGCTTTCGAACGCGCCGGGATCGACCCGTTGTCGTTGCGGGGAAGCAGAACCGGCGTGTTCACCGGGCTCATGCACCACGAGTACGCCGCGCGCCTGCACCGGGTTCCGCGTGAGCTGGAGGGCTACCTCGGCAACGGCAGCGCGGGCAGCATCGCTTCCGGCCGGGTCGCCTACACCCTCGGCTTGGAGGGCCCAGCGATCACTGTGGACACCGCGTGCTCGTCGTCGTTGGTGGCGCTTCACCTGGCGTGCCAGGCGTTGCGGGCCGGGGACTGCACGCTCGCCGTCGCAGGGGGCGTGTCGGTCATGGCCACACCCGGCGGACTGGTGGAGTTCAGCCGCCAACGCGGCTTGTCGCCGGATGGGCGCTGCAAGGCCTTCGCCGACTCCGCTGACGGCACCGGGCTCGCGGAGGGCGCGGCGATCGTGGTCGTGGAGCGCCTGTCCGACGCGCAGCGCAACGGGCATCCGGTGCTGGCCGTCGTGCGCGGCTCGGCGATCAACTCCGATGGCGCGAGCAGCGGGCTGACCGCGCCCAACGGCCCTTCCCAGGAGCGCGTGATCCGCGCCGCGCTGGACAACGCCGGGCTCGCACCGTCCGATGTGGACGTTGTGGAGGCGCACGGTACCGGCACGATGTTGGGTGATCCCATTGAGGCGCAGGTGATTCTGGCGACCTATGGTCAGGATCGCGAGGTTCCGTTGTGGTTGGGGTCGTTGAAGTCGAACCTCGGCCACACGCAGGCCGCGGCCGGTGTCGCCGGTGTGATCAAGATGGTCGTGTCGATGGGGCGGGGAGTGCTGCCGCGCACCCTGCACGTCGACCAGCCTTCGTCGCAGGTGGACTGGTCGGTCGGTTCGGTCCGGCTGCTCACCGAGGAGCAGCCGTGGACCGGTCCGCGCCGCGCCGGTGTGTCGTCCTTTGGCGTAAGCGGGACCAACGCCCACGTCGTCCTGGAGGCGACGCCGTCGTTGGCGCCTGCAGTCGGGTGCGAGGCTGGGCCGTGGTTGCTGTCGGGCCGGAGTCCGCAGCGCCTGCGCGCTCAGGCCTCGGCACTTGTGTCCTCTGTGGACGGACAGGCAGTCGGTGACGTCGGCTTCTCGCTGGCCACGAACCGGTCCGCCTGGGAGCACCGCGCGGTCGTCCTGTCCGACCACCTCGCCGGGCTCCGGGCGGTCGCTGAGGGTGCCTCCGTTCCGCAGGTCGTTTTTGGGACCGTGACCCAGGGCGGACTGGGTTTCCTGTTCACCGGTCAGGGTTCGCAGCGGGCTGGGATGGGCCGCGACCTGCGTGTTTATCCGGTTTTCGCTGCTGCGTACGACGCGGTGGGCCTGGAGATCGGCGACGACCTCGACCAGACCGTGAATGCTCAGCGGGCGTTGTTCGCGTTCGAGGTGGCGTTGTTCCGGTTGTTCGAGTCGTGGGGCGTGCGCCCGGACTTCGTCGCCGGGCACTCGATCGGTGAGGTCGCGGCTGCGCACGTCGCTGGTGTGTTGTCGCTGGATGACGCGTGTGTCCTGGTGGAGGCCCGGTCGCGCCTGATGCAGAGCATGCCGCCCGGCGTGATGGTTGCGGTGCAGGCCAGCGTGGAGGAACTGGGCGAGCTGCCTTCGGGGGTGTGCATCGCGGCGGTGAACTCGCCGTCGTCGGTGGTGCTGTCTGGTGACCCCGTCGTGGAGGAGTTCGCGGCTCGGTGGAAGCACAAGAAGCTCCGCGTGAGTCACGCGTTCCACTCGCATCACATGGACGGGATGCTGGCTGAGTTCCGCGAGGTGGTGCGCGGGCTGACGTTCAACCGGCCGCAGCTCGGCATGCTCGGTGACGTCACTGACCCGGAGCACTGGGTGCGCCAGGTCCGCGAACCCGTGCTGTTCCTCGACGCGGTAAAGGGACTGCGTACCGAAGGGGTCCGGACGCTGCTCGAACTGGGACCCGATGCCGTGTTGACCGCGATGGGCGCGGAATGCGTGGAGGACGCCGCGTTCGTGCCGACACTCCGTCCCGAGCGGCCGGAACCCGATGCCGTGATCACCGCCTTGGCGCACCTGCACGTGCGCGGCATCCACGTCGACTGGCCCGTGTTGTTCCCAGGAGCGCGGCGCGTGGACCTGCCGACGACGGTGTTCCACCACGAGCGCCTCTGGCTGGACCAGACCACGGTCGGCGTCGGCCTGCCGTCTGCTGAACACCCGCTGATGACGGGCGTGCTCGACCTCGACGACGGCGGCCACGTGCTGGTCGGCGGGCTGCGCGCGCAGGGCTGGCTCAGCGAACACGTCCTGGCCGGGGCGGCCACGGTGCCGGGGACCGCGCTCGTCGAACTGGCCATCGCGGCCGGACGCCGTGCCGGGTTCGGGCGGCTCGCCGAGCTGACCATTCTCGAACCTCTGGTGCTGACCGAAACCGACGTCACGGTCCAGGTTCAGGTGGCCCCCGGCGGAGAAGTGACCGTGTCCTCGCAGGGGGTGCGGCACGCCGAGGGAATCCTCGTGGCCGCCGCGCCGCTGAGTGCGAAGCCGTGGACGCCGCAGGAACCCCTGGACATCACGAGCTTCTACGAGCGCATCGGTGTCGCCTACGGACCGACCTTCCAAGGCGTGAAGACCGCGTGGCGCGACGGGGACGACGTCCTGTGCGAGGTCGAACTCCCCGAAGCCGTCGACATCGCGGGCTTCGGCGTGCACCCGGCGCTGTTCGACGCGGCCCTGCACGGCTTCGCCCTCGCTGAGCAGGACAGCCAGGTTCGCGTCCCGTTCTCCTGGAACGGAGTCTCAATTGGGACTACGTCCGTGCGGAAGCTCCGCGTCCGGCTCTCACCGCTCGGTGGCGGTGCGGTGTCTCTCGTCGCTACCGACGTGGACGGCACACCGGTCATCTCGGTGGACTCGTTGGCCACCAGGCCGATCGGGAAGCTTCGACCGCGCCTGGGGAACTGGTTGTTCCGCGTCGCGTGGCTGCGGATCGAACGCGGCGAGGACGTCGAGGTCCGCAGCGTCCGCCCCGCCTCGGTCTACGACGCCCTCAGCGCCGTGCAGTCCGCCGAGGAGCGCACTGCGATCCTGGTGGAACCCGGTCTCAATGGGGCCGCGATCCGTGGGCTGGTCCGGTCGGCCCAAACCGAGCGCCCTGGCCAGTTCGTCCTGGTGGAGTGCGAGGACGACGACCTGGTCTCAGCCGCTGCGGGGACCGGGGAGCCCGAGGTGGCTGTCCGGGACGGTGAGCTGTACGTGCCGCGTTGGGTGCACGCGCCGAAACCCGAGCCCGTCTCGGTGATCACGCCCGACGACACCGTGCTGATCACCGGTGGCACGGGTGTCATCGGCGGCATCGTCGCGCGGCACCTCGTCGCCGAGCACGGGGTGCGGAACCTGGTCATTCTGGGGCGCAGCGGAAAGGCCGATGTCGACGACATCGATGCGAACGTCACCGTGCTCGCGTGTGACGTCTCCGACCGTGACGCGCTGGCGGCGGTGTTCGCCGAGCACGACATCACGGCCGTCATGCACGCGGCCGGCCTGCTCGACGACGCGCTGGTCGAAGATCTCAACGCGGACCGGATCGACGCGGTCATGGCGCCGAAGGCCGACGCGGCGTGGCACCTGCACGAGCTGACGCGCGACCGCGAGCTGTCGGCCTTCGTGATGTTCTCTTCGGCATCAGGCCACCTGGGCGGTGGGGGACAAGCCAACTACGCGGCGGCCAACGCCTACTTGGACGCGCTCGCCGAGCACCGTCGGGATCAGGGCCTGCCCGCGCAGTCGCTCGCCTGGGGCCTGTGGGGGCCCGAGAGCAAGATGACCGCCGAGCTTGACGACACGATCCGCGGCTGGCTGGAGAGCGCCGGTGTCGCGGCGATGACGGCCGAGCAGGGCATGGCGCTGCTGGACGCGGCGATGGCCCTCGGCGATCCGGTGCTGGTGCCCATGCGCGTGGAGCCCAAGGACTACGTCCCTCCATTGTGGACAGAAATCGCGACCGCGCGGGAAGAAGTGCGCGAGGAGAACGACCTGCTGGAGCTGGTGCGCGGCCTGGCCGCCGCGGTGCTCGGGCATCCGGGACCGGAGCGTGTCCACGCCGACCGCGCGTTCCTGGACAGCGGTTTCGACTCCCTCGCGGCCGTCGAGCTGCGCAACCGGCTGCACGCGGAACTCGGGCTGCGCCTGCCCGCCACGGTGCTCTTCGACCACCCGACGCCGATCGCGCTCGCCGATCATCTGCGTGCTGAACTGGCTGGCACACAACAGAAAACGTCCGACGAAGTTGTTCGCGCGGTCGACGAGCCGATTGCGATCGTGGGGATGGCTTGCCGCTTCCCCGGTGGTGTCACGACGCCGGAAGAGCTGTGGGACCTGCTCTTGGCGGAGCGCGACGCGGTGACCGGATTTCCTTCCGGGCGCGGGTGGAACGTCCCCTACGACCCCGACGGTGACCGTCCCGGGTCGAGCTACGTCCGTGAGGGCGGGTTCCTGCACGACGCCGCCGACTTCGACGCCGCGTTCTTCGGGATCTCACCGCACGAAGCCACCGCGATGGACCCGCAGCACCGACTGCTCCTGGAAACCACGTGGGAGGCCTTCGAGAACGCGGGCATTGACCCGATCTCCGTGCGGGGCAGCCAGACCGGCGTGTTCGTCGGCGCGATGTACCACGACTACGCGGCTCGGTTCCCCGTCGCGCCGGAAGGGTTCGAGGGCTACCTCGGCAGCGGCAGCGCGGGCAGTGTCGCTTCGGGCCGCGTGTCCTACACCTTCGGCCTCGAAGGACCGGCGGTCACGGTGGACACCGCGTGTTCGTCGTCGCTGGTGTCGTTGCACTGGGCAGCGCAGTCGCTGCGCCAGGGCGAATGCTCGATGGCCCTGGCCGGAGGCGTCACCGTCATGGCCACGCCCGGCGCGTTCGTCGAGTTCAGCCGCCAACGAGGACTGGCCCCGGACGGCCGCTGCAAGCCCTTCGCGGACGCGGCGGACGGAACCGGCTGGTCAGAAGGTGCCGGGATGCTGCTGCTGGAGCGCCTGTCCGACGCGCGCCGCAACGGGCACCCCGTCATGGCGGTGATCAGGGGGAGCGCGGTGAACCAGGACGGCGCCTCCAACGGCCTCACCGCACCGAACGGTCCCGCGCAGCAACGAGTCATCCGCCGCGCGCTCGCCGCCGCGGGCGTCCAACCGTCTGAAGTGGACGTTGTGGAAGCGCACGGAACCGGCACGACGTTGGGCGATCCCATTGAGGCGCAGGCGGTGCTGGCGACCTACGGTGCGGAGCGGGAACTGCCGCTGCTGCTGGGATCGGTGAAGTCCAACCTCGGCCACACTCAGGCGGCGGCCGGGGTCGCCGGTGTCATCAAGCTCGTCCAGGCCATGCGGCACGGCACGGTGCCGAAGACCCTGCACGTCGATGTGCCGACGTCCCATGTGGACTGGTCGGCCGGAACGGTACGGCTGGCGACCGAGACCGCTGAGTGGCCGGAGGTGGGGCGTCCACGTCGGGCTGCTGTGTCCTCCTTCGGCATCAGCGGGACCAACGCGCACGTGATCCTTGAAGAGGGGCCGCGCGATGTCGAAACCGAGCGCGCTCCGGCGACCGGCGTCGTGCCCTGGGTTCTGTCGGGGCGCAGCGAAGCGGCTGTGCGCGAGCAGGCCCGACGCTTGCTGACCGTCGACGCCGACCCGCGCGATGTCGGCTTCTCCCTCGCCACCACGCGTGCCAGGCTGAGCCACCGTGCGGTCGCCAGCGGACGTGACGGCTTGCGAGCGCTCGCGCGTGGTGAAGCGCCGGTCGTGGAGATTCCCGCCGGGCGTCTGGGTTTCTTGTTCACCGGTCAGGGTTCGCAGCGGGCGGGGATGGGCCGCGACCTGCGTGTCTATCCGGTTTTCGCTGCTGCGTACGACGCGGTGGGCCTGGATATCGGTGACGACCTCGATCAAACCGTGAATGCTCAGCGTGCTTTGTTCGCGTTTGAGGTGGCGTTGTTCCGGTTGTTCGAGTCGTGGGGTGTCCGGCCGGATTTTGTTGCTGGGCACTCGATTGGTGAGGTCGCCGCTGCGCATGTGGCTGGTGTGTTGTCGCTGGATGACGCGTGTGTCCTGGTGGAGGCGCGGTCGCGGCTGATGCAGGCGATGCCGCCCGGCGTGATGGTCGCGGTGCAGGCCAGCGTCGAGGAGATCGGAGAGCTGCCGGAGGGCGTCTGCCTCGCTGCTGTCAATGGGCCCAACGCAATCGTTCTGTCCGGAGATGCGGTGGTGGAGGAGTTCGCGCAACGCTGGAAGCACAAGAAGCTCCGCGTGAGCCACGCGTTCCACTCGCATCACATGGACGGGATGCTCGACGACTTCCGCGAGGTCGTGCGGGGGCTGACGTTCGCCAAGCCCGAGATCGCGATGCCCGGGGATGTCACCGATCCGGAGTACTGGGTGCGCCAGGTTCGCGAACCAGTGCGGTTCCTGGACATGGTGCGCGCGGCCCGGGCTGAGGTGTTCGTGGAGATCGGCCCGGACGCGGTGCTCACGCCGATGGGCGCCGAGTGCGTGCCGGACGCGGTCTTCCTGCCGACGCTGCGCGCCGGACATCCCGAGCTTGAGTCGGTGATCACCGCGCTCGGCCATCTGTCCGAAGTGGACTGGGAGGCCGTTTTCCCCGGTGCGCGGCGGATCGAGCTGCCCACCTATCCGTTCCAACGCCAGCGCTACTGGCTCGACAACTCATTGTCCACTGTGGATGGTTGGTGGTACCGCGCCGAATGGCAGGTCCTGCCGGAGCCGGAAGCACCCGTGCTGAGCGGGGAGTGGGTGGTCCTTGGCGAAGACACCGCGATCGAGCGCGCCTTGGAAGCACACGGCGCGACGGTTCGGCGATCCGACGAACTGAGCGGCGCGGCCGGAATCGTCTCCCTGAGCGACGACGTCACCGCCACTGTCGACCTGCTCCGCGCGGGTGTGCCTGTGTGGTGCGTGACGCGGGGTGCGGTCGCGGCGCGGGAAACCGAGTCCATCGCGGACGCGAAGCAGGCGCAGCTGTGGGGGCTCGGCCGAGTCGCCGCGCTGGAGCACCCGCGTACGTGGGGCGGGCTGATCGACCTGCCCGACGTCCTCGACGACACCGCAGCACGCAGGTTCGCGGCTGCGCTGGCTGGCAACGAGGACCAGGTCGCGGTGCGGCCGGAAGGGATCTCCGCGCGCAGGCTCCGCCGAAGCACGCCGGGCGGAGGGCGGTGGAAGCCGAGCGGAACGGTGCTGGTCACCGGTGGTACTGGGGCTGTTGGTGCGCACACCGCGCGCTGGCTCGCCCGCAACGGCGCCGATCACCTGATCCTGATCAGCCGCCGTGGCCCGGACGCTCCCGGCGCCGCCGAACTGAAGGCGCTCGACTGCGAGGTGACCATCGTGGCCTGCGACGCCGCCGACCGGGACGCCTTGAAGCAACTGCTCGACGAGCACCCGGTCGACGCCGTCGTGCACGCGGCGGGTGTCGTCGACGACGGCCTGCTCACCGAGCTGACCCCGCAGCGGCTCGACGAGGTACTGCGTCCCAAAGTGAACGCTGTACAGAACCTGCACGAGCTGTGTCCGGACGTCTCCGCGTTCGTCCTGTTCTCCTCGCTCGCGGGAACGCTCGGCAGCGCGGGGCAGGGGAACTACGCGGCGGCCAACGCCCACCTCGACGCGATCGCCGTCCAGCGGCGTGCCGCCGGGATGCCCGCGACCTCCATCGCCTGGGGTCCCTGGGCGGAGGCCGGCATGGCGGAGGGGGAGATCGGCGACCGGCTGGCCCGGGGCGGTCTCGCGCCGATGGACCCCGCTGCGGCGGTCGAGGCGCTGGCCGAGGCGGTCGGTGACGGCAGCCCGTGCCTCGTGGTCGCCGACGTCGACTGGGACCGCTTTGGCACGGGGTTCACATCGGCCCGGCCGAGTCCTCTGCTCACCGACTTGGTGCACGTCCGCGCGGAGCCCTCGGAGTGGTTGCGGCGGACAGCGGATCTGCCTGCGGCGGAGCAGCGGCGCGCGGTGCTGCGGCTCGTGCGGACCCAGGCCGCGACCGTGCTCGGGCACCGAGGAGCGGACGCGGTACCGAGTGGAACGGCGTTCCGCGAGCTGGGCTTCGACTCGCTCGCCGCCCTCCAGCTGCGCACCGGACTGGGCGCGGCCACCGAGCTGGAGCTGCCGCCGACGCTGGTGTTCGACCACCCGACCCCGGCCGCGCTGGCGGAGCACCTGCACGAGCTGCTGTTCGACGGGACAGCCGAGCCCGACGAGGACGCCGAGATCCGCCGCGTGCTGGCGAGCGTCCCGATCGCCCGGCTGCGCGCGACGGGCCTGCTGGACACGCTCAGGGCGCTGGCCGAGACCACTGAGGCGGAACCGGAGCCCGCCACCACGGAGATCGACTCGCTGACCCCGGAGGACCTGCTGCGCAGGGTCTTCGACGGCACGGAGGACTGAGCCGAGCATGGATTCCTCGACCGAGAAGTTCGTCGAAGCCCTCCGCCTGTCGGTGAAGGACAACGAGCGGCTGCGGGAGCAGAACCGCCGGCTCGCCGCCGCGTGGCGGGAACCCGTCGCGATCGTCGGCATGGGCTGCCGGTTCCCCGGCGGGGTCGGCTCGCCGGAGCAGCTGTGGGAGCTCGTGCGCGACGGCCGCGACGCGATCACCGGCTTCCCCGCAGACCGGGGCTGGGACCTCGCGGGCCTCTACGACGAGGACCCGGACACCCACGGCACGAGCTACGTCCGCGAAGGCGGCTTCCTCGACGGCGTGGCCGACTTCGACGCGGAGCTGTTCGGGATCTCCCCGCGCGAGGCCCTGGCCATGGACCCGCAGCAGCGCCTGCTGCTGGAGACCTCGTGGGAGGCCTTCGAGCGCGCCGGGATCAACCCGCTGTCGTTGCGCGGCGAGCGGGTCGGCGTCTTCGCGGGCACCAACGGACAGGACTACGGCTGGCTGGTCAGCTCGCTCGGCGGCCTCGACGGGTACGTGGGGACGGGCGCGTCCGCGAGTGTCCTTTCTGGACGGATCTCCTACACGCTCGGCCTTGAAGGGCCTGCCGTCACCGTTGACACCGCGTGCTCGTCGTCCTTGGTGGCACTGCATCTCGCGGTTCAGTCGCTGCGGCACGGGGAATGTTCGCTCGCGCTGGCCTCCGGTGTGACGGTGATGTCCACGCCCGGCGGCTTCGTGGAGTTCAGCCGCCAGCGCGGGCTCGCCCCCGACGGCCGCTGCAAGGCGTTCGCCGCAGCGGCGGACGGCACGAGCTGGGGAGAGGGCGTCGGCGTCCTGGTCGTCGAACGCCTCGCCGACGCGCGCCGCAACGGCCACCCGGTGCTCGCGGTCATCCGGGGGAGCGCGGTCAACCAGGACGGCGCCTCCAACGGCCTCACCGCGCCCAACGGCCCGTCCCAGGAGCGGGTCATCCGCGCCGCGCTGGACAACGCCGGGCTCGCGCAGTCCGATGTGGACGTTGTCGAGGCGCACGGGACCGGGACCACGCTCGGCGATCCGATCGAAGCCAAGGCGCTGCTGGCCACCTACAGTCAGGGCCGGGAGAACCCGCTGTGGCTGGGCTCGGTGAAGTCCAACATCGGCCACACCCAGGCCGCGGCGGGCGTCGCCGGTGTCATCAAGATGGTCATGGCGATGCGGAACGGCGAGCTTCCCCGCACGCTGCACGTCAACGAGCCCACGCCGCACGTGGACTGGTCCGCCGGGAACGTCAGGCTGCTCACCGAAACCCTTCCGTGGCAAGGTGATCGTCGCGCGGCAGTGTCCTCCTTCGGCGTCAGCGGTACCAATGCCCACGTGATCCTCGAAGCCGCCGCTGCCGAGGAGATCCCCTCGACACCTCGGGATCAGCGCGAGACCGCGTGGGTGCTCTCCGGCAGCACGCCGTCCGCGTTGCGGGACCAAGCCGCGCGCCTGCGCGATGTCCAGGGCGACGCGGTGGACATCGGGTTCTCGCTGGCCACCACCAGAGCGGCGTTGGAGCACCGCGCTGTTGTCGTCGGCGACTCCTCGGCAGCGCTTGACGCGTTGGCAAGTGGTCGTTCGGCGCCGAACCTCGTCCTCGGGTCCGTGCACGACGACGCCGACCAGGTCGTGTTCGTCTTCCCGGGGCAGGGTGCGCAGTGGAACGGGATGGCCGCCGAGCTGGTGGAGCGGTCACCGGTCTTCGCCGAGAAGATGGCCGAGTGCTCCGCCGCCGTGCGTGCCGTCGACCCCGGCCTCGATCTGCTCTCCGGTGACCTGGAGCGGGTTGACGTCGTCCAGCCCGCACTCTGGGCGACGATGGTGTCGTTGGCCGCGTTGTGGCGTTCCCACGGCGTCGAGCCGACCGCCGTCGTCGGCCACAGCCAGGGCGAGATCGCCGCGGCCTGCGTCGCGGGCGCACTGTCCATTGAGGATGGTGCGCGGGTGGTGGTGTTGCGCAGCAAGGCACTTGCCGCGTTGTCCGGTCGTGGTGGCATGGTCAGCGTTTCGGAGTCGGTTGACCGGGTTCGGTCCAAGGGCCTGTCCATCGCCGCCGTGAACGGTCCTTCGACGACCGTGGTGTCCGGCGATGTCGACGCCTTGGACGCGCTGCTGGCCGCCTACGAGGCGGAGGGAGTGCGGGCACGCCGCGTCCCCGTCGACTACGCGTCGCACTCCGCGCACGTGGAGGAGATCCGCGAGCACCTGCTGACCGTGCTCGACGGGATCAGTCCGCGCACCAGCGAGATCCCGTTCTTCTCCAGCCTGACGGGTCGGCGGATCGACACTGCGGTCTGCGATGCCCAGTACTGGTACGACAACCTCAGGCACACCGTGGACTTCGAAGGCGCGACGCGGGCGCTGCTCGACGCGGAGCAGCGGGTGTTCATCGAGGTCAGCCCGCATCCTGTGCTCACCACGGCGATCCAGGAAACCGTTGAGTCGCACGGCGTCCCGGCCGCAGTCCTCGGGTCGCTGCGGCGTGACGACGGCGGTTTGCGGCGTTTCCTCCTGTCGGCCGCTGAGGCGCACGTGCGCGGTGTGCCGGTGCGATGGGACTTTCCGGACGCGCGGCGCGTCGACCTGCCCACCTACGCGTTCCAGCACGAGCGCTACTGGATCGAACTCCCTCCTGGTCACGGGGGTGATGTCGCGGCGTTCGGCTTGGGCGCGACTGGGCATCCGCTGCTGGGCGCCGTGCTCGACCTCGGCGCGGACGGCTGCGTGCTCACCGGCCGGATCGGCGTGGACACGCATCCTTGGTTGGCTGATCACGGTGTGGCCGGAGCCGTCGTCGTCCCGGGCACCGCGCTCGTCGAGCTGGCCGCGCACGCCGGAGCGCGCGTTGGATGCTCCACAGTGGACGAACTCGTGCTCCAGAAGCCTTTGGAGCTGCTGGAGAGCGTGGCTGTTCAGGTCCGCGTGGGCGCCGCGCAAGGCTCGGGTACCAGGCCGGTCACGATCCTCGCCGAGGACGCGGTGATCGCCAGCGGCGTTGTGTGCGGGCCCCAGGATGTCGCGGCGCCGCTGCGGGAATGGCCTGCCGCTGACGCAGAACCTGTTGACGTGACCGGGTTCTATGAGCGCTTGGCCGACGCGGGGTACGAGTACGGTCCGGCGTTCCAAGGGTTGCGCGCGGTGTGGCGGCGCGGTGACGAGCTGTTCGCCGAGGTGGAGCAGGACCTCCAGGCCGAGGGCTTCCGCGTGCATCCGGCGTTGCTGGACTCCGCGCTGCACGCCCTTGCGGTCGGCTCCGGTCAACTGCGCCTGCCGTTCTCGTGGACGGACGTGTCGCTCGGCACGACATCGGCTTCGCGGCTGCGCGTTCACCTGACTCCGATCGCGCAGGACACCGTCAGCGTCGAGGTCTTCGACCCCGACGGTACTCAGATCGCCTCGATCGGCGCGTTGGTCGCGCGCCCGGTCGCGAAGACCGCCCCGGAGCACTTGTTCCGACTGAACTGGACGCCGATCGACCGGCCCTCCACGGCCGCGCTGAAGTGGGACATTGTCACGGATCTGGCTGAGGTCGGTGACGTGCCAGACGCCGTGGTCGTCGAAGGCACAGACATCGCCCGCGTTCTGGAGCTGGTGCAGGCGTGGCTCGCGGACGAGCGTTTCGCTGACGCTCGGCTGCTCGTCGTCACCCGCAACGCGGTGTCGACCGGCGGCCAGGACGACCCCGATCTGGATGCGTCCCCGATCTGGGGACTGCTTCGATCGGCCCAGTCCGAGCACCCCGACCGCGTCACGCTCCTGGACCTCGCTGACGCGGAGGAGATCGCCGACCTCGTCGCGCCAGCACTCGCCACGGGAGAACCACAGCTCGCGTTCCGCTTCGGCGAGCTGCTCGCGCCGAGACTGGCCAGGACGTCGGCCAATGACCTGCTCGCGCCAGAGGGGCCTTGGCGGCTGGACGTGACCGAGAAGGGCACTCTCGACAACCTCACCCTCTCGCCGATCACCGAAGAACCGTTGGCAGAAGGACAGATCCGGGTCGCAGTGCGCGCAGCCGGGCTGAACTTCCGCGATGTCCTGATCGCGCTCGGCAGTTACCCCGGAGCCGCCGAACTCGGCAGCGAAGCCGCTGGTGTCGTGGTCGAGACGGGCCCAGGAGTGCACGGGCTCGCCCCGGGCGATCGCGTGTTCGGGCTGTTCTCCGGCGCTTTCGGGCCCACCGTCGTCACCGATCACCTGCTGGTGCGGCGAATGCCGGACGAGTGGTCCTTCGTGGACGCGGCGTCCGTGCCGATCGTGTTCCTCACCGCCTACTACGGCTTGGTCGACCTGGCAGGGCTGCGGCGCGGGGAGTCCGTCCTCGTGCACGCGGCAGCGGGCGGTGTCGGCATGGCGGCGGTCCAGATCGCGCAGCACATCGGCGCCGAGGTGTTCGCGACCGCGAGCCCTGCGAAGTGGGAAGTCCTTCGCGCGCAAGGTATTCAGCACATCGCATCCTCGCGCACACTGGACTTCGAGCAGCAGTTCGGCCGGGTCGACGTCGTGCTCAACTCCCTCGCCGGTGAGTTCGTGGACGCCTCGCTGCGCATGGCCTCCGGCGGGCGCTTCCTGGAGATGGGCAAGACCGACATCCGCACCAACGTGTCCACTGTGGACTACAAGGCGTTCGAGCTGATGGACGCCGGGCCGCAGCGCGTCCAGGACATGCTCGGCGAACTCCTGGAGCTGTTCGCGAACGGCGCGCTCACCCTGCTCCCGCGCAAGGCGTGGGACGTGCGCTCAGCGCGTACCGCGTTCCGGCACCTCGCGCAGGCCCGGCACATCGGCAAGTTCGTGCTGACCGTGCCCCGCGCGCTCGACGCCAACGGCACGGTGCTGATCACCGGCGGTACCGGTGTCCTGGGCCGCCGGATCGCGCGGCACTTGGTCTCCGAGCACGGGGTGCGACGCCTCCTGTTGCTGAGCCGCAGCGGCGCACCGTGCGAGGACCTTGGCGCGAGCGTGACGGTCGTGGCCTGCGACGCTGCTGACCGGGACGCGTTGGCCGAGGTCATCGCGGGAATTCCGGCGGAGCACCCGCTGACCGCCGTCGTGCACGCGGCCGGCGTCCTCGACGATGGCGTGATCACCTCGCTCACGCCACAGCGGCTGGACACGGTGTTCGCCCCCAAGGTCGACGCCGCCCGCAATCTGCACGAACTCACGCGAGAGCTGGACCTGGCGGCCTTCGTGCTGTTCTCTTCGGCGGCGGGCGTGCTCGGCGCTCCGGGGCAGGGCAACTACGCGGCGGCCAACGCCTACCTGGACGCCCTCGCACAGCACCGTCGCGCCACCGGTCTGCCCGCGCAGTCGCTCGCCTGGGGGCTGTGGGATTCGGCCAGCGCGATGACCGGGCACCTGGACTCCGCTGACCTCGGCCGGATCGCCAGGGGCGGCGTCATCCCACTGTCCACGCAGGACGGTCTGCGGCTGTTCGACGCCGCGCTCGCCACCGGGGACGCGCTCGCGGTGCCAGTGCACCTCGACCTCGCCGCCCAGCACGGGGCACCGCCGGTGCTCAGCGGCCTCGTTCGCCGCCGCTCGCGCGTGTTCACCGGGGACAACCTGCTCGACCTCGTCCGGGACGAGGCGGCTGCGGTGCTGGGGCACTCCACCGCCGATGCCATCGCGCCGGGCCGGGCGTTCCGCGACCTGGGCTTCGACTCGCTGACCTCGGTCGAACTCCGCAACCGGCTCAACGCCGCCACCGGGCTGAAGCTCCCGGCGACGCTCGTGTTCGACCACCCGACCCCGATGGAGCTGGCCGCGCACCTGAGCGGCGCCTCGGCCACCCGCCCCGCCGCGCTCGCGGTGGCCGCCAGCGATGAGCCGATCGCGATCGTCGGCATGGCCTGCCGCTACCCCGGCGGGGTCAGCAGCCCCGAGCAGCTGTGGGAGCTGGTCGCCGAGGGGCGCGACGCGTTGACCGGGTTCCCGGCCGATCGCGGCTGGCCGCAGGACGACCGCGTCGGCGGTTTCCTCGACGACATCGCCGGTTTCGACGCCGCGTTCTTCGGGATCTCCCCGCGCGAGGCCCTGGCCATGGACCCGCAGCAGCGACTGCTCCTCGAAGTCTCGTGGGAGGCGGTGGAGCGCACGGGCGTCGACCCGTCCTCGTTGCGGGGCGAGCCAGTCGGTGTGTTCATCGGCGCGTTCGCCAACGAGTACGTCGGGCGGTTGCGGACCGTGCCGGAGGAGATGCGCGGCTACCTCGGCAACGGCCACGCGGTCAGCGTCGCCTCCGGGCGCATCGCCTACGCGCTCGGTCTGGAAGGTCCCACGCTCACCGTCGACACCGCGTGTTCGTCGTCCCTGGTGGCACTGCATCTCGCGGCGCAGTCGCTGCGCTACGGCGAGTGCACGATGGCCCTCGCCGGTGGTGTCACGCTCATGGCCACCCCTGCGGTCTTCGGCGAGTTCGGCCGACAGGGCGGCTTGGCCTTCGACGGGCGTTGCAAGGCGTTCTCCGACGCCGCAGATGGGACCGGGTTCGCCGAGGGGGTCGGTGTCCTTGTGGTGGAGAAGCTGTCCGATGCCGAGCGCAACGGTCACCAGGTCCTCGCGGTCGTCCGAGGCTCCGCGATGAACTCCGATGGCGCGTCCAACGGCCTCACCGCGCCCAGTGGTCCCGCCCAGGAGCGAGTGATCCGGCAGGCGTTGGCCGCCGCAGGGCTGCAACCGTCCGATGTGGACGTTGTCGAGGCGCACGGCACGGGAACGCGTCTCGGCGACCCCATTGAGGCGCAGGCGGTGCTGGCCACCTACGGCCAGGGCCGCCAAGAGCCGGTGTGGTTGGGCTCCTTGAAGTCCAACATCGGGCACACCCAGGCCGCGGCCGGGGTCGCCGGGGTGATCAAGGTGGTGCAGGCGATGCGGCACGGAGTTCTTCCGCGCACCCTGCACGTCGACGCGCCGACGTCCCATGTGGACTGGTCGGCTGGCGAAGTCCGGCTGCTGACCGAGTCGCATGCGTGGGAAGGTCCGCGCCGCGCTGGTGTGTCGTCGTTCGGGGTGAGCGGAACCAATGCCCACGTCATCTTGGAGGAGGGGCCGCGCGCGTCGGCTCGGGCCGACCGTGCTCCTGCCGGGATCGTGCCGTGGGTGCTGGCTGGGCGAACCGAGGAAGCGTTGCGGGAACAGGCTCGGCGGCTGCTGTCGGTCGATGCGGACCCGCGTGACGTCGGTTTCTCCCTCGCGACGACGCGAGCTGCCACCGATCACCGTGCCGTTGTCGTCGCGGAGCACCTGGCGGAGTTCCGGGAGCGGTTGGCTGCCCTGGCCAACGGTGCTCCCGTGGCGCGCTCGCGGTCCAGCTGCCGCCTCGGATTCCTGTTCACCGGTCAGGGTTCGCAGCGGGCTGGGATGGGGAACGAGCTGCGCGCCTACCCGGTCTTCGCTGCCGCGTACGACGCGGTGCGTTTGGAGATTGGTGATGATCTCGATCAGACGGTGAACGCTCAGCGGGCGCTGTTTGCGTTTGAGGTGGCGTTGTTCCGGTTGTTCGAGTCGTGGGGTATTCGGCCTGATTTTGTTGCTGGGCATTCGATTGGCGAGGTCGCGGCTGCGCATGTGGCTGGTGTGTTGTCGCTGGACGATGCGTGTGTTCTGGTGGAGGCGCGGTCGCGGTTGATGCAGAGCATGCCGCCCGGCGTGATGGTTGCGGTGCAGGCCAGCGTTGAGGAACTGGGGGAGTTGCCGCCGGGGGTGTGCGTTGCGGCGGTGAATTCGCCTGTGTCGACGGTGTTGTCTGGTGATGCCGTTGTGGAGGAGTTCGCGCAGCGGTGGAAGCACAAGAAGCTTCGGGTGAGTCATGCGTTCCACTCGCACCACATGGACGGGATGCTCGACGAGTTCGGCGCGGTCGTGCGCGGCTTGACCTTCGCCAAGCCCGACATCGACATGATCGGCGACGTCACCGACCCCGAGTACTGGGTGCGCCAAGTTCGCGAACCCGTGCGGTTCCTCGACAGCGTGCGCGCCGCGCAAGCCGATGTGTTTCTGGAGATCGGCCCGGACGCGGTGCTGACCACCATGGGGGCGGAGTGCGTTGAGGACGCGGCCTTCGTGCCCGCGCAGCGCCGCGATCGTGCGGAGCAGCGCGCACTCGTCGACGCGCTCGGACAGCTCTACGTGCAGGGTGTTTCCCTTGACTGGCAGGCGGTTTTCCCGGAGGCGGTCCGCGTTGACCTGCCCACGACGGCTTTCCAGCACGAGCGCTACTGGCTGGACGCGACGTCCGCGCCCGGCGACGTTCGCGGGGCTGGGCTCGTCGACGCCGAACACCCGCTGCTGAGCGCCGTCGTCGAGCTGCCGGACGAGAGCTTTGTCCTCAGTGGACGGTTGTCGTTGGAGAGCCACCCGTGGCTGGCCGACCACGCGGTCGCGGGAACCGTGCTCGTGCCGGGCACCGCCCTCCTGGAGATGGCGTTGCGCGCCGGGCGCCGCGTGGACGAGCTGACGCTGCACGCGCCCCTCGTGCTGGACGGGGACACCGCGATCCAGGTCCATGTCGGGGCGCCCGACGAGTCCGGCAAGCGGAGCCTCACGATCTCCTCGCGGGCCGAGGACACCTGGGTCCAGAACGCCACGGGGATTCTCGGCGCGGAGACCGCCGTGCCCGAGGCGCTGGAGGAGTGGCCCGTCGGTGACGCGGTCGATGTCGAGGACGCGTACGAACGACTCGCCGACGCGGGACTGGAGTACGGGCCTGCTTTCCGTGGATTGCGAGCGGCTTGGCGGGATGGCGACACCGTCTACGCCGAGGTCGCCGTGCCGGGTGAGGGTTTCACGCTGTCTCCAGCGCTTCTCGACTCGGCACTGCACGTGCTTGCCCTGGACGCAGCTGAACTCCGCGTTCCGTTCCTGTGGACCGGCGTTTCAGTGTGGCGTGACGGAGCCACCGCGCTGCGCGTGCGCCTAGCGCCTGCTGGTCCCGAGTCGGTCAGCCTGACCATCGCCGACGACCAGGGCCGACCGGTGGCGGCCGTCGAGTCGCTGTCCACGCGTCCGCTCGCCACTGATGGGCTCAAGGCCCGCACCGGCCAGTTGCTGCGCACGGAGTGGCTGCCGGTCAGCGCGACCGGTCCTGTTGACCGCGAGATCTTTACGGTTCCGAGGACCGACGCCCACAGCGCCACGTTGGATGTCCTGGCCGCCTTGCGCGCGCACCCCGACCTCGTGGTGGTGACCAACGGCCTCGCGGACCCCGTGATGGGAGCCGTGTCCGGGCTGGTCCGATCGGCCCAGGTCGAGCATCCCGGCCGGTTCACGCTCGTGCATCTCAACGACCCGGCCGACGAACCGCTCATCCGGCTCGCGGCAGGACTCGACGAACCAGAGGTCGAAGTACACGAAGGAACTCTGCGCGTTCCGCGGTGGCGGCGGGCACCGGCCGAAGGCGCCGCGCCGCAGCTCAACGGGACCGTGCTGATCACGGGCGCCACCGGTGTTCTCGGTGGGCTGCTGGCCAAGCACCTCGTGGTCCGGTACGGCGTCCGGGACCTGCTCCTGCTCGGCAGGCGAGGCCCCGCCGCGACCGCCGAGCTCGAAGCCGAGCTGGCCGCGCTCGGGGCCAAGGCCACCGTGCTCGCCTGCGACGTCACCGACCGCGCCGCGCTCGCCAAGGCGGTGTCCGTGCCACTGGTCGGTGTGGTCCACGCGGCCGGGGTCGTGAACGCGGCGGTACTCGAATCCCTGACCCCCGAACAGGTTCACGAGGTACTCAGTCCCAAGGTGGACGGGGCACAGTACCTGCACGAGCTCACCGAGGACATGGACCTGGAGATGTTCGTGATGTTCTCCTCCGTCGCCGGCAGCCTCGGCGGCCCCGGGCAGGCGAACTACGGCGCGGCCAACGCCTACCTCGACTCGCTCGCACTCCACCGCCGCGCGCGCGGCCTGCCCGCGCAGTCGCTGACCTGGGGCCTGTGGGAGCCCCCGAGCGGCATGACCGCCCAGCTGAGCGACATCGGCCGCAACCGCATGGCGCGCGGCGGGATCGTCGCACTGTCCGAAAAGGACGGTCTTGAGCTGTTCGACGCCGCACTGCGCAGTGCCGAGCCGGTGCTCGCGCCGGTGCGTTTCGACAACGCCGCCATCAGGGCGCAGGGCGTGCCGCATCTGCTGCGCGAGGTCATCCGCTCAGCGACGCCGCCTGCATCCGGATGGGCCGACCGGTTCGCCGCGCTGCCGGAACAGGAGCGGGAAGGCGCGCTCGTGCGGCTCGTGCGGACTGAGGCCGCGGCGGTACTCGGTCACCCCGGACCCGAGCTCGTCGAGCCGGAGCGACCGTTCACCGACGCGGGGTTCGACTCCCTCGCGGCGGTGGACCTGCGCAACGCCCTGCACGCGGCGACCGGGCTGACCCTGCCCGCCACGCTGCTGTTCGACCACCCCACGCCCGTGACGCTCGCCGCGCACCTGCTCACCCGGCTCGCCCCGCGACCGGGCGCGCTGGACGAGCTGGACCGGGTGGCGACCACGCTCGCCGGGCTGGACGCGGCCGACCCCGTCCGCGACCAGCTCAGGACGCGCCTGCGGAGCTTGCTGGCGCTCTGCGACGACACACCGGCACCGACAGGACGGGCCGCGGTCGAGGAACGCGTGCGCGGAGCCTCGGCCGAGGAGATCTTCGCCTTCATCGACCGGGAACTGGGGTGAGCAAGCAGATGGACGACACACAGCAGAAGTTGCTCGACTACCTCAAGCGCGTCACCGTCGACCTGCACGAGGCGCGGGAGCGGATCACCGAACTGGAGTCCGCCGAGCCCATCGCGATCGTCGGCATGGCCTGCCGCCTTCCCGGCGGGGTCAGCACGCCCGAGCAGCTGTGGCGGCTCGTCGCGACGGGCGGCGACGCGATCTCCGGGCTGCCGGTCGACCGCGGCTGGGACCTGGAAGCGCTCTACGACCCCGATCCCGACCGCCCCGGCACCTGCTACATGCGCGAAGGCGGGTTCCTGCACGACGCCGACCTGTTCGACCCCGTGTTCTTCGGGATCTCCCCGCGAGAGGCGCTGGCCGTCGACCCGCAGCAGCGGCTGCTGCTCGAAGTCTCCTGGGAGGCCGTCGAACGCGCGGGAATCGTGACGTCGTCCTTGCGCGGCAGCAGGACCGGTGTGTTCACCGGCGTGATGTACAACGACTACGCCTCGCGGATGAACGCAGTGCCGGATGGTTTCGAGGCCTACCTCGGCACCGGTAGCGCGGGCAGCGTCGCTTCGGGCCGCGTCGCCTACACCTTCGGCTTCGAAGGACCCGCGGTCAGCGTGGACACCGCGTGCTCGTCCTCGTTGGTCGCGCTGCACCTAGCGTGCCAGGCCCTGCGGCAGGGCGAGTGCGATCTCGCTCTCGCGGGTGGTGTCGCGGTGATGGCCAGCCCCGGTCCGTTGGTGGAGTACAGCCGTCAGCGCGCGCTGGCCGTCGACGGCCGCTGCAAGACCTTCGCCGACGCCGCCGACGGCACGAGCCTCGCCGAAGGCGCCACGATGGTGTTGGTGGAGCGCCTTTCCGACGCCGAGCGCAACGGCCACCAGGTGCTCGCGGTGATCCGGGGTTCCTCGGTGAACTCCGATGGCGCGTCCAACGGCCTCACCGCCCCGAACGGTCCCTCGCAGGAGCGGGTGATCCGGGAGGCCCTTGCCGTCGCACGACTTGAACCGTCCGATGTGGACGTTGTCGAAGCGCATGGCACGGGTACACGGCTCGGTGATCCGATCGAGGCGCAGGCCGTGCTGGCGACCTACGGTCAGAACCGGCCGGAGCCGCTGTGGTTGGGCTCCTTGAAGTCCAACGTCGGGCACACCCAGGCCGCGGCTGGGGTTGCCGGTGTGATCAAGATGGTCATGGCGATGCGCAACGGGCTCCTGCCGCCGACGCTGCACGTCGACAAGCCATCGTCCCATGTGGACTGGTCGGCCGGATCGGTGCGGCTGCTCACGGAGGCGCAGCCGTGGGACGGGCCGCGCAGGGCCGGTGTGTCCTCCTTCGGTGTCAGCGGGACCAACGCGCACGTCGTTCTCGAAGCCGGTCCTGCGACTCCGGAGCGCGGCCCGGACGGCTTCGCGCCATGGGTGCTCTCCGCGCGCAACGAAGACGCGCTGCGGGAACAGGCCCGCAACCTCCACGCCGTGGTGGACGAGCACAACGCGCGTGACATCGGTTTCTCGCTCGCGACCGGTCGGACAGCTTTCGAGCAGCGCGTGTCGGTCAGCGGCCGTGACCTGGAAGCACTGCGGTCACAACTGTCGGCGGTTGCGGCGGGGGAGGTGCCGACCGCCACTGCGCTCGGTGATGTGTCGCCGGTGTTCGTCTTTCCCGGGCAGGGTTCCCAGTGGGCGGGGATGGCGGTCGACCTGCTCGACACCTCTCCGGTGTTCGCCGAGCGCATGGCGGAGTGCGCCAAGGCGATCGAGTCGCTGGTGGACTGGGACCTGCTCGAAGTCGTGCGTTCCGGCGACTGGGACCGCGTCGACGTGCTCCAGCCCGTGCTGTGGGCGATCGTGGTCTCCCTGGCCGAGCTGTGGCGCTCCCACGGCGTGCGGCCCGCCGCGGTGATCGGCGCGAGCCAGGGGGAGATCGCGGCCGCCTGTGTCGCGGGCGCTCTGTCCCTTGAGGACGGTGCGCGAGTGATTGTGCTGCGCAGCAAGCTTTTCGCCGAGGAACTGGTTGGCAAGGGCGCCGTCGCTTCGGTTGCGCTGCCCGTCGAGCAGGTCGAGCGGAGGCTGGTCGAGGGCTTGACGATCTCCGGTCACAACGGGCCGCACGCGGTCGCTGTCGCGGGGGAGACAGCGCTGCTGGAGTCCTTTGTGGACGATTGCGTGGCGGACGGAGTGCGGGCGCGGATCGTCCCCGCCACCGTCGCCTCCCACAGCCCCCAGGTCGAGCCCCTGCGCGAGCGGATCGTGGACGCGCTGGCATCGCTGCGGCCGACCACGGGGACTGAGCCGTTCTACTCCTCGGTCACCGCGAAGGCCATGGACGGCGCTGACCTGAACAACCGGTACTGGTATGACAACGTGCGCCAGCCCGTCGCCTTGTACGACACCGTTGCGGCGGTGCTCGGAGATGGGCATCGGGTGTTCATCGAAGTGAGCCCGCATCCGACGCTCACCACCGCCATCCAGGACGCGCTGGATGCGTACGAAGTGGACGGTGCGGCCCTCGGCACGCTCCGCAGGGACAGCGGCGACCACCACCAGTTCCTGACCGCGTTGGCCGAGGCGAACTCCCACGGCGTCGCGGTCGACTGGTCCCAGGTCCACCCCGGCGCGCAGCGCGTCGAGCTGCCCACCTACCCCTTCCAACGGCAGCGCTACTGGCTGGACAACGCCACCCGCACCACCGACGTGACCGGCGCGGGCCTGCTCGCTTGCGACCACCCGCTGCTGAGCGCGGCCGTGGACCTCGGCGACGACGGGCACGTGCTGACCGGACGGCTTTCGCTTCAGGCCCACGGCTGGCTCGCCGACCACATGGTCCTGGACACCGTGCTGCTGCCGGGGACCGCGCTCGTGGACATGGCGATCACCGCTGGTCAGCACGTGGGGCGCACCCGGCTCGACGAGCTGACGTTGCACGCGCCGCTCGTGCTGCCGCCCACGGGGGCTGTCGCCGTGCAGGTTCGGGTCAAGCCCGACGGAGCGGTGTCGATCTCCTCGCGCGCCGAGGAGAGCTGGGTCCGGCACGCGGAAGGGACGCTCACCGAGGCCCTTCCCGTTGCGCGGCAGGACGAATGGCCGCCGACGAACGCCGAGACGCTGGACCTCGACGGTGCCTATGAGCGGATGGCCGACGCCGGAGTCGTGTACGGGCCCGTGTTCCAAGGACTGCGATCGGCCTGGCGGCGCGGCGAAGACCTGTTCGCTGACGTGCGGCTGCCCGCCGACAATCTGCCTGCGTTGCTGGACGCGGCGCTGCACGTGCTGGCCCTCACCGCCGACGAGATCCGCTTGCCGTTCGCGTGGAGCGGCGTTCAGATCAGCGCGGACGGGTGCACCTCGGCCCGCGTGCGGATCAGCCCGGCAGGCTCCGGTTCGGTCAGCGTCTTGGTCAGTGACGAGTCCGGGAGCCCGATCGCGACCGTGGAAGCTCTGGAGACGCGTCCGGTGTCTGCCGAGCAGCTGCGCATGCGCACGCCGGATTGGCTGTACCGCGTGGAGTGGACCCCGGTCGCGGCGTCCTCCGCGCCGGAGGTCGACCCCGTGCGGGTGGGGTCGGTCCGGGAAGCTCTGGAGTTCGTCCAGCACTCGCGGAACACCGTCGTGATCACCGAGCCCGGCCTGGCTGGCGCTGCGGCGCGCGGCCTGCTGCGCTCGGCCCAGTCGGAGAACCCGGGTCGGTTCGTGATGGTGGAGTGCGGCTCGGACGACTCGCTCGTTGCTGCTGCGGTGGCGACCGGGGAACCTGAGGTCGCGATCCGCGATGGCCGGATCGTGGTGCCTCGGCTCGTGCGCGCGAAGCCCGACGGGGTCCGACCGACCTTCGGCGGGACGGTGGTGATCACCGGCGGGACTGGTGTCCTAGGTGGACTGATCGCGCGGCATCTCGTCAGCACGTATGGAATCCAGCACGTGGTGCTGCTCGGCCGTCGCGGTGTCGCGGACGTCGCCGACATCGACGCCGACGTCCGCGTTGTCGCGTGCGACGTGGCTGACCGGGCCGCGCTGGCTGACGTGCTCGCGGACATCCCCTCGCTGACCGCCGTCATCCACGCTGCGGGCGTGCTGGACGACGGGGTCGTGGAATCGCTGACAGCGCAACGGGTTGACGCGGTCATGGCGCCGAAGGCCGACGCGGCGTGGCACTTGCACGAACTCACCAAGGACCGTGACCTGGCCGCGTTCGTGATGTTCTCCTCAGCCGCCGGGGTCCTCGGCGGACCGGGGCAGGGCAACTACGCCGCCGCCAACGCCGTCCTGGACGAGCTGGCCGAGCACCGGCGAGCGCTGGGGCTGCCCGCCCAGTCGCTTGCTTGGGGTCTGTGGGCCTCGCCCAGCGACATGACCGGTGACCTCACCGACGCCGACCTCACCCGCATGGCCCGCGCCGGAATCGTGCCGCTGTCCGTGGAGCACGGACTCGACCTCTTCGACGCCGCGCTCGCCACACCGCACGCGGCCGTGATGCCGATCCGGTTCGACATGGCGGCTCTGCGCGCCCAGGCGGTGCCGCCGCTGCTCAGCGCGCTCGTCCCGAAGACCACGACCGCCACCCGGTCCGATTCCGGCCAGTTCCGCGAGCGGATCGCGACCGCGCAGGACCCCGAACGCGTCGCCGTGGAGCTGATCCAGGGCATCGCCGCCACCGTGCTCGGCTACACCGGAGCCGAGAGCGTCGTGGCGGACCGGAGCTTCCTGGAGACCGGCTTCGACTCGCTCACCGCGGTCGAGTTCCGCAACCGCCTCAACGCGGCGACCGGGCTGCGCCTGGCCGCGAGCGCGGTCTTCCAGCACAACACCCCGCGAGCCCTGGCCTCGGCGGTCCTCACCGACCTCGGCTCGACCGTCCACAAGGGACAGAGCACGGACACGTTCGTCAGCCTCTTCAAGCACGCCAGCGCCTCGGGTGACTCCCACGACGCCGTCGACCTGCTGCGCGCCGCGTCCCTGCTGCGGCCTTCGTTCACCGACGTCCCGACGTTGCCGGCACCGGTCCGCATCGCGGCGGGGGAGCGGAGGGTCTTCTGTTTCCCTTCTGTGGTCGCACCTTCCGGGGCGCACCAGTACGCGCGCTTCGCCGCGGCGCTGCGTGATCGGTTGGACATCACCGTCCTGCCGCACTCGGGTTTCGGGGCGGAGGAACTGCTGCCCGCCGACGCTGAGGCGGCGATCCGCGCGCAGGCCGAGGCGGTCCGGCGCGTGGCCGGTGATGAGCCGTTCACGCTCATCGGCTACTCCTCCGGCGGCTGGATGGCGCACGCCGTGGCGGGGGAGTTGGAGCGCACCGGGAACTCGGCTGCCTCCGTCGTGCTCCTCGACACCTACGTGCCCGACAGTCCCAACGCCGCAACGCTGATCCCCGCGCTGATGACCGAGGCGTACTCGGCGCGGGACAACGACGGCACCCGCGATCTGCTCACCGGTGACCAGCTCACCGCAATGGGCGGTTACCTGCGGATGTTCTCCGGCTGGCAGCCCGCCGCCATCGCGACGCCGACCCTGTTCGTGCACGCGACCGACAGCATGCCCGGCGTCACCGGCGAGGACTGGCGTCCGGTGTGGGCGCTGGAGCACACCGCCGCCGAGGTCCCCGGTGACCACTTCACGATGATGGAACAGCACGCCGAGGCGACCGCCGAGTCGGTGCTCGCGTGGCTCCAGGAGGGAACAGCATGACTGACAAGGTGATCGTCATCGGGGCAGGCCCCGCCGGAGCCGCGCTCGCGCTCGCGCTGCACCACGCGGGCATCGACTGCACCGTCCACGAACGCGACGACAAGCCCGCCGAGGACGGTGGCCACCTGCTCAGCGTCGGCGCGAACGGGCTGGAGGCGTTGGCGGCCATCGGCATCGAGCTCGACGGCATCCCCATCCCCAGGCTCCCCGCATACAGCGGCAGCGGGAAACTGTTGGGGGAGCTGGCCAACGGCGTCGTCAACGGTTCCGCTCCGACCAGCCTGCTGATCGACCGGGACACCCTCCGCCGCACGTTGCAGGACATGCTCGCCGAGCGTGGGATCTCCGTCGAGTACGGCAAGGAGCTGGTTTCCTGCTCCGCGACCGCCGATCGCGCGACGGCCGTGTTCGGGGACGGGACCGAGGTCCACGCTGACGCGCTCATCGGCGCGGACGGCGTGCACTCGCCGACGAGGAAGGCGCTGTTCCCCGATGCTCCCGCCGAGCGCTTCACCTCCATCCTCGGCGTCGCTGGCCGCGCCCAGTCCGACCGCCTCAGCCCGACCCCGGACGTCGTCGTCAACGTCTTCGGGCACAACGCGTTCTTCAGCTACCACGCGGAGCCCGACGGCACCGTGCACTGGCTGGGCTACGCGCCCGGCGGGCTCGACAAGGCGTCCACAAAGGACTGGAAGCCGTGGCTGCTCGACGTCTACGGCCGCGACATGGCGCCCGTGCGCGAAGCCCTGGAGCAGACCACCGGTCCCATCGACATCCGCCCGGTCCACAACGTCGCCAACACCACGCCCTGGCAGCGCGGCCGCATCGCCCTGATCGGCGACGCCGCCCGCACCGCGACGCCTCGCATCGGCGCGGGGACCGGCCTCGCCTTCGAGGACGCGGTGATCATCGCCAAGTGCCTGCGCGACCTCCCGTCCCCGCACGCCGCCTTCCCCGTCTACCAGCGCCTGCGCGGCGCCCGCGTCAACCGCGTGATCAAGTGGGGCCGCCTCTACGCCCGCCCGCCGAAGATCCGCACGCCCTGGGGGATGTGGCTGCGCGACCGCACCTGGCCCACCATGCTGCGCGCCGTGCCCAGCATGAGTTCGCTCGACTGGCTCTACCAGCACCGCGTCGACTGGCCCGCCCCCGTCCTGCCGTGACCCGGCCCTGCGCCGTCCGCTGTCGCCTTCTCGTCTCTGCCCCGGGGGTTTGGGGTGGTTAACGATGATCGACAGGGGGGTTTGGGGGTCTTGAAGACACCCCAACCCCTTGGGGCGGCGCGGGGCACGCTTCCGGGCGCATGCGCGCGGTGACCGCTCGTTGCACGAGTCCTCAGGTGCCGCGATTCGCACCGGTTCGAACACCGCGGTCGGCGAGTTGGTCCTGCAGGTCGCAGAGGTTTGCTGGTCTTCAAGTACCCCCAACCCCTGTCTCGGAGGTCTTCAACCGCGGCAAACCCCCGGGGCGGCGTGGTAAGCGAAGCTTGCTCAGAAACGACTTCGGGTGCATCGCCTCGGATGGCTGAACTTTCTTCCGCGTTCGTTTCCGCGCTTGGTAGAGGTAAAGCATGCCCAAGTCCTCCGTGAGACGCGTCGTCGCCATGGCTTTCTGTGCAGCGCTTCTGCCAGCAACGCCGAGCTTCGCGGCGCCGTCGCCGATGCCGCCCAACGTGCAGGCTCGACCTACCGGCCCGACCACGGCCGCGATCTGGTGGACGGCTGTTCCGAATGCGCCGTCGACTGCCCGCTATTGGTACCGCGCGCTTCGGCCGATGCCGAGTGAGTGGCGGAGCCAGACGACGACGTCGGTCGTGTTGAGCAAGCTCAGCCCGGGTGTCTCCTACACCTATCAAATTCAGTACTGCCGAAATTCGGCGACTGCCTGTGAACCGACGCAAAGCGTGACGTTCTCCACGTGATGCGGTGCGACGATGACTCATGAAGCCGAGGAATGATCGCATTGGGCTTGTCCGGGGGACTTCAGTGATTTTGGCATGCGCTCGTGCAACTAGAAGGCAGCCAAAGGCGTCACAGCACTCGTGACAATGCTTCTCGGACTGGTCCGGCACCCGGTCGTCGCGGTGGTGGGCATCGCAGGCGCGCTCTTCCTCGCGTTGCGGCAGGTTTCCACCGCCCCGATCGTCGACCTGGACGTTTTCCGCGCGGGTGGTGAGGCGTGGCTGGCCGGGCGCGGCCTGTTCGACGCGGAGTTCCCGCCGCGACCGTTGCTCTTCCCGTTGCCGTTCATCTACCCGCCGATCGCGGCGGTGCTCTTCAGCGGTTTCACCATGCTGCCCCTGGTGACGCTGGGCCAGGTGATGACCGTCGCGACGGTGCTCGCGCTCGTGGCGGCGTGCGTGGTCACGGCGCGCCGCTGCGGGTTGGACAGGGCGGCGGCGTGGGGCGTCGGCGCTGTGGTGGGCCTTGTGATGGTCGACGCCGAGCCGGTGCGGAGCACGATCGACCTCGGGCAGGTCAACGTCCTGCTGATGGCGCTGGTCGTCCTGGACTGCCTGCTGACGCGGACACCGTGGCCGCGCGGGCTGCTGATCGGCATCGCGGCCGGGATCAAGCTCACGCCGCTGGCCTTCCTGCTGTTCTTCGCCTTCTCCGGGCGCTGGCGCGTCGTGCTCACCGCCGCCTCGACGTTCACGGCCACCGTGCTGCTCGGGTTCCTGCTCGCCGCCGGGAACTCCTGGCAGTACTGGACTTCCACGGTGTTCAAGCTCGACACGATGGTCGGCGCCGGGTTCGCGACCAACCAGTCGCTGCGCGCTGTACTGGCGCGGTTCGGCATGGACAAGGCGGAGAGCTTCCCGTTCTGGCTCGCCGGGGTCGCGCTGGTGCTCTCGGCGACGTGGTTCGTGGTGCGGCGGCTGCTCGCCGAGGGTGCCGAGAACCCTGAGCGCGCCGGGATCGCCGAAGTCCAGGCGATGCTGATGATTGCGACGGCCACACTGCTGTGCTCACCGATCTCGTGGAGCAACCACTGGGTGTGGGTGGCGGTCCCCGCTGCCGGGCTCGCGGCGTCGCTCCTGCGCACTCCGAGGTGGTGCCTGGCGGTTCCGGCCCTGGTGCTGACGGTGTTCTTCCTGGGGCCGCACATCCACGTCCCGAGCAACGAGGGGCGCGAGGAGCACTGGACGCTCGGGGAGTGGTTCCTGGGCAACGCCTTCGTCCTGACCGCCGCCACCTCGCTCGTCGCCGTGGTGGTGGTGCTGGCTCGCCGCGCACGTGCGGCGGCTGGCCGAGTCGCGGTGCTTCAGGACGGACCCCGGTAGCGGCCGCGTCGGTACTCGCTGGGGCTGCACCCGTGCTCGCGGCGAAAGGTCCGGGAGAAGTAGAAAGCGTCGTTGTAGCCAACGGTCCTGGCGATGTCGGAGACGTCGCGGGAGGTGGTGGCCAGCAGCTCCCGCGCGCGGGCCAGCCGCAGGCGCTTGGCGTACTCGACCACTCCGCAACCGGCCGCCGCCCGGAACAGGGCCGCGAAGTGCGAGGGGGACAGGCCCGCGGTGCGCGCCAGCTCCTTGACGATCACCGGCTTGGCGAAGTTGTGCCGCAGGTACTCCTGCGCCTGGCGCACCGGTTCGGTGGGGCGGCGCCCTTCGCTCAGCGCGTCGGCGGCGAGCTGGGCCAGCAGCGTCCAGCCCGCGCCGGAGGCCGAGATCAGGTGCGCGAAGCTCGGTTCTCGTTCCAGGAAGCCGATCGCGTCGTCGATCGCGGAGACGGCGCGGTAGGCGTCGCGCACCTCGATCACGGCTTCGCCGCCGTCCGGCGCGAGGACGGAGAGCATGTTCGCGACCTGGGAGCCCGCAGCGTGCAGCCACCAGATCGTCCAGGGAGCGCGCGAGTCCGCCCAGTAGAAGTGCGGGCGGGACGGGGGGAGCACGAGCGCGTTGCCCGGCCTGATCACGCTGACCCTGCCGTCGACCTCGCAGTGCCCGACCCCGTCGGTGCAGACGATCACGACGGCCTCGGGCGTGCTGCGCGGGCGGTGCATGCCGTGGTTGGCGGCGCTGGGGTAGTACCCGGCGTCGGTGACGAGCAGACCCGAGGTCGGCGCCCGGCCGAGTGCCGATGCCACCAGTGGACGTGGGAGCACGCGCAACCGCTGACCTGGGAAGCCATCGGGCAGCAGCATCAGAACACCGTACCCGCGGCAGTCGAATCGTCCAGGTGACTCGGTCGATTCGGCCATCCCGTCGACCGGGTGCGCGGTCCTAGCGTTGCCGCATGCCACAGGGTGAACCGACGGAGTACGCAGCAGCTGGTGTCGCGGCGTGGCGGGCGCCGGTGACGATCGACAGCCAGCTCCCGGAAGCCCCCGACCGCTACCCCGCCTACCTGGACCGACGCGTCTACCAGGGCTCCTCCGGGCGGGTGTACCCGTTGCCGTTCCACGACAGGATCAGCCCGGTGCGGGCACCGGCGGAGTGGGACGCGGTGCACCTGGAGAACCGGTGGCTGCGGTTGCTGATCCTGCCCGAGCTCGGGGGCCGGATTCATTTCGCCCACGACCGAACTCGCGACTACGACTTCTTCTACCGCAACCCGGTCATCAAGCCCGCGCTGGTCGGTCTGACCGGCCCGTGGGTCTCCGGCGGGGTCGAGTTCAACTGGCCGCAGCACCACCGGCCCGCCACCTTCCTGCCGACCGATGTCGAGATCGAGCACGAGTCCGACGGCGCGGTCACCGTGTGGTGCTCCGATCACGACCCGTTCGACCGGATGAAGGGGATGCACGGCGTCCGGATGCGGCCCGACAGCGCGGTTCTGGAGCTGCGGGTGCGGCTTTACAACCGTGGTGAGCGGACGCGGACGTTCTTGTGGTGGACCAACATCGCCGCGCGAGCGGATGAGAACTACCAGTCCTTCTTCCCCCGTGACGTGCGGGTCGTCGCCGATCACGCCAAGCGCGCGATGACCGCCTTCCCGGCTGCGGACCGGGCCTACTACGGGGTCGACTACCCGGCGCGGCACGACGAGGTCGGCACAGTGGCCGGTGGCGAGCGTGTTCGTGGCGACCGCCTCGACTGGTACCGCAACATCCCGGTGCCGACCTCGTACATGTGCGTCGGCAGCAAGGAGAACTTCTTCGGCGGCTACGACCACGCCGCGCGGGCCGGGTTCGTGCACGTCGCCGATCGGCAGATCGCTGTCGGGAAGAAGCAGTGGACGTGGGGCGCCTCGGAGTTCGGTGACGCGTGGGGCCGCAACCTGACCGACGACGGTTCGGCCTACGTCGAACTGATGGCCGGGGTCTTCACCGACAACCAACCGGACTTCTCCTTCATCGCGCCCGGCGAGACGAAGGTGTTCTCCCAGTTCTGGTATCCGATCCAGGAGATCGGCCCGGTGCACGCGGCGACGGTGGACGCCGCTGCGCGGGTGGAGCTCCGGGGGACGAGCGCGCGGGTCGGAGTCGTCGTGACGGCGGATCGTCCCGGATGTCGCCTGCGGCTCGAAGACGGCACCGGGGCCGTGGTCGCCGAAACGCTCGCGGACATCGCGCCGGGCAAGCCCTTCCACGAGAGCATTCCGTTGGAGCGAGCCGTTGAGCGGCTCGTGCTGCGCGTCCTCCACGGTGAAGACCTGTTGGTGGCATGCGATTCCACCGCTCCCGACGCCGCCGAGGACGATCAGTTGGCCCCGGCTCGCGAGCCCGCCGCGCCCGAGGACGTGCCGTCGGTGGAGGAGCTGGCCGTGATCGGCGCGCACCTCGATCAGTACCGGCACGCGACGCGTTCGCCCGAGCCGTACTGGCGCGAGGCGTTGCGCCGCGACCCAGCGCACGTCGCGGCGAACACCGGGCTGGCTGGGCGGGCCTATCAGCGCGGCGACTTCGCTGAGGCGGAGAAGTTGGTGCGGGCAGCGATTTCCCGGCTGACGACGTTGAACCCCAACCCGGTCGACACGACCGCGCTGTACCTCCTCGGACTCGTGCTCGAACGCCAGGGGCGGGCCGAAGAGGCTTACGACGCCTACGGTTCCAGCTCGTGGGCGCGCGCGTGGCGAGCACCGGCCGGGTACCGCATGGCCCGGATCGACGCCGCCCACGGCCGCGACACCGAAGCGCTGAGCAGGCTCCAGGACGTGCTCCGCACCGAGCCGGAGCACTTGCAGGCCCGGGCGTTGCGGGTGATCGTGTTGCGCCGGAACGGAAAGCCCGGCGCGGCGAAGGCGGTCGCCGAAGCCACCCATGCGCTCGATCCTCTCGACTGGTGGACACGCGATCTGCTCGGCCTGCCGCTCACCACGGACGCGCAGACCTGCCTCGACATCGCGTTGGAGTACATCGGCGTCGGCGAGCACGATGCGGCTCTGCGAGTGCTCGACATCGCCTGCGAGCGAGAGGGTGCGCGCGCGATCGGGCAGACGGCGGCGGGGCCGTTGCTGGAGTACTACCGAGCTGAGGTGCTGCGCGAGCTGGGCAGGGACCGTGAGGCGAGCGAAGCCGTTGGGAAAGCCCAAGTTCTGGACGCGACGTGGTGCTTTCCTTCGCGGTTGGACGACGCGGTGACGTTGCAGCGTGCGGTGAACGCCGACGAGACGGACGCGCGAGCTCGCGCGCTGCT
>NZ_MUMH01000450.1 GCF_002155965.1 Allokutzneria sp. NRRL B-24872
GGGTCAAGGGCGCCGCGCTCACCCCGCTCGGGCTCGACGAGGACGGCTCCGTCCTCGCCTACCAGGAGAGCACCTGGGAGGCCGGCGGCGCGGTCTGGCGGATCGACCCCAAGTCGTACGCCAAGACCAAGCTGCTGCAGAACCCCGTCTCCTCCCATGAGGTGGAGTCGAAGTTCAGCCCCAGCTACTCGGAGATCATCTACTCCGCGAAGCACCTCTTCATGAGCGACGTCTACGCCACCAAGCCCTCGGGTGCCTACGACAAGGACGACCCGCTGGCGATCATCTTCGGCGCCAGCTGACCCCTTCGGCGTCCGCCCAGCTCCTGGCGGCCCTGCCCGTACTCACCGTACGGGCAGGGCCGCCGCTTTTCGCTCCGGCGGAGCGCCGGGGCACGCGCCCGCGCGGAACCCGGCCGCATCGGTCCGATTCAGACGTCAACCGGACCTCAAGTAGGCACTAATGGACGGGATTTCGGCATTCCGGGGGGCTTCTGCCCGGTAAGGGGCGCGCAACGTCGAACAAGCGTGTAGCTTTCCCCCCTGAGCGAATGGGGGGAGCTCATGGGCGTGCGACTCATGGTGGTCGATGACCACCGTCTGCTCGCGGAGGCGCTCGCCTCGGCGCTGAAGCTGCGCGGGCACCGGGTGCTCGCCGCGGCGGCACCGAGCGCGGGCGCGGCGGACCTGGTGGTGAGCCGGGCACCGGAGGTGTGCCTGCTGGGCACGGCGGCACCCGCCGAACCAGGGGTGTTCGACCCGGTGGTGCAGATCAAGAAGGAGCGGCCGCAGGTCGCGGTCGTCGTACTCGGTCCGGTG
>NZ_MUMH01000451.1 GCF_002155965.1 Allokutzneria sp. NRRL B-24872
CCCGGGAGTCGTTCACTCCGGTCGTCGAGTTCGCCCACGACCTTCGGGACCGGCTGTCCGGGCTGCTGGGCGGCGTTCCGATCCTCCCCACCGGAGCCGGGCACGACGCCGGCATTTTGTCCGCGTCCGTTCCTACGGCCATGCTGTTTGTAAGGAACCCCACCGGCGTCTCGCATTCACCCGCGGAGACGGCGGGCGAGGACGATTGCCTCGCCGGTGTGGCCGCACTCGCGGAGGTACTGGAGGGCCTGGCGTGTCACTGACGGCGCAGACGTACTGGGCGGAGCACGCCTGGGTGAACGGAAGCGTGCGGTCGGACGTGGTGATCGTGGCCGCGGCCAACGGACGGATCACGGCGGTGGTGCCCGGGAGTCCGCGCCCGCCCGCCGGATCCGTCACTCTCCGTGGTCTGACGATCCCCGGTCTGGCCAACGCCCACAGCCACGCCTTCCACCGGGCCCTGCGCGGTGTCGTACAGGCGGAGAGCGAGGCGGAGACCGAGGCGGCGGGCGCGCCGGACTCCTTCTGGACCTGGCGCGAGGTGATGTACGGGGTCGCCGACCGGCTGACCCCGGACAGCTACTTCGAGCTGGCCCGCGCCGTCTACGCCGAGATGGCGATGGCCGGGATCACCTGCGTGGGGGAGTTCCACTACCTCCACCAC
>NZ_MUMH01000452.1 GCF_002155965.1 Allokutzneria sp. NRRL B-24872
CGCCGCCCCCCGCCACGGACACCGTGCACCACCTGGAGAACGCGGGCGCGTCGACCCTCACGGCCATGGCCGGGGACACCTTCACCGGCAAGCTCGCCGCCCGCACCGAGACCAAGGCCGGCAAGGCCGTCGCGAAGGTCCGGGTCCGCTTCACCGTCGTCGGCGACAGCGACACCACGTTCCTCGGCGGCGAGAAGGTGGCGACCGTCATCACCGACAGCACGGGCAAGGCCACCGCCCCCGCGCTCGTGGCCGGCGAGAAGACCGGCACCGTCACGGTCCGGTCCACCGTCGTGGGCCGTACCGTGACCGCCCTCGACCACAAGGTCACCGTCACCGCCCGCGCGGCCGACGCCCTCGCCCGCACCGGCACGGACGCGCTGACCTGTGTGGCCAACGGCGAGTTCGCCGAGCAGATCGGGGTCAAGGCCACCTACAAGGGAGCGGTCGCCGACAAGGTCGCCGTCAAGGCGACCCTGATCAAGTCCCTCATCGACCCCACCGCGAACGACAAGGGCCCCTACTTCGGCAAGGACGCCGCGGGCAATCCGATCCGCACGCTGACCGCTCTGGAGACCGACGCGGACGGTGCCCTCAAGCTCCCGAAGCTCTACGCGGACGACACCGTCGGCACGTTCCTGTTGCGCATCGAGACCGAGGGCGGCGCGACCCTCACGCTCGAACTGAAGGTGGAGGCCCCGGCGG
>NZ_MUMH01000453.1 GCF_002155965.1 Allokutzneria sp. NRRL B-24872
CACACGGTGAGGACGGCGGTCAGTCCGCTCAGGAGCGCACGCGGCAGGGCCATGTGCGGTGACTCTAATGATCACGCCGTCCGGTGTGCCACACGGCGAGCACGACCAGGGCGCACCCGGCGAACTGGGTCACCGTGGGCCGTTCGCCCAGGAAGGCGACACCCAGCACGAGGGCCAGCACGGGCTGGAGCAGCAGCAGTGCGGCGCTGGTCGCCGGCGCCAGCCGGGACAGTGCCGGCCCCAGCAGGATGAGCGAGAGCACCTGCCCGAACAGTGCCATGAGGGCCAGCCAGCCGAACGGGCCCCAGCCGGGGAGGGGCTGGATTCCCGTCCACAGGGCGCCCAGTACGCCCGAGGTGACGGCGGCGGACAGGGTGGAGACGCACACCGGGTGCACGGTGTGCGGGCCTCCGCCGCCCAGCCGGGTGAGGAAGAGATAGCCGGCGTAGGCGACACCGGCCGTGGCCCCGTAGACGATGCCGGTCACCGGGCTGGTGCCCGGTTCCGGATCGCCGATCGCGCCGCTGGCCAGGGCGACGCCGACCAGCAGGAAGGGCAGGGCGAGCCAGTAGCGTCCGCCCGGCCGGGTGCGGGTGAGGGCCAGGGCCAGCAGCGGGAAGACGGCGATCTGGAGGTTCAGCAGCACGGTGGCGATGG
>NZ_MUMH01000454.1 GCF_002155965.1 Allokutzneria sp. NRRL B-24872
GGATCCTGCTCGGGCTGCTCTCCACTGCCCTCGCCATCACCCTGGCCACACTGGCGGTACGGCGGCCGGTCCACACCGGGACGGCCGCGCTACTCGCGCCCGTACGGCGGCTGCAGTCCGGGCATATCGGCGACTACGTCACCTGGCTGGCCGCCGGGACGGCACTGCTCACGGTGCTGACCGTCCCGGGGGTCCGCTGAGACCGAGACGCGCTCGGTCCCGTGGTCAGCGGTGGCGCAGTGCCGAGATCAGCTGACTCTTGGACATCTGGGACCTGCCCTCGATGCCCGCCTTCTGGGCCTCGCGGTACAGATCCTCCTTGGTCCGCATCTCCATGCTGCCCGACTTGGCGCTCCCTCGGGCCGCCATGCCGCGCGCCGTCGACTTCCCGCTCTTCGTGGTCGCTTTAGCCATGTTCCGCCTCCTTCCGCCTCAAGTGTCCGGTACGGGACGGAAGGACGCCTGCGGGACTACTCCGAGCGCGAAGGCGGAGGACCGGAGATTGGGACCCGGCGGGACCGGAAGCCCGGCCCGGGGGCCCGGAGCCGGGTTTACGGCTCCTTGCGGCCC
>NZ_MUMH01000455.1 GCF_002155965.1 Allokutzneria sp. NRRL B-24872
GGCGAGGTCCGTCTCCTTGAGCTTGTACATGAACACGGTGGTCGTCGCCGTGTCGCTGCCCGGGCCGCCCTGCGTCATCGCCCAGATGATCGGGAACGAGTTGAAGACGTTGATCAGGTTGATGACGACACCGACGAGGAAGGCCGGCCGCAGCAGCGGCAGCGTGATGCCCCGGTAGGTCTGCCAGGGCCCGGCGCCGTCGATACGGGCCGCCTCGTAGACCTCGCCCGGGATCGTCTGGAGCCCGGCGAGCAGGGTGTAGGTGGTGAACGGCAGCGAGACGAACACCGCCACGAACATCATCCAGGGCCAGGCGGTGGAGGCCGAGCCCAGCCAGTCCTCGGACTTGTCGATGATGCCCAGGTCCAGCATGAGGGTGTTGAGCACACCCGCGGTCTGGTTGAGCATCCACTTGAAGCCGATGGCGGTCATCAGGACCGACGCCGCCCAGGGGGCGATGAGCGCCCAGCGGGTGATGCGGCGGCCCGGGAAGCGCTGGTTGAACAGCTGGGCGAGGCCCAGCGAGACCAGCATCGTGACGCCGACGACCACGACCGTCCACAGCACGGTCCAGAGGATGACGTGGCCGAAGTCGGATTCCTCGAAGAGTTTCCGGTACTTGTCGGTGCCGG
>NZ_MUMH01000456.1 GCF_002155965.1 Allokutzneria sp. NRRL B-24872
ACATTCCCCTGAATTGATCCGCGCGCCGGACAGTGGAGCAAGAGCTCCCATCGCCACTTCTCGCCCCGTAGAGTGCACCCCGAGGATACTTTTGGGGGTGTCATGAATACTGACGAAGTGTTTCCATTGACATGGGGGCAACAGGGGGCATGGTGGGCCCAGCAGAGGACGGATCCCCCTTCCTGGCTGCTTTTGTCGGAGGCTATATCCGTGCCTGAAGGCACATCGGCTGCCGATGTGGCGCGGGCTCTGGAAGTCATGCTCACCCGGCACGAAGTCCTGCGCACCACGTTCCGTATCGGAGCTGATGGCGAGCCGGAGCAGATAGTGCACCGGCGTACGGACCTTGCTGTTCCGGCGGTCGCCGACGAATCCGAGGCGTGGGAAAGGCTCGCGTCGGCGGCGTTCGACCTGGAACGCGAATTTCCCATTCGCGCAGCACTCACCGTTTCATCCGGGAAGCCCTCGAAGCTCTGCCTCCTGCTGCATCATGTGGCCGTCGACGAACTGGGAAAGGTCGCCTTTTCACGACATCTCCGTACCATTCTCGAAAATATCGTCTGCCGGGCTGGAGCAGGAGACGAGCCGGCCGGTGCGGCG
>NZ_MUMH01000457.1 GCF_002155965.1 Allokutzneria sp. NRRL B-24872
GCCGGCCCGCGCCGCGATGGCGTCGATCGACACCTTGGCGTAGCCGAGCTCGACGATCAGCTCGCGAGTCGACGCGAGGATCGCCCGGCGGGACCGCTCGCTGCGCCGGGTGGCGTCGGGTTTCTTGGTGACCACGCCGACAGCCTAGCGGCGAGACGAACCGTTCCGTCTTGACACGCCGCCGAGAGCCAAGCAGACTCGACACCGCGAGACGAGACGATTCGTCTCGCGGAACGACAGGGGGTTGGAGCCATGACGGCTACCGAAGGTCAGGTCTGGTTCGTCACCGGGGCTTCACGCGGTCTGGGCCGGGCGATCGCCGAAGCCGCACTCGCGGCCGGCCACCGGGTGGTCGCCGCGTCCCGGACGAAAGGCACGCTCGCCCACGACCGGCTCGTGCACGTCCCGCTGGACGTCACCGATCGCCAAGCCGTGTTCGACGCCGTGGAGCAGGCAGCGGCCGTTTTCGGCGGGCTCGACGTCGTCGTCAACAACGCCGGCGTGATGCTCTACGGAATGGTCGAAGAAGCCACCGAAGCACAGGT
>NZ_MUMH01000458.1 GCF_002155965.1 Allokutzneria sp. NRRL B-24872
CGGTACGAGTTCGTCGTTCACGGCTACGGGCCCCACGGCCACCTGGCTGCACAGGAGATGGCCGAACAGGTCCTGCACTGGCAGCGCAACCACCGAGCCGCCCTCTGCCCGCGCATCACTGTCCACCCCCTGGCCGACGGTGATCCCGCGTCCACGGCCGACGGTGCGCACGTGTTCGTCAAGAAGCACACCCGCGTCGCGATCGACTGGCCGATCATTCCTGGCACGGCGGCCCTGCACGCCCACCACAATGCGGACCAGCTCGGTGGGCGCCATGACGCGGCACTTCCTCTGGTGGAAGTCCGCGAGCCTCGCGACCACCGCAGCCGCAGCATCGTCGGCGCCCACCTCGTGCTTATCCGCGACGGGGCCGTCCCCTTGGGCAAGCGCCACCCGAACAGCGCCTTCGCCCCGTCGACCTGGCACCTTCCCGCCGGCCACCGCGAAGATATGGAAGCCGCCGTCACCTGTATGGTCCGGGAGGCGGAGGAGGAGACCGGACTCCTTATCCCGGAGGGCGACTTGTCGCTCGTCCACGTCCTGGACCTGCTCGACCCCGGGAGCACGATCCCACGCATCGGGCTGTTCTTCGCTCCTTCCCGCTGGGAGGGCGAACCTGTCGTACGCGAACCCGAGTGCTGCACCGAATGGCGCTTCTGGCCGCTGGACGACTTGC
>NZ_MUMH01000459.1 GCF_002155965.1 Allokutzneria sp. NRRL B-24872
GGCCGACATCGACGCCGTCGTCCTCGGCAAGGCCCCGGACCTGTTCGAGGGCGTCATGATGCCCGAACTGTTCCTCGCCGATGCCCTGGGCGCCACCGGGAAACCACTGCTGCGCGTGCACACCGCGGGTTCGGTCGGCGGGTCGACGGCGCTGGTCGCCGCGTCGCTGATCCAGTCCGGCGTGCACCGCCGCGTGCTGACCGTGGCGTACGAAAAGCAGTCCGAGTCGAACGCGATGTGGGGCCTGTCGATCCTGCCGCCGTTCCAGATGCCGGTCGGCGCCGGCGCGGGCGGCTACTTCGCGCCGCACGTGCCCTCCTACATCCGCCGCTCGGGCGCGCCCGAGCACGTCGGCGCGATCGTCGCGGCGAAGGACCGCCGCAACGGCGCTCTCAACCCCTTCGCGCACCTGAGGCAGGCCGACATCACCGTCGAGTCGGTGCAGAAGTCGCAGATGCTGTGGGACCCGATCCGCTACGACGAGACGTGCCCGTCGTCGGACGGCGCGTGCGCGATGGTGCTCGGTGACGAGGCCGCCGGGGACGCCGTCGAAGGCGGTGCCGCCTGGATCCACGCGACGGCGATGCGCA
>NZ_MUMH01000046.1 GCF_002155965.1 Allokutzneria sp. NRRL B-24872
GACTTACGAGACAGCCCTTAGTCGAGGAAGTCGGGCCTGCCGAAGGCGGGTTTCAGGTCGTCGAACCACAGCGCCTGGTCGTCGTAGGCGGCGAAGAACGGGCGGTTCACCTTGCTGGGGTCCCGTGCCTGGAGGAAGCGGCAGACGAAGACCTTCTCGCCGCCGACCTCGGCGGTGCCGTCGAGGACGACCTTGCCGGGGGAGGCCGACATGACGGGCCCGCGCGCGGTCCGCTCCAGCCCGGAGACCTGGCTGATCGCCTCCCGGTAGATGTCCAGGACCTGGTGCAGGGGCAGCGCGAAGTAGTCGCGGGCGCCGGTGTCGCGCTCCACGAACATGTAGTACGGCACGACGCCGATGCGGACCAGCTCGCGCCACATCGTCGCCCACGCGTCGGCGTTGTCGTTGACGTGCTTGACGATCGGCGCCTGCGCGCGGATCACGGCGCCGGTGCTCCTGATGCGCCGGACGGCCTCCTGCACGGCGTCGGTGCGCAGCTCCTGCGGGTGCGAGAAGTGCGCCATCACCGCGACGTGCCTGCCCTGCGCGACGAGGCGGTCGAACAGCCGCAGCAGCGCGTCGGCGTCCGGGTCGGTGGTGAAGCGGTACGGCCAGTACGACAGGGCCTTGGTGCCGAAGCGGATGTTGCGGACGTGCTCGAAACCGGGCTCCAGCAGGGGTTCCACGTAGCGGGCCAGCAGCTCGGTCTTCATGATCATCGGATCGCCGCCGGTGAGCAGCACGTCGGAGACCTCGGGGTGCTGGCGCAGGTAGCCGAACACCCGCTCGGGCCGGTCGACCTGCTGCTTCAGCTCGGAGATGCCGACGAACTGCGCCCACCGGAAGCAGTAGCCGCAGTAGGAGTGGCAGGTCTGGCCGTTGGCCGGGAAGACCAGCGCGGTCTCGCGGTACTTGTGCTGCACGCCGGAGAGCTGTCCCTCGTCATCGCCGGGGACGTTCTTCTCCATCTGGTCACCGGGGTGCGGGTTGAGCTCCTTGCGCAGCGGTTCCACGGCCGCGCGTAACTCGCTCCGGTTGGCTCCGGCGTCCAGCATCGCCGCGACGTGCTGGTACATCGAGTCCGGCAGCATGTCCCGGTGCGGGAAGGTGAGCCGGAAGATCGGGTCGTCGGGCGCGGCCGACCAGTCGATCAACTCGTCCAGGACGTAGTTGTTCACCTTGAACGGCAGCACGGCGCTGACCACCGCGATGTCGCGGCGCAGCTCGGGCGCGAGCCTGCTCACCTGGGACAGGTCGGCGAGCTTCGACCCCGGAGTGGACGTCATACGTTGCTCTGGTTGGGTGATCATCGCCCCCGAATGTACGTGCGCGCGCTGGACCGGGACTACCGCCGTTCGCAGGTCTCGCGCGAGGGCCGAACGGGCCCGGCGGGCCAGTGTCCGCCGCCCACGGTGACCGAGCACCACCCGGCCGGTGAGTTGACGCGGTGAGAAACCCCCGAACAGGGTTGTACCCGCCCCGGAGCTGGGAGGGAGTCCCCGGGGCGGGTGCGTCTGGGAGGGCTGGGGCTACAGGCGGCGCAACACCGCGACGACCCGGCCCAGCACCGCCGCCTCGTCGCCGAGGATCGGCTCGTAGGCGGGGTTGTGCGGCAACAGCCAGACGTGGCCGTCGCGGCGCTTGAAGGTCTTCACGGTGGCCTCGCCGTCGATCATCGCCGCGACCACGTCGCCGTTCTCGGCGGTGGGCTGCTGGCGCACCACGACCCAGTCCCCGTCGGTGATCGCGGCGTCGACCATCGAGTCGCCGACCACCTTGAGCAGGAACAGCGATCCCTCGCCGACCAGCTCCTTCGGCAGCGGGAAGACGTCCTCGACGGCCTGCTCGGCCAGGATCGGCCCACCGGCGGCGATGCGGCCGACCACCGGGACGTAGGCGGGCAGCGGCCGGTCGGTGGCCTGCTCGGCCTGGGCGTCCGGCTCCGGGGAGCGCACGCCGTAGGCCCTCGGCCGGTTCGGGTCGCGGCGCAGGTGGCCCTTGCGCTCCAACGCCCGCAGTTGGTGGGCGACGGAGGAGGTGGAGGTCAGGCCGACCGCCTCGCCGATCTCGCGGACGCTCGGCGGGTAGCCGAAGCGTTCCACCCAGTCCCGGATCACCTCGAGCACCCGGCGCTGCCGTGGGGTGAGCGCGGTGTCGTCGGTGGCCTCGCCCGCGAGGAGCTGGTCGCCGCGGTCGGGGAAGACGCGGACCTCGGCCCGTGCTCCGGCGCTCGTGCCGAGTTCGCCGGTCGAGCCGGTCTGGTCGCCGGTTCCCTCGCGTGTCACCGTCCTCGCCCTCCCTGGTCGCTGGTGTGCGTCACCCCGTGAACGCTAGCCGTCACCGGGCGAGAGATCAAACAGGTGTTCGAACGCCACGCCTTCGGGTCGCCTCTGGACTCGGTCGGCTTTCGGCTCGATTTCCGCCGCCCCGGGTGGTAGACATTCGCACAGCAGTTCGATCGAACGCCTGTTCGATCTTACTGCGTGACCGAGGCGAACGGTAGGACGAGGAGGCGTGTCATGACCGTGCTGGCGCGTGCCCATGCGGAAACCCGTACAGCGGAAACCCGGACCGAGACCCGAGCGGTGACTCGGACCGAAGGGGAGTCCTGCGCTCGCCGGGTGGTCGTCGAGCTCCACCGGCGTCCCCTCCGGGGACATCCTGGCGGCGGCACGGTGATCGTGCCGGCCGCGCGTCATGCCGCCATTGCCTCCCGGGCGGTGGCGTGCCGGGTTCGCAAGCGCAGCCTCGCCGCGCGGGTGCGGGGGATGCTGGCGGCGTTGGCGCTCACCGCCGTCGCCGTGGTCGGGCTCGGTCTGCTCGCTCAGCTCAGGGGCATCGGCGATGGGCCGGACGTGCCGGAGTCGGTCTCCGTCGTCGAGGTCGATCCGGGCGAGTCGCTGTGGCAGCTGGCGCGGCGCGTCGCGCCGGACTCGCCCTCCGGAGCGGTCATCGAGCGCATCGTGGAGCTCAACGAGCTGTCCGACCACGTGGTCCACCCGGGACAGCCGCTGCGCGTGCCGGACGGCCGCGCGCAGCGGTAGCACGCCGCCACGCCCGGGGCTTCCCCCTGCCGGGCGACCAAGTCACCCATTTCGAGTGACCCGCAGGCCCGTGTCCTGGCCTGGCGAGTTGCATCTGTCTGCCTCGGTGCCTAGGTTCTACCCCAACATCTAGTGGTTGCTTCGGCGTAGCTAGTCCACAGGTTGGGTTCACACGATCTTCACAGCGTGTCGCTTCCGGCACGCTCCGTTCGTCGTGCCCGCGCCCCGGACGACCCGCCGTGCGACCACCGAACCGCGGCATGAGGGAAGGGGTGAGCCGGGTGCGGTGCCCGTTCTGCCGACACTCCGACTCCCGGGTCGTCGACTCGCGTGAGGTCGATGAGGGCCAGGTGATCCGGCGCAGGCGGTCCTGCACGGAGTGCAGCCGCAGGTTCACCACGGTGGAGGAGGCCATCCTCGCCGTGGTCAAGCGGTCCGGCGTCACCGAACCGTTCAGCCGGGAGAAGGTCGTGACCGGCGTGCGCAGGGCCTGCCAGGGCAGGCCGGTTGACGAGGACGCGTTCCAGCAGCTGGCCCAGCGGGTGGAGGAGGCGATCCGCTCCACCGGCGCGGCCGAGGTGCCCAGCCATGAGGTGGGGCTGGCGATCCTCGGCCCCCTCCGGGAGCTGGACGAGGTCGCCTACCTGCGCTTCGCCAGCGTCTACCGGTCCTTCACCTCGGTGGAGGACTTCGAGAAGGAGATCGCGGACCTGCGACAGGCGGGTTCTGACGACAGCGAGGCAGCGGAGGCGACCAGCGGATGAGCGCGGGGCCGGACGAGGACAAGCCGCGACGCAGGCGCGGCACCGCGACCGCTGCCCCCGCCGCCGGTAAACGGCGTGGCGGGAAGCAGAAGGGCGGCACCGACAGCGGCGGTGCCGTCGCGACGCCGAGCACGGCGTCCAACAAGCAGCAGGCGCGACCGGACCGGACGGGGAGCTCGGACGAGGTCGCGCGTGCCCAGGTGGAGCAGCAGCAGAGAGGGAAGTCCATGACGGAGACCGTCGGCGCTGGCGGAACAACGGCGGCGTCTGGGGGCAAGGACGGTGGTCTGCGCGTGCAGCGCGTCTACACCACCGAGGGCGTGCACCCCTACGACGCGGTCACGTGGGAACGCCGCGACGTGGTGATGACCAACTGGCGTGACGGCACGGTGAACTTCGAGCAGCGCGGGGTCGAGTTCCCCGAGAGCTGGTCGGTCAACGCGGTCAACATCGTGACCAGCAAGTACTTCCGCGGGGCCGTGGGCTCGGACAAGCGCGAGCACAGCCTGCGCCAGCTCATCGACCGCGTCGTGCTGACCTACGTGAAGGCGGGCGTCGAGCACGGCTACTTCGCCAGCGCCACCGACGCCGAGGTCTTCGAGCACGAGCTGACCTGGATGCTGCTCCACCAGGTCTTCAGCTTCAACTCCCCGGTCTGGTTCAACGTCGGCACGCCCTCCCCGCAGCAGGTCTCGGCCTGCTTCATCCTGGCCGTCGACGACACCATGGAGTCGATTCTCAACTGGTACAAGGAAGAGGGTCTGATCTTCAAGGGCGGCTCCGGCGCCGGGGTCAACCTCTCCCGCATCCGCTCCTCCGTCGAACTGCTCTCCTCGGGCGGCAGCGCCTCCGGCCCCGTCTCCTTCATGCGCGGTGCCGACGCCTCCGCGGGCACCATCAAGTCCGGTGGCGCCACCCGCCGCGCCGCGAAGATGGTCATCCTCGACGTCGACCACCCCGACGTTGAGGAGTTCATCGAGACCAAGGCGCGCGAGGAGGAGAAGATCCGCATTCTCCGCGACGGCGGCTTCGACATGGACCTCGGCGGCAAGGACATCACCAGCGTCCAGTACCAGAACGCCAACAACTCCATCCGCGTCACGGACGAGTTCATGCGCGCGGTCGAGGACGGCGGCTCCTTCGGCCTGCGCTCGCGCACCGACGGCGAGGTCGTGTCCACCACCGACGCCAAGGGCCTGTTCCGCAAGCTGGCCAAGGCCGCGTGGGAGTGCGCCGACCCGGGCATCCAGTACGACGACACGATCAACGCCTGGCACACCTGCCCGGAGTCGGGCCGGATCACCGCGTCGAACCCGTGCAGCGAGTACATGCACCTGGACAACTCCAGCTGCAACCTCGCCTCGCTGAACCTGATGAAGTTCCTGCGCTCCGACGGCACCTTCGACGCCGAGACCTTCGCCAAGGCCGTCGAGATCGTCATCACCGCGATGGACATCTCGATCTGCTTCGCCGACTTCCCGACCGAGCCGATCGCCGACACCACGCGGAAGTTCCGCCAGCTGGGCATCGGCTACGCCAACCTCGGCGCGCTGCTGATGGCCACCGGCCACGCCTACGACTCCGACGGCGGCCGCACCCTGGCCGCGGCGATCACCTCGCTGATGACCGGTGTGGCGTACAAGCGCTCCGCCGAGCTGGCCGGGGTCGTCGGCCCGTACGAGGGCTACGCCCGCAACGCCGAGCCGCACCGCAGGGTCATGCGCCAGCACGCCGCGGCCAACGACCTCGTGCGCACCATGCACAAGAACGACTCCGCCGTGCACAAGCTGGCCACCACCGCCTGGCAGGACTGCCTGGAGATCGGTGCCCGCAACGGTTTCCGCAACGCGCAGGCCAGCGTGCTCGCGCCCACCGGGACCATCGGCCTGATGATGGACTGCGACACCACCGGCATCGAGCCCGACCTGGCACTGGTCAAGTTCAAGAAGCTGGTCGGCGGCGGCTCCATGCAGATCGTCAACCAGACCGTGCCCGGCGCGCTCAAGTCCCTCGGCTACCCGGCCGAGCAGGTCGAGGCGATCGTCGAGTACATCGCCGAGCACGGCCACGTCGTGGACGCGCCCAGCCTGAAGCCCGAGCACTACGAGGTCTTCGACTGCGCGATGGGCGACCGCTCGATCGCCCCGATCGGCCACGTCCGGATGATGGCCGCGGTGCAGCCGTTCATCTCCGGCGCGATCTCCAAGACCGTCAACATGCCGGAATCGGCGACGGTGGAGGAGGTCGAGCGGATCTACTTCGAGGGCTGGAAGCTCGGCCTCAAGGCACTGGCGATCTACCGCGACAACTGCAAGGTCGGCCAGCCGCTGTCCGCGGGCAAGGGCGCCAAGGCCTCGGGCGAGACCCAGGCCGAGACTGTCATCGAGTACCGCCCCGTGCGCAAGCGCCTGCCGAAGAAGCGCCCCAGTCAGACCGTGTCCTTCACCGTCGGCGGTGCCGAGGGCTACCTGACCGCCGGGTCCTTCCCCGACGACGGCCTCGGCGAGATCTTCGTCAAGCTCGGCAAGCAGGGCTCGACCCTGGCCGGTGTCATGGACGCGTTCTCGATGTCGATCTCCGTGGGCCTGCAGTACGGCATCCCGCTGGAGTTCTACGTCTCGAAGTTCATGAACCAGCGCTTCGAGCCCGCCGGCATGACCGACGACCCGGACGTGCGGATCGCCACCAGCGTGCTCGACTACCTGTTCCGCCGTCTCGCGCTGGACCACCTGCCGCTGGACAAGCGCGCCGAGCTGGGCATCTTCACCGCGGACGAGCGGACCGCCCAGGTCGAGCACGGCTACGGCTCCGACGTGGACCTGACCAGCCTGCAGACCACCGTCGACGCCACCCCGCAGCCCGCGCCGCAGGTGGAGAAGGCCAAGTCCGACTCGGGCAAGGTCGGCAGCTCGATGGAGATGCTGGAACTGCGCCAGGGCAAGGCCGCCGACGCGCCGCTGTGCTTCACCTGCGGCACCAAGATGCGGCCCGCCGGTTCCTGCTACGTCTGCGAGGGCTGCGGCTCCACCTCCGGCTGCAGCTGACGCCTGACTGAGCACTCCGGGTACGGCCCGGAAGAGATGATGGCCCGGATCGCCGCCAGGTGATCCGGGCCATCACTGTCGGCTGTGCCGATCTCGCGATCGACAAGAGATGACAGGCCCCGCCATTCTGTCTAGACTGTCTAGATTCGGCGTAGGGAGGGGCTATGAACGGGCACTGGCAGTTGCAGGAAGCCAAGCAGCGTTTCAGCGAGCTGATCAGATCCGTGGAGGTCGACGGCCCGCAGTTCGTCACGCGGCACGGTCAGGAAGTCGCGGTCGTCATCGACGTCGTCGAGTACCGGCGTCTGCGCGGTGGCACGCAGGACTTCAAGGACTTCCTGCGATCGGGGCCGGATCTCAGTGCCTTGGAGATCGAACGATCCCCGGAGCCTGCTCGTGTCGTTGACCTGGGTGAGGGTGCGTGAGCTTTCTGCTCGACACCAACGTGGTGTCCGAGATCCGCAAGAAGGCTCCCAATCCGGGCGTGCTCGCCTGGTTCGACGCGGCTCCGGCGGCTGAGCTGTTTCTCAGCGTGCTCGTCGTCGGTGAGATCCGGCAGGGGATCGAGCGGTTGGCGCGGCGTGACGTGGCGCAGGCCGACGTGCTTGAGCGGTGGCTCAAGCAGTTGGTGACCGCCTACGAGGACAGGATCGTCCCGATCACCACGGAGATCGCTGAGACACGGGGGCGCCTCAACGTCCCCAACCCTGTTCCTGTTGTTGACGGATTGCTGGCGGCTACCGCGCTCGTGCGCGACTGGACGCTTGTCACCCGCAACACCAGCGATGTCGCTTCGACCGGCGTTCGGCTCGTAGATCCGTTCAGTCCGACGCAGTGATGGACGCGGATCGACTCCTGGCCGGATACCTGGTGGCGGCGAGAGGCGTCAGGGCGGACTGGCAGGACGCGGGGCTGCCCGGCGCCGACCTGATCTCGATGAGCGACTGCGTCGTGGACGTCGTGCCGGCCAATCGCGACGGCTGGGACGACTGGTTCGACGACCCTGTCTCGGCTGAACGATCACGCGTTCGCGCGGATCGACCAGGGCTGCGCGTGCTCGCCGTCGGCATCGCCGCGACTGACGCCCCTGCCGTGCTCCAGGACATGGCCGAAGCCGGCTACGGCCCGGACGCGGGCGGGGTGATGGGACGCCTGGCCCGGCGGGAGGCGTTTCCCGACGTCCACGCCGGTCGAGCGAGGGGCTTCGAGCTGGTCGGTTTCGACGTCGGCTGCTGGCACACGTGGACCTGCCTCGGCGGACTTGTCGACGACGTTCGGCAGGCGACGGGGGTTCGGCCGGGAAGGTGGGGGTTGATCCAGGACGAGCAGGAGGCTCGCCGGGCCGCGGCGTGGCTCACGACGTCCGGGCTCGGCGATCCGAAGGTCTTCCTGTGGGTTCCCGCCCTGCTCGTCGACGTCAGCGACCACGAGCACCCTGCCGTTACGCCTTGACGTGACTACACGGAGACGCACGTACTTGACGTACGTAACGTACTTGGACACCCTGGGGGGAGAACCCACCGGGAGGCTGGCATGTCCGCTGTCCACTTCGACAGCTACACCGAGGCTCGCGCGCACCTGAAGGACCTGCTGGACGCCGCGGAGAAGGGGCGTGTCGCCACCGTTCGGCGTGACACCGCCGTGACCGCTGTCGTGGCTGTCGAACGTCTGCGCCACTTCCTCGCGTCGATCGTTCCCTCGCGGGCCCAGGTCGTTCCGGAGGACGGCGCCTGGTCGGTGTTCATCCCCGGACTTCCGGTCGCCGCCGATGGGGCATCGTTCGACGAAGCGATCGGCGAGATGGTCGATGCTTTGCGGGAGTACGCCGAAGACTGGCAGGAACGGCTGCTCGACGCGTCGAACCACCGTGACAACTGGGGGCTGGTCCAGTTGATCAGCCTCAGTTCCGACGAACAGTTGCGCGAATGGCTTGTCGGCGGCGCGCGGTGACGTCTTGGCCGCAGCCGACGCGCAAGGACCACGAGACGTTCTGCCGAGTCGAGGAATGGCGCCGGGTGCGGGACGCTCGTGGTCGGACTGGGACGCACCACGTCACCTACGAACTCGATCTCTCCGACGGCAGGATTCTGCGGACTCGGATCTCGCATCCCGTGGATCGCAGCGGCTATGGAGCGAGTATGTGGAAACACATCCTTCGCGATCAACTCGACGTCGGCGAACCCGAGTTCTGGGCGTGCGCTCGGGACGGCGTCAGGCCTTCCCGGGGTGTGCCGAAGCCGCCTGCGGAGGCGCTGCCCGCTGAACTCGTGCACTTGCTGATCTCGCGTGTCGGACTCGACGAGTCCGAGATCGCCGGGATGGGCAAGAACGAAGCTGTCGCCAGGTTGCAGCGCTTCTGGACCGAGGTTGTCTGACTAGGCGCTGTCCTGTAAGTC
>NZ_MUMH01000460.1 GCF_002155965.1 Allokutzneria sp. NRRL B-24872
GGGCACCCGGTTCGAGATCGACACGCTCGGCATCGGGTCCCATAATCCGGCCAAGCCGTGCGGCGACGTCGCGCGCGCCGGCCTCATCCGGGCCGTGCAAAAGATACAGGCGAATATCGGCGTTGGTCGCCACGGCATCGATGGCGCGGGTCAACTGATTGAGGTTGGCCTTCATGCGCGCGCCCCGCACATCGGATCAGGGCTTTTCAGGCGCTGTTCGCTGCACATAGGTGGCGACGCGCGCGACGATCTGGTCGGCGACAATCCCCGAAAGGCGCTCGAGCGCGGTATTCTCGGCCGCGATCGTGGCATATTCGGAATTGACGACGTCGATCCCGGCGTCCGAACCCGATGCCGCATCCAGCAGGACCGCGCCGTTGTTCAAATCGATCAGCTGATAGCGTGCCCGCAAGGTCCGCAGCTCGCGCGAGATACTGTCGTCGCGGCGCACGCCGAGCCCGACGATCTTGTCGTCGAGCTTGATCTCAAGCCGATAGCGCGGCG
>NZ_MUMH01000461.1 GCF_002155965.1 Allokutzneria sp. NRRL B-24872
GACCAGAACCGCGTGGAGAGCTCCGGGGATCTCCAGGGCGCTGTCAAGCATCCATGAAAGATCGTTGTTCATTGGACCTCGTGCCCTTCGCTGCTAGCGTCGTGGGAACCGCTCGGCCGCTCCCCCGCCTCCGGGTGTGTGGCGCGACCCGCGTCCGTGCCCTGCTTGAAGGCGGCCATGATCGCGGCCGTGTCCTCGCTGCGGCGCCGGGGAGCCGGGGCGGCGGACGGACCGTTGGAGACCAGGGCCATCGGCCGCTTGCGACGCCGCTTGGGCAGACCGTCCTCGGTCGTGCCCACGGGCAGCGAGGAGTCGGGGGCACTGTCGTACGCGGCCGGCCGTGCCTCCACGGGGGCGGGGACGTCGCGCGGCGCGACCGACTCCACCGACGCCGTCGGCTGCTTGGGCTCCGGCATCGTGGTGAGCAGCTCGTCGGGCAGCAGCACGACCGCCCGCACACCTCCGTAGGGGGAGGTGGAGTCCACCGACACCGTGAAGCCGAACCGCTCGCAGAGCACACCGATCACCGCGAAGCCGAACTGCGGAGGGTTG
>NZ_MUMH01000462.1 GCF_002155965.1 Allokutzneria sp. NRRL B-24872
TTCCAGGCGCGCCCGCCTGGGGGTGATGAGGTCTTCATGGTCGGCCTGGGTACCGCGCCACCTGGTGACGCGGGCGAAGTACTGGCAGGGCCACGACGCGTGGACCAGGTCGAAGCCGTCCAAGGGGAAGGTGAGGGCGTTGGCCTGGTGGAAGGTGAACGGGTAGTTCGGCTGCGGGCGGATGTCCACGCCGGTCACCTCGAATCCCGCCAGGTAGTAGCCCATCGACAGACCGCCCGCGCCGCAGCACAGATCCAGCACGCGGAGCCCGTTCGGCCGCCGCAGCGGCAGCACACGCCCGCTCACGCCGCCACCCCCAGCCGCGCCGCGAGGAAGGCACGGCCGATCCAGGCGGTGTAGGCAGGCGGCAGGGCCTCGCACAGGTTGAAGTGGTCGTCCGACCAGTCGATGCCTTTGGCCTGTTGGATCTCGGGGACGGTGGCCTTGCCGCCGCCGCGGCCGTAGGCGGCTACGTACGGGCCGTCGAAGTACTGGCCGTGACGCCACCCGCGGACCTTCCCGCGGTGGGGGGGATGCGCTGGCTGTGCGGTGGTCCAGCCGGCCAGGTCGAAGTAGCGGTGCATGAGGACG
>NZ_MUMH01000463.1 GCF_002155965.1 Allokutzneria sp. NRRL B-24872
CTCGTACAGCACGCCCAGGTCGTCGAGCCGCTGGCGCAGGTCGCCGACCCGGCGCAGCTCGCCCTGCCGGTGGGACAGCTGGCTGGTGACCTTCTGTGCCGCTTCCGGGTCGTCCCAGAGCGTCGGGCTCGAAGCCTGCTGTTCGAGATCGGCCACCTGGGCACGCAGGGCGTCCAGGTTCATCACCGACTCGATCTGCGTCAGCTTGCCGGCCAGGTCCCTTAGTGCCGCGTCGAACTCATCACTCACGTTTGTCAAGGTTACGGCAAAACCCACGACCGGTTGCGAGGACCGGTCGTGGGCGCGCGAACCTCAGGCCGCGGGGATGGCGTCGAGCAGCTTGAGCGCGGCCTTGGCCTGAGCCTGGGCGAACTCGGCGACGGCCTTCTCGTACGGCCCGTCGGCCGCCTTGGTGGCCGCCTTCGCGTCGTCGAGCTGCTGGCCGTAGCTGGTCCGGGCCGACTCGAGCAGCGACTGGCGCTGCTTCGCCGTCAGCGACCCCGCGTGCACGAGCCGCAGGATGAGCGGGCTGCGCAGGTGGTCG
>NZ_MUMH01000464.1 GCF_002155965.1 Allokutzneria sp. NRRL B-24872
CCCCGGTGGTGGCGTAGGCGAGGAAGACGAAGATGTTGACGGCGGTGGCGAGCAGGGCCGCGGCGACGCCCAGACCGGCCAGCTGGGTGGTGCCCAGATGGCCGACGACGGCGCTGTCGACCATGACGAAGAGGGGTTCCGCCACGAGTGCGCCGAAGGCGGGAAGCGCGAGTGCGACGATCTCGCGGTCGTGGTGGCGCAGGGTGTTCCGCGCGCTCGTGGGGGCCTGTGTCATGAGGGCAATGTAATCGTCCACAGGTAAGAGACACAAGCTATCTACGATCCTTACAAGGCGGCGTGCGGGACGATCTTCTCTGCGCCCTTTGTCGTGATCTTGCGCCGGGGGCGGAAGTTTTTCTTCTGCACAGCTTCTGGATAGAGAAACCGCAGGTCAGGGTTGGGCTCTCGGGGTGATTGTGTGTTTGTCCACAGCGCTGTCCCCCGACCCGTGCACAGGTTCGCGCGACTTACCCACAGGATGGATCCCATCATCCACATGCCCTGTGGATAACCAAGTTGGCTGGCGGTCCCGACGGGCCTACCGTGGTCCGGCGCCCGCCACCCGATTCGGCCCTGGAATCCCCAGCCTCCGATGCGCCGTGTCCGGAAAGCCGGCCGCTCAGTTGTGTCATAGCCGTGCCGTAAGAAGGACGGGCACGGCGAGGTTCGCTTCGCGGACGGGAGGAGGTGACGGGGTGAGCGTTC
>NZ_MUMH01000465.1 GCF_002155965.1 Allokutzneria sp. NRRL B-24872
GCGTACGTCCGCGCGACGCAAGGCACGAGTCCGCAACGCGGTGATCGCTTCGGTGCTCGGTGTGATCCTGGTCGGCAGTGTGGCGCTCTACACGACCGACGTCCTCAAGGGCGACGACAAGAAGGACAACGTGAGCGCGGAGGCGAGCCCGAGCACCTCGCCCAGCAAGGCGCCGGACCCCTGTGAGAAGGCGGCCGCGGGCAAGGTGAAGCAACTCACCTTCAAGAAGGAACCCGCGATCACCATCGACAAGACCGCGAAGTACACGATGGATCTGCAGACGACCTGTGGTGCCATCGACATAGCGATGGACGCGGCGAAGGCACCGCACACCGTGAACTCGTTCAACTTCCTTGTGAACAAGGGATACCTGGACCACACGAAGTGCCACCGTCTGACCACCGAGGGCATCTACGTCCTCCAGTGCGGTGACCCGCAGGGCACCGGCATGGGCGGTCCCGGCTACACGATCCCGGACGAGAACCTGAAGGACTCCCGTCTGAAGGGCGATGTGTACCCGGCGGGCACGGTCGCGATGGCGAACCAGTTCAACGGGCAGACGGGCGAGGGCAAGAACAGCGGCGGCAGCCAGTTCTTCCTGGTCTTCCAGGACAGTCCGCTGCCGGCCAACTACACACCGTTCGGCACGGTCTCCGAGGCGGGCATGAAGGTCCTGAAGAAGATCGCCGACGCGGGAG
>NZ_MUMH01000466.1 GCF_002155965.1 Allokutzneria sp. NRRL B-24872
GGGGCACCCCCGGCCGCTCCAACTACACCGACCTCCTCATCGGCCACTGCCGCCAGGCCGGGTTCGAACCGCACACCGAACGCACCGCCCGTCAGGGCACACCCCCCATCACTGCCGTCATCGACACCCGGCACATCGCCTTCGTCACCACTCCACCCGGCACCGCCGCAGGCGGCAAGGCGCACGTCCTGACCCTCGAGCCCCCCATCCACGCCCCGCTCCACGCGCTCTACCTTCCTCACACCACCTGCCCCAGCCGCACCACCTTCCTCGCCCACATGGCGGTGTGAGGACGAACCCTGCACTCGGCAGCCGAAGGACGACCGGCCATTTCGGCCTCGCGCCTCGGCACCGACACAGCACGCGGGCCCGCCGGAATCCCCGGTGTCCGAGAGCGTCACCGCTCCCGGCCTTCGGAAGAACGGGTCGGCCCGGGAGGAGCACGAGGTGCGCTTCCGGGGTAGGGACGCCGCAGGACGAGCATCGACAGCGAGGGGGCCGCCATGACCGACGCCGGAGCCAAGGACAGCCCCGCCTCCCTCTACGGGCCCGTCTCACTCGTCCTCGGCATCATCTCCCTGCTCAGCGCGGTCTTCCCGCCCGGTTTCGGCGTCTCGCTGCTGTGCGGCAGCCTCGGCGTCACCCTCGCCGTCATGGGGCTGCGCACCCGGCTGAACCGCGGCAAGTGCCTCATCGGCCTGGTCACGGGCGGTACCCCGGTGCTCTTCTTGCTCTGGGTCGTGGTGGTCGCCTCCATGTGAGCACCCTTGCGGCCCTGCACCGGGTTGCTCACCCTCGCCGTCTCCCGCCCTTCACGGCATGCAGCAACGTGATGCCGAGCAGCGGGCTTC
>NZ_MUMH01000467.1 GCF_002155965.1 Allokutzneria sp. NRRL B-24872
CGGTGTGCGCGGACGGCAGACTGAACAGCCGCACCGGCACCTGGCCCACCCGCAGGTCGAGTTCGCCCACGAAGGTGAGCGTCGTCTCGACCACCTCGGTGCCGGACCAGTCGAACCGCCCGAAGTGCCGCTGGAGATACCAGCCGAGCGGGGTCGCCGGATCGCTGCCGTGCACCAGGGCGTGCAACTGCTGCGGCGAGGGCTCGTACTCGATGTGGCCGAGCGCCTCGCGGGTGGCGACGATCTCCGCGTCCGGTACGACCTCCGCGCCCCACAGGTGGTCGCCGTTGGCATGGGTGACGATCACCCGCTCGATCCGGGCCCCGCCGGGCAGCAGGGCCCGGCTGCGTTCCAGGAAGTCACCGGCCATCCGCCGGTCGTAGGGGGTGTCGATCCAGGCGGCGGCGCCGTCGGGCGAGACGACCAGACCGCAGTTGGCCAGACCCCATCCGGCGCTCGGGGTGGGGGACCAGATGTGCACACCGTCGGCCACGGTGAGGAGGGGCGATTGCGAGATCATGGACGCACACTATTCCCGCGCCGCGCGCCCGCGGCGGGCGGCCCGCTCTCCGGGCGCCGGTGGCCGGGCGCTGATGTCCGAGCACCGGTGTCGGCCACCTGCGCCGGCCACCTGCGCCGGCCACCGGAGTGCCGCCCCGTTGTCAGGCCGGCATCGGGCGGTCGGCCGCCCCGACCGGCGCCGGGAGTGTCG
>NZ_MUMH01000468.1 GCF_002155965.1 Allokutzneria sp. NRRL B-24872
CACCTGATCATCGGCACCACCCTGGCCTGCCAGGTCCTCTCCGACGACCCCGGGCCCGCGAGCCGCGAAGAGCCCGCCGGCATGGTGCTCGCCACCCCCTACGCCGACCGCTATCTGCGGGTCATGCCCGCCATGATCGGCACGGCCGGACTCGACTGGCTGCTCGGCATGCTCGGCGTCCGCATCGAGGAACTCGACGCCCTGCTCGCCCAGTCCCCCTACCGCGCCGGCGGCGTCACCGCCCTGCCCTTCCTGTCCACCAGCGGGGAGCGCGCACCCTGCGTGGACGCCCGCGCCCGCGGCCGGCTCGACGGGCTGTCCCCGCTGACCGGCCGCGCCGACCTGGTGCGCGCCCTGTGCGAGGCGGTCGCCTACTCCGCCCGGCACTGCCTGGAGACCCTCGGCGTCGACGGCGACGTCACCGCCTGCGGAGGCGGGGCCCGCTCCGGCGAATGGGGCCGCATCTTCGCCGGAGTGCTGGGCCGCGACGTGCACGTGCGGGAGGAAGCCGTCGGCATCCGCGGCGCCGCCAAGGTCGCCTGGGACGCGCTGGGCCGGGCCGCGGACGTGCAGGACGCCGCACCCCGCGTCGCCCGCGCCGACACCGACGCGGTCGCCTTCTACGAAGAGGGCTACCGCCGCTACCTCGAAACGCTGGA
>NZ_MUMH01000469.1 GCF_002155965.1 Allokutzneria sp. NRRL B-24872
ACCGGCTTCCATCGATACCCCCTAGGGGTATAAAGTGGGGATCGTCAGGAGGCGCTGAGGCATTCCGGTGCCTCCTGCGCACCGACCGTCACGCTCACCCCACACAGGAGAAACCCCATGAGCTCCGAGGCTGTCACCACCGTCTACCAGGTGACCGGTATGACCTGCGGCCACTGCGAAGGCGCCGTCTCCGAGGAGATCGGCTCCCTGGACGGCGTCACCTCCGTCAAGGCCGTGGCGTCCACCGGCCAGGTCACCGTGATCTCGGCCGCTCCGCTGGACGACGAGACCGTCCGCGCCGCCGTGGACGAGGCGGGCTACGAGCTCACCGGCCGGGCGGCCTGAGCGAGCCCCCACCAAACCTCCGCCGGGACCGTACCGCCCTGCTCATACAGTCGCCGTACGGCCCGGCCCTCCTCCCAGGAGACCAGACATGACCAGCACGGCACCCCCCGCCGGGGCCGCCACCGACACCACGGCGACGGCCGGCGAGCCCTCGCAGGTCCAGCCCGCCATCGGCGGCATGACCTGTGCGTCCTGCGCCGCGCGTATCGAGAAGAAGCTCAACCGCCTCGACGGCGTCACCGCCACGGTGAACTTCGCGACCGAGAAGGCCAAGGTGTCCTACGGCGCGGGGATCGAGGTCGCCGACCTGATCGCCACCGTCGTCAAAACCGGGTACACCGCCGAGGAACCGCGCCCCCCCCTGC
>NZ_MUMH01000047.1 GCF_002155965.1 Allokutzneria sp. NRRL B-24872
GTCCTGGGAGCATGTCCTCGCCCCGCACATGGCCGACCGCTGGCGGATGGCGGAGCTGACGGTCAACTACCGCACCCCCGCCGAGATCATGGACGTGGCCGGCGCGGTCCTGCGCGAGCTGGGCACCTCGGTCAGCGAGGCGAAGTCCGTGCGCAGCACCGGTGTCGCTCCACCAGCTCCGCCAGGCGCGCGGGCAGCTCGGCGGCGGACACCTGGCGGCTCCACGGCGCGACACCGGTGCTGCGCACGGACTTCGCCTCGCTGACCGAGGTGCCCAGCTCGCGCAGGACCGCGCCGGCCACGTCCATGATCTCGGCGGGGGTGCGGTAGTTGACCGTCAGCTCCGCCATCCGCCAGCGGTCGGCCATGTGCGGGGCGAGGACCTGCTCCCAGGACTCCGCGCCCGCGAGGTCACCGGTCTGGGCGACGTCACCCACGAGGGTCATCGACCGCGACGGCGCCCGCCGCATCAGCAGCCGCCACGCCATCGCCGACAGCTCCTGGGCCTCGTCCACGATCACGTGCCCGAAGGTCCAGGTGCGGTCCTGCGCGGCGCGCTCGGCGGTGGTCAGGTTGCTGGAGCGCTCGTGCCGCTCGGCCAGGTGGTCGGCGGTGATCATGTTCATCGCCATGAGCACGTCCTCGTCGGCGACCTCCTCGTCGATGCGCATGATGTCCACGACGCCCTCGGCGAACTCCAGCCGCTCCTGGCGCTTGCGCTCCGCGAGCGCCTTGGCCGCGCGGTCGTCCTCGCCGAGCAGCTCCATCGCCTCGTCCAGCAGCGGCACGTCGGCGGGCGTCCAGCCGTAGTGCTCCGGCCGGTGCAGCAAGGCGCGCTCGTCCGCGGACAGGTGCGGCAGCTCAGGCACCGACAGGGCCGACTCCAGCAGCTCCGGCGAGGCGTAGAGCTCCTTGAGCAGCCGCTGCGGCGACATCACCGGCCACAGCCAGTCCAGCGCCGCGATGACGTCGGGCTCCTCGCGCAGCTCCCTGGCGATGTCGGCGAGGTCGCCCGCCTCCAGCAGGTCAGCGCCCAGGTTGTTCGCCACGATCCGGGTCAGCTCCTGCACGATCGCCGCGCTGAACGTCGGCTCGGCGCGGTTGTGCAGCGTGCCCAGCCGCAGCGCCGCCGCCTTCGCGCGCTCGACGGCCTCGGGGCGCAGCAGCAGCGTCTCGCGCTCGAAGACGATCTCCATCGGCTCGTCGGGCACGCGCTGCCGGTCGGCGACGGCCTTGGCCAGCGCCTCGACCATGCCGGGGTGGCCCTTGACCGCGGCGGCCCCGTCGGGCTCGGTCAGCCTCGGCCGGACGTCGGGGAAGAGGTCGCCGACGGTGGCCATCAGCACCCCGGTCTCGCCCAGCGAGGGCAGCACCTGGGAGACGTAGTCGAGGAACGCCGGGTTCGGGCCGACCACGAGCACGCCGCGCTTGGCCAGTTGGTCGCGGTGGGTGTAGAGCAGGTACGCGGCCCGGTGCAGCGCGACGGCCGTCTTGCCGGTGCCCGGCCCGCCCTGCACGACCAGCACCCCGTGCAGCGGCGAGCGGATGACGTTGTCCTGCTCGGCCTGGATGGTGCGGACGATGTCGGTCATCCGCCCCGTGCGCTTGGCGTTGAGCGCGGCCAGCAGCGCGGTCTCGCCGGTCACCCCGTCGGCGTCCTCCACCCCGGAGAGGTCCAGCAGCTCGTCGTCGACGCCGATCACCGTGCGCTTGCGGATGCGCAGGTGCCTGCGGAGCCGGACGCCCTCGGTGGTCGCGCCGGTCGCCACGTAGAACGGCCGCGCGGCGGGGGCCCGCCAGTCCACCAGCAGCGGCTCGTAGTCGTTGTCCTCGTCGAGAATGCCGATCAACCCGATATAGCGGTCGGTGTCGTCGGTGAATTCCAGCTTGCCGAAGCACAGTCCGGTCTCGGCGGCGGCGTACTGCGCGAGTTGTTCGGTGTGCATCCTGGTCGCGGCATTTCTCTCCGTGTGCGCCTGCTCGGAGTCCGGGATCTGCCGCAGCGCCGAGGAGAGGAACTGTTGTGCCTGCTCACGCAGGATGTCGAAGCGGTCGTACAGCCGTGTGACGTAGTCCTGCTCCTCGGCGAGCGCGACGCTGTCGCTCGTTTCCGGCGCATTCGATACGGTTGACAACCGGCCCCCTTTTGCCTTACAATCGGGAGAGATATTCACTCCCGATCTTATTGTGCGCATGCGGGGTCGACTATAGCGTTCGATTCCTCGATCGCGCTAATCGCTCTTTTCGGTCCGGCGCTCCCGCCACTTCGCGAGCAGGGACGGCGTCTCGGCCTCCATGAAGCGGAAGAACGCCAGCGTCTCGGCCATCCGCGTGCCCGCCGGGGTGCCTTCGCCGAGCACGTCTATGCCCTCGGCCAGCGCGTCCGCCCAGCGCTTCATCAGCTGCTGGCGGCTGAGCATCGTCTGCTGCCACATCGGGCCGGACACCTGGTAGTGGTCGCGGCGCGTGCCGGGCTCGCGGTCGCGCACCGCCAGCTGGGTGTCGCTGAGGTAGCGCACCGCGCCGGAGATCGCGGCGGGCGACACGCGCAGCATCTCGGCCAGCTCGGCCGCGGTGAGCTTGCCGGAGTCGCTGACCAGCAACGCGATGAACACCCGCGCGGGCATCCTCGGCCAGCCCACGTCGGCGAACATCGCCGCCGACCGCTCGATGAACGAGGCCAGCTCCTCGTCGGGCACCGCGCTCATCTCGCCTCCAGGTCGGTGGGATGGGAGGAGTTTACCCATGTCACTATGTTCACTAATTTGTGAATACCGTGTACTTTGAGTGTCATGGCAACGGCGATCTCGGTGTCCGGGCTGGTCAAGAGCTTCGGCACGACCCGCGCGCTTGACGGGCTGGACCTGACGGTGCGGACCGGTGAGGTGCACGGCTTCCTCGGTCCCAACGGCGCGGGCAAGTCCACGACGATCCGCGTGCTGTTGGGGTTGCTGCGCAAGGACGCTGGCGAGGTGAGCCTGCTCGGCGGTGACCCCTGGCGCGATTCCACCGAGCTGCACCGGCGGTTGGCGTACGTGCCGGGCGATGTGACGTTGTGGCCGAACCTGACCGGCGGTGAGGTGATCGACCTGCTCGGGCAGCTGCGCGGCGAGCTCGCCCCCCGGCGCCGCGACGACCTGCTCGACCGTTTCGCCCTGGACCCGCGCAAGGCCGGGCGCGCGTACTCGAAGGGCAACCGGCAGAAGGTCGCCCTCGTCGCCGCGCTGGCCTCGGACGTGGAACTGCTCATCCTCGACGAGCCCACATCGGGGCTGGACCCGTTGATGGAGGAGGTTTTCCGCGAGTGCGTCGCCGAAGAGCGCCGCGCCGGGCGGACCGTGCTGCTGTCCAGTCACGTGCTCGCCGAGGTCGAGGCGCTGTGCGACCGCGTGAGCATCGTCCGGGACGGTCGAACGGTCGAGTCCGGCACGCTCGCCGAGCTGCGCCACCTGACGCGGACCTCCGTGACCGCGGAGCTGGACCGGCCGATCGATCTGTCCACTGTGGAGGGTGTGCACGGGCTCGTCGTCGACGGCGGTCGACTCAGGTGCCAGGTCGACACGGCCGCGCTGGGCACGGTGCTCGGCCTGCTGTCGGGCGCGGGCGTGCGGGCGCTGACGAGCCAGCCGCCCACGCTGGAGGAGCTTTTCCTGCGCCACTACTCCACGGAACAGGATCAGCTCGCCCAGTCCAGCAGCGTGTGATGCCGCTGGGGATCGCGCAGCCGCCGCATCGCTTCCTTCTCCAGTTGGCGGATGCGTTCCCTGGTCAGCCCGAGCCGGTCGGCGATCTCCTGGAGCGTGCGCTGGTGGCCGTCGTTGAGGCCGTACCGCAGCGTGATGATCAGCGCCTCGCGCGGCGGCAGCTGGTCGATGACCGCGCGCAGCTCGTTGGCCAGCGCCCGGTACTCCAGCACGTCGGGCGCGGAGAGCACCTCGGTGTCCTGGATGAGATCACCCACCCGGGTCTCCCCGTCGGTGCCCACCAGGCTGTCCAGGCTCAGCGACTCGCGGCCCACGCGGCGCATCTCGATCACCTTGTGCACGGGCACCTCGGCCGCGATCGCGACCTCCTGGGCGCTGGGTTCGCGGTCCAGGCTCGCCTGGAGCGCGCGCTCGACCTTCGCCAGCTTCGACAGCGTCTCGATGACGTGCACGGGCAGCCGGATCGTCCGGCCCTGTTCGGCCAGGCCCCTGTCGATGGCCTGGCGAATCCACCACGTGCCGTAGGTGGAGAACTTGAAACCCTTTGTGTAGTCGAACTTCTCCACCGCGCGGATCAGGCCGAGGTTGCCTTCCTGAACCACGTCCAGCACGGGTACGCCGCGTCGTGCGTACTTCTTCGCGGTGGCGACCACGAGCCGCAGGTTCGCGCGGATCATGTGCGCCTTTGCCTCAGCCCCGTCCTTCGCGACCAGCTCCAGCTCGGGCGCGCGGCCCCGGTGCGCGCCTTCGTCGAGCAGGTGCCTTGCGTAGACGCCGGCTTCGATCCTCCGGGCCAACCACACCTCCTGCTCGGCGGTGAGCAGTGGTGTAGCGGCGATCTGGTTGAGGTACTGCCGCATCAGGTCGGGTTCCTCGCCCGCGAGGCGAGGTTCCTGCCGCCGACGAGCGGACACCTCGTTCACGACGGTCACCTCCGGTCGCTGTGGAGAACGATCTTCTCCACTGGCTACCCGGTTCGGGCGGAGGCAACCAGATCCCTGTCGGTCAGTCCGATCCGCGCACGATGTGCGGTTCGGTCTCCCTCGGCTCGTCGCCGAGCCAGGACCAGCGCGCCCAGACCGCGGTGTTGTGCGTGTCGGCCGGAGCCTCCGCACCGCGCGGGAACGGCACGACGCTCTGCCTTCGTGCGGTTGTGCTTCCCATGGTTCTTCCTCCTTCCCCGCCGTCGCCGGCGTGGGGTGTGAGTGTCCCTACACAGTGGTGATCGCCACCAGAGTCGTCATCGTTTCGATGTACCACTCGTTGGGAAACAACTTGACTCCGCAGGGGAATCCCTACTTGCCAAGAGGGTGTGCCCGGTAGTTCTCCGCGATGAACTTCGCGACCACGACCGGGGACGGCGGGGTCTGCGCGGGCGCGGCGCTCAGGTACTGGTGGTCGGTGGGTTCGGCGTCCACGTCGAAGGACGAGCGAACCGCCACCGACCAGCCGGCGCGCGCGGTCCAGCAGGCCGCGACGGAGCTGCCGGCGAGGTCCATCCGGACGGCGTCCGCGCGGTGGTCGGCCCCGAGGTCGAGTCGTTCCACCAGGATCGCGTGGTCCAGTACGGCGCGCTCCACCTGGAGGAAGTAATCGATGGAGGCCGCCGTGGCGTGTTGTGACATGTGCTCACGGTAAGCGCCAGAACGTCGCCGCGCCATCGTCGGTCTCAGTGATCGCGCGTGCCAGCCATGCGTCGCAGCGCGCGCGAGATCGCTTGCGGGACAGGGACAGTCGCTCATCGCGTCCACTGTGGACGTTCCTGTATCGATGCCTTGATCGATGCTGTAATCGATTTAGTGGCTCGGGCAAATCGATTGCGCAGCGTGACCGGTGTGGGAAAGCTTCCCCCATGCGACTGGTGCACACGGAGGTCCTGTCGGGGCTCGCGGCCAACCCCGCGCTCCCGCCCGCGCTCCTGGCCCGGTTCGTGGCCGACGCGGACGACGAGTTGAGCGCGGAGCTGGCCCGGCGTGCGGACCTCACGGCCGACCTGGAGCACGTTCTCGCTGGTAGAGCTTCTGTCGAAGATCCCGCCGCGATGCTCGTCGACCCCGATCCGCTGGTCCGCATGCGGTTGGCGTGCTGGCCGGGCATCGGCGCGGCGGCCGTCGAAGCGCTTGCCCGAGACCCGGATGTCGACGTGCTCACCTCGGCCGCGGCGTGCCAGCCGCTGTCCGCCGAGGTGGTGGCGGAACTGATGCGGGACGCGCGCCCCGAGCTCCTCAAGGCGCTGGCGCGCAACCACCACCTGCCCTCGGCCGTGCTCGCGGTCCTGGCGGAGAACGACGACGAAGAGACGCACATCGCGCTCGCGGAGAATCCGGGCACGCCTGTCGAGGTGCTGCTGCCCTGGCTGGAGCACACGGGCGTCCACGTCCGGTGGGCGCTCGCACGCCGGACCGATCTGCCCGTCGACGCCTACGAGCGGCTTGCGGAGGACTCCCTGCCCGGCGCGCAACGGGACGTGGCCGCCAATCCCGCGCTGGCCGAAACGGAGCGCGGGAGGGCTCTGGTCGCCCGGCTGGCGCTGAGCGATGACCGCTGGCTGCTGCAACGCCTCGTCCACAACCCCGCCATCGAGCTGGGCGCACTTGAACGCATCGTGCCGAACGTGCGCGTCGGGCCGGTGCTGCTGCCCAGGATCGCGCGGGCCACGACGGCCGAGCTGCACGTGCTCGCCGCTTCGCCGGTGCCGCAGGTGCGGGCGCTGCTCGCGTACCGGCCGGACTTGCCGGGCGACCTGGTGGCCGCGCTGCTCAAGGGCGCGAAGCTGAAGGTGCTGCGCGCTTTGGCCGCACAGCGCGCTCTCCCGGTCGAGTCCATTGTGGACTTCGTTCGCGGCGCCGATGTCCGGGCTGCCCGCGCCGCGGCGGCCAACCCCTCGCTGCCCGTAGCGGAGATGGAGCGGTTGCTCGCCTAGGGTGGCGGTCATGTTCACTGTCGAGGAACGAGACCGCTTGCGGGACAAGCTGATCGAGGCCGCTCGGGTGGACGCGCGGATCACCGGCGCGGCGCTGACGGGCTCGGCGTCGGTGGGCGCGGAGGACCAGTGGTCCGACGTCGACCTCGCGTTCGGGGTCTCCGGTGACCAGGGCGCGGTGCTCTCCGACTGGACCGAGCTGATGTACCGCGAGCACGGCGCGGCGCACCACACCGACGTGGTGTTCCGCTCGACGGTGTACCGGGTTTTCTTGCTGGACAACACGTTGCAGGTGGACATCGCGTTCGCTCCGGAGGCGGAGTTCGGCGCGCTGGCGCCCACGTTCCGCCTCGTCTTCGGCGAGGCGCGGGAGCAGCCTCCGACCGCTACCGCCGATCCGGTGTCGCTGGTGGGCATGGGCTGGCTCTACGCGCTGCACGCCAGGTCGAGCATCGAGCGGGGTCGCGTGTGGCGGGCGGAGTACATGATCAGCGGCGTGCGCGACCACGCGCTGGCGTTGGCGTGCCTGCGCCACGAGCTGCCCGCGAGCCAGGGCCGGGGGATGGACCGGCTGCCCACCACCGCGACCGAGGTCGTGTCCGGCGCGCTCGTGCGGTCGTTGGAGATCTCCGAGCTGTGGCGGGCGTTCGGTGTCGCGACCGACGCGCTGCTGATCGAGGCGGAGCTGGTCGACGCCGCGCTCGCGGAGCGGATCGCCGGCCCGCTGGAACGGCTCAGCCGATCGGCACGGTGAGGCCGACCTTCACCCGGTCCAGCACGACGTTGGTGGTGAAGCGCCGCACCGTGGGGTTGTCGAAGAGCACGCGCCGGGTGACCGCGTCGAACTCGGCCATGTCCCGCGCGCTGATCACCAGCACGAAGTCGATCTGCCCGGTGACGCAGTAGCACTGCTGCACGTGCTCCTCCTCCAGGAAGCGCCGCCGCAGCTCGTCGAGCAGGTGCGCGCGCTCCCGCTCCAGTTCGACCAGCACCACGAACGTCATCTCCTGGCCGAGCGCGCGCGGGTCGAGCACGGCGACCTCGCGGCTGATCGTGCCGTTCTCGCGCAGCCGCTTGATCCGGCGTTGCACGGCCGCCGCGGACAGGCCGACCTCGGCGCCGATGTCCTCGGCGATGGTCCGGCCGTTGCGCTGGAGGATGGCCAGGATCGCCCGGTCCACGTCGTCGATCTGCATAACCGCACGATAGGCGCTCAGCGCGCGGTTCGGCCGCGTTGTGCAGGTCGTTGACGCGCCCGAACCGCGTGGCCGGTCTCTAGGATTTCCAGTCATGCGGCTCGACGGGGTGTATCGGTATCCGGTGAAGGGCTTCGCCGGGCAGGAGTTGCCTGAGGCGGCGCTGCTGCCCGGGCGCGGGGTGCCCTTCGACCGGCAGCTCGCCGTCGCGCACGGCGGTCAGGACGTGGCCGAAGGCGGCGCGTGGACCTCGTGCCACGCGTTCGTGCGCACCGGGCCGTACCAGGGGCTCCCGCTGTTCGGCGTGGACTTCGACGGCAGCGCGCTCTCGATGAGCCGCCCCGGCGGCGCGCCGGTGTCGTTCCCGCTGGACGATCTCTCGCACGCCTCCTCCGCGCTGGCGGAGTGGTTTCCCGGTGCGACGCCGCGTCTGGTGCGCGCGGGCAACGGGTACTGGGACTACCCCGACGCTTCGGTGTCGTTGATCAACACTGCGACGATCGCGGCGTTGGGGCACGGCATCGACCCGCTGTCCTTCCGCGCCAACCTCTACGTGTCCGAGCTGGCGCCGTGGGCGGAGTTCGGCCTCGTCGGCAGGCGCGTCCGGATCGGGGAGGTCGAGCTGGAGGTGCTGCGGCCGATCGACCGCTGTTCGACCACGTCGGTGCACCCGGTCACCGGCGAGGAGGTCACCAATGTGCCCGCCTTGCTGGCGCGGGACTTCGGGCACATCTACTGCGGTGTGTACGCGCGCGTCGTCGTCGGTGGACGTGTCGCGCCGGGCGACTCGATCGTCGACCTCGGGCCTGCTCCTGAAGCCGCTCGCGCGGGCACCGAGCCCTACAACGCCCCGCCCGCGGCGCAGTGGCCGCGTCCGGCTCGCGTGGCGCGGCGGGTGGTGGAGAGCCCATCGGTGACGAGCTTGTGGCTGACCGACCCGCTCGCCGGTGTTCGAGCGGAACCGCTTGCCGGGCAGCACATCCGCATCCACCACAGTGGACGGTGGCGGGCTTACACGATCTCCGCCGTCGACGGGGACCAGCTCCGGATCAGCGTGAAGCGCGACGGCGTGATGTCCAGTTCGCTGCACTCCGACGTCGACGAGCTGGTGATCACCGGGCCGTTCGGGCACGTGGTCCTGGACTCCGAGCCTTCGCCGTTGTTGTTGGTGAGCGCGGGAATCGGGATCACGCAGATGCTTCCGATGATCCGCGCGGCGGGGGAGCGACCGGTCACGTTGCTGCACGCGGCGCGCGAGGAGTCCCCGGCGCTGTGGGCTGAGGCTCTGGGGCTGCTCCCCAGTGCTCGGTTGTTCCGGAGCCCTCATCGATTGGACGCGGAAACCGTTGCTGCTGCGGCTGATCCGACGAGTTCGGTGTTCCTGTGCGGTCCGGTCGAGTTCATGCGCGCGATGCGTGAAGCCCTTGTCTCGTCAGGGGTTCCGGATTCGCGTGTGCGCCAGGAGGTGTTCGTCTCGCCGCTGGCGTCCTCGGGTGGGCGGACGCCACCGCCATCGCCAGGGCCGTTCCGCGTGCTGTTCGCCGGCAGTGGGGTTGAGGCGCAGTGGAGGGCGGAGTGCGGCACCCTGTTGGAACTCGCTGAGCAGGCCGGGGTGAGCGTTCCGGCGAGCTGCCGCGCGGGGGCCTGTGACACGTGCGTGCAGCGGCTGAGCGGTGGCTCGACCGCCTACCTCAGCGATCCGGTACTGAGACCCGCGCGGGACCGAGTCCTTTTGTGTTGCTCCGTTCCGACCAGCGATGTGACTATCGACGCGTGACGGTGGATGACTCGATTCGGCGCAAGTTCACACTCAGGTTCGGACCTTCGGCGGGGGAGTGGCTGGACGCACTGCCCGCACTCGTCGAATCGCTGTGCGCGCGATGGGACCTCACCGTCGAACACGCCATCGCGGTCGGTGGGACCTCGCGCGTGTTCCGCTGCCGCCGCGAGGACGGTTCGCGCGCGTTCCTGAAGCTCACCCCAGACCGCGAGGTCGCCGCGACCGAGCTGATCGCTCTGCGCGCCTGGCGGCGATCGCCGCACATGGTGGACGTGCTCGACGCCGACGTCGACGCGGGCGCGCTGCTGCTGCCCGCCATCGCGCCCGGGACCATGATCGAGGACGAGCCCGAGCTGATCCCGTTCGAGGTGATCCGATCACTGCACGAGGACGTCGACCTGCCGGTCGGGCTACCGCACCTCGCGGACCGCGTGCGCTTCATGGCGGAGCTGACCGTGCGGCGCGCTCCGGAGCTGGAGCCGTTGACCGGCAAGGGGATCGAGCTCACCGAGGGCGGCGTTCAGGGGCTCGTGCACGGTGACCTGCACGGGCGCAACGTGCTGCGCGGACCGCACGGGCTGGTCGCGATCGACCCGCGCCCGACGATCGGCGACGTCACCTTCGACCTCGTCGACTGGGCGCTGGCCCCCGGGGTCGCCTCCCTTGAGGAGCTGGAGGGGCGCATCGCCGGGATCACCGCCGAACTGTCCTATGTGGATGGAGAGCGGTTGCTGGCGTGGTGCTCCGCCGCCGCCGTCATCGTCGCCGCGACCCTGCGACCGGGCGCGCAGCGCGACTTCCTGGTGGAGCTGGCGCAGCGGTGACGATCAGTCGTCGACTGAGCCGTCGGTGAGTTCGCGCGAGATGTCGAGGTGCCCGGCGTGCCGCGCGTACTCCTGGAGCACGTGGAACAAGATCCAGCCCAGGGTGGGGCGGTCGTCCTCGGAGAACCGGCCGCCCGCCCGCGCCAGCTCGGTCAGCTCCGCGCTCGCGGCGATCTCGCGGGAGCGCGCGCACTGCTCGTGGAAGAACGCCAGCACCTCGGCGGTCGGCTTCTCCGGCGTCCAGTTCCCGCTGTCGCCCCACGGGCTGTCCACCTGCTCGGCCAGGAATCCCCAGCGCAGCCACCGCCGCTCCATGTGCGCGAGGTGGTTGACCAGGCCGATCGGCGTCCAGCCCGAGGGCACGCGCGAGGACCGCAGCTCGGCCTCGCCCAGGCCGTCGATCTTGCGCAGCACCTCGGAGCGGTAGAAGTCGAGGTACCCCGCCAACAGCTCGGCGGGGTCCCCCAACGTGATCTCGGGCTCGTCGTCCATGCCCGAAGACTACGAGGCAGCGGCCGCGAACGCCGCGTTCACCGTCTGCTCCAGCAGCAGCGCGATCGTGGTCGGGCCGACACCGCCGGGCACCGGGGTGATCAGCGACGCGTGCGGGAGCGCCTCGGCGTAGGCGACATCGCCCACGTTGCCCTCGTTGTAGCCCGCGTCGATCACCACCGCGCCCGGCTTGATCCAGTCGCCCTTGACGAACTCCGGCTTGCCGACCGCGGCCACCACGATGTCCGCCGTGCGCACGATCGACGGCAGGTCCTGCGTGCGCGAGTGGCACACCGTCACCGTGGCGTCCTTGGCCAGCAACAGCATCGCGGCGGGCTTGCCCAGGATTGGGCTGCGGCCGATGACCACCGCGTGCTTGCCCCTGGGCTCCACGCCGTAGTCCTCGAGCAGCCGCATGATCCCGCCCGGCGTGCACGAGGCGAACCCCGGCTCCCCGAAGGACATCGCCGCGAACGAGTGCATCGTCACGCCGTCCACGTCCTTGCCCGGCGCGATCGCCTCGAACGCCGCGCGCTCGTCGATGTGCGCGGGAACGGGGTGCTGCAACAGGATTCCGTGCACCGACGGGTCCTCGGACAGCTCGCGCACCGCCGCGACGAGCTGCTCCGTGGTGGTCTGCTCCGGCAGCGGCACGTGCCGCGAGGTGATCCCGGCCTTGGCGCAGCGGTTGCGCTTCATCTTCACGTAGGTCACCGACGCCGGGTCGTCACCGACGATCACCGTCGCCAGGCACGGCTTGGCACCGGTCAGCCGCTCGAACTCGGCGGCGCGCTCGGCGGTGGCCTTGACGATCGTCGCGGCGAGATCGGTGCCTGGCATGTTCCGACTGGTCACGGGGGCTCCCTGGGGTGGCGTGGGTCATCGCTTCGCTCACCCAGGCGCGCGGCTGGGACCGGTGTGACCGGTCGGGCCGCTCCCCGGTGGTGACCCACCTTCAGCGCCAGTCACGGCCCGACGGTGAGCTTACGCGTTCTGCTCGGCGTGTCAGGTCAGCAGGTCGGCGAGCTGCGCGCGGTGGGTGGCGGCGACCTCGGCGGCGCCGCGCGGCGGTCGCACGCCCAACTCGGTGAGGCGGTCGGCGCGGAGGGTGGCGCGCAGCGGGCGGGTCGGCCACTCGGGGCGCGGGGCGCGGCGGATCAGCTCGGCCGGGGCGCCGACGGCTTCGGCGAGCAGGTGGGACCAGGCGAGCTTGGTGTGCTGCTCCGCCGGGGCGATGTGGACGATTCCGTTGACGCCCAAGGAGATCAGCTCGGCGAAACAGCGGGCGACATCGTCGACGAGCGCGGGCTGGCGGATCTCCTCGTCATCGGTGCGGACCTCCTCGCCGCGCGCGAGCTTGGTCAGGACCTGGGCGGGCCAGGTGGGGCGCGGTTCGGCGCTGAGGCCGTAGAGGAGCGGGACGCGGACGATGAGCGCCGAACCCGCTGCTTTCTCGGCGGCGAGCTTGGAGCGGCCGTACTCCTGGGCGGGCGTGGGGGAATCGGTCTCGCGGTAGCCGCCGTCGCCGTCGCCCGCGAAGACCCAGTCGGTGGACACGTGCAGCACGCGAGCGCCGACGCGCGTCGCGTGCGCGGTGACGAGCTCGGTGCCGACGACGTTGACCAGGTGCGCGCGCTCGGGGTCCTTCTCGCACTGCGCGACGTCGGGGATGGCGGCGCAGTGCACGACGACCTCGGGCTCGGCGCGGCCGAAGACCTCAGCGACGGACTCGGCGCTGGTGACGTCCAGGTGCTCGCCGCCGGAGTTCTTGTTGTGGTGGCAGGGAATCACGGTGTGCCCGGCGCTTTCGAGCTGCTGGCGCACTGCCGTGCCGAGGAGTCCGCTGGCGCCGGTGATCAGAACTCGGGTCATGCGCCCAGCTTAAGGACTCGACACGGTCTGCTAGCGTTTTCCGCGTGTCGAGCCCCGAGGCCAACAGAGCCTAGCCACCGGTAGTCCGGTGGCTGCTTCGTGACACCCACCGGATCGCCGCGTCGTGGACCGCGGTCGACCCTCCTTCACTTCTTTCTGAGCTCCCGCGGTCCTTTTCCGGGTTTGAATCCGCAAAAGCAGGGAGTCATTTCGTCATGCCCTTCGCCGTCTACGTGCTAGGGGTGGCGGTCTTCGCCATCAGCACGTCCGAATTCATGCTGTCGGGCCTCGTGCCCGCCATCGCGACGGACCTCGTGGTCTCCATCCCCGACGCGGGGATGCTGACCTCGGCGTTCGCCATCGGCATGGTGCTCGGCGGTCCGCCGCTGGCCGTGCTGACCATGCGCTGGGAGCGCCGCCGCGCGCTCGGCGCGTTCCTCGTCGTCTTCGCCGTCGTGCACGTGGTCGGGGCGCTGTCCTCCGACTACGCGCTGCTGATGGTGACCCGCGTGCTCGGCGCGCTCGCGTGCGCCGGGTTCTGGGCGGTCGCCGCCGTCGCCGCGATCAGCATGGCTGGGGAGAACGCCAAGGCCCGCGCCATGTCGGTGGTGGTCGGCGGCACCACGCTCGCCTGCGTCGCCGGAGTGCCGGGAGGAGCCTTCCTCGGACAGCACCTCGGCTGGCGCGCTGCCTTCTGGGCGGTGGCGGTGTTGTCCGCGGTGTCCGTGATCGCCGTGCTCGCGACGTTGCCGAAGAGCACGCCCGAGCCCGTTGCGCGCATCGAGCTGAAGCCGCTGTTCAGCAAGCCGTTGCTCGTCGCGTACGCACTCAACGCGCTGGTGCAGGGCGCGACGTTCTGCACGTTCACCTACCTGGCTCCGTTGGTGACGGAGGTCGCCGGGCTCGGAGAAGGATGGGTGCCGGGCACGTTGGTGCTCTTCGGCGTCGGGTCGTTCATCGGGATCACGGTGGGCGGGCGCATCGCCGACGCGAGGCCGCTGACCGTGCTCGGAGCCGGGATGGTCGCGCTCGCGCTCGGCTGGGCGGCGCTGGCGCTGACCGCGGGCAACGCCGTGGTGGCGGTGGGGCTGGTGTTCCTCCAGGGACTGCTCGCCTTCGGCATCGCACCCGTGCTGACCTCGCGGGTCTTCTACCTGGCCGGGTTCGCGCCGACCCTGGCGGGCGGGTTCAGCACCGCCGCGTTCAACGTCGGCAACACGGTGGGCCCGTGGTTCGGCGGGCTGGCCATCGACGCCGGGCTGGGGTGGCGGTCCCCGGTGTGGGTCAGCGCGGTGATGATGATCTTGGCGCTGGGCGTGTTCGCGCTCGGTCCGAAAAATTCCGTCAAGAAGTTCCGGGGAGGTGTCGATCCGCGTCCGGCCCGTTCGACGCACCAGTAGAAGCGAGGACACGAACCAGGAGGACACGTCATGGCTGTCAACACCACTGCCCGGGTCAACGCCCCTCTGATCAGCAAGGCCAAGCTGGAGGCGGGCGTGCTGGCGGCCGTGCGCGTCGTGGCGTCCTTCCTGTTCGTCAGCCACGGCGGCCAAGGCACCTTCGGGTGGTTCGGCGGGGTCGACGGCGCTGGCGCCGCGACGCCCTTCGGCCAGTGGCCGGGCTACTACGCCGGGGTGATCGAGATGGTCGGCGGCGCGCTGATCCTGATCGGGCTGTTCACCAGGTACGCGGCGGTGCTCTGCTCCGGGGTGATGGCCTACGCCTACTTCGTGGTGCACCAGCCGATGGGCCTGCACCCGCTGGAGAACATGGGTGAGCTGTCCGCGATCTACAGCTGGGTGTTCCTGCTGATCGCGGTGTTCGGGCCGGGCGCGCTGGCCCTGGACAACCTGCGCCGCTCGCGGCGTTGAGCACGGGAGAGGCCCGGGGTGACGCTCGTCGCCCCGGGCCTTTCGCTGTGCCCCCACCAGGATTCGAACCTGGACTGGCCGCGTCCTGAACGCGGTGCCTCTGCCGTTGGGCTACGGGGGCGTGCGGTTCTGCTTGCCGGGAAAAGAAAAACCGCCCTGACCGGGATTCCGGTGGGCGGCTTCCACGAGCTGGCGCAGTGGTCAGGTCGAGGAGGCCGCCGAGGGCAGCAGCACGAGCGACAGAAGGTGCTTGATGTTCATGACTGTCTCCTTCTCGCTCGGTGTGTGTGGCCATCATCGCCACGGCGAGCGGTGGACCGCAACGGGTTTTCCCGGTGTACTCTCTGACCATGCTTAGCAGCGCGCGTCTCGGCTGGTGGCGCTCCACTTAGGAGCGGCACCCCTTCGCGCACGACATGGGCCGTTCGGATGAACGGCCCTTTTTCGTTCCCTGACAAGGGGTGCGGCCGTCATCCGCGGCCCCACCACTGACAGGAGAACACCATGACCAGCGCGCTGCTGGAACAGTCCGTCGTCGAGACGCCGTCGAGCTTCCGCGTGCTCACCGGGGACCGGCCGACCGGTCGGCTGCACCTCGGGCACTACTTCGGCACGCTGCACAACCGCATCCGCCTGCAACGCCTCGGCGTCGAGGTGATGCTGATCATCGCCGACTACCAGGTGCTGACCGATCGGGACCTCGCCGAACGGCTGCCCGAGCACGTCGAGGACCTGGTGCTGGACTACCTCGCGGTCGGCTTCGACCCCGGGCGCGGCACCGTGTTCACGCACAGCGCCGTGCCCGCGCTCAACCAGCTGCTGCTGCCGTTCCTGAGCCTGGTCTCCGCCTCCGAGCTGAGCCGCAACCCCACCGTCAAGGACGAGATCGCGCACTCGCGGCAGGCCTCCGTGAGCGGGCTGATGTTCACCTACCCCGCGCACCAGGCGGCGGACATCCTGTTCTGCAAGGCGAATCTCGTGCCCGTCGGCCAGGACCAGCTGCCGCACCTGGAGCTGACCAGGACCATCGCCAGGCGCTTCAACGACCGCTACGGCAAGGTCTTCCCGGAGCCCGCGCCCATGCTGTCGGCGGCGCCGCTGCTGCTGGGCACCGATGGCACGAAGATGAGCAAGAGCCGAGGCAACGCGATCTCCCTGTCCGCCACCGCCGACGAGACCGCGCGGCTGGTAAAGGGCGCGAAGACCGATGCTGAGCGGCACATCACCTACGAGCCGCAGCGCCGCCCCGAGGTCTCCAGCCTCGTGCTCCTGGCCGCACTGTGCCAGGACCGCGACCCGCACGAGGTCGCCGAGGAGATCGGCTCCGGCGGCGCGGCGGCGTTGAAGCGGGCCGTCACGACGGCGGTGAACGACTTCTTCGCGCCGATCCGGGCCCGACGTGCCGAGCTGGCAGGGGATCGCGGCTACCTCCGCCAGGTGCTGCGCGTGGGCAACGCGCGCGCCAACGAGATCGCGGACTCCACGCTCGCGGAGGTGAAGCGGGCGATGCGCACGGTGTACTAGGTGAGCAGGGGGTGGACGCCGGGCGGGAGCGTGCCCGCCGTCGTGGTGAAGTGGTCCAGCAGCGTCGCTCGAAACGCCCGGCCCGCGTTGGTCGGCGTGGTGTCGGCGCGCTGGGCGAGTGCGATGGTGCGGCTCATTCCCGGTGGCGCCAACGGGGTTCCGCGCAGTGAGGGGCGCGCGGCGAGCACCATGCTGGGCACGATCGCCAGGCCGAGCCCGGCCTCGACGAAGCGCAGCACGGCGTCCATCTCGCCGCCCTCCACCGCGAACACCGGCTCGAAACCCTCGCGGTGGCACGCCTCCAGGGTGACCTGGCGCAGGTCGTATCCCTGGCGGAACATCACCAGCGGGCGCTCGCGCAGCTCGGCCAGGCGCAGGTGGCGGCGCCGGGTCGGTGGGGGCGCCGAGGCGGGGGAGGCCACCACCAGGTCCTCGCGCAGGATCGGCGTGGTGGCCAGCGGCCCGGGTGCGCGGGGTTCGGCGGCGATCACCAGCGCCAGGTCCAGCTCGCCCCGGTTCAGCGCGCCGACGAGGTCCTGCGAGCCGCCTTCCTCGACGATCAGCCGGATGCCGGGGTAGCTGTCGTGGAAGCGGCGCAGCACGTCAGCGAAGATGCTCGCGCACAGGCTCGGCGGCGCCCCGACCCGCACCCGCCCGCGCCGCAGTCCGGCCAGCTCGCCGACTTCGAGGCTCGCGGTGTCCACATCGGACAGGATGCGCTCGGCGATCGGCAGCAGCGCTTCCCCCGCCGCCGTGAGCGCGATGTTGCCGCGCAGCCGGGTGAACAGCTCCGCGCCCAGCTCCTCCTCCAGCGCGCGGACCTGCTTGCTGAGTGAGGGTTGCGCCACACCGGCCTCCTCGGCGGCCCTGGTGAAGTGCCGGGTCCTGGCCACCGCGAGGAAGTACCTGAGCTGCTGCAACGTCATTTCCATAGCTTAGGGCTATCGAGATGAGTCTGACGATGTATTGGACTTATCGAAAGCTCCGCTCCTAGCGTCGGGGGCGTGTCCCGAACCACCACCACCACATCCCGAGGCATCGGCGCCTTGTGGCGATCAACGGTCGGCAAGAAGGCCGTGATGGCCGTCTCCGGCGTTGCGCTGCTGGGTTTCGTCGTCGCGCACATGGTCGGCAATCTGAAGGTCTTCCTCGGCCCGGAGTCGATCGACGGCTACGGCCGCTGGCTGCGCTCGATCGGTTCCGCCCTGCTGGGCAACGAGGGCGTGCTGTGGGTGCTGCGGATCGGCCTGGTCGTGATGGTCGTGCTGCACATGACCGCCGCCATCCAGCTCGCCCGCCGTGCCCGCGCCGCCCGCCCGGAGCACTACCGCTCCCGCAGGCCGGTGCAGGGCAGCTACGCCGCGCGCACCATGCGCTGGGGTGGCGTGATCATCGTGCTGTTCGTGGTCTACCACCTGCTGGACCTGACGGCCGGCGTGCTCAACCCGCACGGCGTGCACGGCGAGATCTACCGCAACGTCACGGCTGATTTCCAGCTCTGGTACGTGACGCTGGCCTACACGGTCGCGGTTGTGGCTCTGGGACTGCACATCCGGCACGGCATCTGGAGCGCGTTGCAGACGCTCGGCGTGACCAGTGCGCGAGTCGTGCAGACCGCCGCGCTCGGCTTCGCCGTGGTGCTCTGCGTCGGGTACCTGTCGGTTCCGTTCGCCGTTCTCTTCGGGCTGGTGAGGTAGATGGACTTCTATGTCGAGGGCACGCCGATCCGGGACGAGAAGGCTCCCGATGGGCCGATCGAAACGCGTTGGGACAGAAGGAGATTCGGCGCGAAGCTGGTCAATCCGGCGAACAAGCGCAAGCTGACGGTGATCGTCGTCGGCACCGGGCTCGCCGGGGGATCGGCCGCCGCGACACTCGGCGAGCTGGGCTACAACGTGAAGTCCTTCTGCTACCAGGACAGCCCGCGCCGCGCGCACAGCATCGCAGCGCAGGGCGGCATCAACGCCGCGAAGAACTACCGCAACGACGGCGACAGCGTCTACCGGCTGTTCTACGACACGGTGAAGGGTGGTGACTTCCGCGCCCGCGAGTCCAATGTGTACAGACTCGCGCAGATCAGCGTGGAGATCATCGACCAGTGCGTCGCGCAGGGCGTCCCGTTCGCCCGCGAGTACGGCGGCCTGCTTGACACTCGGTCCTTCGGCGGAGCGCAGGTGTCGCGCACGTTCTACGCGCGAGGACAGACCGGGCAGCAACTGTTGCTCGGCGCCTACCAGGCGTTGGCGCGTCAGATCGCCGCCGGGCGGGTGGAGATGCACCCGCGCACGGAGATGCTGGACCTGATCGTCGTCGACGGCCGGGCGCGCGGGATCGTCGTGCGGGACATGGTCACCGGCGAGGTCTCCACGCACTTCGCCGACGCGGTCGTGCTCGCGACCGGCGGATACGGCAACGCCTTCTACCTGTCGACGAACGCCAAGGGCTGCAACACGACCGCGATCTGGCGGGCGCATCGGCGCGGGGCGCTGATGGCGAACCCGTGCTACACGCAGATCCACCCGACGTGCATCCCGGTCAGCGGCGAGCACCAGTCGAAGCTGACCCTGATGAGCGAGTCCCTGCGCAACGACGGCCGCGTGTGGGTGCCCAAGGTCGGCGGGGACGCACGCGCCGCCAACGACGTTCCCGAGTCCGAGCGCGACTACTACCTCGAAAGGATCTACCCGAGCTTCGGGAACCTGGTTCCGCGTGACATCGCGTCCCGCGCGGCCAAGCACGTGTGCGACGAGGGACGCGGTGTCGGACCCGGCGGGCTCGGCGTGTACCTGGACTTCGCCGACGCGATCCGGCGGCTCGGGCGCGCGGCCGTGGAAGCCAAGTACGGCAACCTCTTCGAGATGTACCAGCGCATCACCGGCGAGGACCCGTACGAGGTGCCGATGCGGATCTACCCCGCCGTGCACTACACGATGGGCGGGCTGTGGGTGGACTACGACCTGCGCAGCACCGTCCCCGGGCTGTTCGTGATCGGCGAGGCCAACTTCTCCGACCACGGCGCGAACCGGCTCGGCGCGAGCGCGCTGATGCAGGGGCTGGCCGACGGGTACTTCGTGCTGCCCAACACGATCGGCGACTACCTCGCGGACGGTCCTTTCGAGACGGTCGACACCGCGCACCCGGAGGTCGCCGCGGCCGTGTCGGAGGTGGTGGACCGGATCACCGCGCTGCTGCTGGTGAACGGCGACCGCACGGTCGACTCCTTCCACCGCGAGCTGGGCCACATCATGTGGGAGCACTGCGGGATGGAACGCACCGAGGAAGGGCTGCGCAAGGCGCTGGAGCTGATTCCCGCGCTGCGCGAGGAGTTCTGGCGCCGGGTCAAGGTGCCCGGCAGCGGTGAGGGGCTGAACCAGTCGCTGGAGAAGGCCGGCCGCGTCGCGGACTTCTTCGAGCTGGCCGAGCTGATGTGCGTGGACGCGTTGCACCGCACCGAGTCCTGCGGCGGGCACTTCCGCGCCGAGAGCCAGACGCCAGACGGGGAGGCGATGCGCGATGACGCGGACTTCTCCTACGTGGCCGCGTGGGAGTACGCGACTCCACCAGTGCTGCACCGCGAGCAGCTGACCTTCGACCACGTCGAGCCCACGCAACGGAGTTACAAGTGAGACTGACACTGCGGATCTGGCGACAGTCCACACAGGATGACGGGCAGCTCGTCGACTACCGGCTCGACGACGTCTCCGAGGACATGTCCTTCCTGGAGATGCTGGACGTGCTCAACGAGGACCTGATCCTCGCGGGCGAGGAGCCGGTGGCCTTCGACCACGACTGCCGCGAGGGCATCTGCGGCATGTGCGGCATGATGATCAACGGCGTCGCGCACGGGCCGGAGCGCGCGACCACCGCCTGCCAGCTGCACATGCGGCACTTCGCCGACGGCGCCACGATCACCATCGAACCCTGGCGCGCCAAGCCCTTCCCGGTCGTCAAGGACCTCGTGGTGGACCGCTCCGCCTTCGACCGGATCATCGAGGCGGGTGGCTACGTCAGCGCTCCGACCGGCAGCGCCCCGGACGCGCACGCCGTCGCCGTGCCCAAACCGGACGCCGACACCGCCTTCGAGTCCGCCGCGTGCATCGGCTGCGGGGCATGCGTCGCCGCCTGCCCCAACGGCTCCGCGATGCTGTTCACCGCCGCGAAGATCACCCACCTCGGGGTGCTCCCGCAGGGCCAGCCGGAGCGCGATTCCCGCGTGCTCGACATGGTGCAGGCCCACGACGACCTCGGCTTCGGCGGCTGCACCAACACCGGCGAGTGCACAGCTGTGTGCCCCAAGGGCATTCCACTGTCCTCGATCGGGCGGCTCAACCGGGACCTGCTGCGCGCGTCGCTGCGCCCCCGGCGTTAGATGGGCGCATGAGCATCCGCGAGGTGGAGATCTCCGACGAGTCCATCCGGCTCGGCCAGTTCCTGAAGCTGGCCGGGCTGGCCGAGGACGGGGTGCGCGCGCGGTCGCTGATCGAGGACGGTGAGGTCACGGTCAACGGCCGCGAGGAGCTGCGCCGCGGCAAGCAGCTGGTGCACGGCGACGTGGTCGAGGTGCTCGTCCACGGCGAGAAGGCCCGGCTGGTCTCGCGCCTGGGCTAGCTGACGGGGATGTTGCCGAGCACGACCTCGGCGGCCTTGCGGCCGAGCGCGCACGCGCCCTCGGGCTTGTTGTTGGCCACGATCTGGAAGACGAGGTAGTGGTCGTCGGCGGGCGCCAGGTAGTAGCGGCAGGACTTGGTGTTGATCTCCAGCTCTCCGGTCGGGTAGCCCTTGATCTTGCCGTCCTTCTCGCCCTCCCGGAGCACGGTCCTGACGGCGTCCGAGGCCTTGTGCACCTGGAGGTCGAACGTGGTGCCCTGGCTGTCGGCCCAGTAGCAGGTGGTCGGCGTCTGGGGGCGGCCCTCGCGGGGGAAGCCGGAGGCGTCAGACCTGGCCGACACCAGGCCAAGGTCTCCCGCCTGCTGCGCGGTGAGCATCGAGCACGGCTTGGTGGTGCCCACGGCCAGCGGCTTCCCGCCGAAGTCGGCGACGGAGTCCCCGGAAGAGGCGGTGGACGGCGACTGGTCGCCTCCGCCTCCACCGCAGCCAGTGAGCAGCGTCAACGCCACCAGTGACACCCACAGCCGTCCCCGCACAGCACGTTCCTCTCGTCGGTGAACTCGCGGGGGCGAGGCTACCGGTCAGCAGAAACGCGCGCCGAGCTCCTCGAAGATCGCGGTGTTCAGCTCGAAGGCCAGCCGCGACTCGGCGGCGATGCGCTGCTGCTCGTCGGCGTCCCAGGGCGCCTCGTCCAGCAGCCGCCGGTAGTGCGCCTTGAACACCGGAGCCTTGGGGATGCCGGGGAAGCGGTAGAAGCTCAGCCCGGTCTCCTCGGTCAGCCCGAGGTGGCGGCCCAGCAGCGTGCGCAGGATCTGCCCACCGGAGAGATCACCCAGGTAGCGGGTGTAGTGGTGGGCGACGAACCCGCCCGCCCAGTCGAAGCACACCTCGTGGATGCGCTCGCAGTAGCGCAGCGTCGCCGGGCCGGGGGTGATCCGCTCGCGCCAGTCCGGGCCGATCAGCGCGGCGAGGTCCCTGGCCAGCGAGGGCAGCCGGGTCAGCTCGTCGTGCACGAAGGGGCCCGCGACCGGGTCGGCGCGCATGACCTCGGCGGCCCGCTCCAGCGCCTCGTAGAAGAAGTAGTGCTGGGAGACCATGGCCGTGTAGCCCTCGACCGGCAGCGTGCCCGCCGCCAGCGCGCCGATCACCGGGGTGCGCTCGGCCCGCCGGTGCGCCTCGTCCGTGGCTTCCTTGATCAGCTCGGCGAAGCTCATCGCTTCCGTGGTCGCCATGCCCGCCTCCTCAGCTTGTTCTGACAGTATGTCACATCATTCTGACGAGGCGTCAGGAAATTCGCCCTGGTTAGGCAAACCTAACTTGCGGGTGGAGGGGTGGCAAGGCCCCGAACGGTGCGGCCCAGAACGGTATGGGCTCAGCGCCTGCGCGGCAGCTTGCGCGCGGACCCGTCCTCGGCCAGCCGGGCGCCCACCGCGCGCAGGACGAAGAGCGTGGTCAGCTCGGCGTTCTCGGCGCCGCCGGAGAGGCAGGCGTTGATCAGCGGGATCAGGCCGTCGACGTCGGCCTCCGGCAGGTAGCCCTGGTCGATCCCGGCGCGCAGCACCGCGCGCAGCTCCTGCTCCAGGTCGCGCACGTGCTCGATCAGCTGGCCGTAGGCCGACTGCGGCAGCAGCGAGCGCAGCGCGGGTCCCGGCGGGAGGTGCTGCGCGGCGACCTCGCGCAACTGGAAGCGGACGTAGGTGGCCAGCCTGCGCACCGGATCGTCCACTTCGGACAGTGCGGTGCGCAGGCGCACCACGTAGCTCTCGGTCTCCGCCGCCGCGTAGGCGACCAGCAGGGCTTCCTTGTCCGGGAAGTGGTTGTACATGGCCGTGCGCCCGACCCCGGCCGCCGAGGCGATGTCGGCCAGGGTGATCCGGTCGAACCCGCGCTCGTACATCAGCCCCGCGAACGCCTCGAAGATCCGCTGCCGGGTCTGCTCCCGGTGCGCGGCGAGGGACCCCCCGATGATCTTCGGCACGCGTTCAGCCTACCGCTCAGAAGCGGCACAGCCCGCTGATCTCCTCGGCGTGCTCGGGATGGGCCGCCGACAGCTCGTCGGCCCGGCCGAAGTCCACCGAGTCCTCGGAGTACGGCGGCGACATGAACGTGCCCAGCAGGCTCCACTCGCCCGTGCTGCGGCTGCCCTGCCAGACCCCCGGCGGCACCACGACCTGCGGGCGTTGCCCGGCGGCCAGGTCCGGCCCCAGCACCGGTCGTTCCACGCGGCCGTCCGGGTGCAGCAGCACCATCTGCGCCGGGGCTCCCGCGTGGTAGCTGAAGATCTCCAGGTGCTTCAGGCGGTGCATCCCCGAGAAGTCCTGCGCGGTCATCAGGTAGTAGATGCCCGAGCAGTCCTCGCTCAGCCAGGTCTGCGCCCAGAAACCGCCCTCCACCGGCAGCGGCTGGAGCCCGAGCGCTTCGACGATCTCGTGGTACGTCACGTTTCCCCTACCAGGTCGGGTGTGTGGACACTCCGCCGTCCACAACGAGATTCTGCCCCGTGATCCACTCCGCCAGCGGCGAGGCCAGGAACACGCACGCGTTGCCCACGTCCCTCGGCGCGCCCAGCCGGTGCAGCGGAGCCGCCGCGTGCCACCTCGCGACGCCTTCCGGCCACTGCTCCTCGATCCCCTCGCGGCCGATGAGCCCCGGCGAGACCGCGTTGCACCGGATGCCGAAGCGCCCGTACTCCAACGCCGTCGCCTTGGTGTGCATGATCACCGCGGCCTTGGTGGTCGCGTAGGCGGCGTGGCCCTCCGCGGGGTGCGTGCCTTCGACCGAGGCGATCGTGATGATCACGCCGCGCCGCTTCGGGATCATGGTGCTGGTGACCGCCTGCGTGAGCGCGAAGACCGCGTTGAGGTTGGTCTCGACGATCTCTTTCCATTGCGCTGCCGTGGTTTCCCGGAGCGGTAGGACCTGCTGCGTCGCGGCGTTGTTGACGAGGACGTCGACGTGGCCGACGCGGTCGAGCATGGCCTGCTGCTCGGCGGGGTCCGTGAGGTCCGCTCGTGCCGTCGTGGCGCCGATCTCGTCGGCGAGCGCCTGTGCCGTGCTCGCGCTGCGGTGGTAGTGCGCGATCACCTCTGCGCCGGCGGTGGCGAAGCATCTCGCGATACCCGCGCCGATCGTGCCGCCCGCGCCGGTGATGAGGACGCGGTGCCCGCTGAGGTTGATCACGGTGGTCATTATGGGGGTTGGTTGGGGATGGCTGGGCTTTCGGCTTGCACCGGCTGGTCTTCCAGCGGGGGAACTGCTGGTTCCAGCGCGGGGGTCGGCTTGACCTGGGGCCCCTTGCGCGTGCCCTCATTAGCCGGGCGGGCACGGGAGGAATCCCGGCCCACGCGGACGAGCGTATGGCACGCGCACCCCAGGTAAAGCCGACCTAGTTTCGCTGTCGGCTGACAGTTCCA
>NZ_MUMH01000470.1 GCF_002155965.1 Allokutzneria sp. NRRL B-24872
GTGCGCCGCCCGGATGATCCCCACCGTGCGAGCCAGGTGCGGCTCGGCGCGGTCTGCACGGTGGGCGACGGCCAGCTCCACGCGTGCGTCGGCGCCCGCCAGGGGCAGATAGGTGACGCCGTCGAGCGCCAGCGCTGTCACCGGCTCGGGTACGACGGCGACACCCAGCCCGCCGGCCACGAGCGTGACCAGCGTCGAGGTCTCGCCGACCTCGTGGCGGATGTGCGGTTCGACGCCGGCGTCACGCAGCAGGCGCAGGACGACGTCGTACATCACGGACCGGCGGTCGGCGGAGTGCACGATCAGGTCGGCGCCGGCGAGGTCCGAGGCGCGCAGTCGTTTCCGGCGGGCGAGGGGATGCTCGACGGGTACGGCGACGACGAGCCGGTCCCGGCGCAGGGTGTGCACGGTGAGGGAGAGGTCGGCCGCGGGAGGGCGCAGCAGCGCCACATCGATCGCGCCGGTGCGCAACGCCTCGACCTGGTCGGGTGCGAGCATCTCGCCACGGAAGGAGAAGTCGACGCCGGGCAGTTCCTCGGTGAGCCGCCGCGAGAGCGCGGGCAGCAGGCTGTACGTCG
>NZ_MUMH01000471.1 GCF_002155965.1 Allokutzneria sp. NRRL B-24872
TTGCCCGGCGGCGCGCCGAGCAGGATCGGGTCGTCGCGGTAGTACACCGTTTCGACGGTGATCGGGAGGATCGGGTCGCGGGAGCCGGAGTAGTACCCCGTCCACTCGGCGAACGGGACCTCGGGACGCTTGTCGTCCGGCCGCACCCAGCCTTCGCTCGCGATCTCGGCGTCGTGCGGCAACGGCAGCCCGGTGGCGAGCCCGGCGATCGTGCGCACCGGTTCGCCGGCCATCGCGCCTACGTAGTCGTATTCCGAGACGTCGCCGGGCACCTCGACGCCGGCCGCCACCAGGTACGCCGGGTGGTGGCCCAGCGACGCCGCGATCGGCGCGCGGCCTTCGGCCTCGAACCAGCGGCGCAGGTGCTGCGCGCCGTGCTTGCCCGCCTCGATGTTGACGCTCACCGCGCGGCCCTCGTCCTGCACCTGCATCCGGTACGCGCCCAGGTTGATCCGGCCGGTGTCGTAGTCGCGGGTGACGACCGCGCAGCCCGTGCCGATGTAGCGGCCGCCGTCGCCCTCGTGCCAGCGCGGGACCGGAAACTTCAGCAGGTCGACTTCGTCGTCCACATGGGACAGCAGCGGACCGTCTTCCACCGTGACGGCGCGGAAGTCGCCGGAGCGGGAGATCCACTCCCCTGGCTTGACGGCGAGCTTCTCGACGAGGTCCTCGTCGGTGTTGTCCCAG
>NZ_MUMH01000472.1 GCF_002155965.1 Allokutzneria sp. NRRL B-24872
CTCCAGCATCACCGCGTCCCGACCACGGAAACGGTTTCGCAGGAGCGTGAGACATGCACCAGCCCGGCCACGACACGAACGCCGGCCACGGCACGAATGCCGGACGCCACAGGAAGGTCGGCCAGGACAGGAAGGTCGGCGACGGCAGGGGCGAAGGCCGGCCCGTCGGCGAGTCCACCGGAGGGTCCCCCGGAGGTCGGCCCATCGACCTCGACCACATCGGTGACCTCTACCGCACCTTCGCCGAGGACCTCGACCGCGCCCGCGAACGCCAGCGCACCCTGCTCGCGCCGCCCACCTCGATGAAGGCCCAACTCGACGACATCGAGGCGGAGATCACGTACCTCCTCCTGCGCGAGGCCCGGCCGGAGACAGTGGTGGAGATCGGCACCTTCCACGGCTGGTCCACCACCTGGATCCTGCGCGCCCTGCGCGACAACGGCACCGGGCACCTCTACTCGTACGACATCGTCGACCACGTCGTACGGGAGGTCCCCGAGACCCTGTCCACCGGCCGCTGGACGTTCACCCAGGGGGACGCCCGGGAGAACCTGGAGAAGATCCCGGAGGACGCGGACTTCCTGTTCATCGACGCGGCGCACTCCGCGAGCTTCGCCCGCTGGTACCTCCAGCACCTGTTCCCACGGCTGCGGCCGGGCATCCCGGTGTGCGTGCACGACGTCTTCCACGGGCGCAGGGCGCTGCCGTTCACCGAGGGGGCGGTCGTGCTGCGCTGGCTCGCCGAGCGGGAGAACGCCTACTTCACCGCCT
>NZ_MUMH01000473.1 GCF_002155965.1 Allokutzneria sp. NRRL B-24872
GCCCTGTCTCGACTGGAGCGAGCGGCGTCCGCATCTGGCCGGACGGGCAGGGGCCGCGGTTGCCGACCTCGCGTTGCAGCGCGACTGGATCCGGCGCCGGCCGCAGGGCCGTTCGGTCGAGATCACCGCCCCCGGGCTCGTCGCATTCCGAGACGTGTTCGGCGCGCGCATTTGATTTCGGAGCCGAATTTCGATACCGCCTAGCCTGTGGAAACGCTCAAAGTCAGAGACATCAAGGATGTCGAAGAGGTGGTGCGCGCGGCGATCGCCAGCGAGCAGCCGCTTGAGATCATCGGTCATGGATCGAAGCGCGCCATCGGCCATCCGATGGCGACCAATGCGGTGCTCGACGTGTCGGTGCTGAACGCGGTCACCGCCTATGAGCCGAACGAGCTGATCATCACCGTCGAGGCCGGCGCGCCGCTCGCCGACGTGCAATCCCTGATCGATGCCAAGAACCAGCAATTCGCCTTCGAGCCGGTGGACATTTCGGTGCTGCTCGGCAGCGCGGGCGCCGGCACGATCGGCGGCATGATCGGCGCCGGCCTTGCCGGTCCGCGCCGCATCAAGGCCGGCGGCATCAGGGATCATC
>NZ_MUMH01000474.1 GCF_002155965.1 Allokutzneria sp. NRRL B-24872
CCTCCCAGTCGCGGGTGGACAGGAAGGCGATCGGATCGTCCCAGCCCAGCAGCGTGGCGCCCCACTCGTTGACGATGCCGAACTGGGGGCTGAGTGCGATCTGCCACACGAACGTGACGGCCACCACCGGCGCCACGTACGGCAGCAGCATCGCACCGCGCAGCAGGCCCCGGCCGCGGAACGGGCGGCGCAGGGCGAGCGCGGCGACCAGACCGAGTACGAGGGAGCCCGCGGTGCCCCCGACGGTGTACAGCAGTGTCGTCCACAGACTGGTCCAGAAGTCCGACGACGAGAAGACGCCCGCGAAGTTGGCCAGGGACCAGTCGCCGAACAGACCCATGTGCGGGATGTCCACGAGCCGGGCGCGCCGGAAGGACAGCAGCACCGTCCACAGGATCGGCAGGACGACGACGACCAGGACCACCAGGACGGTGGGTGTGACGAAGAGCAGCCCGGCACGGTTCTCCCGCGCCGCACGGGTCAGCAGCCGACGCCGCGCCGGCCCGGTCCGTCCGCCGTGGCCCGGGCCGCCGCCCGGCGAAGGGCCGGCGGGTCGGCCCGACGCGGAACCCGTCGGAGGGTTTGACGCGGAGCCTGCGGGGCCACCCGGCGCGGAGCGCCCGGGGCCGCCCGACGGCGGGTCCGCCCGACCACCCGGCGCGGAGCCCCCGGAGCCGCTGGAGGCGGAGCCTTCGGAACCACCCGAAGCGGCAGGGCCGTCCGCAGCGCGCCGCACGCCACCGCCCAGCA
>NZ_MUMH01000475.1 GCF_002155965.1 Allokutzneria sp. NRRL B-24872
GCTCCACGGCGGTCACCGAGTGGCTTGACGGCAGCGGCATTCCCGTTGACGCGTCAGGTGTGCTGTGCGACGCGCACTGCTCGGCGGCGCCAGGGGTGTACGCGGTGGGCGACGTGGCTTCGTGGGAGCACCCCGTGCTCGGCCGGATTCGCCTGGAGCACCGCACCAACGCCACCGAGCAGGCGATGTCGGTGGCGGTGAACCTCCTTGGCACGCAACAGGAATACCGGCCGCTGCCGTACTTCTGGTCCGACCAGTACGACACCAAGCTCCAGATGTTCGGCTGGCCGCTGCCCGGCGATGAGCTGGAGGTCGTCGAGGGCGCCCCCGCCGAAGGCTCGTTCATCGCGACCTACCGTCGCGCCGGGGAGCTGACCGGCGTGCTCGGGTGGAACTCGGTGCGCGGGCTGCGTCCTTTCCGGCAGGAGCTGATGAAGGCCATGGCGGGCTGAACCCGTTCAGGGGCAACGGGTTGAGAGAACGCAGAACTCGTTG
>NZ_MUMH01000048.1 GCF_002155965.1 Allokutzneria sp. NRRL B-24872
CCGAGGCGGCGGCCGGTTGCAGCGCCCGCAACCGCGCCGCCGCCTCGGTCAGGTGGTCGGAGACCTTCTTCAGCTCCGTCGCCGACTTCTCGACGTAGAGCGCCGACCTGCCGAAGGCCCTCGCGGTCGCCTCGCGCACGGCGTTGGTGTCGCCGCCCTTCTGCGCCGCGATCGCCGCTTCGAACACCGGTTTCGCCCAGCCGACGAACTCGTCCAGCAGCCCCTGGATCGCTTTGCGGCCCGTGGTGACCGCGCCGACCGCTCCGGTGACCGTGCCCTGCGCGCTCGCGCAGTTGCCCGACAGCCGGTCCAGGCCCCCGTCGAGCGTGGCCACCCTGCCCTGGAACGCGTTGGCCCGGTCGCCGTACCAACCACCCATGGCCGTGCGCGCCTGCGCTCCGTGCCGCGACTTCACGTCGGCGATCGCCGTCTTCGCCGAGCCCAGCGATTCCGCCGCCCTGCTCGCGCTCCCCGTGTCCCCGGCCAGCTTCGCCAAGTGCTCGCGCAACGGTCGGACGAGCGGCTCGATCAGGCCTGCGGCGTCGGTCACGCCGTCACCCCTGGCCCTGGCGGCGCATCAGCGCGGCGTGCTCGGCGTCCTGCTGCTGGTAGGTCTTCAGCGCGCCAGCGACCGAGCCCGCGAGCCCCGTCAGCCCCGCCGCCGCAGCGGCCACCCCGTCCGCGGTTGCCTTGGCCGCCTGGTGGAAAGCCTGGTTGACACCGACCTCCGCACCGATCTTGCCGAAGGCGTCGCCGGGCAGGGAGGTGATCGGCCCCAGCGTCGCGCTGCCGACCCTGCCGAGCTCGTCGGCCAGCCCCGGCGTCGCCGTCGTGTACTTCGTCAGCGCCGCCGGATCGACCTTGAAACCCTGCTCCACCATGCGACCCAGGCTGCCGCACCGCGTCGCCCGCTGTCCTGGAATGCGCAGGATTCACGCGAGCGAGGGAGCGACGCCCGGGATTGTCAGGGGTGTCTGCCAGCATCCGCCCATGGGCTCGAGCACAGCTGTTCCCGGGAGCTGGAACCGGATCACCCGCATCCTCACCGTGCGGGCTCCAGCCACCGCCAAGGAGCTGCTGCCACCCGCCACCGACGCGGACGTGCGCTCCGCCGAGCGGGCACTGGGGCGCGCTCTGCCCCAGGAGTTGCACGAGTGGTGGGCGAGCTGCGGCGGTGGGCTGCACCCCGTCCTGCCGCACGGCTACATCCCGTACCGGCCGATCGGATCGGTCAGCGCGTGGCGGGAGTGGACCAGGCGGCACACGACCGGCCCCCGGCCCGACGACACCGCCGGCAGCCCGGGTGCTGGCTGGCATCCCGCGTTCGTCCCGATCGGCACGGACGGCGGCAACTACGACCTCGCCGTCGACCTGCGCCCCGGGTCGCTGCACGGCTGCCTGTTCGCCTTCAGCCACCAGTGGGGCGTGGCGCACCCTCCCGAGTGGCAGGGCCTCGCCGCGCTCCTCAGCTCCACCGCCGAGGCCCTGGAGACCGACGCGGCGGCTGGCCGCTACCGCCCCGCGACCACGAGGGCAGGCATGCTGATCTGGAAGCTGTGACCGATCCCGAGGCAGCGCTGACGCGGGTGGAGTGAGCTCAGGCGGCGGGGACGAGCAGCGCCCAGGACTTCACGGTGCCGTGGCCGGTGCCCCAGGGCAGGTGCTCGGCGACGTCGACGAAGTGGCCGCTGACGTCGTTGTTGTTGAGCACGACCTCGACGGTGTCGTCGTTCTCGCCGGAGGTGCGGCCGCAGAGGCTGTAGAACCACACGGGCCGGTTCGGCAGCTGGCCCTCGCTCATCAGGCGCTCGGCCACGACGAGGGTCGGCGGGCGTTCGCGGGCGACGTCGGCGAAGCCGCCCTCGATGCCGCCGAAATCGCGCCAGTCGACGGGACCGGCGAACAGCTCGGTGGGACGGCCCTCACCGTCCGCGCCGAGCCGGTGGAACACGGCCTCGGCGAGCGGGTGGTCGGGCTGCTGGATGGCGATGAACACCGGGAGCACGTTGTTCACCCAGTACATGAGCGCGTCGGCGAGCGGGTGGGCCTCGTCGGTGCGCACACCGACGGCCTGGTCCCAGGCGTAGCCCTCCTCCCACGCCGTGCAGCGCACGCCCAAGGGCAGCCGCACGTACGCGCCGTCGGCGGCGTGCTCGGCCTCCTCGACGGCGATCTCCAGGTCGAGGTCGACCAGCGCCACCACCGCGCCGGTGCGCTCGGTGCGCAGGCCGTGCGAGCCGCTGAGCATCGCCGCGATCACTTCGGCGATGCCGCCGGCGTCGAGTTCTTCCACCTTGGACAACCCCTTCGAAGACGATGTGCCCCACGGTCCGCGGACTGTGGGGCACATCGTGGCCGAAGCGGTGGATCAGACTCCCATCGGGTGCCAGACCGTCTTGTGCTCCAGGTACGCGCGCAGCCTGGTGATATCGGGCCTGCGCGTCCAGTCCGGCTCCTTGGCGGTGGCGCGCAGCACCCGCTTGACGGTGCCCGCGGCGGTCCGCTCCAACTCGGCGCGAATCACCTCCGGAGCACCGCACAGGTCGAGCGCGTTCACGTCCGCGTGCGAGGCCAGCCAGGGGCCGAGCTCAGCGGCGCTGCCGGTGAGCAGGTTCACCACGCCGCCGGGCAGATCGGAGGTCGCCATGACCTCCGACAGCGTCACGGCGGGCAGCGGCCGGTGGTGGCTGGACACCACGACGCAGGTGTTGCCGGTCGCGATCACCGGAGCCACCACGCTGACCAGGCCCAACAGCGAGGAGGTCTGCGGGGCGAGCACCGCGACGACGCCGGTGGGCTCGGGCACGGAGAACGAGAAGTACGGCCCCGCGACCGGGTTGGAGGCGCCGAGCACGGAGGCGACCTTGTCGGTCCACCCCGCGTACCAGACCCACCTGTCGATCGCGGCGTCCACAGTGGACTCCGCCTTCTTCGCGTTCACGTTCTCCGCGGCGCAGACCTCCGCGACGAACTGCTCGCGCCTGCCTTCGAGCATCTCCGCGACGCGGTAGAGCACCTGGCCGCGGTTGTACGCGGTCGCGCCGGACCAGCCGGAGAACGCCTTGCGGGCCGCGGCGACCGCGTCCCTGGCGTCCTTGCGCGAGGCGTGCGCGGCGTTGGCGAGGAAGGTGCCCTTGGCGTCGTTGACCGGGTAGACCCGCCCGGACTCCGAGCGCGGGAACTTCCCGCCCACGTACAGCTTGTAGGTCTTGGTCACACCAATACGCCCGTCAGACATCGAGGTACGCCTCCAGTCCCGCGCGGCCGCCCTCGCGACCGAAACCGGACTCCTGGTAGCCGCCGAACGGGGCGGTCGGGTCGAACCGGTTGAAGGTGTTGGCCCACACCACACCGGCCCGCAGCTTCTGGGACATCCACAGGATTCTGGAACCCTTTTCGGTCCAGATGCCCGCGGACAGCCCGTACGGGGTGTTGTTGGCCTTGGCGACGGCCTCGTCCGGGGTGCGGAAGGTCAGCACGGACAGCACCGGGCCGAAGATCTCCTCGCGGGCGATCCGCATCGCCTGGTGCACGTTGGAGAACACCGTCGGCGCGAAGAAGAAACCCTTGTCCGGCAACGGGCACGAGCTCGTCCAGCGGTCGGCGCCCTCGGCCTCGCCGGAGGCGGTCAGCTCGCGGATGCGGGCCAGCTGCTCCTGGGAGTTGATCGCGCCGATGTCGGTGTTCTTGTCCAGCGCGTCACCGATGCGCAGCGTGGAGACGCGGTAGCGCAGCTTCTCCATCACCTCCTCGGCGATGGACTCCTGGACCAGCAGCCGCGAACCGGCGCAGCAGACGTGGCCCTGGTTGAAGAAGATGCCGTTGACGATGCCCTCGACGGCCTGGTCCACGGGCGCGTCGTCGAAGACGATGTTCGCCGCCTTGCCGCCCAGCTCCAGGGTGAGCTTCTTGCCCGTCCCGGCCAGCGAGCGCTGGATCAGCTTGCCGACCTCGGTCGAACCGGTGAAGGCGATCTTGTCGGTGCCCGCGTGGTTGACGATCTCCGCGCCGACGTCACCGGCGCCGGGCAGGATGTTCACCACGCCGGCGGGCAGACCGGCCTGCTGGCAGATCTCGGCGAAGACCAGCGCGGTCAGCGGCGTGGTCTCGGCCGGCTTGAGCACCACGGTGTTGCCGCAGGCCAGCGCGGGCGCGATCTTCCACGCCAGCATCAGCAGCGGGAAGTTCCACGGGATGACCTGCCCGGCGACGCCGAGCGGCTTCGGGTCCGGCCCGTAGCCGGCGAAGTCGAGCTTGTCGGCCCAGCCCGCGTGGTAGAAGAAGTGCGCCGCGGCCGTCGGCACGTCGACGTCGCGCGACTCCTTGATCGGCTTGCCGTTGTCCAGGCTCTCCAGCACCGCGAGCTCGCGGCCGCGCTCCTGGATCAGCCGGGCGATGCGGAACAGGTACTTGGCCCGCTCGCTGCCGGGCATCCGGCCCCACACCTTGTCGTAGGCGCGGCGGGCGGCCTTGACGGCGCGGTCGACGTCCGCGCTGGAGGCCGTGCTGACCTCGGCCAGCACCTCCTCGGTCGAGGGGTTGACCGTCTTCAGCGGCTCGCCCTCGCCCTCGACGAACTGACCGTCGACGAACATCCGGTAGTTCGGCTTGAGGTTGGCGATGTCCCGCGACTCCGGTGCCGGGGAGTACTCCCAGATCTGTGTCATCTCAGTCCACCGTCACGTAGTCAGGGCCGCTGTAGTGGCCCTCAAGCTGGGTCCGCCGCTGCATCAGCAGGTCGTTGAGCAGGCTGGACGCGCCGAAGCGGAACAGCTTCGGGTCCAGCCACTCCTGACCGGCCACCTCGTGCACGGCGACGAGGTAGCGCATCGCGTCCTTGGTGGCGCGGATGCCGCCGGCGGGCTTGACCCCGCGCAGCTGCCCGGTCTGGTTCTTCCAGTCGTGGACGGCCTGCAGCATCAGGTGCGTCACCGGGAGGGTCGCGGCGGGGGAGACCTTGCCGGTCGAGGTCTTGATGAAGTCACCACCGGCGAGCAGCGCCAGCCAGGACGCGCGGCGCACGTTGTCGTAGGTCGACAGCTCGCCGGTCTCCAGGATGACCTTGAGGTGCGCGTCGCCGCAGGCTGCCTTGATCGCGACGATCTCGTCGTAGACCTGGCCGTAGCGGCCGGAGAGGAACGCGCCCCGGTCGATCACCATGTCGATCTCGGTCGCGCCCGCGTCCACGGCGATCCTGGTGTCCTCCAGCTTGATCGCCAGTGACGAGCGGCCGGAGGGGAACGCCGTCGCGACGCTGGCGACGCCGATGTCGGCGCCCTTCAGCTCGCGCACCGCTGTCTCCACCATGTCCGGGTAGACGCAGATCGCGGCGACCTGCGGCACGTCGGGGCGCTCGGGGTCGGGACGGCGGGCCTTCGCGCACAGCGAGCTGACCTTGCCCGCGGTGTCGGCGCCTTCGAGGGTGGTCAGGTCGACCATCCTGATGGCGGTGTCGATCGCCCAGAGCTTGGACGCCTTCTTGATGCTGCGCGTGGCGAGCGTCGCGGCGCGTTGCTCCAGCCCGACCTGGTCGACGCCGGGCAGTCCGTGCAGGAACCGACGCAGCGCGGCGTCGTCCCTGGTGGCGTCTGCCAGCTCTGGGGGAAGTCCCGGGATGTGCGGCGGCTGGCGGTTCGCGGGGGTGTCCGCGGACTCGGCAGCCGTCGGCGGTGACGGTGCGGCCATGGCCAGGAGTCTAGGGCCAGGTCACCGGGCGTCCAGCCCGATCAGCCGGACCTGTGGACAACTCATCCGCCCAGCTCACACCGGGCGCGCCTGGGGACAACTCGGCGGCTGCGGCGCGCGCTGATGGCACTGGTCACATCCGCCTGACCGGCATGAGAGCGCGACCACGGCAGGCCGTGCGGGCGCCAATAGGCCATTCGGTGATTCCTTTTCTTAAGTGTTCATCAAGTCGTTGGTGACCCACGTCGCCGCCGGTTACTGTGGAGTAGCCGGTGTGCCGAGGCAGGCCGGGCTAGACCCGAGGGTCCACCGGACGCGCCACCGGTGGACCCTCGATTTAGTTCTCCACCAAGGCATCCGAGCGTGCCGGGAACACCAGGACCGCGTCCAGGTGCTCCGCCTCCGGGGTCCGGTCCCACGCCCAGGCGCGCATCTGCTCGGCGCTGCGCCTGCCGAAGAACCCGCGCCACAACTCGAAGGGCTCCGCCTCCACTGTTGCCGCGGGCTCGCCGTCGCCGATCCGCCACTCGGAGCCGTCCGAGCGCACGACCAGCGCCCACGGCTGCTCGTGGTAGTGGCCGACCGCGCCGCCGATGTGCTCCAGCATCGGCCGCCAAGCCTTCTCCGGCAGCCGCTCCAAGCCCAGCGCCGTGCGCAGGTCGGCCTCGTGCTGGGTGATGTCGTGCACCAGTTGGAGCTGCGCCTTCCTGGAGCGCAGGCCCTGCTCCAGCTTCTCGCTGAAGCCCTCCCACTCCGCCAGGTTCTGCTCGACCGGCCGGTTGAGCCGCTCGCCGACGTGTCGCTCCGTCCACTCGGTTCCCGGTGCCCCGTCGAGCCGCCCGGTCGCGGCGTCGTGCGCGACGCCGGACAGGTGTGCGATCAGCGCCCGCACGGTCCATTCCGGACAGGCGGCAACAGCTCGTCCCAGCTGCTCGTCGTCCAGCGTCCGCGCGATCGCGGTGATCCGCTGCCGTGCCTCGCGGTAGATCACGTCGTACATCCGCACCCCTTCTCCGGCTAACGTCTGTGGTCATGGACGTGCTCGTCGTCGAACACCCGCTGGCCAAGGCCCGGCTCACCACCATGCGTGACGCCCGCACCGACAGCGCGGCCTTCCGCGCCGCGCTGCACGAGCTGACCGTCATGCTGATCTACGAGGCCATGCGGGACGCTCCCCTCGCGGAGGAGCGCATCCACACGCCGGTGGCCAGGACGACGGGTTTCCGCCTCGCGAACCCGCCGCTGCTGGTCCCGGTGCTGCGCGCGGGCCTCGGCATGGCCGACCAGGCGCACAAGCTGATCCCGGACGCGCAGATGGGCTTCGTCGGCCTGGCGCGCGACGAGGAGACCCTGCAGCCGACGCCGTACATGGTGTCGCTGCCGGAGAACCTCGCCGGTCGTCCGGTGCTGGTGCTCGACCCGATGCTCGCCACCGGCGGCTCGATGGTGCACACGATCACGCTCCTCACCGATCGCGGCGCCACCGACGTCACCGCCGTGTGCACCCTGGCCGCGCCCGAGGGGATTCGCACCCTGGAGCAGGCCAAGCTGCCGGTGCGCGTGGTCACCGCGAGCGTGGACGAGCGGCTCAACGACTCCGGGTTCATCGTTCCCGGGCTCGGCGACGCGGGGGACCGCCAGTACGGCGCGGTCTGATCCCGCCCCCAGGTCGATCCCGGTCATCGCGCGCCCCCTCGCTACTTGAAAAACATATAGCGCCACCGCGTCGCACGGGTCAAGGCTGCGCCGTTCGAGTGAGCACAGTGGTCTAGACCTTGACGAGTTGTGGTCTGGACCACATCGTCTGCTGTACACATCCGCGAACAGATTCCGCTCCGCCGCCCTGCACCCCTGGAGCGATCGATCATGTACCGCAAGCGATGGCAGCCGTTGCTCGCGCTCTGCGCGGGCGCCGTCGTCGTGCTCGGCCTCGTCGCAGCCCCCGCACAGGCGGCGACGACCCCCACGGCGACGTTCACCAAGACCTCCAACTGGGACGGTGGTTTCACCGGCCTGGTCACGATCACCAACGGCGGCGCTACGGCGCTGAGCGGGTGGAAGGTCGAGTTCGACCTGCCCGCCGGAACGAGCGTCGGCGCGTACTGGGACACCCTGCTCACTCGTGCCGGTGACCGCTACTCCTTCACCAACCGCGAGTACAACGGCGCCGTGGGCGTCGGGGCCTCGGTTTCCTTCGGCTTCAACGGGATCGGCAACGGCGGCCCGGCCAACTGCCGCCTCGACGGCCAGCCCTGCGAGGGCGGCGCACCGGACACCGAGGCGCCCAGCGCGCCCGGCGGCCTCGCCGTCTCCGGCGCGAGCGCCACCACGATCTCCTTGCGCTGGAACGCCTCCACGGACAACGTGGCCGTGACGGGCTACGAGGTCTTCAGGGGCGGGACGTCCGTGGGGAGCACGCCGGACACGACGTTCACCGCGAGCGGACTGACCCCCGAGACCGACTACGCGTTCACCGTCCGCGCCAAGGACCGAGCCGGAAACGCTTCCGCGCAAAGCACTTCCGTGTCCGGCCGGACCGCGAAGCCGGGCGCCGAAGGGCGCGTCCGCGTCGGGTACTTCCCGCAGTGGGGCATCTACGAGCGGAAGTTCTTCATCAAGAACCTGGACACCTCGGGCGCGGCGGCGAAGCTGACGCACCTCAACTACTCCTTCGCCAACATCCACCCGACGGACCTGACGTGCTTCGCGGTCACCAAGCCGACGAGCTCCAACCCCGCCGACCCCGACCAGGGAACCGGCGCGGGCGACTCCACCGCCGACTACGTCTGGCCCTTCGACGCCGCGCAGAGCGTGGACGGCGTCGGGGACGGCGGTTGGGCGGGGACCGGTCCGCTGAAGGGCAACTTCAACCAGCTGCGCAAGCTGAAGGCCAAGCACCCCGACCTGAAGGTGCTGCTCTCGCTCGGCGGCTGGACGTACTCGAAGTTCTTCTCCGACGCCGCGAAGACCGACACCTCGCGCAAGAGACTCGTCTCCTCCTGCGTCGACATGTACATCAAGGGGAACCTGCCGAAGCACTACGACATGGGCGGGCCGGGAACCGGGGCGAACATCTTCGACGGCTTCGACCTCGACTGGGAGTGGCCGGGCGCGGAAGGCCATCCCGGCAACCACTTCGGGCCCGATGACAAGGTCAACAACTCGCTGCTGGTCGAGGAGTTCCGCCGCCAGCTCGACGCGCTCGGCGCCACCTCGGGCAAGAAGTACCTGCTGACCGCGTTCACCCCGGCGGCGCCCGCGCTGGCCTCGGCGGGCTGGGAGATGGCCAGGGTGGCGAACAGCCTCGACCTGGTCAACTTCCAGGGTTACGACTTCCACGGCGCGGGCAGTGACAACTCGTGGGAGCCCAACCGCACCGGGCACCACGCGAACCTGCACACCGACGTCGACGACCCGTACACCACGAAGTTCAGCGTCGACGTGGCGTTGAAGATCTACACGGACGCGGGCATCGATCCGAAGAAGCTCGTGCTGGGCGTGCCCTTCTACGGTCGCGGCTGGCAGCAGGTCAGCGACGGCGGCAAGAAGGGGGAGTGGCAGGCCGCCAACGGCGCCGCTCCCGGCGACTTCGCCGCGGAGGCGGGAACGCGGGCCTACAAGAACCTCAAGGCCCAGTTCCCGACCGTGCACCACGACGAGCAGGCCGTCGCGGCCTACGCGTTCGCGAACGGGCAGTGGTGGTCCTTCGACGACGCGTGGGTGATCGGCAAGAAGATGGAGTACGTCAAGGCGAAAGGGCTCGGCGGAGCCATGATCTGGTCGCTCGACGGCGACGACGGCACCCTGATGGCCGCGCTCGACAACGGGCTGCGATGAGGGTGCGCTAAGGCGGGCTGTCCTCAGTGGACAGTCCTGGTGGGGCTCGGGGAACCGTTGGCGGCGGGGTATCCCGAGCCCCTCCGCTATTCCGGCGCCGAGCACCAGCCGCGCGCCTGGGCCCGCAGCACGGTCTCGAAGTTGGCGGTGACGTCGATCCCCGGCGGCATGTGGTCCCTGGACTCCAGCGACACCAGCCCGTGCACCAGCGCCCACGACGCCAGCGCGATCTCCTCGGCGCGGTAGCCGGTGAAGTGCCCGGAGTCGATCCCGGCCCGCACCATGTCCAGCAGCGGCTGCAACGTGCTCACCGCGCGCTGGGTGGCCTCGGTGTCCGGTTCGAAGCCGGGGACCATGGTGGAGAACATGATCGAGTAGAGGTGCGGGTCGGCCCGCGCGCTCTCGCGGTAGGCGATGCCGAGCTGGACCAGGTCCTCGACGGGGTCCCCCGAGCGCTGCACGGTGGACAGTCGCTCGCCGAACCTGCGGAACGCCTCCAGGTAGAGCTCGCGCAGCAGTGCGGGCTTGCCGCCGAAGAGCGAGTACACGGCGGTGGTGGAGGTCCCGACGTCGGCGGCGAGCTTGCGCAGGCTGAGCCCGTCGGGGCCGTCCGTCGACAGGGTCTCCGCCGCGCGGTCGAGCAGGCGGGCGCGGAGCGCGTCGTCGTGAACCTTGGGTCGTGGCACTCCGGCAGAATATAGGAACACTGTTTTAAAACTTCGGTGCGCCGCGTGACCTGGTGATCAGTGATACCACGGCGGTACCATCCCGCGCATGGCGATGACGCTGCGGTTGAGCGAGGACGAGAATCGGCAACTCGACGAGCTCGCCGCTGCCGAAGGGCGATCGAAGCAGGACGTGGTCCGCCTCGCCCTCGCCGACCGGTGGTCCCGGCTGAACAAGGAGCGCCAGCTGACCGAGGTCCTGGCCCGCGTGATGCCGCGCTACGGCGCTCTGCTCGATCGGCTCGGCCCCACCTGATCGCAAGGTCCGCGCCACTGGCCAACAGGTCAGTTTACGTTGCCGCGCTTGAGAAAACGCCTAGATCGTCTCTGGATTCAAGTCCTCGATGCACGGCAGCCCGAATGGCCGATCCCGCGTCCACTGTCAGTGACCCCCGATATCGTCAGACAGCAACGTCGAACACGGGAAAAAGGCCGAGTGATCTCCTACCTGGACGCCAGTGACCTGCTGGTGCTGGCAACCGCCGTGACCGGCGGTGACCTCGTCGTGCGCGACGTCGGTCTGCTCGACGCGGCGGCGCACCGCCCGAGGGCGGCCGTGCTCGGCGTCGAGGCGTACGGGACGCTCTGGCTGAAGGCCGCCGCGATGCTGGACTCCATCGTCTGCACCCGCCCCCTCGTCGAGGGCAACTGGCGGTTGGCGTGGGTGGCCGCCGTCACCCTCTGCGACATCAACGGCTGGTGGATCGACGCCGACGAGGACGACGCGCTGAAGATCGTCCGCGAGGTCGGCAGGGGTGAGTTCGAGGTCGCCGACGTCGCCGCGCGCTTCGAGGGCTGGGCCGTGACAAAGGGTGAGCTGGGCTGATTTCCGCCGAATGAGCTTGACCTGGAGCGCGCTCCAACTTCTACCTTCGTTCTCGTGAGCTACTCGATCGCCGAAGCGGCAGAACGCACAGGGCTGTCCATGGACACCCTCCGCTACTACGAGCGCATCGGGCTGATCGAGCCACCGGTCCGCGACTCGGGCGGCAGGCGCAGCTACTCCGAGGAAGACCTCGGCTGGGTGGGTTTCCTGTCCTGCCTGCGGATGACGGGGATGCCGATCCGCCTGATGTGCGAGTACGCCAGGCTGCGGCACTTCGGCACCTCCAGCGCGACCTCGCGCAAGGAGATCCTGCTGGAGCAGCGGACCGCCGTGCGCGAACGCATCGCCGAGCTGCAGATGTGCCTGAGCACGCTGGACTACAAGATCGACAACTACGAGATGGTCGAGCGCAGGGTCGCTGAGCTGACCCCGCTCGCCCAGGAGGCGACGGCATGACCAAGCTGCCCACCCGCACGCTCGGCGCGCTTGAGGTGTCCGCACAGGGCCTCGGCTGCATGGGGATGAGCGAGTTCTACGGCGAGACCGACGACCGTGAGTCGATCGCGACCATCCACCGCGCCATCGAGCTCGGCGTGCGATTCCTGGACACCGCTGACATCTACGGCCCGCACCGCAACGAGGAGCTGGTCGGCCGCGCCATCGCGGACCGGCGCGACCAGGTCGTGCTGGCCACCAAGTTCGGCATCGTCCGCACCGCCGACCCGCACGAGCGCGGTGTGCGCGGTGACGCCGCCTACGTCCGGCAGTCGGTCGAGGCGTCGCTGAAGCGGCTCGGCGTGGACCACATCGACCTGTACTACCAACACCGAGTGGACCCCAAGACGCCGATCGAGGAGACCGTCGGCGCGATGGCGGAGCTGGTCGCCGAGGGCAAGGTCCGCTACCTCGGCCTCTCCGAGGCGAGCGCGGCCACGATCCGGCGCGCGCACGCCGTGCACCCGATCTCGGCCGTGCAGTCGGAGTGGTCGTTGTGGACGCGCGACATCGAGGCCGAGGTTCTTCCGGCCTGCCGCGAGCTGGGCATCGGGATTGTTCCGTACTCGCCGCTCGGCCGTGGTTTCCTCACCGGCCGGTTCACCAAGGCCAGCGACTTCGGCAGCGGTGACTTCCGCGTCGCCGGGCAGCCCCGCTTCAGCGAGGAGAACCTGGCCAAGAACGCGGCGATCGTCGACGCGGTGCGCGCACTCGCGTCCGCTCGCGGTGTCACGCCCGGTCAGCTCGCGCTGGCGTGGGTGCAGAACCAGGGCGAGGACGTGGTGCCGATCCCGGGCACCAAGCGCCGCAAGTACCTGGAGGAGAACGCCGCCTCCGTCGAGATCGAGCTGAGCGCGGACGAGCTGGCGCAGATCGCTTCGGCTGTTCCGCCCGACAAGGTCGCGGGCACGCGCTACGCCGAGAACATGATGGGCCTGCTCAACGGCTGAGCTCTCGAGGTCGCGCGAGCTCTCGTCGAGCCCGCGCGACCTCGTGCTTCAGCCCAGCAGCGCGGAGATCTCCTCGCGCAGCGCCGAGAGCCGCTTCCGGCCGCGCTCGCGGGCATCACCGAGCTCGGCCGCGTCGGCGACCGGCTCGACGATCTCCAAGTACGCCTTGACCTTCGGCTCGGTCCCGGACGGACGGACCAGGACGCGCAGCCCAGGGCCCCGCATCGTCAGGACGTCCGCCTTCGGCCGCAGATCCGAGACCGTGACGGCGATCCCGGCCAGCTCCGAAGGCGGTTCGGCGCGCAGGCGAGCCATCGTCCGGCCGATCACGCCGAGGTCCTCCACCCGCAGGGAGACCTGGTCGGTCAGGTGCAGGCCGTGGTCGACGGCCAGGTCGTCCAGCGCGTCGAGCAGCGAGCGCCCGGACGCCTTCAACGACGCGGCCAAGTCGCACGCGAGCACCGCCGCGCTGATGCCGTCCTTGTCCCGCACCACATCCGGGTCGACGCAGTGACCGATCGCCTCTTCGTAGGCGTACACCAGCCCTGTGCCATTCCCGTCGCCCGCGCGCACCAGCCACTTGAAGCCGGTCAGCGTCGCGTCGTAGCGGGCGTTGTGCTTCGCCGCCACTGAGCTCAGCAGCTCCGAGGAGACGATCGTGGCCGCCACCAACGGGTCCGGATGCACAGTTCTGTCCAAAGTGGACAGCACGCGCTCGCCGAGCAGCGCTCCGGTCTCGTCCCCGCGCAGCATGCGCCAGGAACCGTCGCGCTCCCGGACGCCGAGCGCGCACCGGTCCGCGTCCGGGTCCAGCGCCACGGCCAGGTCAGCGTCCACAGTGGACGCCAGCTCCAGCAGCAGGTCCGCCGCTCCGGGCTCCTCCGGGTTCGGGAAGCTCACCGTGGGGAAGTCCGGGTCCGGCCGCTCCTGTTCGGCGACCAGGTGCACGTCGGTGAAACCCGCGTGCGCCAACACTTTCCGCAGGGTCTCCGCGCCGACGCCGTGCAAGGTCGTCGCGGCGATCCGCAGCGTGCGCTCCGGGCTCCTCGGCAAGCTCGCCGCTCTGTCCACATAGGACTGAACAACGTCGTCGCCGAGCGTCGTCCAGCCCTGCGCGGTCGGAACGACGACCGCCGCGCCGACCTTGGCGATGGCGGCCTCGATCTCCCGGTCGGCGGGCGGCACGATCTGCGAGCCCGCGTCCAGGTAGACCTTGTACCCGTTGTCAGCAGGGGGATTGTGCGAGGCGGTGACCTGGACCCCGGCCACCGCGTTCAGCTTCCGCACGGCGAAGGCGAGCACCGGCGTCGGCAGCGGCCGGGGCAGGACGCGCACGTCGAACCCCGCCGCCGCGAGCACGCCGGCCACGTCGCGGTGGAACTCCTCCGAACCGTGCCGCGCGTCGCGTCCGACCACGACGACGCCGCCGGCCTTCCCCGAGGCCGCGAGCCACTCGCCGAGCCCGGCCGTCGTGCGCACCACGACGGCGCGGTTCATGCCGTTCGGACCGGGACGCACGGGGCCGCGCAGCCCGGCGGTGCCGAAGCTCAACGGCGCGCGCATCCGGTCGGTCAGCTCGTCGATCGCCTGCTGCTCGCCGACCATCGCCTTGCCGAGCAGCCGCTGCATCTCCTCGCGGTCAGCGGCGTCGAGGTCGTCGGCGATCCAGCGGAACGCGCGGTCCCGCAGCTCCGGGGACAGCGTCACGCCCGGCTCACCAGCTCGTGCAGCAGCGTGCCCATGCGGCTCGCCGCCTCGCGCCCGGCCTCCAGCACCTCTTCGTGGTTCAGCGGCTCACCGGTGATGCCCGCGGCCAGGTTGGTGACCAGGGACAGGCCGAAGACCTCGGCACCGGCGGCGCGCGCGGCGATGGCCTCCAGCACGGTGGACATGCCGACCAGGTCGGCGCCCATCGTGCGCAGCATCCGGATCTCGGCGGGCGTCTCGAAGTGCGGCCCCGGCAGACCCGCGTAGACGCCCTCCTCCAGGCTCGCGTCGATCTCCCTAGCCACAGCGCGCAGGCGGCTGGAGTAGAGATCGGTCAGGTCCACGAACCTGGCTCCGACCAGCGGGGACGCCGCGGTCAGGTTGAGGTGGTCGCTGATCAGCACGGGCTGGCCGACCTCCATGCCCTGGCGCAGGCCGCCCGCGGCGTTGGTCAGCACCACGGTGGTGCAGCCGGCGGCGGTCGCGGTGCGGACCCCGTGCACGGTCTGCGGGATGCCCTTGCCCTCGTAGTAGTGGGTGCGGCCGAGCATCACCAGCACGCGCTTCTCGCCGACCCGGACGGACCGGATGGTGCCGCCGTGGCCGACCACGCTCGGCGCGGCGAACCCGGGCAGCTCGCCCATGGGGACCTCGGAGACGAGCTCGCCGATCACGTCGGCGGCCGGGCGCCAGCCCGAGCCGAGGATGACGGCGATGTCGTGCCGGTCGGTTCCGGTGCGCTGGGCCAGCGCCGCTGCGGCCGCGGTGGCGGCGCCTTCGGGGTCGACGGCCGGGCTGAGGGCGTCCGCGTCGCTGGTGGCGGCGGTCGCGCGGGTCTCGATGCTCACGTCCGGGGAGCTTAACGGCCCGCGTCAGCTGGCGATGGCGAACGTGGGCGCGATCCGGTCGTAGAGGTCGGTCTTGCCCCACTCCTCGGAGTCGGTCGGCACGGTCACCCTGAGCACCCACAGGTCCTTGGCGTTGGGCAGCAGCAGCGCGTACGTCGTGCGCGCCACCTCGGCCCCGGTCGGACGGCCCCTGCTGTTGGACTTGCCGCTCTTCGGCGAGATCGTGCGGTAGATCAGCTCCTGCGAGCGCTCGTAGGAGTTCTGCGCGGCTGCGGGCTGCTGGACGAGGAGGTTGAAGCTGCCCCCGTCGTTCTTGGAGATCGAGGCGAGCTGGTCGACGTAGCGCGCCATCTTGTTGTGCGGGTAGAAGCTCGCGAAGCGCTCCACCGCGACCTCGTTGCGCCCGTCGGTCGAGACGAACCTGATCAGCGTGCTCGACATCGAGGAGCTGGGCCGCTGCTCCTGGAAGTCCGTCCAGTTCTTCGGGACGTTGATGCTGAATCCGCCGCCGGGATCGCCCTTGGCGAGCTGGGCCACGTCGTTGCGCTGCTGGAACGCGGCGAGCGGGGCCGACTGGACCGAGGTGATCTCCGGGGGCCGCTGCGTACGGAACTCCGGGAAGACCTGCTGCCCCGCGACTGTCCTGGCCAGCGCGAACCCGCCGCTCGCCGACATCACGAAGAGCACGACGGCCCCGACGATCGTCAGCAGCCGCGCACCGCGCTTCGGCGGCAGGGGTGGCGGGGAGTTGGTCAACATGAACGGCAGCGGCCCGGGATCGGCGGCCAGTTCCTTGGCCATCGACTCCTCGACCGCGCGCTGCCGCTCCGAGCCGCGCCGCCGCGCCTGCTCCACGATCGGATTCGGCGCGAAGGACTGCTCTGCCTCGTCGTGCGGGAACAGGCGCGTGCCGGGCTCCGGCAGCAGGGGGTGCAACCGCCTGCGCACCTCGGTCAACGACATCCGGTCGGCCGGACTCTTGACCATCAACCCGCGGATCACCTCGCCGAGAACGCCCTCGTCGCTCGGCGGCGGGATCTCGCCGTGCACGACCTGCGTGACGGTTTCGAGCGGATCGTCCTCGACGTCGTAGGGAGGCGTGCCCTCCATCGCGGCGAACAGGGTCGCGCCGAGCCCCCACAGGTCCGCGCTCGGCGAGGCCGGGTCACCGGAGGCCACCTCGGGCGCGATGTAGGCGGGAGTTCCCAGCAGCAGTCCCGCGCTGGTCAGGGTCGAGTCGGACACGCTGCGCGCGATGCCGAAGTCGGTCAGCTTGACCCTGCCGTCCGCCCCGACCAGCACGTTCCCCGGCTTGACGTCGCGGTGGGTGACCCCGGCCTCGTGCGCGGCGGCCAGCGCCGCGGCGAGCGCGTTGCCGACCTCTGCGGTCTGCGCGACGTTCAACGGGCCGTGCTTGCGGACCAGCTGCGCCAGGCTGCGCGAGGGCAGGAGTTCCATCACCACGAACGGCTCGCCGTCATGCCGGACGACATCGAAAAGGGTGACCACGTTCGGGTGAGAGAGCACGGCGATGGCCCGCGCCTCCCGCAGGGTCCGCTCGCGCATGGCGTCGGCCTCGTCCGGGGGCATCCCCGGAGGAAGGCGGACCTCCTTGACGGCGACCTGTCTGCGCAGCATCTCGTCGTAGGCAGCCCACACCGTGCCCATGGCGCCACGCCCGAGCACCCGCGTGAGCCGGTACCGCTCGGCGATCAACCGCTCGCTCGACCCCTGGGTGTCGGTGCTCTTGTCCTCATCGGCCGGTGGCACGAACCCCATTCTCCACAACTCGGGCGCCGTCACCGGGTTGTGCGACAAGTCGCCCGCGCTCGATCACACATCGTGACCGCCGCCCACGGCCCGCTGAAGTCGTTCCGAGGCCGAAAACGTGGGGACCCCCCACTTCGAATTATCCCAGAAGCCCCCGACAACCAGACCGTGAAAAGCACCGGCAACGCCTGAGTTGTCCACAACGGCACCCCTGTCCACAGATCGCGATCCCCCGCTGGATTCCCACCTCGACCCGAAGCAACCTGGACGAGGAGCACCGACGAGAACCACGACAGGGCAGCGGAAAGGAGGTGAACCTGGTCAAGCCCACGCACTGCCAGGGGCCCGCCCCTTCCACCGGTCCACGGTGGTGACGCATGATCCGACGTCATGACCGTGGTTATCGGGATCGACTCCTCGACCCAGTCGTCGAAGGCCATCGCCGTCGACGCCGCCTCCGGCCAGGTGCTCGCCGAAGGCCGCGCCGCGCACCCCGACGACACGGAAGTCCATCCCGACGCGTGGTTGCGGGCCACCCGGCAGGCGGTCGCGGAGGCCACGGCCGGTCTGTCCGAGCCGGTCGCGGCCCTCGCGGTCGCAGGCCAGCAGCACGGGATGGTCACCCTGGACTCCTCGGGTGAGGTCGTCCGCCCCGCGCTGCTGTGGAACGACAACCGCTCAGCGCCGCAGGCCCGTCGGCTGACGGACGAGTTCGGCGGGCCCACGCGCTGGGCGGAGCGCACCGGATCGGTCCCCGTCGCGAGCTTCACGGTGAGCAAGCTGGCGTGGCTCGCCGAGCACGAGCCCGCCAACGCGGACCGCACGAGCAGGGTCCTGCTGCCGCACGACTGGATCACGTGGCGGCTGGCGGCACCGGGATCGGAGACGGCGACCGATCGCGGTGACGCCTCGGGCACCGGGTACTTCTCGCCCGCGACCGGCGAGTGGTTGCCCGACCTGCTCGCCGCCGCTCTCGACGGCCGGACACCTGAGCTGCCCCGGGTGCTCGGCCCGGCGGAGGCGGCGGGGCGGACCGCGGACGGGGCCCTGCTCGGCGCGGGGACCGGCGACAACATGGGAGCGGCCCTGGGGTTGGGGGCCGGCCCCGGCGATGTCGTCGTGTCCCTGGGCACCTCGGGCACCGTGTTCGCGGTGGCGGAGCGGCCGACCGCGGAGCCCACCGGAGCCGTCGCGGGGTTCTGCGACGCCACCGGCCGGTTCCTGCCGCTGGTCTGCACGCTCAACGCCGCCCGGGTGCTCACCGCGACCGCAGCGATGCTGGGGGTCGACCTGGCCGGGCTCGACGAGCTCGCGCTGAGGGCGGAGCCAGGGGCGGGCGGCTTGGTGCTGCTGCCGTACCTGGACGGGGAGCGCACGCCGCAGCTGCCTGACGCCAGCGGCACCCTCATCGGGCTCCGGCGCTCCAACATGACGCCGGAGAACCTGGCGAGGGCCGCGGTCGAGGGCATGCTCAGCGGCCTCGTCGACGGCATGGACGCCCTCCGGCGGCAGGGCGTTGAGGCTCGCCGGGTGCTCCTCGTGGGCGGCGCGGCGCGGTCAGCCGCGGTCCGAGCGGTGGCGCCGCTGCTGTTCGGTCTGCCCGTCGAGGTGCCGGAGCCCGGCGAGTACGTCGCGTTGGGCGCGGCGCGGCAGGCCGCGTGGGCACTGTCAGGGGCCGCTGAGCCGCCGACGTGGGCCATCCGGTCCGCAGCCTGCGAGCCGGGCTCACTCGACATCGGCGCGGAGCTGCGCGCGGCCTACGGCGCTGCCCGCGAGCAGGTCTACGGCCACTGACCTGCGCCGAACCGTCGTCCCGCAGCAATGAACAAGCGGGACGGCGGTTCGCGGCTCGCGTTCCACCCCCGGACCCGGTTGACCCGGGAGGGCGAGCGACTTAGTTTGTCGATCCAACAAACGAAATGAGGCGACAGTGCGAGGCCAGGCCGAACGACCCGTTGACCAGACCGGTCTGCGTCGGCTCAACCTGTCCCGGGTGGTCCGCTCGCTGCGCGCTGACGGGCCGCAGTCGCGGGCCTCGCTCGCTCGGCGGACGGGGCTGAACAAGGCCACGACGTCGAGCCTGGTCGCCGAGCTCGAACAGCGGCGGCTCGCCCAGTTCGGCGAGATCGTGGCGGGCGCGGTGGGGCGGCCGAGCCAGCTCGTCGAACTGCGGCAGCACGCGGTGTGCGGGGTCGGGCTGGAGATCAACGTCAACTACGCGGCGGTCGCCGTGCTCGACCTCACCGACCAGGTGCTCTTCTCGAAGCGGCTGCCGCTGGACGTCGTGGAGCTGGGGCAGGTCGCGGCGATCGACCTCCTGGCGAACCTCGCGGCCGAGGCCATCGTCGCGATGCGCGAGGCGGGCAACTGGGTCACGGGGGTCACGGTCGCGGTGCCGGGGCTCGTCGACGTGGAGAACGGTGTCGTCCAGCACGCGCCGAACCTGCGCTGGCGCGAAGCCGCAGTGGCGGAGCGACTCGCGAGCCGTCTCGATCTGGAGCCGGAAGCGATCTCCGTGGACAACGACGCCAACCTCTCCGCCCTCGCCGAGCACGCGGTCGGGGTGGCGGCTGGAGCGAGCGACCTCCTCTACCTCACGGGCGAGGTCGGCGTGGGTGGCGGCGTGATCGCGGACGGGCGGCTGGTCAGAGGCGCCACTGGGTTCACGGGCGAGGTCGGGCACATGCCGCTCAACCCCGACCCCGCGGAGTGCGGCTGCGGTCGTAAAGGGTGTTGGGAGACGCAGGTCGGCCTGGCCGCGCTGATGCGAGCGGTGGCTGACCCGGGCGACGAGGTCCGCGACTCCGCCCACGATCTTGAACAGCGGTTGCGCGTGATCGCCTCCAGGGCCGCCGCCGGTGACGTGAGGACTCGCGCGGCGCTGGCTGAGATCGGCTCCGCCCTCGGCGTTGGCGCCTCGATCCTGGTCAACGTCCTCAACCCCACTGCCGTCGTGCTGGGCGGTTATTTCGCGCTGCTCGGGGATTGGCTTGCCGAGCCTGCTCGAAGGGAACTCTCCGAGCGGGTCATGGCGACCGACTCCTGCCGCCTCCTGCTGTCCGACCTGGGGTTCACCGCTGCGGTTCGCGGAGGAGCGCATGCCGCCCTGGACCGGGTCCTCGCCGACCCCTCGATCGCTCCGACCGAAGTCCCACACCTTGGAGGCATCGCGTGACCGACTACACCCCGCGCCCCGAGCACAAGTTCAGCTTCGGCCTGTGGACGGTGGGCTGGCCCGGCAACGACCCGTTCGGCACCGCCACGAGACCCGCCATGGACGCGGTGCACGCGGTGGAGAAACTGGCGGAACTGGGCGCATGGGGAGTCACCTTCCACGACGACGACCTGGTGCCGTTCGGCGCTGATGAACGCGAGCGGAACCAGCGCGTCCAAGCGTTCCGCAAGGCGTTGGACTCCACGGGCCTCGTGGCACCGATGGTCACCACGAACCTGTTCACGCACCCCGTCTTCAAGGACGGCGCCTTCACCGCGAACGACCGCGACGTGCGGAGGTTCGCGCTGCGCAAGGTGCTGCGCAACATCGACCTCGCGGCGGAGCTGGGAGCCACCACCTACGTGCTGTGGGGCGGCAGGGAGGGCGCGGAGTCGCCTGCGGCCAAGGACGTGCGTGACGCGTTGGCGCGCTACGCCGAAGCACTGGACCTGCTCTGCGCGTATGTCAACGAGAAGGGCTACGCCATCCGGTTCGCTTTGGAGCCCAAGCCGAACGAGCCGCGCGGAGACATCCTGCTGCCCACGATCGGCCACGCGCTGGGCTTCATCGGCCAGCTGGCGCACCCCGACATGGTCGGCGTGAACCCGGAGGTCGGGCACGAGCAGATGGCCGGGCTGTCGATGGTGCACGGGGTGGCGCAGGCGCTCTGGCAGGGCAAGCTGTTCCACATCGACCTCAACGGCCAGAACGGGCCGCGCTTCGACCAGGACCTGCGCTTCGGCAACGGCGACGTGAAGACGGCCTTCTTCCTGGTCGACCTGCTGGAGCACGCGGGCTACGAGGGGCCGCGGCACTTCGACTTCAAGCCCGCGCGCACCGAGGACGAGGACGGCGTGTGGGCCTCGGCCGCCGCCTGCATGCGGAACTACCTGATCTTCGCTGAGCGGGCGCGAGGGTTCCGGGCCGATCCGGAGGTGGCGGAGGCGCTGTCCGCCTCGCGCGTCGCCCAGCTGGCCGTGCCGACGTTGCTGCCCGGGGAGACCCTCGCCGACCTGCGCGCGGAGGAGTTCGACGCGGACGCGGCGGGTACTCGGGGCATGGGGTACGAGCGGCTGGACCAGCTCGCCCTGGAGCACCTGTTCGGCATCCGATGAGGCAGTGACGAAAAGTAACAAAGGACATAAAGATCGCTGACTCGGATGACCTCGGGCGGGTGAGGAGGGCAGACTCGAAACGTCGTCACGTGCCGGAGGAGGCAGTCATGCGGGCAGCGAGCCGAGCGATTGTGATCACCCTGCTCGGGGTGTTGGCGCTGCTCGCCGTCGCCCCGGTCTCCTCCGCGCTCCCCGGGGCCGCGGTGGCGCAGCAGCCGACGACCTCGGCCCCGCCCGCCGAGCAGCAGCCCGCGTCGCCGGAGGACCGCAACCGCGTGACCATCGGCATCATCGCGGTCGTGCTGCTGGGCACCGTGGTGATCGGCCGCCGCATTCGCAAGCGCGCGCAGAAGGCCTGATCCGGTCCAGGGTCACACAATCGTGCAAGCGCGAGCGCGGCAATTGCGCGTTATTGCTCGGGCGACTCGTCGGTAACCGTTCTTCGCAGTACGCCAGTACTGTTTTTCCCACGATGTAAACCGGCTTGGAAATCGTTCCGACTTCGTCGACCATAGGCGGGTCATGGCGCTGGGAAGCGCTATGCCGTGACCGGTTATCCGGATTCGGTCAGACCGAAGTCATCTGCTCCACTCGGCGCAGCGTGGCGACCGGCAACCGCGCCAGGCCACTTCTTGATCACCTATGAAGAGTGCATGGTGCAGGATGGATGCACATGAGCACCGACACCAAGTCCCAGTGCCGCTCCGCCCTGGAGCGACACGCGGACGCGCTCGTCGAGCTCTCCCACGCCATCCACGCCGACCCCGAACTGGCCTACCAGGAGCGCAGGGCGGCCGCCAGGGTCGCTGACGTCCTGCAGCGCGAGGGCTTCGCCGTCGAGCACGGCGCGGGCGGCCTGGAGACGGCGTTCACCGCGACCTACGGCTCCGGTGAACTGGTCGTCGGCCTCTGCGCCGAGTACGACGCGCTCCCCGAGATCGGCCACGCCTGCGGCCACAACATCATCGCCGCGTCCTCGGCCGGAGCCGCGCTGGCGCTCGCCGAGGTCGCGGACCAGCTCGGCATCACCGTGAAGCTCGTCGGCACCCCTGCCGAAGAGGTCGGCGGCGGCAAGGTCGCGCTGCTGGAGGCCGGGGTCTTCGACGACGTCGCGCTCGCGATGATGGTCCACCCCTCGCCGGAGGAGACCGTCGCCTGCTCGTCGCTGGCCATCGCCGACATCGAGGTGCGCTACACCGGCCGGACCTCGCACGCCGCCGCGGCCCCGCACCTGGGTCTGAACGCCGCCGACGCGATCACCGTGGCGCAGGTGGCCATCGGCCTGCTGCGCCAGCACCTGGAACCCGGCCAGATGGTGCACGGCATCGTCACCCACGGCGGCGCGGCCCCCAACATCGTCCCGGCGGACACCGCCGCGGTCTTCTACCTCCGTGCGCTGGACCTCGACTCCCTGAACAGGCTGGAAAAGCGGATCAGGGACTGTTTCCAGGCGGGTTCCGTCGCAACGGGCTGCACTCATGAGGTCACCCACATCTCAGCCATCTACGCCGAGCTGAACCCCGACCGGTGGTTGGCCTCGGCATATCGAAGGTCGATTTCCGAACTGGGCCGGGTACCCGTTGACCTGGAAGCAGAACGGAAACGACAGCTCTGGAGCACTGACATGGGCAACATCACCCGTGCGTTGCCCGGTATTCACCCCACCATCGCCATCGACTGTGGAGACGCGGTCAACCACCAGCCCGAGTTCGCTGCGGCCTGCGCGTCGGCTTCCGCCGACCGCGCGGTGCTCGACGGCGCACTCGCGCTCGCGTGGACCGCCGTCGCCGCCGCGACCGACGCCGAGCAGCGCGCCCGCCTGCTCGCCGGGGTCGCGGACCGTCTCCCCGGTCGGGTCGCCGCAGCAGCGGCGGCAGCAGGAGGTTTCGCGTGACCGTCCTCGACTCCCGTCCCGACTACCCCCGGGGTGGCCCAGGCCTTCACGGCCAGTCCGACGTGCTGATCACTCCGTCCGGCGCGACCATGTCCGCTGTGGAGGACCTCGGCGCCGGACGCGGACCGGCCTGGCTGGACGCCTGGATGCAGCGCCACGCCCAGGACGTGGTCAGCTGGCGCAGGCACATCCACGCCCACCCCGAACTCTCCCGGCGCGAGCACGCCACCACGGAGTTCCTCGCCGACCGGCTGGAGTCCGTCGGGCTCAAGCCCCGCGTCCTGCCCGTCGGCACCGGGCTCATCTGCGACATCGGCTCCGGCCCTCGCTGCGTGGCACTGCGCGCCGACATCGACGCGCTGCCGCTGACCGAGCGCACCGGCAACCCGTTCTCGTCCACTGTGGACGGAGTCATGCACGCGTGCGGGCACGACGCGCACACCACGGTGCTGCTGGGGGCCGCACTCGCGCTGGCGCACGCGCCCGGACTGCCCGGCCGCATCCGGCTGATCTTCCAGCCCGCCGAGGAGGTCATGCCCGGCGGAGCGCTGGACGTGCTCGCCGCCGGTGGGCTCGACGGGGTGGAGCGGATCTTCGGCCTGCACTGCGACCCGCGCCTGGAGGTCGGCAGGGTCGGCACCAGGGTCGGCGCGATCACCTCGGCCAGCGACCTGATCGAGCTGCGGCTGACCTCGCCCGGCGGGCACACCTCACGGCCGCACCTGACCGCGGACCTGGTGCACGCGCTGGGCACGGTGATCACCGGGCTGCCCACGCTGCTCTCCCGCCGCGTCGACCCGCGCTCGGGCACCGTCCTGGTGTGGGGCGCGGTGCAGGCGGGCGAGGCGGCCAACGCCATCCCGCAGGAGGGCGTGCTGCGCGGCACCCTGCGCACCGGCAACCGCGACGCCTGGGCCGAGCTGGAGCCGCTGGTCCGCGAGCTGATCACCTCGATGCTCGCCCCGCTGGGCGTCGGCTTCGACCTCCAGCACCGCCGCGGTGTGCCGCCCGTGGTCAACGAGCGGGAGAGCACCAGGCTGCTGCGCTCCGGCGTGCTCTCCGCGCTCGGCGAGGACGCGCTGGCCGGGACCGAGCAGTCCTCCGGCGGCGAGGACTTCGGCTGGTACCTGGAGCACGTCGAAGGCTCCTTCGCCCGCCTCGGCGTGTGGCCCGGGCACGGTCCGCAGCGGGACCTGCACCAGCCGACCTTCGACCTCGACGAGCGCGCGCTCCTCGCGGGTGTTCGGGTGATGGTGCACACCGCGCTCACCGCTTTGGCGTGATCTAGCTGGGAAAAGGGGCGGCCAGGCTGCCCCTTTTCCCAGCAGGTGCGGCTAGTTGTCCACATCGCCCCCACTTGTCCACAGACTGGCCGATCGCGTCATCGGCGAGCTCTCGGAGGGCGCATGGTCGATGCATGCCGAAACGACCGAACCCCTGGCACTGGGCCTACAGCTACAGCTCACTGCTGAACGTCCTCGGGGAGCACCAGCTCCGCCACGCGCTGCGCTACGGCAGGCTGGTCCAGCCCTGGCGCGGAGTCGTCATCCCGCGTGAACGCATGGGCGATCCCAAGACGATGGCCAGCGCCGCTCTGATCGCCATCGGCCCCGGAGCCGTGCTCTCGGGGTTCACCGCGGCGGCGATGTACGGCTGCTCAGCGGCGGACACACGCCGGGTGCACGTCACCGTCCCCACCGCGCGACTGCCCCGGAGCAGACCCGGACTGCTGGTCAAGCACGCCGCGTTCGGGCCGGAGGACGTGGTGGAACTCGACGACCTACCGGTGCTCGCGCCGGAGATCGTCTTCGCCGAGCTGCTGTGCACCGGTCCCAGGCCCACCGCGCTCGCCTGCGCCGACCAGCTGATGCGCACGCTGCCGGAGGACCTGCGACCGGCCTTCCAGAAGCACCTGCGGGAGCGGCTCGACAAGCGGGTGGACCGGCGCGGGGTGGCGGGCGCGCTGGCCATGGTCGAGTTGATCACCGAACGCGCCGAGACCGCTGAGGAGAGCGCGTTGCGGTTGCTCGTGGTCGATGCCGGTCTGCCGGCGCCGGAGGTGCGGCACGACGTCCCCGGCGGGCCCCGAGTCCCGTTGGCCTGGCCGGAGCTGGGAATAGCCCTGGGCTACCGAGATCCCGGACGACATCCGCCAGAGGTCGCGCGAGAACTCGCCCAGGACACCGGACAGGACCGGCGGCTCACCGAACTGGGCTGGACCGGCGTGTGGGCCGGACCGGCCGATCTGCGCGACCCGACGGCGCTCACGACCCGGTTGCGGGCCGTGTTCCGCCGCAAGGGCTGCGATCAGGTGGGGCCGAGCCCCGAGCACGGGCGGGTGCGCAGGTCGTTGACGTAGTCGTCGGGCGCACCGGCGGCCTCGGCCGCGTCCGCGACCACGCCGAGGTAGCGGGCCGACGGCAGACCGCCCTCGTAGGCGTCGAGGACGTACAGCCAGGCCAGCGTCGACCCCTCCAGGGTCTGCACCCGGAGCCGGATCTTCTTGTAGAGGCCCAGCTCCTTGCCCTCCCAGCGGTCGAGGCGGGCCTCGTCCTCCGGGCTGACGTCGTAGAGGACGACGAAGACCTGCGACGCGGGTTCCTCGACAATGGTGGAGAGCGCGCCCTCCCAGCCCAGGTCCTCACCGCCGAAGGTCAGTCGCCAGCCGACGAGCCAGCCGGTCCCCGACATCGGCGAGTACGGGGCTCGCTGTTTCATCTGGTCCGGTTCCATGTTGGAGCCGTACGCGGCGTAGAGCGGCACGAGAGACAGAGTAGCGACCTCGATCAACGGATGGGACCCGTCGGGCATCTCGGACACCCGGCTCGCACCGTTCGGGTAGCGCGTACGGTTGACGCGCTCGGCGTAGGAGTGCCAGTTGCTCTAGGAGGATTCTTCCGTGACCCGCATCGTGATCATGGGCGGCGGACCTGCCGGGTACGAGGCGGCGCTGGTCGCCGCGCCGCACGGGGCCGACGTGACCGTCGTCGAGGACGAGGGTGTCGGCGGTTCGTGCGTGCTCTACGACTGCGTGCCCTCGAAGACCTTCATCGCCTCCTCCGGGGCCCGCGCGGCCTTCCGCGCCGCCGACGAGCTGGGCATTCGCAGCGACGACTCCGAGGTCGGCGTCGAGCTGCCGGTCGTCAACGGCCGGGTGCGCGGCCTGGCGCTGGCGCAGTCCGCGGACGTGCGGGCGCGGTTGCAGCGCGAGGGCGTGCGCATCCTCTCCGGCCGGGCCCGCTTCTGCGACGACGCTCCCGGGCTCGCGCAGCACCGGATCGCGGTGGAGATGCTCAACGGCAACTCCGAGGTGCTGCTCGCGGACGTGGTGCTGATCGCCACCGGTGCCAGCCCGCGCGTGTTGCCCGGTGCGAAGCCCGACGGCGAGCGCATCCTCACCTGGCGCCAGATCTACGACCTGCCGGAACTGCCCGAGCACCTGATCGTGATCGGCTCGGGTGTCACCGGCGCGGAGTTCGCCTCGGCCTACACCGAGATGGGCGTGAAGGTCACCGTGGTCTCCAGCCGGGACCGCGTGCTGCCGCACGAGGACGCCGACGCCGCCGCCGTGCTGGAGGACGTGTTCACCGAGCGTGGCACCGCGATGATCAAGTATGCCCGCGCCGACCGGGTCGAGCGGACCAAGGACGGCGTGCAGGTCTACCTGGCCGACGGGCGGATGGTCGAGGGCAGCCACGCGCTGATGACGGTCGGCTCGGTGCCCAACACCGGCGACATCGGCCTGGAGAGCGTCGGCGTCGAGCTGGGCAAGGGCGGGTTCATCCCGGTCGACCGCGTCTCGCGCACCAACGTCTCCGGCGTCTACGCGGCCGGTGACTGCACCGGGCTGATGATGCTCGCCTCGGTCGCGGCCATGCAGGGCCGCATCGCGATGTGGCACGCGCTGGGCGAGGGCGTGCAGCCGATCAAGCTCAAGACCGTCGCCGCCAACGTGTTCACCCACCCCGAGATCGCCACGGTGGGCATCAGCCAGGAGGCGATCGACTCCGGCAAGGTGCCCGCGCGCACGATCATGCTCCCGCTGGCCACCAACGCCAGGGCGAAGATGGAGGGTCTGCGCCGCGGTTTCGTGAAGCTCTTCTGCCGCCCGCAGACCGGTGTGGTGATCGGCGGCGTCGTGGTCGGGCCGACGGCCAGCGAGCTGATCCTGCCGATCGCGCTCGCGGTGCAGAACCAGCTGACCGTCGAGCACCTGGCGTTCACGTTCTCGGTGTACCCGTCGCTGTCCGGGACGATCACCGAAGCCGGGCGTCGCCTGATGCGGCACGACGACCTGGACTAGGCGCAACAACCACATTCCACGTCGCGGCGGCCGGTTCGGTTGCCGCGCTTGGTGATGGGTCACAGTCGGCAACGACCGGCGGAGTGTTCGCGTCTTGTGAGTGCACGGGTTCGGCAGGGGGCCGGATTCGCTTCGTCATCACATTTCCGGGAGTACTTCGTGCGCGTTCGTACCGCGCTCGCGGGCCTTGTCGTGTCCGCGATCGCCGTCTTCCTCCTCGTCCCCTCGGCCTCGGTCGCGGGGGAACTGATCACCGCCGTGCTGTTCGGCGTGCTCGCGCTCGGGCTCTGCGGCGGGGTGGTCGTGGCCACCTACCGCAGCCGCTCGCAGGGCGACAACTGAAGCAGGGCAAGGAAAAGGGGCGCCCCCGTGAGGGCGCCCCTTTCGCGTGTTCAGTCCGCTCAGTCGTCTTCGGAGGTCCAGTCGAAGGTCTTGGTGACGGCCTTCTTCCAGTTGCGGTACTCCCGGTCGCGGACCTTGTCGTCCATGGCCGGCTCCCACTGCTTGTCCTGGGCCCAGTTCGCCCGGATGTCGTCCTCGGACGCCCAGAAACCGACCGCGAGGCCCGCCGCGTAGGCCGCGCCGAGCGCCGTGGTCTCGTTGACCACCGGGCGGATCACCGGGACGCCGAGGATGTCGGCCTGGAACTGCATGAGCGTCTCGTTGACCACCATGCCGCCGTCGACCTTGAGCGAGGTCAGCGGGACACCGGAGTCGGCGTTCATCGCCTCGATCACCTCGCGCGACTGGAAGGCCGTCGCCTCCAGGACCGCGCGGGCGATGTGGCCCTTGTTCACGTAGCGGGTCAGGCCGACGAGCGCGCCGCGGGCGTCGGAGCGCCAGTACGGCGCGAACAACCCGGAGAACGCGGGCACGATGTAGGCGCCGCCGTTGTCCTCGACGGTCTTGGCGAACTCCTCCACCTCGGCGGCGGAGCTGATCAGGCCGAGGTTGTCGCGCAGCCACTGCACCAGTGAACCGGTGACGGCGATCGAGCCCTCCAGCGCGTACACCGGGGCGCTGTCCCCGATCTTGTAGCAGACCGTGGTGAGCAGGCCGTTCTCGCTGAGCACCTTCTCGGTGCCGGTGTTGAGCAGCACGAAGTTGCCTGTGCCGTAGGTGTTCTTGGCCTCGCCGGGGGACAGGCAGGCCTGGCCGAAGGTGGCGGCCTGCTGGTCGCCGAGGATGCCCGCGATCGGAATCCCGGCCAGCGCACCGCGCTCGCGCACCTTGCCGTACTCCTCGGAGGAGGAGCGGATCTCCGGCAGCATGGACAGCGGGATGTCCATGTCCTTGGCGATCTCGGCGTCCCAGGACAGCGTGTCCAGGTCCATCAGCAGGGTGCGCGAGGCGTTGGTCGGGTCGGTGACGTGCACGCCGCCGTCGACCCCGCCGGTCATGTTCCACAGCACCCAGGTGTCCATGTTGCCGAAGAGCAGATCGCCCGCCTCGGCCTTGGCCCGCGCGCCCTCGACGTTCTCCAGGATCCAGGCGATCTTCGGGCCGGAGAAGTAGGTGGCCAGCGGCAGACCGGTCTTGTCGCGGTAGCGCTCCTGCCCGCCGCCGAGCCCGGCGAGGCGGTCGCAGATCTTGTCGGTCCTGGTGTCCTGCCAGACGATCGCGTTGTAGACCGGCTTGCCGGTGGCGCGGTCCCACACCACGGCGGTCTCGCGCTGGTTGGTGATGCCGACCGCGACGACGTCGGCCGTGGTGAGGTCGGCCTTGGCGAGCGCGCCCGCGGCGACCCGGCGGGTGTTCTCCCAGATCTCCTCGGCGTTGTGCTCGACCCACCCGGCCTTCGGGAAGATCTGCTCGTGCTCGACCTGGTCGGAGGACACGACCCGGCCGGAGTGGTTGAAGATCATGCAGCGGGTGGAGGTTGTGCCCTGGTCGATCGCTGCCACGTACTGCGTCATTGCGCTGTCGCCTTTCTGCGTTGACTGGCGGGAACGGGCGGGTCGGATCAGACCAGCGCCACTGCGAGCAGACCGGCCAGTGCGCCACCGATCAGCGGGCCGACGACGGGGACCCAGGAGTAGCCCCAGTTCGCCGCGCCCTTGCCCTTGATCGGCAGCACGGCGTAGGCGAGGCGCGGGCCGAGGTCGCGGGCCGGGTTGATCGCGTAACCGGTGGGCCCGCCGAGTGAGTTGCCGATACCGATCACCAGGAAGGCCACGGCCGCGTAGCCGAGCGCGGAGTTGCCCAGCGACAGCACGCCGTCGACGGTCTTGGCGCCAGGGCTGAGCAGAATCCACAGCACCAGCACGAAGGTGCCGATGACCTCGGTGACCACGTTCCACGGCTTGTTGTCCACGGTCGGGCCGGTGGAGAAGATGCCGAGGGTGTTCTCCGGCGCGTCGTGGTTGTCGAACTGGAGCTTGTAGGTGAGCCAGCACAGGACCGCGCCCAGGAACGCGCCGACCATCTGCCCGGCGACGTAGATCGGGACCTGGCCCCACTCGACCTTCTCCGCGACGGCGAGGCCGAGGGTCACCGCCGGGTTGAGGTGCGCGCCGCTGGGGGCGGCGATGCTCGCGCCCGCGAAGACCGCGAAGCCCCAGCCGAAGTTGATCAGCAGCCAGCCGCCGTTGTTGCCGAGGGAGTCCTTCAGGGTGACGTTGGCCACCACTCCGGCACCCAGCAGGATCAGGATCGCCGTCCCGATCAGTTCCCAGACGAAGATCTCTCCGCCAGTCATCGCAGCCCCTCCGCTGTCGTGCTTGGGTCCACATGCGACAGCGCGACCCACGTCAGGGTGCGGCGGCGCATCCTCGAACTCGGCGGACCGTACTTCCGGAGGAGAGTTCGTGTCCACGCCTTCTTTCTGAACCGAGTGATTCCGTTACCCCGATGACATGGGTGTTCGTCCGATCGGACTGCCGAGTAGCGTGATTGCTGGTCCAATACGCCAGCCGGGCTCAGGGAGGCGATGCCGCGTGGCGAAGCGGGAAGCACGAGGTTCGACCGGCAGGACGACACCTTCGGTGGGTGCGGCCGAGCTCGGCCCCGCCGACCGGGAACGGAGCTGGCAGCAGCTCGGTTCCGAGCAGTTCGACGTCGTGGTGATCGGCGGTGGTGTGACCGGCGCCGGAGCGGCGCTGGACGCGGCGACGCGCGGCCTGCGGGTCGCCCTCGTCGAGGCGCGCGACCTCGCTTCGGGGACCTCCAGCCGCTCCAGCAAGCTTTTCCATGGCGGATTGCGCTATCTGGAGCAACTGGAGTTCGGCCTCGTCCGAGAGGCGCTGCGGGAACGGGAGCTGATGCTCACCCGCCTGGCGCCGCACCTGGTGAAGCCGGTCAGCTTCCTCTACCCGCTGACGCACCGGCTCTGGGAGCGGCCTTACACCGCAGCAGGTCTGATGCTCTACGACACGATGGGCGGCGCGCGTTCGGTGCCCGGCCAGAAGCACCTCACGCGGGCCGGCGCGCTGCGCATGGTGCCCGCGTTGAAGCGGGACGCGCTCATCGGCGGCATCCGCTACTTCGACGCGCAGGCCGACGACGCGCGCCACACCATGACGGTGGCGCGCACCGCGGCGCACTACGGCGCGGTCGTGCGGACGTCCACGCAGGTGATCGGGATGCTGCGCGAGTCCGACCGGGTCTGCGGCGTGCGCGTGCGCGACGTGGAGACCGGTGAGGAGACCGAGGTCCAGGCGCACGCGGTCATCAACTGCACCGGCGTGTGGACGGATGCGATCCAGAAGCTCTCCGGCAGCCGCGGGCGCTTCCGCGTGCGGGCGAGCAAGGGCGTGCACATCGTGGTCCCGCGCGACCGGATCGTCTCCGAGAGCGGAATGATCCTGCGCACCGCGAAGTCCGTGCTGTTCGTGATCCCGTGGCGCAACCACTGGATCGTCGGCACCACTGACACCGACTGGAACCTGGACCTCGCGCACCCGTCCGCGACCAAGCAGGACATCGACTACATCCTCGACCAGGTCAACACGGTGCTCGCGACGCCGCTGACCAAGGACGACATCGAGGGCGTCTACGCGGGTCTGCGGCCACTGCTCTCCGGCGAGAGCGACGACACCTCCAAGCTCTCCCGCGAACACGCGGTCGCGCGCGTGTCCCCGGGCCTGGTGGCCATCGCGGGCGGCAAGTACACGACCTACCGCGTGATGGCAGCAGACGCGATCAACGCCGCGGCGGTGGACCTGCCCGGCCGGATCGCGCCGTCGATCACCGACAAGGTGCCGCTGGTCGGAGCGGACGGCTACCACGCGCTGGTGAACCAGGCCGACCAGCTCGCCACGAAGCACGGCCTGCACCCGTACCGCGTGCGGCACCTGCTGGACCGCTACGGCTCGCTGGTGCACGAGGTGCTGGCCGAGGCCGACGGCAAGCCCGAGCTGCTGCGGCCCGTGCCCGGCGCTCCGGACTACCTCCAGATCGAGGTGGTCTACGCGGCCAGCCACGAGGGCGCGCTGCACCTGGAGGACGTGCTCACCAGGCGCACCAGGATCTCCATCGAGTACCCGCACCGCGGTGTGGAGTGCGCCGAGAAGGTGGCCGAGCTGATGGCGGGCGTGCTCGGCTGGAACGACAAGACGATCAAGCGCGAGGTGGAGGTCTACACCGCGCGGGTCGAGGCCGAGCGGGATTCCCAGACGCAGCCCGATGATCAGGCCGCCGACGCCAAGCGCACGGCCGCACCCGAGGCTCGCCAGCAGATGCTGGAACCGACCTCGAAGTGATGTGACGATGAGGGGGCGCCTCCCGCCAGGGGCGCCCCTTTCTCTTGCTACAGATCGGGATCTGTCAGTTCGGCGAGCAGTTCGTCCAGGTGCTGGGTGAGCCTGCGGACGTCGGCGGGCGAGATCGTGCTCCACGGAACGCCGCTCGGCGAGGCGCTGCGCGTCTGGAGGTAGCGGCCCGCCGGGGTGTCGAAGAAGCCGATCACCCGGTCAGCGCGGTGCCGCTTGCCGTGTGAATCCCTTGCGGCGACACCGAACTGGCCGCGATCACCGACGTCACCGACCACAGTGGACAGTGCGTTGGCGTCCTCGGCGCGGACCCCGTACTGGCGCAGCGCGGCTTCGAGTGATTCCACGGAGTTGCCCGCTTGGGCGGCCGCCGCGTCCAGGTCGGAACTGGGCAGCGTGATCGACCGCCCGGTCCCGGCGGGCAGCGTTGGCAGCACGGACAACGCCGTGCGGGGGAGCCCGAAGTCCGCGATCTGGCGCAGCCGCAAGTGAGAACCTTCAAGCACCGCAAGCACTCCGTCGCCGTCGCGGGCGGCTGCGAGCACGCGGACGCTGCGCCCGAGCCACACCCGGCCGTCGACCTCGCGGTCGGGCAGCGCCAGCACCTCCAGCATCCGCTCCAGCTCGGCGTCCAACTGGATCGGCCTGCCGAGGCCGCGCGCGCCGATGCCGTCCCACACGGCGTGCTCCAGCTCCGCGCGCTCCTGGTGCGTCTTTCCCGGCGAGGGAACCCTGATCACCAACGGCATCTCCGGCAGGCCCAGGTGGCTCCAGAGGACGTCGAACTCCACCGGGGAGAGCACGACCTCCCTGGAAGGGGCCTCGCCGAAGAGGGTCACGACTCGCCGATCACCGGTGGGGCGACGAGGAAGGAGTCACCGAAGACGTCGTCGGTCTCGACCAGGTAGTCGGCGCGCCGGTGCTCGCGGTCTTCCTCGCGCCGGGCGGAAACACCGGCCAACGCGGTGCCGGACTGCACCTGCTCGACGCCGATCACGCTGAAGGTGCTGGGCGGTGGAGCTTGCGGCGTGGGCAGCGAGACGGCGGAGGTCTGCGTGACCACGCCCAGCGGCGTCGACGGCGCGGCGGGGGACGGAGACGGGACGGAGGGCAGCGCGGCGGCGGGGCGCACGGCTGGCGGCGGGCTGGCGTGCGTGGCGGTCGGCGCCACCACGCGCGGGCCGGGCGTGATCTGCTTCGCGGCCTGTGAGCCGGTGACCGGACGCGTGGGCTGGGCGGTGCCGCCACGGCTGCCCGGAGTGCGCTGGGTGGGCAGCGTGCCGCCCTTCGGCTGCGTGACCGGTCGACCGTGCCCGTGCACGGGAGCGCCCTCGACGCGCGGGTTCATCGGCTCGACGGTCAGCTGCGGCGGCTGGGTGAACTGCCCGAGCGTGCTGACGTTGCTGGTCGTCTTGGTCTGGTAGGCGGACATGACCTCGACGGCCTGGTTGTGCGCGGCCGAGCGCGCGGCCTCCTGGACCTCGTAGTCGGTCTGCCCGCCGAAGAGGTGCACCAGCCCGGTGATGAGCGCGCCGGGCTCCTCGGCGCTGACCTTGACCGGCTGCGGCATGTCGGCGCGCGCCTTGCCGATGTGCTCGGCCTGCCGCTCGGCGGACAGGCGCATGACCTCGGCGCCCGCCTTGGCATCGCGCGCCCACTGCACGAGCGGGTTGAGCCTGCCCTGCGCGGCGTCGGCGGCCTTGCCCTCCCAGGACGAGCCGCCCCTGGCGAGCGCGGTCTTGATGTCGGAATCGATGTCGTCGAGCGCCTTCGACATCTCCGACCAGCGCCGGATCGAGGTCGCCGACGCGGCGGGGCCCGGCCCGCTGTGCAGCTGCGAGTACAGCTCCTCGTGCGAGTAGCCCAGCCAGCGGTGGTCGGCGTTCATCTCTTCGCCTCCTGCGAGCGCGGAAGTCGGGGTCAGCAGCCGGACTGCTTGCCGTCCATCAGGTCCCGGTTGCCGCTCTCCATGCGCCGGTAGCCGCGTTCGATCTGCTCCAGCGCGCTGACGGCGTTGTTCAGCTGCTGCTGGTAGCCCTCCAGCGCGCCCAGCGCGGCCTCACCGCTGTCCACTGAGCGGTCGTTGAACCGCTCGGCGGCCTCGGCGCTGACGGGGTCACCGGCCCACGGGCGGATGCGCAGGTCGGAGCGGGCCTGGCCGACCTCGGGGGTGAGCCGGTCCAGCGCGCGCTGGAACGCCTTGCGCATGGTCGGGATGGCGGACTTCTCGACCTTCATCCGCTGCCCGGCGGAGCCACCGGAGATCGCCTCGGAGTCGGCCAGCTGGCGCGACAGGTCGCCCTTCGGGGCGTTGGAGAACGGCACGGTGCACTCCCGATCCCTAGCGCGCGCGGACGTCTTGCCGGGGTCACTGTAGCGACTGTCCGTGATCACGTGGAACGGTTCCTGTGACGACCGCCGGACCGGGCTAGTCGCTCACCGCACCGTGTCACTCACTTTGCGCTGATCAGGGTGCGCATGGCGGCTTGGGCAACCTCCTGAGCGCGGGAGCACATTTGCTCCAGCGACGGTGGGTGAGCGCTGCCCGCGTTGCCGAACTGGACGTCCAGGAACTGCCCGGCGGCGACGTCCACGTCGACGTTGCAGAAGCCGGTCTGCGCGGCGGTGCGCACCACGACCGCGGGGAACTCGCCGATCTGGGTCTGGGTCACGTCGGCCTGCGCGGTCTCGTCCAGCCACACCTCGACGCCCTGAATGACCACGAGACCGATGCGCACGGAGAGCGCGCGGGTGCTGTCGCGGAAGTCGCAGACCTTGGCATCGCCCATGTTCGGGTTCGTGCCCGACTGGGGCGGGCGGTCCATGCCGAGGTCCTTGCGCTGCGCGGCGGTCAGCAGCTTGCACGGGTCGGCGCGGTCGAGCTTGACCTCGCGCGGACGCGGCGGCAGCGAGATCGGCGCCGTCGTCGGCAGCGGCTCGTCCACCCGGGTCCGCTTCGGCTTCGCGCCCTCGCCGGGAGCCGCCGAGCACCCCGCGACGAGCAGGACCGCGATGAGAACTCCGAGCGCGCGCATGCGGCGTACGGTAGCGACGCCCTACAGGCGCAGTCGCCAGACCACCAGCGGCGCGGGCTGGCCGTCGACCTCGGTCTGCCCGGGGAGCTGGCCGAGCAGGGTGAAGCCGCACTTGTGCGCGACCCGGGCGGAGGCCGTGTTGCCCTCGGCGTGGGCGTAGCGGATCTCCTTGAGCTCCAGCGCCCCGAAGCCGAAGCGCGTCGCGGCGCCAATCGCCTCGGTCATGATGCCCCGGCCCCTGACCCGCGGGTGCGTCCAGCACGCCACCTCGGCGGTGCCCGCGTCCAGGTCGAGGTTCTTCAGCCCGACCTCGCCGAGCAGTTCGCCCGTCGTCGGTTCCGCGACCGCCCACGAGCAGCGCTCGTCATCGGCCCACTCCCTGGTGCGCAGCGCGACGTAGCGCCCGGCGGCTTCGAGGTCGGGCACGCTGTAGTGGTAGATCCAGCGGCGCATCGCCTCGTCGGCGAACGCGCTCACCAGCGCGGGCCGGTCGTCCAGCCGGTCATCGGCGCGCAGCGCCCGCAGGTAGTGGTTGCCCGCGTTGATCTCGATCGGCTCCACGGGCTCAGTCCTCGTCGTCGGAGCGTCGCAGCTCGCGCCGTCGTTCTCTGTGCAGATCGCGCACTTCGCGGTGGTGCTCGTGGACCTCACGCCGCATCTCGTCGTGCATCTCTCGGTGCTTGAGCTGCCGCTTGAGGTGCTTGCGCCGCTGCTTCGCGCGCTCCTCCGGGTTGTTCCAGTGCGGCCCCCACACCGCGCCGAGGAACAGCGACAGCGCGAGCGGAGCCAGGAAGACCATCCACGTACCGAGCAGGAAGAACAGCGGGACGACCGCGACCCAGGACACCGCCATGACGCCCGCGGTGATCCGCTGCGCCTTCGACTGGTCCGGCACGTCCAGCTCGTCACCGGCGTCCTCGACAACGGCGGGCGCGGTGGCGGAGCGGGGGACGAGCCCGCTGAGATCGGGGTGCGGCTCCGGCAGGTCGGCGAAGACGGCCAGCAGCTCGCCCTGGGTGCGTGCGGTGGTGACCTTCGCCGTGCGCTCGCCGTACTCGTCGACGTCCAGCCGCCCGGCGGTGAAGTGCTTGCCGAGGGCCTGGACGGCGGCTTCCCGTTCCGTGTCACCGACGCGGAGCAGGGAGGGATCGGGTTCGCTCACAAGAATGAATGGTAGGCGCGCTCGCGGGCCGCCGGTCAGCCTCCGCCGAACAACAGCATCAGCACGACGCCGACCACGAGCAGGCCGATCAGGAACGAGCTCGACCCGAACGTCCCGAGGATGGTGACCACGACGCCGAGCACGATGATCGGCACGGTGACCGCCGCGATCATCCACGTGCTGGGGCCGCGCTTGGCGGGCAGCGGGTGCTCGATCCTCGGCGCGTAGGACGCCGGCGGGGGCGGCGGGGTGTGCACGTCCACCGCCCTCGGCACGCCGAACGCGGGGTGCGGAGCCGGCAGGTCGGTGAAGAGCCGGATCAGGTCCCCCTGGGTGCGGGCGCCCGCGGCCTGGGTGGCGCGGTCCCCGTATTCCTCCGGGGTCAGCCTGCCCGCGGTCAGGTGCTCGTTGAGCAGCCGTTGCGCGTCCGCGCGCTCGACGTCGCCGATCCGGATGTCCGGGGAGGAAGAGTCACCCACCCTGCTGATCGTAGGGGCGGGAGGGACCCGGCCGCAGCATGCGCACCAGGCCGAGCGCGACGAAGAGCATCGTGGACAGCACTCCGGCGACCGCGACGAGCTGGAACAGCCCGCGCGAGGACAGCCCGGAGATCACCGTCAGCCCGAACGCGCCGACACAGCCGACCATGAACACGACCGCGGAGATCATCAGCGCCTGGATCGGCGGGCTGAGCTGAGCGCTCGCCATCCGCTGCGGCTGCTGCTGCGGCGGGATGAAGGAGATCGGGGCCGGGCTGCGGTGGTGACCGGGGAGGTCGGCGAACAGCGGCAGCAGGTCGGCGGCGAACCTCGCGGTCCCGGCGAGCGCGGCGCGCTCCCCGTACTCCTCCGAGCTCAGGCGGCCGGCCTCCAGGTGTTCGCCGAGCATCCGTTGCGCTTCCGCCCGCTCGGTGTCACCGATGCGGGTCTGCGGGTCCAGCGGCTGCGTCATGCGCACGACGCTAGCCAGCACCGGACCCGCCGCCCCTCGGCCGATCGGCCAGTGCCCCTCGTCCGGGTGGTCAGCCCGCGTCGGTGACGAAGCCGTCGCGGAGGTCGGCCAGGTCCTCCAGTGCGTCCTTCGAGCAGACCGCGGGCAGGCCCTCCGGGGTGGTCTCGACCAGGACGACCCAGTCCGCGTCCTCGGCGTCGTCCTCGCCCGCCAGCAGCTGCTTGTGCACCGTGCACGGCGCCCAGCCCTCGCGCAGCAGCTGGTCGGCGACGTCCTCCGCCTCGTCCTTCTCGTGCAGCACCACCAGCAACGGAGACTCTTCGTCCACTGTGGACTCCCCTTCGTGTGATCCGGTGTCGAGCAGGTCGCGGGAGCTGAGCGCTTCCCGCAGCGCGGCGGTCGTCGGCACGTGCGCGGCGTCGATGCCGAGCGCGGCGGCCGCCTCGACGTTCTCCGCCGTGTCGTCGCAGAACAGCGTGGCCGACGGCGAGTGCTGGAGCACGCGCAGCGCCCGGCGGAACGCCTCGGGGTCCGGCTTGGCCCTGCCGATGCGCGCCGACGAGACCACCGCGTCCACCTCGCGGTCCAGGCCGAGCAGCCGGAGATCGGCATCGAGGCGGCTCGTCGCGTTGGTCAGCAGCGCCACCCGGCAGCCGCCCGCGCGGACCCGGCGGACCAGCTCCAGCGCCTCGGGAACGACCTCGCCGGGCCGCATGAACGCGCGCATCGCGGCACCGGCCCGCTCACTGTCCACAGTGGAGTGATCAGCGACGAGCCGGTCGCGTGCGGCCGCCCACCACCGCTCGGCGTCGATCCGGCCCTCGATCGCGGGGCCCAGCACGTCGGCCGCGAAGGCCGCGGCGGCCAGGCTGTCCCTCGGCAGGTCGTGGTCGTCCTCGACGGACGCCGCAGGACCGAAGTCCCGCAGCACCCCGTCCAGGTCGAGCAGCAGCAGGCTGGGACGCCCGCTCAGTCCTTCACCTCGCACAGCACGACACCCTGCCCGACGGCGTCGCCGGGGGCGGCGGTGAGTCCCGTGACGGTGCCCGCCTTGTGCGCGGTGACCGGGTTCTCCATCTTCATGGCCTCCAGCACCACGAGCAGGTCGCCCGCCTCCACGTGCTGACCGTCCTCGACGGCGACCTTGACGATGGTGCCCTGCATCGGCGCGGCGACCGCGTCACCGGAGGCGGCGGCCGCTGCCTTGCCGCCAGAACGCTTGCGCGGCGCGGCCTTCACCTCGGCACCGCCACCGTTGCCGCCACCGATCGCCAGGTCACCGGGCAGGGTGACCTCCAGGCGACGGCCGCCGACCTCGACCACGACGCTCTGCCGGGGCACGTCGACGTCCTCGGCCGGGGCCGCGCCGCCGAACGGCTCGATCTGGTTGTCGAACTCCGTCTCGATCCACCTGGTGTGCACGGTGAAGTTCTCGGTGAACGCCGCGTCGCGCAGGATCGCGCGGTGGAACGGGAGCACGGTCGCCATGCCCTCGACGACCATCTCCTCCAGCGCGCGGCGGGCCCGCTCGATGGCCTGCTCGCGGGTCTCGCCGGTGACGATCAGCTTGGCCAGCAACGAGTCGAACTGCCCGCCGATCACGCTGCCGGACTCCACGCCCGCGTCGACGCGGACACCGGGGCCGGCGGGTGCGACGAACGTGGTGACCGTGCCGGGCGCGGGCAGGAAGTTGCGGCCCGCGTCCTCGCCGTTGATCCGGAACTCGATGGAGTGCCCGCGCGGCGCCGGGTCCTCGGTGAAGCGCAGCTTCTCCCCGGCGGCGATGCGGAACTGCTCGCGCACGAGGTCGATGCCGGTGGTCTCCTCGCTGACCGGGTGCTCGACCTGGAGCCGCGTGTTGACCTCCAGGAAGGAGATCGTGCCGTCGAGGCCGACGAGGAACTCCACCGTGCCCGCGCCGTGGTAGCCCGCCTCGGCGCAGATCGCGCGGGCGGCCTCGTGGATGCTGCGGTGCTGCTCCTCGCTGAGGAACGGCGCCGGGGCCTCCTCGACCAGCTTCTGGTGCCTGCGCTGCAACGAGCAGTCGCGCGTGCCCACCACGATCACGGTGCCGTGCTGGTCGGCGAGCACCTGGGCCTCGACGTGGCGCGGCTTGTCCAGGTAGCGCTCGACGAAGCACTCGCCCCTGCCGAAAGCGGCGACGGCCTCGCGGACCGCGCTGTCGAACAGCTCCGGGATCTCCTCCATGGTGCGGGCGACCTTGAGGCCGCGACCGCCGCCGCCGAACGCCGCCTTGATCGCGATCGGCAGCCCGTGCTCGGAGGCGAAGGCGGTGATCTCCTCGGGGCCGTTGACCGGCTCCTTGGTGCCGGGGACCAGTGGGGCACCCGCGCGCATCGCGATGTGCCGCGCGGTGACCTTGTCGCCGAGGTCGCGGATCGCCTGCGGGGTCGGCCCGATCCAGGTCAGGCCCGCGTCGATCACGGCCTGGGCGAAGTCGGCGTTCTCCGAGAGGAAGCCGTAGCCCGGGTGCACCGCGTCGGCGCCCGCGCGCTTGGCGACGTCGAGCAGCTTGTCCACGCTGAGGTAGGACTCGGCGGCGGTGCTGCCGCCCAGCGCGAACGCCTCATCGGCGAGCCTGGCGAAGGGAGCGTCGCGGTCGGGGTCGGCGTAGACGGCCACGCTGGCCAGTCCCGCGTCCCGGCAGGCCCTGATCACCCGCACCGCGATCTCGCCGCGGTTGGCTACGAGCACCTTGGTGATGGCCCTGCCCTGCGTGTCGCTGCTCACTGACACCGCACCTCCTCGTGACGACGCGTCGGTCAACAGACTCGCGCGTCGGCGAGTCTAGGGTCCAGGTGAGGGGGGCTACTGGAGAGCAACCTCACGTGTCGCGCAGACGTCGTTGCAGTTGCCGTTCCCGCCCGGTAACCATTCAGACGAAGGGGGTGTGCGAGAGGTGTCGTCCGCGCCGAAGTCGGTCGTCGTGACCATGTGGGCCAGCGCGGTGGTCACTGTCGCCGCCCTCGTCACCGTCGCCTCCCTCCCCAACGCCCTCGACGGTGGCACTCCGTCCGGCGCCCCGCCCACGTCGACCACGGCGCCCGCGCCCCAGGGCCAGCTCTACTGCAACACCGGCCCGTGCAAGGTGCTCGCCACGCAGCGCGTCGAGGGCGACCAGGTGGAGCTGCTGACCGACAAGAACGGCGGCAACGGGCGCATCCGCGTCGGCAGGGACAACACGCACAGCATCTTCGAGGTCACCATCGGCCAGTACGCGGCGCGGTTGACCCCGCAGTCGCTGAGCTGCGTGCTGGGCCGTCTCGCGGTCTGCCTGGTCTCCGGCGAGGCGGGGGACACCGTCACCGGCGAGCTGTTCGTGCGCGGTCCTGAGGCGTGGGAGCGGGCGCAGTCGGCCTACGTGGCCACGGCGGGCCTGATGAACCTGCACGACGTGGACGGCAACGGCGTCGCCGAGCTGGTGACCGCGCAGAGCTCGTGCGGCAGCGGGGCGAGCTACTGCGACTCGTACTTCCTCGAAGTCTGGTCGACCGAGACCGAGCAGATGGGCTGCACGGCGCCGGTCACCAAGATCGACCGGCTGCCCGGTTACCCCTCAGCGCTCGCGCCCGCGAAGTCCGCGCTGCGCAAGTGCTGAGGGGAACGACCGGTCAGGCGGGGATGAGCGCCTTGTCGGAGCGCTTGGCGTTGTAGACCTCGTCGTCCAACGTGCCCTCGCTGCGCGCCACCAGGACCGGGACGACCATCTGGCCCGCCACGTTCGTCGCGGTGCGCATCATGTCCAGGATCGGGTCGATCGCGAGCAGCAGGCCGACACCGGCCAGCGGCAGACCCACGGTGGACAGGGTCAGCGTGAGCATCACCGTCGCGCCGGTGAGCCCCGCGGTCGCGGCCGAGCCGACCACGGACACGAACGCGATCAGCACGTAGTCCCACAGCGACAGCGGAACGCCGAACACCTGCGAGACGAAGATCGCCGCGATGGCCGGGTAGACCGCCGCGCAGCCGTCCATCTTCGTGCTCGCGCCGAAGGGCACCGCGAAGCTCGCGTACTCCTTGGGCACGCCGAGGTTGTCGATCGTGGTGCGCTGCGTCAGCGGGAGCGTGCCGATCGAGGAGCGCGACACGAACGCCAGCTGGATCGCGGGCCAGGCGTTGGCGAAGAACTTCGCCGGGCTGACCTTGCCGACCGTGCGCAGCAGCACCGGGTAGACCACGAAGAGCACCACGGCGCACGCGACGTAGACGGCGATGGTGAACGTGGCGAGCGGGCGGAGCACGTCGAAGCCGTACTGCGACGCGGCCTTGCCGATCAGGCCGAGCGTGCCGATCGGGGCGAGCCGGATGACCCACCACAGCGCCTTCTGCACGACCTCCAGCAGCGAGCGGTTGAACGCCACGAACGGCTCGGCCTTCTCGCCGACCTTGTACGCGGCGATGCCGATCACCACGGCCAGGAAGACGATCTGCAGGACCTTGCCGTTGGAGGTGAACGCGTCCACCGGGTTGCTGGGGATGATCCCCTTGAGGAAGTCCAGCCAGCTGCCCTGCGACTTCGGCTTGTAGCTGGGGTCCGGGGTCAGGCCGACGCCCTGGCCGGGGTTGGTGATCAGCCCGGTCGCGATGCCGACGAGCACCGCGATCAGCGAGGTGATGCCGAACCACAGCAGGGTCTTGCCGGTGAGCCTGGCGACCGTGCCCGGACCGCCGCTGATGGAGCGGAGGTTGGCGATGCTCACCACGATCGCGGTGAACACCAGCGGCACCACGGCGAGCATGAGCAGCTGCACGAAGGTGCCGCCGATCGTGCTCAGCGCGGTGCCGAGCCAGGGCAGCTCACCGACCCTGGCGAGCACGCCCAGCGCGATGCCGAGCACGAGCCCGGCGACGATCTGGACCCAGAAGGGGATTTTCTTGAGCACGGCGGGGTTCCTCGGCTTCTCAAGGGGAGTGGGTTCGGGTGTCGGGGCGGGTCAGCCCGGACAGAGCGAACTCGCCTGCCGTCGCAGATCGACGTGCAGGCGCCTGGTGAGGAGAAGCCGAGGAATCTTCATCGCGCCCTCAACCAACCATCAGTGACGCCCGGCGCTTCCTAGTCCCGCCAAAGTGTGACCACACCCACTCCGACCTGCGCAAGGAGCTTCCGGGTGAGGGGAAGGCTGATGCCGATGACGCTGGACGGGTCGCCGTCCACGCCCTCCACGAACCAGCCGCCGAGCCCGTCCAGGGTGAAGCCGCCCGCGACCGCCAGCGGCTCCTGCGTGGCCAGGTAGGCCTCCAGCTCGTCGTCGGTGATGTCGGCGAAGCGGACCGTCGTGGACGCCGAGCCCTTGGCGCGCGCCACCAGCTCGCCGTCGCGGAACAGCGCGACCGCGTGCCCGGTCAGCAGGTCGCCGGAGCCGCCCGCCATGTGCTTCCAGCGCTCGCGCGCCACCTCGACGGAGCCCGGCTTGCCGACCACCTTCGGGCCGTCGCCGAAGTCCATCAGCAGCATCGAGTCGCAGGCGACGACCACGCTGTCCGGGAACTCCGCCGCGACGGCGCCGAGGACGGCGTCCGCCTTGGCTTCGGCGAGCGCCACCACCAGGTCGGTCGGGGTGGCGTCGCCGAGTGCCGCGGTGACGGCGTCCTCGTCCACTCCGGAGACGCGGACGATCGGGTCGATCCCGGCGGCGCCGAGAACGGCACGGCGGGCGGGAGAGGCTGAGGCAAGCACGAATCGCACGACCCGCGAGCGTAGTCGCCCCGTCCGCACACCCCGCCTCGCTCCGCCGTGCCGTGCCCCGCTCCAGCGGTCTTCAACCGCTACGAACCTGCTCAGCGCTCCCCGTTGGGCAGCGCGGTCGGGGCGGGCAGGCCGGATCGGGCTTCGAGCTTCGCGCTCTCGTTCGCCGAGGGCAGTCCGCCGACGAGCGGGAGGTTGAAGGCGGTCCGGCTGAGGTCGACGGTGATCTTGGGCAATTGCGCCGGAGCCGTGATGTAGGAGCTGTCGGTGCCGCCGATGATCACCGCGAGCTGGTGGCCCGCCGGGATCACGTGGTCCAGCGCGGAGAGCCGGAACGTCATCGTGTAGCGCTTCCCCGGCTGCAACGGCGCACTGCTGCTGAGCGAGGAGTGGTTGCTGAGGTCGGCCCAGCCCCGCGCGAGGACCTCGTGGTCGACCTGCTTCGTCGCGGTCTCGGTGTCCTTGTAGCAAGCGTTGTCGCCGTCGCGGTTCTCGCCCCAGCACGACTCGGTGCTGAGCGTCCTGATGCCCTCTTCGGTGCCCCGGTAGTCGCGGATCGTGTTGGGGCCGTAGTGGACCAGCGCTGCGGTCAGGTGCGCGGTCGGCGTCGAAGAGCTGGCCGTGACGGTGATCGAGCCGGTGCCGGAGAGCCGCACTTCCTTGCTCAGCGCGCCGGTGGTGAACAGCACGCGCGAAGGCGAGGAAGCGTTGGGCTGCAAAGCCCACGAGTACTCGTCGGTCCGGCCGTTGTCGGTCAGCTGCTCGGTTTTCCCTTCAGCGGCAGGGGTTGTGGCCAGCTTGCCGAGCCCCGCCGTGGTTCCGGACTGCGGCCGAACCGCGGTGAGCTTGCTCGTGGGCGGCCAGACCTTGTCGGTGCTCCAGGTGTCCGGTGCGCGCTCGACATCGGCCATCGGCTCGGTGTCGATCCCGTTGGCAGCGCCCAGGAGCGTGTGGTCGAACCAGCGGTGCAGCGTGCGCACCCACTCCGCCCTGCGGAAGTCGAAGGGGTCGACGTGCCCGGTCTGGCTGAGCCAGATCTTGCGCTTCACCCCGGCCTTCGCCAGCGCGTCCCACCACTGTCCGAAGTGGAGGGTCATGACGTTCATGTCGCCGAGTCCGTGCACGACGAAGACGCTCGCCCTCACCTTGCTCGCGTCCTTGACGTGGTCGCGCTCGGCCCACATCGGGGTGTAGTCGCCGTTGGCCTTGGTGCCCTGGTCCAGCGCGGTCTTCGCGTGCCCGCAGTCGGGGCGCCCACCGCTCTCCACGGTGCGCGCGAGCCCGGAGGGGCCGCCGCGCCGCAGAGGCACGCCGTCGCCGCGGTAGTAGTCGTACCAGGAGCTGATCGCACCGATCGGCACGATGGTCCGCAGACCGTCGACGCCCGTGGCCGCGACGCCGTTGGCGATCGTGCCGTCGTAGGACTTGCCGATCATGCCGACCGCGCCCGTCGACCACGTCGCTGAGACGGCCTTGCCACCGGTTTTGCTGTCGTAGCCCGTTCCTCGGCCGTTGAGCCAGTCAACGACCGCCTTGGCCGACGTGACGTCCGACTTGCCGCCGACGTCGACGCAGCCCTCGGACCTGTTGGTACCGGCGACGTCAACGAGCACGACCGAGTACCCGCGCGGCACGAAGTAGTTGTCGTAGAACAGCGGGAAGCCGACGGGGCGGCCGCTGGGGTCGTAGGTCTTGAGCTCGGACTCGTTGCCGCGCCCGCAACAGGAGTAGTACGGGCTCGCGTCCATGATCACCGGGACCTTGGTCGCGGTCTGCGGGCGCACGATGTCCGCGGCGACGCGGTCGCGTACGCCGTCCCGATCCCCGTCCAGGCCGATGTCCACCCACACCGTCTCGCGCACCGCGTCCGCGAGTGCGTGCAAGGGTTGGCTGAGCGCCGCGTCGCCGACGACGGGGCGCGCCGTCGCAGGCGACGCCAATGTCGAGGCTATGACGGCGAGCAGTCCGACCACTACGCCGATCCGGTTGAGCACAGGCACCTCCGCATGATGAACGGGCACAACGCTATTCATGCGTAGTGTGACGCGGCAGGGGCCGATCGTCGTCAGCTATTCACAGCTCGCTGACGGCTCAAAAACGGTGCCCTGAAGCCCGCCACGCGCCGGGGCCGGGGTGGTGCGGGCGCCGCAGCACCGACCCCCGTTCCGCCCACAACGAGCGCGGTTTCGGCGCGGTTTCGGGCGCGGACTGGCTCGCCACCGCGGTGATGACCGCCGCGAGGGCGGCCAGCTCCTCGTCAGTCGGCTCGCCCCGGACCACGCGCAGCAGCGGTTCTCCGGCGGTCACAGCGGGATGTTCCCGTGCTTCTTGGGCGGAAGCGTTTCGCGCTTCTCCTTCAACAGGTTCAGCGCGCGAGCGACGTATCCGCGCGTGTAGGACGGCGGGATCACCGAGTCCACGTACCCGCGCTCAGCGGCCACGTACGGGTTGCACAGGGTGTCCTCGTACTCCTGCTGGAGCTTGGCGCGCAAGGCGTCCACGTCCTCGCCGCGCTCCGCCGCATGCGCGAGCGTCTTGCGGTGCACGATGTTCGCCGCACCAGAAGCGCCCATCACCGCGATCTGCGCCGTCGGCCACGCGAGGTTCACGTCCGCGCCGAGGTGCTTGGAGCCCATCACGTCGTAGGCGCCGCCGTAGGCCTTGCGGGTGATCACCGTGACCAGCGGGACCGTGGCCTCGGCGTAGGCGTAGATCAGCTTCGCGCCGCGCCGGATGATGCCGTTCCACTCCTGGTCGGTGCCGGGGAGGAAGCCCGGCACGTCCACGAAGGTCAGCACCGGGATGTTGAAGGCGTCGCAAGTGCGCACGAAGCGCGCGGCCTTCTCGCTGGCGTCGATGTCCAGACAGCCCGCGAACTGGGTCGGCTGGTTGGCCACGACACCGACGCTCTGCCCGTCCACGCGGCCGAAGCCGATCAGGATGTTCGGCGCGAACAACGGCTGCACCTCGAGGAACTCGCCGTCGTCGAGCACGCGGGTGATGACCTCGTGCATGTCGTAGGGCTGGTTCGCCGAGTCCGGGATGAGCGTGTCCAGCTCCCGGTCGTCGTCGGTCAGCGCCTCCGCGATCGAGGTCTCCGTCAGGCCGGGCACGTCGTAGACCGGCGGCTCGGCGAGGTTGTTCGACGGCAGGTAGCTCAGCAGCGCCTTGACGTAGCCGATCGCGTCGTCCTCGTCGGCGCCCATGTAGTGCGCGTTGCCGGACTTGGTGTTGTGCGTCCGCGCGCCGCCCAGGTCCTCGAAGCCGACGTCCTCACCGGTGACGGTCTTGATCACGTCGGGGCCGGTGATGAACATGTGCGAGGTCTTGTCGACCATCACGGTGAAGTCGGTCAGCGCGGGGGAGTACACGTGCCCGCCCGCGCACGGCCCCATGATCAGCGAGATCTGCGGGATCACGCCGGAGGCCTGGGTGTTGCGGCGGAAGATCTCGCCGTAGAGGCCGAGGGAGACCACGCCCTCCTGGATGCGCGCGCCACCGCCTTCGTTGATGCCCACGATCGGCCTGCCGGTCTTGAGCGCCAGGTCCATCACCTTGACGATCTTCTCGCCGTACACCTCGCCGAGCGAGCCGCCGAAGATCGTCACGTCCTGGCTGAACACGCACACCGGGCGCCCGTCCACCGTGCCGTAGCCGGTGACGACGCCGTCGCCGTAGGGCCGGTTGCGCTCCTGGCCGAAGTTGATCGAGCGGTGCCGCGCCAGCTCGTCCAGCTCGACGAAGGACCCGGGGTCGAGAAGCTTCTCGATCCGCTCGCGGGCCGTCATCTTGCCCTTGGCGTGCTGCTTCTCCACCGCGCGGGCGGACCCGGCGTGCACGGCCTCGTCGTTGCGGCGGTACAGATCGGCGAGCTTGCCGGCGGTGGTGTGCGTGTCCGGCTCCGCGCTCGGTGCCACGCCGATCGGTTCGGTGGCGCTGCTCATGACCGGTGAGCGTATCCACCGATGCCAGAGGTGGTTACCGATGCGTATCCCACGTCACTCCATCAGCTTTCGATCACCGCGATCTGGAGCGATTCAGTGCTGAGGCCGCTCGCGCAGGATCGCCTCGATCTGCGTCCGCACGCGCGGAAGTTCCTCGCTGGCGACCTTCCACAGGACGTCAAGATCAACCTCGAAGTAGGCGTGCACCGTCCGGTTTCGCATGCCGACGATGCTTCGCCACGGCACAGCCGGATAGGCGGCATGAACATCCGTCGACACGTGATTCGCGGCTTCGCCGATGACACCGATCCACCTGAGCAGCGCGGCCTGTCGAACCTCGTCGCGCTCCAAGGCCGCGTGTGAGCCCGGGAGGTTGCGCGCGATCGCGTCGGCTGCGTCCAGGATGTCCCGCAGGCGTTCGTCGGAGTCGCGCTTCACACCGCCACCGCCTCATTGAGGATGCGCTCGCGCATGCGCTCCTTGATCCCGTTCGGAGTGGCGACCTGGGTGAACACGCCGAGCAGTTCTTCAACTCCCAGGGCAAAGCCGGTGAGTGCGAAGTAGCCGCCGTCGATTTCCACGAGCAGGTCCAAGTCGCTGTCGTCATCGGCCTCGCCCCTGGCGACCGAGCCGAAGACGCGGATGTTGCTGACGCCGAACTGAGCGGCGATCTCGTAGATCTCGTCGCGGTGGGCGCGGACCTCTTCGAGGGTGACGCGGCGGTGCGGGGCATCGGTGACGTCGACATCGGGGTCCATGGCTCCTCCTTCCCGCCGTGCACCGCCCATCATCCCAGAAGCTCGCTCAGGCGGGCACGGCTCGAAGCACGCTCATCGAGATGGGGAAGGCGCAGCGGGCGACCGAGGAGATGCGCAGCCCGGCACCGGCGAGCAGCGCGGCGAACTCCTCGCGGGTGCGCTCCTTGCCGGTGGTGCACACCATCATGTTGAGGTCGCTCATCACCACGAACGGCTCGTCGGCGAAGTCGGTGGTGCCGGAGGGCATGACCTGCTCGATGATCAACAGCTCGCTGTCGGGGCGCATGGCCCTGGCGCAGCTGCGCAGGATGCGCGCGGCGTTGGCGTCGTCCCAGTCGTGCAGGACGCTCTTGAGCACGTAGGTGTCGTGGCCAGCCGGAACGGACTCGAAGAAGTCGCCGGGCAGTGCGCGGCAGCGGTCGGCGACGGGGGCGAGCACGGGCGCGGCCTCCGCCAAGCCCATGGGCAGGTCGTAGAGGGTGCCGCTGACGTGCGGGTTCGCGGCGAGCAGGCTCGCGATGAGGGTGCCGTTGCCGCCGCCGACGTCGACGAGCGTGCGCGTGCCGCTGAGGTCGCACTCGGCGACGATCGCGGGGTTCTGCGTCGAGGTGGTCTCGGCCATGGCGCCGTTGAAGTGGGCCTCAGCCTCGGGGTTCTCGGCCAGCCACTCGAAGGCGGTGCGGCCGTGCTCCAGCTCGATGCCGGAGCGCCCGGTCCGCACGCTGTCGGCCATGCGGCCCCACGACTTCCAGGTCGGCTCCCCGCCGAAGGTGAGCGCGAGGTTGCGCACGGAGCCGGTCACGCCCTCGCGCAGCACCTCCCCGGCGCCGGTCAGCGTGTAGACGTCCGGCTCGGTCTCCTTGACGAGCCCGACCTGGGTGGCGCCGCGCAGCAGCCGCTTCAGCGATGGTTCGTGCAGGTCGAGTTCGGTGGCGAGCTGCGAGGTGGTGCGAGCGCCGTCAGCGAGCGCGTCGGCGACGCCGAGCCTGGCGACGGTGTGCACGACCTGGGCCGGGCAGAAGGCGAACAGCATGCCCACGACGTACGCGCGGTCGGCGTCCACGCCCAAGCCCGCGATCTGGTCGACGCTCATCGGGATTCCTCTCCTCAGCGAGGGCCTCGCCGGAGAATGTCTCCCACGGCGGTTAAACCCGCTCGCCGAAGGTTGACCCGAACGGGTGTCCACAGTGGACCGATCGGCCCCGGCGCGGGCGCTCTACCACGGCGACTACCGTGACCAGGTGTGATAGCCGATCTCGCTGCCCTTCCCTCGGACGCGTTGCGCGCCGAGCTGCTGGCGCCGAACGGTCCGTACACCTCGCTGGAGGTGCTGGAGCGGACCGGATCGACCAACACCGACCTCGCCGCGGCGGCGCGGGAGGGCGCGCCGGACCGCACCGTGCTCATCGCCGAGGAGCAGACGGCGGGACGCGGCCGCAACACCCGGTCATGGCTCTCACCGGCGCGCGCGGGCATCCACGTGTCCGTGCTGCTGCGCCCGGCCGAGGTGCCGGTGGCCCGGTTCGGCTGGTTGATGGTGCTCGGCGGAGTCGTGGTCCAGCGCGTGGTCAGCGGCCTCTGCGGGGTCGACGCGGTGCTGAAGTGGCCCAACGACCTCCTGGTCGGCCCCGATCGGGCGAAGTGCTGCGGCGTGCTGGCGGAGGCGGTCACCGGGGCAAGCGGACCGGCGGTGGTGCTCGGCATCGGGGTGAACGTCCACCAACGCGCGGATGAACTTCCGGTCGGCCCCGGCGGGCTCCCGCCGACCTCGCTGGCCCTGCAGGGCGCGGAGTGCCTGGAACGCGATCGCATCCTCGTGGAGTTGTTGCGGGAGCTGGACATCGCGGAGCGGCGCTGGCGCGAGCACGGCGGTGACCCGGTGCGCAGCGGGCTGGTCGAGGAGTACCGGCAGGTCTGCGGCACGCTGGGCCAGCGCGTTCGCGTCGAGCTGCCGGGCAGCGGTGGCGGCACCCGCTTCCTGCACGGCGTCGCCGAGGACGTCGACGACGACGGCAGGCTGGTCGTGCGCGCGGCCGACGGCTCGACGCAACCGATCTCCGCCGGTGACGTCATCCATTTGCGCCCGGGCACCCATCCCGAGTGAGCCACCCGGGCCGGTACCGTGTGGCCGTCGCACACCCCAGGAGGAGCCCGTGGCCTACCCGGACGATCTGCTTTCCGATGACGAGCAGGTCGTGGTGCACAAGCACCCGCACTGGAAGATGCTGATCTTCCCGGTGTTCGTCCTGCTCGTCGTCGTCGGCGGGGGCATCTACCTCGCCACGCTCGTGCAGCAGACGGAGTGGGCGATGATCGGCCAGATCGCGATCGCGGTCGTCGGCGGCATCCTGCTCATCTGGCTGGTGCTCGCCCCGTTCGTGCGCTGGCGCACCACGCACTTCGTCGTGACCACGCACCGGCTGATGGTCCAGGAGGGCGTCCTGAAGCGGACCGGGATCGACATCCCGATGTCGCGCATCAACAGCGTGCGCTCGGTGCGCGGGCTGACCGACCGGCTGCTGGGCTGCGGCACCCTGATCGTCGAGTCCGCATCCGACGAGCCGCTGGAGTTCGACGACATCCCCAGGGTCGAGTACGTCCGCACGATGCTCTACCGCGAGACCAACGACGATCCGAACGACGACTACGTGCGCAAGCAGGGCCGCTGAGTGGGCGCGCGTGAGGTCGGCCTGCCGACCAGGTCCGTTCCGCTGGAGTCCTACTACCCGCAGCGCGTGACGATCTGGGAGGTCGGCGCGCGAGACGGGCTGCAGAACGAGAAGTCGATCGTCCCGGTCGCGACCAAGCTGGAGTTCCTGGGGCGCCTGGCCGACGCCGGGCTGACCACCTTGGAGGCGACCAGTTTCGTGCACCCCAAGTGGGTGCCGCAGCTGGCCGACGCCGAGGAGCTGCTCGCGGGCCTCGACCGCCGCCCCGGCGTCGACTATCCGGTGCTGGTGCCCAACGAGCGCGGTCTTGAGCGCGCGCTCGACTCGGGTGTCGGGCACATCGCGATCTTCGCCAGCGCCACCGAGAGCTTCGCCAAGCGCAATCTCAACCGCACCCTCGACGAGCAGTTCGAGATGTTCGAGCCGGTCGTCACCAGGGCGCTGGCCGAGGGACTGCGCGTGCGCGGCTACATCTCGATGTGCTTCGGCGACCAGTGGGAGGGCGACGTCGAGCCGGAGCAGGTGCACCGGGTCGGCGAGCGGCTGCTGAACATGGGCTGCTGGCAGATCTCCCTCGGCGACACCATCGGCGTCGCGACGCCCGGGCTGGTCGAGGACGTGATCGCGGGCTTCGACGAGATCGACCGGCTCGCCGTGCACTTCCACGACACCTACGGCCAGGCGCTGGCCAACACGCTGACCGCGCTGCGCTGCGGAGTGTCCACAGTGGACTCCTCGGCCGGCGGGCTCGGCGGCTGCCCCTACGCGGAGTCGGCGACCGGCAACCTCGCCACCGAGGACCTGGTGTGGGCGCTGGACGGCATGGGCGTGGAGCACGGCGTCGACCTCGACGCGCTCGCCAGGACCAGCGCGTGGATGGCGCAGCAGCTCGGCCGCCCGAGCCCGTCGCGGGTGGTCCAGGCGCTCACGGGATGAACCCGTGGGTCGCGCCGCTCCCGGTGCTGCACTGGGTGGAGTCCTACCCGGTGCTGACGTGGCAGGGCGATCGTCCGTGGTTGGCGATCTCCTCCGGCGTGCACGGCGGAGGTGTCGGTGAGCGTTCCTGGGTCGTCAACGCGACCGTCGGAACGAACTACGACCGCCCCGACCCGGGCGCGCACGTCGCCGAACTCGCTGCGGCGTCAGGACTTTCCGGCGCTGGCACGGGTTTGCTGACCGCCGTCGACGTCCGCCTCGCCGTCACGAACTCCGACAGCGGCGTCGTCGCTTCCGTGACCACCGGCATCGGCCTGCACCCCACGTGGGCCGCTGCGAAATCCTCCGCTGGGTCAATGCTCGACCCCGCGAGCGGGTCTTCGGTGGACGTTTCGCCGGGGACCATCAACGTCGTGTGCTGGCTTCCCGCCCGGATGTCCGAGGCGGCGTTGGTGAACGCCGTCGCCACAGTCGCGGAGGCCAAAGCCCAAGCGCTGCGCGAAGCCGATGTTCCCGGCACCGGAACCGTCACCGACGCGGTCGTGCTGCTGTGCCCCACCGACGGCGTCGCGGAGCAGTACGGCGGCCCGCGCTCGCGGATCGGCTCCGCGATGGCGCGCGCCGTCCACGCGTCGATCGCGGAGGGCCTGCGCGTGAAGTTCCCGCGCTACGAGCCCTGGACCGGCCCCTGAACCAGCTCGGGGAAGTCCTCGGGCGCGGTGAACCACGCGATCTCACCGATGTTGAGCCGATGGTTTCGCGCGGCCATGTCAGCGGCTTCGGCCTCGATCCGCGCGGCCGACTCCTCCGGCGTGCTGGTCCACGGCTGGAATCCGTCCCGCATGCCGCCGGGGATCATCGCGCCGTCGCGGACCAACTGCGCGGCAGCGGCGGCGGCCCGCACGAGCAGATCGTTGATGTCGATGCCGTCCTCGGCGTTCTCCCGGAAGTACCCGACGATGTCGAGCAGAGTCATCCAGTCGTACTCGAACGACGCGGCGACGTACTCCTTGAGGTCGTCGTAGTTCACGATCGGCCGTCCTGTCCCTCGTGGTCCAGATGGATCTTGAGCAATGTCTTCCTGGCCTTGTACGTCGTGGTCTGCTCGCCCGGGACCGCGAGGTCCATCGTCGGGTCATTCTCCCCGCCACTGCGGCTGTGCGTGCGGAACGCGATCGTGGTCCCGTCCGGGAACTCGTAGAAGTCGCCGCCGTACTGAGTGGCGGACCGCGACACAGCTCCCACCTTGAGCGCGGCGAACCCGGCGTACAGCTCCTCCACCGAGTCCACGAGCCGGATCGGCATCCGCTTTCTCCCCTTCGGCGCACGGCCGATGTCCTCGCCGCCGTTGAGCACGTGTTCCTTCGCGGTCTTGCCCTTCCAGCGACCCGGCGGCACGGCCGTCGTCGTGACCGCGGGCATGACCGTGGGTGTGGGCGCCGCGCTCCCCATCCGGTCGGCGAAGTCGTGCAGCGCCGCGCTGAGCGTCCCGGCGAACTCAGCGGCAGCGCCGATCGCGGTCGTGATGCCGGACAGCTCGCCGACCACCTCCGCGTGGTTGCTGCCGCCCATCGCGACCGCCAAGCCGTCGCGCGCGTCAGCGGCGTGCTCGCACGCGTCGAGCACGCGTCAGCGAGCTGCCTGGACGACAGCGGCCGCTGCTCGGACGCGGTCGCCGATCTCCCCCTGAGACGCGGTCAGCCTCCCGGAGAACGTGCGTCTCCGGTGTTCATCGGCAGGCAGCGAGCGTCGGTTGCCCGCGCGTACGGCGCACCGTGCAGGCAAACGCACGTGGTGTTACACCTTCTCGCGCTGGATGGTGAGGGGCGTCATACGCCGTGGTCTGAGCGAGGCCGTTAATCTGCGGGATGTGAGCCAGACCATCAATGACGCTGGGGCCGATCTTCCCGTCGACCACCTCGCCGAGGTGCACGACCGCGTTGCCGCGGGTGGGGCGGAGAAGTACCACAAGGCCAACGCCGCCAAGGGCAAGCTCTTCGCGCGCGAGCGGGTCGAGCGCCTGGTCGACAAGGGCAGCTTCGTCGAGGACGGGCTGTACGCGAACGCGCTGGCCGACGGGCTCCCGGCGGACGGCGTGATCACCGGGACGGCGACCATCGACGGGCGGCCGGTCTGCCTGATGGCCAACGACTCCACGGTCAAGGCGGGGTCGTGGGGCGCGCGCACCGTCGAGAAGATCATCCGGATCATCGAGGTCGCGTACTCCACCAGCGTGCCCATGGTCTACCTGGTGGACTCGGCCGGAGCGCGGATCACCGACCAGGTGGACCTGTTCCCGGGCCGCCGCGGCGCCGGCAAGATCTTCCACAACCAGGTCCGCGCATCGGGCTCGATCCCGCAGGTCTGCGCGCTGTTCGGGCCGAGCGCGGCGGGCGGCGCCTACATCCCCGCGTTCTGCGACGTGGTGATCATGGTCGAGGGCAACGCCTCGATGTACCTGGGCTCGGACCGGATGGTCGAGATGGTCACCGGTGAGAAGACCACCCTGGAGGAGATGGGCGGCGCCGCCGTGCACTGCACCACCTCGGGCGTCGGGCACTTCCTGGCCAAGACCGAGGACGAGGCGCTGGGGACGGTGCGCTCCTACCTGTCCTACCTGCCGTCGAACTGGCAGGGCGAGCCGCCGGTGGCCGAGCCCGAGGGACCGGGCAAGGGCGACCTGCGCAAGCTCGTCCCGGAGAGCGAGCGGCAGGCATTCGACATGCGCCGCTACGTCAAGGCGCTGCTGGACGACGGTTCGTTCTTCGAGATCCACGCGCTGTGGGCGAAGGAGCTGACGGTCGGCTTCGGCAGGCTCGACGGCCGCGTCGTCGGGATCGTCGCGAACAACTCGATGTTCAAGGGCGGCGTGCTCTTCGTCGACTCCGCGGACAAGGCCAGCCGGTTCATCCAGCTCTGCGACGCCTTCAACGTGCCGCTGCTGTTCCTCTCCGACGTGCCGGGCTTCATGGTCGGCACCGCCGTGGAGAAGCAGGGCATCATCCGGCACGGCGCGAAGATGATCACTGCCGTCTCCGAGGCCACCGTGCCGAAGATGTGCGTGGTGGTGCGCAAGGCCTACGGCGCCGGTCTGTACGCGATGGCCGGGCCGGGCTTCGAGCCGGACGCCACGATCGCGCTGCCCACCGCCAAGATCGCGGTGATGGGCGCGGAGGCCGCGGTGAACGCGGTCTACGCCAACAAGATCGCGGCCATCGAGGACGAGGCGGAGCGCGCGGCCTTCGTCCAGGCCAAGCGCGCCGAGTACGAGCAGGACATCGACATCCTGCGGCTGGCGAGCGAGCTGGTGATCGACACCATCACCCAGCCCGAGGACCTGCGCGCGGAGCTGATCCGGCGTTACCGGGCCGCGGCCAGCAAGGACCGCCACTTCTCCCGTCGCCGCCACGGGGTCACCCCCGTCTGAGCCGTGTCACCGCCCGCCGCCACCGGAGTGGCGGCGGGCGCCGCGACCGCTCGCATCGGACTCAGGACCCGGGCTTCTTGCAGCTCTTCCCGAGGTACACGGCGTACCGCGTCTGCGGGACGTATCCGATTCTTGTGGTGCCAGGGCCGACGCAATGAACCTCGTTCGGCAGGATCAGTTTCTCGACCCTGATTTGGACCCATCCAGAACCGCAGTGCCCGTAGAAGGCGAAACCTGCCCAGTCGGAGTAGTAGCCACAGGGGAAATCTCCGCGCTGCGTCTCGTTCGCACTGGCTGAAGCCGTGTTGGCCGTGCCGAGCGTTGCAAGGGTTGCAACGGCGGCCAACGCCGCCGAAATACGCTTCTTCATGTTCGCCCCTCATGTCCCGGTGATTCGTGGCGTGGCGGGAAATGTAGGAGTGACGAAGTGGGGCGGCAAGACTTTGTCTTTTCTTGAGGTCTGCCGGAAAGTCGATGCTTCGCCTGGATGCGCACGTGTTGAGATGTTGTGACGCGGTTCACGTGTCGCTGCAAAAAGTGACACGAGTGAGTTTTAGTCGAATTCTTTTCACTCCGCCCGGGACAGCAGCTCCAGTGCGCGGTCGTGCAGGCGCGCGTTCGAGGTCAGCACGCTCCCCGCGGTGTAGTCGGCGGAGCCGTCCAGCGCGCTGAACCGCCCGCCGGCCTCCTCGACCAGGACCTGGACCGAGGCGACGTCCCACGGGTTCACGATCGCTTCGGCGGCCAGGTCGAGCGCGCCCTCCGCGACCAGGCAGTGCTGCCAGAAGTCGCCGAACGCGCGGGTCTCCCAGCACGCGTCGGCCAGACGCAGGTAGGCCTCGCGCGAGTGGAACTCCACCCAGGAGCCGAGGTGCGTGGTCGACAGGTAGGCGTCGGCCATATCGTCGACCCCGGACACCGAGATCCGGCGTTCGGACCCGTCGGGATCGGTCGTCCACGCGCCCGTGCCCCGCGCCGCCCACCACCGGCGGCCGAGAGCAGGGGCGCTCACCACGCCCAGCTCCGGGGTGCCGTCGACGACCAGGGCGATCAGCGTCGCCCAAGCGGGTACTCCGCGCAGGAAGTTCTTCGTGCCGTCGATGGGGTCGAGCACCCACGCGCGGCCCGCCCCCGCCGTGCCGCCGCGCTCCTCGCCCGCGACCGCGTCCCCGGGCCGGGCGTCGGCGAGCAGTTCGCGGACGGCGTCCTCGACGGCCAGGTCGGCGTCGGTGACGGGGGTGCGGTCGGGTTTGCGGTCGACCTTGAGGTCCCTGGCGAGGAAGCGCCGCGAGGTGATGGCGTCGGCGGCGTCGGCGAGGCGGAGCGCAAGATCGAGATCAGCCGTGAGGTCCACGCGGATGAGCCTAGGTGTTCTGTCTCAGGTGGTTGTGAACGTAGGGACACATCGCCAGATGATCTTGGGGCAGCGGAGTGCCTCCAGGGCCGGTGTGGATTGCGACAGTCAGACCTGTCCAGCCGCCGTGGTCGCCGATCGAGCAATTGGCCCAGTTCGGGGGCGGAGGAAATCCTTACGCGAAGCAACAGACCTCCTGCGCCGGAACGCGAAGCAGCAACTTGCCGAGTTGATCGCTTTCTTGCTTGAGCGTCAGCACGCAGTCCCGGCATGGCGTTGGCGGCTCGCAGCTCGCGCGCAAACGCTGATGGACCTGGTCAGAACGACCAGGTCCATCAGCTCCTCCCCCAACCGTTCCAAGATGGAGCTGTCGAGGAAGTCGGTTCTGGCTCGGACCGGGCAGTACCGTCCCGAGCCAGTGATCGAGATCCGCGTCAACAGAGCCCGATCTCCCTGAGTTCGGCCGTGCCAACGAACGTACTCAGCGTTTACGTGACCCCGGTCACTAGCCGATTGTCACGCGCAGCTACTGTATCGTCCTTTGCGCGGCGAGCAAACCATTCGGACACCTTCGGACGCCCACGAACAGGGGTTTCCTTCCCGCTGTCGTCGTCATTCCGCGCTAGAGGAACCTGATTCAGGGCCCGAACTGCAATTTTCTGGACGTCTTTGGACACATTCGGATGCATCCGGACATGGGGCATCTGCACCGACTAGACCAATACCGCCCTGATGGGGAAAATGTCGCCACGGCGAACGCGTCACCCGTGTCCGCCGAGTGGAAATCGTCAAATTTCCACAACCCGCTGGTTCGCCAACTGGCGGTGGCTGTAGTCGACGGTTCACCCCGTCGAGCAGGCCGTGCCATCAGGTGGTGTCGCGGGGCGATCCTCGAGGTGGTCCCGCGACACCGCGTTCGACGTACGACATGAGGTTCAATGACTGTGACCAGGATGAACAAGACTCGACCGTCACACGCGTGGGAGCACTGGTCCAGCGCATGGGTCCCGACAGTGATCCTCGCGCTAACCATGCTGTTCGCGGGCTGGATGCTTCACCGCGGGCATACCCCGGTTGAGGCGGTCAGCACCGCCGTGGTGCTGGTCGTGACGGTGCTGGCCCTATCCACCGGTGCTCTCAAACTGCGCCGCGCCGTCTGGCGCGTGGTGCAGGACTCCGTGTCCTCGGCGGAGCGGTGATGAGCAAGACACAAGTCATCCCGATGGCCTCCGCGGAAACCCCAAATCGGGCGTACAACCTCGGCGTACCGCTGCGCACCGTCTCGCTGGTCGACCCGGCGATGCAAGCTCGCCACGATCTCTGCGCATTCATCAAGCGAATCGCGACTCAGCAAGGGCTCCGGCCCGACAGGCTGGCCCGGCGCGCAGGCCTGTCGCGCACGGAGGAGTTGGCTTATATCCAGGACTGGGTTCCGCCGACAGCCGACGCCGTACTAAAGCTACTTAGGTCGCTTCGCCTGGGGCGGCAGGCGCGGGCACAGGCGAACGTCGCGTTCCGGATCGGCCATGAGGGCATCGACCCCGAACTGGTCATGCCTCTGGACTTCGCGGGCAGTGCACCGAAGGACCTATCGAAGCCGCGCCAGGGAGCCGGTCGTCGCACCGCCGTGCGCCTGAACATGCCCGAAACCCCAAACGTACCGCCACGCTCGCACACGGCAGCTGTGCCGACCCTGTTGGCAGAACTTGATGCGCGGGCGGCGCCGGAATTCAACAAACTGCTGCGACTGCTTCAAGAGCGTTCTGGACGCACTCCTGGACAGCTTGCCAAGGCCTCAGGTATCCCGCGTAGCTCCTGCTACGACATGGTCAAGCCCGACCGGCAGAACCTGCCCGTCAAGCACGAACATGTTCAAGCCTTTGCCGTCGCCTGCGGCCTGACGAGTACGCAGGTCCAGCGGATCATGACCTTGTGGACGCGATGTCGCGCACAGCAACACGCTGCGCCTGAACTCCCCGTGGCCACGACCCCCGCCGTGCCCATAGCCCCGCATTCCCAGGTCTGTGCGCGAACGCACGAGGACGAGCAGAGGTTCCAGACAGAGCGCTGGGAGCCGGGGGCGATTATCGCAATCATCGTGGTCTTCGCTCTGCTGACGGTCGGGCTCAGCGTGGCTGCCGGGATGTATCTGTTTAGCGAGATTCACCTCCAGCAGCTTCAGATGAACCGGGCGCTGGTCTCCAGCGTGATCGCGCTGGCGATCGCCTCGATGTTTGGGCTCGGCTTCATGTTGATCGTCAACCGACCTTTCAGGAGACGGGAGACCCGGCAGTCTCCGCAGCTGATCATGACCCCAAGATCACCGCGCACGCGGCCGATACCCCCGGTCCAGCCAGCACCGCAACCGGCCCCGGACGCTGGCCGAGAATGGGCGAAACGACTCGCGCGTCTTCCCCGGCGTGAGGGTGACGAGGCCACCTGACCAGCAACCTGCCCACCGGAGCTGTCCCTCGAGCACAGGCTTGAGGGACAGCTCCAGGGCGCCGGGTCGCGCCGGAATCCTCGGCTGCGTCCACTGCTGATTGGGTGTCTGCGCAAGGGCAATGGCGCGACACCTCATCGTCGCCGGATCGGGCCGACCATCCGCAAGCCGCACTTCTAACCTCATAGGTCAATACACCTAGGCTGGCACCGTGAGCGTCGTGCTGCTGGCCGAGGACGATCCGGCCATCGCTGAACCCCTCTCCCGCGCGCTCAGCCGGGAGGGCTATTCCGTCCAGGTCGTCTCCGAGGGCCCGGCCGCACTGGCCGCCGCGGTCAACGGCGGCGTGGACCTGCTGGTGCTCGACCTGGGGCTGCCGGGGCTGGACGGGCTGGAGGTCTGCCGCCGCCTGCGCGCGGCCGGGCGGGGCATACCCGTGCTGATGCTCACCGCGCGCGTGGACGAGGTGGACTTCGTGGTCGGCCTCGACGCCGGCGCCGACGACTACGTGGCCAAACCGTTCCGGCTGGCGGAGCTGATGGCCCGCATCCGCGCGCTGCTGCGCCGTCGCGCGCACAGCAGCCTGGAGGCCAACGGTGTGCGCATCGACTTCGCCGCGCGTCGCGTGCAGGTCGACGGCCGCGAGGTGCAGTTGGCCAACAAGGAGTTCGAGCTGCTTCGCGTGCTGATGGAGCGCGCGGGGCAGGTGGTCAGCCGCGACGACATCCTCGAAGAGGTCTGGAACGACCCGGAGCTGCGCGGGAGCAAGACGCTGGACATGCACATCTCGTGGCTGCGCAGGAAGATCGGCGACGCTCACGCCGGTATGACCGAGCGGCGCATCGCGACCGTGCGCGGGGTCGGGTTCCGCTTCAACGCCGACTGAATCCCCTTACCTGTGAGGTAATTGCTGTGCGGCACGCGGTGAACGAAGCTCATCGCATGGCTGACAAGAGGAACTTCACCGTCGATTTCTGGGCCGACTTCTGGAAGGACCCGTTCGCCGCGCCGAGCGGGGACAGCGTGCTCTCCGACGACATCGTCGGGTACTGGCCGGGCGACCCCGAGCCGGTGCGCGGGCTGCCCGACTACCTGGCGCGGATCGCCCGGCTGCTCACCGAGGTCCCGACGCTGCGCCTGGAGCTGCTGTCGCACGCGGCCACCGGCGATGCGATCTTCCTGCACTACGTGGCGCGCGGCACCGGGGTGGACGGGCCGTTCGAGTTCCAGGGCATGGACCGGGTGGTCGTGCGCGACGGGCTCGTGGTCGAGAACCTGGTCCGCTACGACGAGACGGCTCTGCGGCGGGCCGCCGGCCTGGCCTGATAAACAGGCGCATGCGCCGCCGCATCCTCCGTGCCATCCTGCTCGCCGTCCTGGTCACGGGGTTCGCGCTGGGCATCCCGCTCGGCTACAGCGCCCTCCAGGTCGTCGAGGACATCACCCGCAAGGAGCTCTCCACCAGGGCCAGGCAGATCGCCACGATCCTGGACGAGCAGCTCGCCAGGGGCGCCAAGATCGACCTCAACGAGGTCCAGCTGGTACCACCCGGCGGGGAGCTGGTCGTGCGGATGCCGGGGGAGGCGGACCGGCGGCTCGGCCCCGATCTCGTCGAGGACGACACGCTCACCGAGCGGCAGCCGATCGTGCGCCAGGGGGAGGTCCTGCTCACCATCCCCGACGCCAACCTGCGCCGCGACCAGCTGGAGATGGCCGGGCTGGTGATGCTGCTGGTCGTGCTGTCGATGGGCATCGGGACGGCGGTCGCGACGGTCACCGCACGCCGCCTCGCCGACCCGTTGCGGCACGTCGCCAACCGCGCGGCCCGGCTCGGCGCGGGTGACTTCCGGCCCGACCGCCGCCGGTACGAGGTTCCCGAGCTGGACCGCCTCGCCGAGGCGCTGGACACCTCGGCCTCCGCGTTGGCCGAGCTGATGCAGCGCGAGCGCGAGCTGATCGGCGACGTCTCGCACCAGCTGCGCAGCCGCCTCACCGCGATGCGGCTGCGGCTGGAGGCCCTCGCCATGCACCCGGAGGAGTCCACCTCCAGCGAGGCCGCCGCCGCGCTGGAGCAGGTCGACCACCTGGTCACCGTGCTGGAGGAACTGCTCGCCGCCGCGCACCGGGCCCGCTCCGTCGGCGCCGAGCCGGTGGACCTCGCCGTGGAGCTGCCCGCGATCGCCGCGGAGTGGCGGGAGCCGCTGCGCAAGGAAGGCAGGGCGCTGCGCATCAGGGTCACCTCCGGGCTGCTCGCCAGGGCGACGCCGTCGCGGCTGCGCGAGGCGGTCGGCGTGCTGCTGGACAACGCGCGCGTGCACGGCGACGGCACGGTGACGATCTCGGCGAAGCACGGGGACGGCATGGTCACCGTGGAGGTCACCGACGGTGGGACGGGCGTGCCCGACGAGCTGGTCGCGCACGTCTTCGAGCGCGGGGTCTCCGGCTCCGGCTCGACGGGGGTCGGCCTGGCACTGGCCCGCGCGCTGGTGGAGGCGGACGGCGGGCGGCTGGACCTGTCCTCAACGCGCCGCGCCACGTTCGTGATCTTCCTGCCGGTGCCGCGCGCGGACGACGTGCTCGGCCTGCCCTGGCCAGCGGAGACGCCGCGTTAGCACCAGCTCAGGAGTGGCCGAACTCCTCGTCGGAGTCGGCGTCGCCGTTGCGGGCGACCGAACCCGCCCTGGCGCGCGGGCGGGCGTTCTCCTCGGGGAAGACGAACTTCCGGAACGCCCACCAGCGGAACACCATGCCGACCAGCACGCCGCCGATCTGGCCGATGAAGAAGTCGCCCAGCTCCTGGTAGGTCACCGAGACGTCGGGGAAGCGCAGGTCCAGCACGTAGCGGGAGAAGAACAGCGGGAACGCGTAGATGCCCACGCCGATGCCGCTGACCAGGAAGTACAGGGCCGCCTCGTGCCGCTTCTCGCGGCCGCCGCGCTGCCGGAAGGACCACTCGCGGTTGAGCACGTAGGACACGATCGTCGCGACCAGCACCGCGATCACCTTCGAGGTGACCGGGCGGTCGTGCAGGATCGTCAGCTTCAGGCCGTAGAAGATGGCCGTGTCGATGACGAACGTCGTCCCGCCCACGAACGCGAACTTGAGCAGCTCGCGGTGCTTGAGCATCAGCTCGCGCACGGGCTTGGGGAACTTGCCGACGACCGTGTGGATCAGGGACACCCGCGCGAGTCTACGTACGCGGATATCACTCGGATGCCGAACGGGCCCTGACGTCCGCTTTGAGCAGTTTCTCCGCGTCGCGCACGACCCTGGCGCCCTCGTCCGGGAAGACGTACTTCCGGAACGCCCACCACCGGAAGACCATGGCGAGCACGGTGCCCAGCAGCATGCCGCTCGCGAAGTCGGCCAGCTCCTGGGTGAGGGCGCTGACGTGCGGCTCCTCCAGCGTCAGCCAGTAGCGGGATGCGTAGAGCGGGGCCGAGTTGATCAGCACGCCGACGCCGCTGATCAGGAAGTACAGCGCGGCCTCGTGGTGGCGCTCGCGGCCGCCCCTGGTGCGGAAGGACCACTCGCGGTTGAGCACGTAGCCGACGATCGTGGCCACGATCACCGCGACCGCGAGTGCGCTGACCGGCTTGGGCTCCAGGATCGTCCACTTGAGACCGTAGAAGACCACGGTGTTCACCACGAAGGTGATGGAGCCGACGACGGCGAACCGCAGCAGTTCCTGGTGCTTGATCACCAGATCGCGGTACGGCTGGGGCAGGCGGAGCGAGAGAGCGTCCAGTGCGGCCACCGGCGCAGTCTACGAATCGGCGTTCACCCGTCCGGACGCGCCCCCCGCGCGAACGAGGACCTGGCGTGGACGCGCCGCGGATGTGACACTTGGGCCAACTATTCAGCAAGGGGTGTCACATGCCTGACTACCGGCTCGATGCCGAGCAGGAAGATTTCCGCAAGACCGTCGCGGATTTCGCCAGCACCGTGGTGGCGCCACAAGCGCACGCCAGCGACGCCGCTGGGACCTTCCCGTACGACGTCGTCCGCCAGATGGGGGAGATGGGCCTGTTCGGCCTGCCCTTCCCTGAGGAGCACGGGGGCATGGACGGCGACTACTTCGTGCTCTGCCTGGCGCTGGAGGAGCTGGCCCGCGCCGACTCCTCGGTCGCGATCACGCTGGAGGCGGGGGTGTCGCTGGGCGCGATGCCCGTCTACCGCTACGGCACCGACGAGCAGAAGCAGCGCTGGCTGCCCGACCTCGTCGCCGGGCGCAGGCTCGCCGCCTTCGGCCTCACCGAGCCCGGCAGCGGCTCCGACGCCGCCGCGCTGCGCAGCACCGCGCGGCTGGACGGCGGGGAGTGGGTGCTCAACGGCTCGAAGTGCTTCATCACCAACTCCGGCACCGACATCACCTCGATGATCACCGTCGCCGCGCGCACCGGGGAGGACGAGATCTCCTCGATCATCGTGCCCGCCGGGACGCCAGGGCTGACCGTGGCGCCGAAGTACCAGAAGGTCGGCTGGCGCGCCTCCGACACCCGCGAGCTGTCCTTCGACGACCTGCGCGTGCCCGAGGAGAACCTGCTCGGCACGCGCGGCAGGGGTTTCGCCCAGTTCCTGTCCACTTTGGACGAAGGGCGGGTGGCGATCGCCGCGCTCAGCGTCGGCCTGGCCCAGGGCTGCCTCGACGAGTGCGTGCGCTACGCAGCCGAGCGCACCGCCTTCGGCCACAACATCGGCCACTACCAGGCGATCCAGTTCAAGATCGCCGACATGGAGATGCGCACCCACGTGGCGCGCCTGGCCTGGTACGACGCCGCGGCGAGGCTGGTGGCGGGGCAGCCGTTCAAGAAGCAGGCCGCCATCGCCAAGCTCTACGCCTCCACCATCGCGGTGGACAACGCCCGGGACGCCACGCAGATCTTCGGCGGCTACGGGTTCATGGACGAGTACCCGGTCGCCCGGCACTGGCGCGACGCCAAGATCCTGGAGATCGGCGAGGGCACCAGCGAGGTGCAGCGCATGGTCATCGCCCGCGAGCTCGGCGTCCGCTGACCCATCGCTGTTTCCCGTTTCGTACCGGAATCGGGTGTTGGGAGCGCTCTTTTTCCCGTTAGGAGTACGAAACGGGAGAAGGGGGACTCGGGTCAGTCGTCGAGGAGGGTGGTTTCGGAGCCTGCTTCGCGGAGTTCGTCGCGGACGACCCGGTAGGCCATGCCCTCGGGATAGCCCTTGCGCGCGAGCATGCCGACCAGGCGGCGGACGCGGGCGGTCTCGTCGACGCGCAGCACCGAGGGGATCTTGCGGCGGACCAGGGCGCGCGCCCGCTCCTCCTCGGCCTCACTGTCCACTGTGGACGCCGCATCGGCCGCGGTCTCGCCGTCGACGCCCTTGCGGCGCAGTTCGGCGACGAGGGCGCGGCGGGCCATGCCCTGGTGGGTGTGCCGGGAGCGCACCCACAGCTCGGCGAACGCGGCGTCGTCGACCAGTTTGAGGTCGCTGTAGCGATCGAGCACCGCCGCGATCACGTCATCGGGGATCTCCTTGCGCCGCAACGCCTGCTCCAGCTCGACGCGGGTGCGCGGACGCACCGCGAGCAGCCGCAGGCAGATGTCGCGCGCGTGCTCCACCGGATCGCGGGGAGCCTGCTGCCGACGCTCGGCCGACGCCCCGTCAGCGGAGCTGGGGCCGGAGCCACCGGGCATGCCGGAACCGGGGCGGCGCCGGGAACGACCGGGCCGGGTCATGGGAGATCACCTCGGTCCTGGCGTTCCCTCCCGCCGGGGCGCCGGAGGACCGGCACCCCGGGCGGGAGGGCGAACGCGTTGCGCTGTGCGAGAAGGAGCCGTGCTGTGCGAGAAGGGCTAGAACTCGACGGGAGCGGGCGCTGCTTCCTCGCCCTCGACCGCGAGCTGCGGGCCGATGTTGAGCTTCTCCTTGATGCGCTTCTCGACCTCGTTGGCGATGTCGGGGTTCTCCCGCATGAACTTGCGGGCGTTCTCCTTGCCCTGGCCGAGCTGGTCGCCCTCGTAGGTGTACCAGGCACCGGACTTGCGGACGATGCCCTGGTCGACACCCATGTCGATCAGGGAGCCCTCGCGGCTGATGCCCTGGCCGTAGAGGATGTCGAACTCCGCCTGCTTGAACGGCGGCGCCATCTTGTTCTTCACGACCTTGACCCTGGTGCGGTTGCCGACCGCGTCGGTTCCCTCCTTCAGGGTCTCGATCCGCCGCACGTCCAGCCGCACCGACGCGTAGAACTTCAGCGCCTTGCCACCGGTGGTGGTCTCGGGGCTGCCGAACATCACGCCGATCTTCTCGCGCAGCTGGTTGATGAAGATCGCGGTGGTTCCGGAGTTGTTCAGCGCGCTGGTCATCTTCCGCAGCGCCTGGCTCATCAGCCGGGCCTGCAGACCGACGTGGCTGTCACCCATCTCGCCCTCGATCTCCGCACGCGGCACCAGGGCCGCCACGGAGTCGATGACCAGGATGTCCAGCGCGCCGGAGCGCACGAGCATGTCCGCGATCTCCAGCGCCTGCTCACCGGTGTCCGGCTGGGACACCAGCAGCGCGTCGGTGTCCACGCCGAGCGCCTTGGCGTACTCGGGGTCCAGCGCGTGCTCGGCGTCGATGAACGCCGCGATGCCGCCAAGGCGCTGGGCGTTGGCCACCGCGTGCAGCGCGACGGTCGTCTTACCGGAGGACTCCGGCCCGTACACCTCGATGACGCGGCCCTTGGGCAGGCCGCCGATGCCCAACGCCACGTCCAGGGCGATGGAGCCGGTGGGGATCACCGCGACCGGTGGCCTGGTGTCCTCACCGAGACGCATCACCGATCCCTTGCCGAACTGCTTGTCGATCTGGGCCAGGGCAAGCTCAAGAGCCTTGTCCCGGTCGGGTGCTACCGCTGCCATGGGCTTCCTGCCTTGCTTCACTGCCTCGCCTTTAGCCGTCAGATGGGGCCCTCTACCGGGTCGTGGTCGACGCTACGGCGTAGGTCTGACAGTCAGCGCGGAGAGGTCGGGATCTGTGGATAGCTGGTGCCGATGTGGACAACACCATAGCCGAACAGGTGTTCGAGTCCAGTCGAGACACGCTTCGGGGTGAGGCAGTGAGGAGAAGCGCTGGTCAGCGCCGTTCCGGCGGTACGTCGAAGGCCTCGCACACGGCGAGCCAGATCCGCTTCGGGTCCATCCCGGCCTCCATGGCCTGGTCGACGGTGCGCCCGCCGAGGGAGGAGAACACGTGGGTGCTGGCCATCAGCTCAGCGCGGACGGAGCCGAACTCGTCGTTCATCCGGCTGCGGAAAAGGGTGATACGCATCGGGGGCAAGGCTACGCTCGGCGGGTGTTCACCGAAGACGACCCCACCGGCCTCTCCTCGCCGCTCGGCCAGCTGATCCTCGCGGGCGGCCTCATCGGCGTGATCGTCTACGGGCTGATCTGGTTCCGCCAGAACCGAAAGCGCTGAGCAGGCAGAGCACCAGGAACGGCAGCGCGAGCACGCCGACGAGCAGGCCGAGCACCTGGTAGGACCACACGGTCACCACCAGCCCCGCTGTGAGCCCGCCGAGCGCGCCGCCGACGTTCATCGCCAGGTCGGACATGCCCTGCAGGGCGGGCCGATCGGCCAGCGGCACGGACTCGGTGAGCAACGCCGACCCGGACACCAGCCCGGCGGACCACCCGAAACCGAGCAGCACCAGGCCCACCGCGAGCTGCGGCGCGTCGTGCGAGGAGGCGGTCCCCGCAACACCCGCCGCGGCGACGATGAGCCCGGCGCCCAGCGCGAGCACGGGCACCCGGCCCCAGCGGTCGGCCATCCACCCGAACACCGGGCTCGCCGCGTACATCCCGGCGATGTGCAGGCTGATCACCACGCCGACCAGGCTCAACGAGGCGCCGCCGTGGTCCATGTGCACCGGCGTCATGGTCATCAGCCCGACCATCGCGGTGTGGCAGAGCACGATGCCCGCCACCGCCAACCACCCCATCGGGTGAAGCTTGGCGAGCTTGCCGGTCCACCGCAGCGGGGCACCGTGCGCGGGGCAGGACGGCCCGGGCTCGACCGCTTCGACCGACCGCGCCAGCACCAGCGGATCGGGGCGCAGGCCGAACCACACCCACGCCGCCGCGGCGCTGAAACCCAGTACCGACACCAGGAACGGGCCGGAGCGCTCCGCGATGCCGAGCCAGCCGGCCAGCCGCTGCGCTGGCTCGGCGAGGTTGGGACCGGCCACCGAACCGATCGTCGTCGCCCACACCACCAGCGACAGCGACCTGGCCCTGCGCTCCGGGGCGGCGAGGTCGGTCGCGGCGTAGCGGGCCGCCAGGTTGGCGGTGCTGCCCCCGCCGACCAGCACGAGCGCGGCCAGCAGCAGCGGCCACGAGCCCAGCGCGATCGCCGTGGCCGCCAGCGCGGCGCCGACGGCGGCCAGGCCGTAGCCCATGATCAGCGCGGGACGGCGGCCCCTGCGCTCGGCCAGTCGCGCGGCGGGCAGCGACAGCAGCGCCGCGCCCATCACGGCGCTGGTCTGGGCGAGCCCGCCGACCACCTCGGAGCCGGACAGCGAGGCCGCCGCGAGCGAGCTGACGGTGACCCCGGTGGCCACGCCGACCCCGCCGAGGACCTGGCTCGTGGTGAGCGTGCCGAGCACCCGGCGCTGCACGGCCGCGACGGGGCGGCCGAGGAGTTCGGTCACGACCGCTCTTCCAGGCCGAGCGAGCGGCCGATGATCTCCTTCATGATCTCGTTGGTGCCCGCGTAGATCGCCTGCACGCGGCCGTCGAGGAACAGCTTGGAGATCGGGTACTCGCTCATGTAGCCGTAGCCGCCGTGCAGCTGGAGGCAGCGGTCGGCGGCCTTCCTTGCCAGCTCGGAGGTCCACAGCTTGGCCATGGCCGCGTCGGTGGCGGACAGCGTCCCCGCGTTGAGGTCGCGCACGCAGCGGTCCAGGAAGACCTGGGTGACCCAGTACTCCGTCTCCAGCTCGGCCAGTTCGAAGCGGGTGTTCTGGAACGCGCCGACGCTGCGCCCGAACGCCTTGCGCCCGCGCACGTACTCCTTGGTCAGCTCCAGCGCGGCGCTCACCGTGGCGATCGAACCCACGGCGACGGAGATTCGCTCCTGCGGCAGCATCGCCATCAGGTGGTAGAAGCCGCGGTTGACCTCGCCGAGGACGTTCTCCGCAGGCACGCGCACGTCCTCGAAGAACAGCTCGGCGGTGTCCTGCGCCTTCAAGCCGATCTTGTCGAGGTTGCGGCCACGGGAGAACCCGGCCATCCCGCGCTCCACCGCGAGCAGGCTCAGCCCCTTGCTGCCGGGTGCCTCGGGGTCGGTCTTGGCCACGACCAGCACCAGGTCGGAGTTGATGCCGTTGGTGATGAAGGTCTTCGAGCCGTTGAGCACGAAGTCGGAGCCGTCGCGGCGCGCGTGCGTGCGGACTCCCTGGAGGTCGGAACCGGCGCCGGGCTCGCTCATCGCGATGGCGGTGATCAGCTCGCCCGAGCAGAACCCGGGCAGCCAGCGCGCCTTCTGCTCCTCGGTGGCCAGCTCGCGCAGATAGGGGCCGACGACGTCGGTGTGCAGACCGAAGCCGCAACCGGTCGAGCCGGTGCGCACGAGCTCCTCGCCGACCACGGTGTTGAACCGGAAGTCGCGCTGCCCGCCACCGCCGTGCTCCTCGGGCATGTCGAAGCCGAGCATGCCCAGCTCGCCGGCGGCGGCCCAGACCTCCCTCGGGACGACCCCTTCGGACTCCCACTGCGGGTGCTTGGGCACCACCTCATCGGCGAAGAACCTGCGCACCAGCTCGCGGAACGCGTCGTGGTCGGCCTCGAAGAGATCACGCTGCATGCCCCGATCGTGGCACGCGCGAATCGCGCGGGGATAGCTCCGGTCAGGTCCCGGGCTGAACCTGCTTCTCGAAGTAGTCGGCCAGCTCGTTGGCCTTCGGGCCTGCTCCGGTCGGGTTCACGACGGTCATCAACCCGACGACGGGGCGGTCCTTCACGGTGAAGACGAGGTAGCCGACACTCTGGTCAGTGGTGGCCTGGTAGTGCCCGGTGAGCCCGTTGCCGCCCCAGTCCGCCTCGACCTGTTCGGTCTTGGACTCACCGATCACGGTGTTGGCGATGTTCTGCACGACCTCCATCGAACCCGCGTGCGCGTACGCGATGGTGAGCGTGGGCGCGCCGTTGCCCGCGGGCAGCTGACAGGTCACCTTGACGCCCTGGATGCGGCCGAGCGCGTTCTGGGCGAGCCCGCTGACGCCCGGGTCGCACTGGACGTTGTCGGCCAGGTCGCCGGCGAGCTGGCGCATGCACGAGGTGAAGCCCTTGGGGTCGGCCTCGCCCGGCTTCGAGCAGTCGCTCGCGCTCGGCAGGCCGGAACCGCCGAGCAGCACGATGCCCAGCACCACGGCGAGCACCAGCACGATGGAGGCCGCGACGCCGATCAGCAACGGCTTGGAGTTCTTCTTGGGCTGCTGCTGCGGGTACTGCGGGTAGCCGCCGTACTGCGGCGGGGCTTGGTGCTGCTGCTGGTGCTGGTGTTGCTGCACCGGCTGCGGCCCGGTGTTCGGGTACGCGGGCGCGGTGGTCATCGCCGTGGGGTACGGCGCGGTCACGCCGCCCGGGTACATCTCCTGCGGCGGGAGCTGCCCCGTGCGCGCGCTGGTGCCGTCCTGCGGCACGTGGTGCGCGCCGAGTGCGACGGCGGTCTCCGGCTGGTCGAGGCTCGTCGGGACGACGCGGAGCCGGTCGGAGATCAGCTTGGCCACCAACGGGATGCGGCTGGAGCCACCGACGAGGTAGATGCCCGCCAGTGACTCCGGGGTCATCCCGGCGGAGCCGATGGTGTCGGCGAGCAGTTCGATGCTGCGCAGCAGACTGGGGCGGATCAGCGCTTCGAGCTCCGCGCGCGTGACGAGCACGTCGTCGAAGGGCTCCGGCATCGGAACTTCGGTCTGCGGGTGCCGGGACAGCGCCTCCTTGGCCGCGCGCACGTCTTCAAGGAGCGTGCGGCGGGCACGGCGGTCCGCGGTCGACTCGGGGCGCAGAACGCGCTGCCACTTCTCGGGGTCGCGGTAGGACACCTCGCGTCCCACGTGCACCAGCAGCGCGTGGTCCACATCAAGACCACCGAGGTCGGGCAGGCCGTTCTCGGCGAGCACGACGAAGCCCGTGGGGGTCGCGCCGACCACGGCGACGTCGAAGGTGCCCGCGCCGAGGTCGTAGACGGCGAGCGCCTGTCCGGGTGCCAGCGAGCGCTCCGGGAAGGACGCGAAGTGCGCGGCGGCGGCGACGGGCTCCGGCACCAGGGTCAGCTGCGGGCCGAACCCGGCCAGACGCGCGGCGGAGAGCAGGACGTTGCGGCGGATCGCGCCCCACTGCGCGGGGTGCGTCAGTCGCACCTCGTCCGGCATCTCGCCGCCGAGCTGGCGCTTGGTCTCGTCCGCGACGCGCTGGAGCACCGCTGCCATCGCGTCGGTCACCGTGATGACGGTGTTGCCCAGCAGCAGCGTGGTGTCGTCCACCCGGCGCTTGGGGTTGGGCTCGAAGCGCGACGGGTCGAGCCGGGCCCGCCGCTCGGCGTCACGGCCGACGACCAGTCCGCCGTCCTCGGAGGCGAAGACGGCTGAGGGCATCGTCGCCGAGCCGTCGACCTCGACCACGCGCGGTGGCCTGCCGTGTGCTGACAACACGGCAACGGTGTTGGACGTACCCAGGTCCACCGACAGGACGCGCACTGCTCTCCCCTTGTCGCCACGGGACGCACAGCGTCCGGTTTGGACGCTGGGGTGTGATGCTGCCATGTCGGGGTTAGGCCATGTGGCGGGGTTGCCCAGATTGGCGGTTACGGTCTCCTCTCATGGGTCCGTTGCGCACTGACCGCCTCGATCTCGTTCCGCTCCGCGTGGAGCACGCGGAGGAGATGGCGGAGGTCTTGGCGGACGCGGCACTGCACGAGTTCACGGGTGGCGCGCCCGCCACTGTCGAGCACTTGCGCCAGCGCTACGCGAAGCAGGTCGACGGCTCTCCCGATCCATCTGTGACCTGGATGAACTTCGTCATCAGATCGCGCGCGGAGAACTGCCTGACGGGCTACGTGCAGGCCACCGTCGCCCACGGCAGCGCGGAGATCGCGTGGGTCGTTGGCACGCCATGGCAGGGCCGTGGCTTCGCTACCGAGTCCGCGCGCGCGTTGGTGGACTGGCTGCGTTCAAGCGGTGTGACCGAAATCGTGGCCCACGTGCACCCCGGGCACGCGGCGTCGGGCGCGGTCGCCGCGGCTGCCGGGCTCACTCAAACAGACACGGTCGTTGACGGTGAGTCGCAATGGCGTTGGAGTACAACCAAGGAGGACGCGAGCGCGTCCTTGAAGCGATGACTTTCAATCACAACGACTTCTATCACCGAAGACTCCTGCGACACGTGCCCTCACACTGCGCTGACGCACTTGACGTCGGTTGCGGCACCGGTGTGTTCGCGAGGCGTCTGGCCCGTCAAGCCGGCTGGGTGGACGCGATCGACGCGTCTGCCGAGATGGTCGACGTAGCGCGCACGCGGTCCATGGGTGCGGCGAACATCGAGTTCCGCCAATGCGACCTCATGGACATCGAGCCCGCGCGCTACGACTTCGTCTCGTGCATCGCGACGGTGCACCACCTGCCGTCCTTCCCTGACGCGTTGGAGCGGCTCCGCGACTCCCTGAAGCCGGGCGGAGTTCTGGCGATCCTGGGGCTCTACCGGGAGAAGACCGCTTCGGACCACGCGCTGAGCTTGGCCGCAGCGCCGGTGAACCTGGCGCTCAACGCCTTGACCCGGAAGGACGACGGAGTTCACGCCCCGGTCAAGGGCGCCGAGCTGACCTATGCGGAGATCCGCGCCGACGCGAATCGCGTTTTGCCTGGTCACCATGTACGGCGGCAGCTTTTCTGGCGGTACCTGCTGACCTATCGCAAGCCGTAGCCCGGCGACTGTCAGACCCCTGGTTCAGGATGGGGTCATGTCCGAAGTGCTGGAGAAGTTCTCCGCGCCGACCAGGGAGTGGTTCCGGGGCGCGTTCGCCGCGCCGACCGATGCCCAGGTCGGCGCGTGGAACGCCGTCGCGGACGCCGAGCACGCCCTGGTCGTCGCCCCGACCGGCTCGGGCAAGACGTTGGCGGCGTTCCTCTGGGCACTGGACCAGCTCGCCCGCTCCGAGCCTCCCGCCGAGCCGAAGCACCGCTGCCGCGTCCTCTACATCTCGCCGCTCAAGGCGCTCGCGGTGGACGTGGAGCGCAACCTCCGAGCGCCGCTGACCGGTATCCGGCAGGCGGCGCACCGGCTCGGTCTGCCTGACCCGGGGATCACCGTGGGCATGCGCACCGGTGACACGCCTGCGGAGGAGCGCCGATCTTTCGCCCGCCGCCCACCGGACGTGCTGGTGACGACACCGGAGTCGCTGTTCCTGCTGCTGACCTCGGCCGCGCGGGAATCACTCGCCGGGGTGCGCACGGTGATCGTCGACGAGGTGCACGCCGTCGCGGGCACCAAGCGCGGCGCGCACCTGGCGTTGTCCCTCGAACGGCTGGACGCGCTGCTGGAGCGCCCCGCTCAGCGCATCGGACTGTCCGCGACCGTGCGACCGATCGAGGAGGTCACCTCCTTCCTCGCGGGCGGGCGGCCGGTGCGCGTGGTGCGGCCGGAGAACCGCAAGACCGTCGCGGTGCGGGTGGAGGTCCCCGTCGAGGACATGTCCACTTTGGACAGACCGGCGGAGCAGCTGCCCGAGGACGAGGAGATCACCGGCTCGGCGGCGGGAGCGGCGCGGCGGCCGTCGATCTGGCCCGCCGTGGAGGAGCGGATTCTCGACCTGGTGCGGCAGCACCGGTCCACGATCGTCTTCGCCAACTCGCGACGGCTCGCAGAACGGCTGACCTCGCGGCTGAACGAGCTGGCCAGCGAACCCGCGGAGGTGGAGCGCTTCCCCGCCGAGGCGGTGGGCGGCTCGGGCATCACGACGGGCTCGACGACCGTGATCGCCAAGGCGCACCACGGTTCCATGGCCCGCGAACAGCGCACCCTGGTCGAGGAGGAGCTGAAGGCGGGCGTGCTGCCGTGCGTGGTCGCCACCTCCTCGTTGGAGCTGGGCATCGACATGGGCGCGGTGGACCTGGTGATCCAGGTGGAGGCGCCACCGACCGTGGCCTCCGGGCTGCAACGCGTGGGCCGCGCGGGGCACCAGGTCGGCGCGGTGTCGAAGGGCGTGGTGTTCCCGAAGTTCCGCGGTGACCTGGTGTCCTGTGCGGTGGTGGCCGAGCGGATGGCCGCCGGCTCGATCGAGGCGCTGCGCTACCCCCGCAACCCGCTCGACGTCCTGGCGCAGCACGTGGTCGCGATGACCGCGATGGAGCCGTGGACCGTCGACCAGCTGGCCGCCGTGGTGCGCGGGGCGGCGCCGTTCGCGTCGCTGCCGGACTCCGCGCTGCACGCGGTGCTCGACATGCTCGCCGGGCGCTATCCGAGCGAGGAGTTCGGCGAACTGCGCGCGCGGATCACCTGGGACCGCGTCACCGGCGTGCTCAACGGGCGGCCGAGCGCGCAGCGGCTCGCGGTGACCTCCGGCGGCACCATCCCCGATCGCGGCCTGTTCACCGTCAGCACTCCCGGCGCGGACGGCAAGGGCGGCTCGCGCGTCGGCGAGCTGGACGAGGAGATGGTCTACGAGTCGCGCGTCGGTGACGTGGTGCTGCTGGGCACGTCGTCGTGGCGGATCGAGGACATCACGCACGATCGCGTGATCGTCACCCCCGCGCCGGGTCAGCCCGCGCGGCTGCCGTTCTGGAAGGGCGATGCGCCAGGCCGCCCACTGGAGCTCGGGCGCGCGCTCGGCGCCTTCGTCCGCGAACTGTCCACTTTGGACAACGCGGACGCGGTCCAACGCGCGGCCGACGCGGGGCTCGACGAGTGGGCCACGCAGAACCTGTTGGCGTACTTGGCGGAACAGCGCACGGCCACCCGGCACCTGCCCAATGACAAGACGATCCTGGTCGAGCGCTTTCGCGACGAGCTGGGCGACTGGCGGCTCGTGGTGCACTCGCCGTTCGGCGCGCGGGTGAACGCCCCGTGGGCGCTGGCGATCGGCGCGCGGCTGAAGGAGAAGCACGGGTGGGACCCGCAGCTGGCGCACTCCGATGACGGGATCGTGTTGCGGCTGCCGACCGTGGGGTTGGACGACGGCTTCGAGGACGCGGGCGCGGACATCCTGCCCACGGCCGAGGACGTGCTGGTCAACCCCGAGGAGGTGGAGCAGATCGTGGTCGCCGAGCTCGGCGGCTCCGCGCTGTTCGCCGCCCGTTTCCGCGAGTGCGCCGCTCGGTCGTTGTTGTTGCCCCGGCGCGATCCTCGTCGGCGTTCGCCGTTGTGGCAGCAGCGCCAGCGCGCGTCGCAACTGCTGTCGGTCGCCGCGAAGTACGAGCGTTTCCCGGTGGTCTTGGAGGCGATGCGCGAGTGCGTCCAGGACGTTTACGACCTGCCCGGCCTGCGCGAGTTGATGGCGGAGGTCCGCGCGCGCAAGGTGCGGGTCGTGGAGGTGGAGACGCCGACCGCTTCGCCGTTCGCCCGCAGCCTGCTGTTCGGCTACGTGGGGATGTTCCTCTACGAGACCGACGCGCCGCTCGCGGAACGGAGAGCCGCCGCGCTGTCGCTGGATTCGGCGCTGCTGGCCGAGTTGTTGGGCTCCGAGGCGATCCGCGAGCTGCTCGATCCCGAGGTGCTGGCCGAGGTCGAAGCGCAGCTCCAGCGGCTGAGCCCGGAGCGCAAGGCCCGCAACCTTGAGGACGCGGCCGACCTGCTTCGCGCGCTGGGCGAGCTGTCCACGGCGGAGGCTCTGGAACGCGGTGTCGAGCCGGAGTGGTTGACAGAGCTGGAGAACCAGCGCCGGGTGATCCAGGTCCGGATCGCCGGGCAGATGCGGTGGATCGCGATCGAGGACGCGGGACGGGTCCGGGACGCGCTCGGCGTCGCGTTGCCGGTCGGCGTGCCCGAGGCGTTCACCGAGCCCGTCGCCGATCCGCTCGGCGACCTGATCTCGCGCTACGCCCGCACGCGCGGTCCGTTCCCGGCTGCCCAGGCGGCTGAGCGATTCGGCTTGGGCGTCGCGGTGGTGACCAGCGTTCTGGAGCGGCTCGCGGGTACCGGACGGCTCGTGCGCGGCGAGCTGCGCCCATTGGTGGCGGCTGACGACGCGGGCATGGAGTTCTGCGACGCCGAGGTGTTGCGACGGCTGCGGCGCGCGTCCCTGGCGAAGCTGCGCGCTGAGGTCGAGCCCGTCGAGCAGGCCGCGTTGGGCCGGTTTTTGCCGTCCTGGCACGGGATCGGCGGGAAGCGGCGTGGTGGCCAGTTCGCGCCTCGGACGGCCGCGACCGTCGACGACCTGATGACGGTGGTCGAACAGCTCGCGGGCGCGCCGCTCCCGGCGAGCGCGGTGGAGTCGCTGATCCTGCCCGCTCGGCTGCCCGGCTACTCCCCCGCGCTGCTCGACGAGCTGACCGCGACCGGCGAGGTGTCGTGGACCGGCTGCGGTGCTCTGGCCGGTGGAGACGGCTGGATCGCCCTCGCCCCAACGGATCTGGCCGACCTGCTGCTGCCAGAGGTGGACGAGGAGGTCCCCGACGGCCCGCTGCACCGCGCCGTTCTGTCCACTTTGGAGGGTGGGGCGCAGTTCTTCCGCCAGTTGACCGATCGCGTGTCCGGCACAGTCTCCGGTGTCACTGACGAGCCCGTCGACGACCCCGCCGTGATCGCCGCGCTGTGGGACCTCGTGTGGTCCGGGCAGGTCACCAACGACACGCTCGCTCCGCTGCGCGCGCTCGTGTCCGGCAAGGGCGCCGCGCACAAACCACGCCGCTCCGCCCCGCGCGGTCGCTACGCCCGCCTACGCGCTCCGCGCCCGACCATGCCGAGCCGCACCGGGCCGCCCACGGTCGCGGGGCGGTGGTCCCTGGCCCCCGAGCGCGAGACCGCGCCGACCCGCCGCGCGCACGCTCGCGCGGAGGCTTTCCTTGAGCGCCACGGCGTTCTGACCAGGGGCGCCCTGGACACCGAGCGCGTGACCGGCGGGTTCAGCGGCGTGTACCGGGTGCTCCGCGCGATGGAGGAGTCCGGCCAGGTCGTGCGCGGCTACGTCGTCGAAGGGCTCGGCGCCGCCCAGTTCGCCGCGCACGGCGCCGTCGACCGCCTGCGCGCACTGTCCACTTCGGACTCCAGCTCCGTGCGCGACGTCGACTCCGTGGCCGTCGTGCTCGCCGCGGCCGACCCCGCCCAGCCCTACGGCGCCGCGCTCGACTGGCCCGCCGCCCTCGGCGACACCAAGCACCGCCCCGCCCGCAAGGCAGGCGCGATCGCCGTCCTCGTCGACGGCCGCCCCGTCTTCTACGTGGAGCGCGGCGGCCGCTCGCTGCTCTCCTTCACCGAGGACGAGCCCGCACTGCGCGCCGCGGCCGACGTCCTCGCCGGAGCCGTCCGCGACGGCTGGCTGGGCCAACTGGCCGTGCAGCGCACCGACGGCGAACAGGCCCTCGGCTCCCACCTCTCCGCCATCCTCCGCGACGCCGGTTTCCGCGCCACCCCCAAGGGCCTCCGCCTCCGCGCCCAGTAACCCCCGGTCTCACCCCTCACGTTTTGGCAACGCGTTGCGAAGGAGAGCGCTCCCAAATCACAACAAGTAGCCAAAACGCGAAACACGGGCGACGGGCCCGCCGCTCATCCCGCGACGGCGATCGGTTCCCCTCGGCCGCTTGGCCGCACCGGCGCGGTTTGCTGGTCTTCAAGTACGCCCAACTCCGCCTCCGCTTGTCGTTAACCACCCCAAACCCCGCCGCCGCGAGCGTCGCCTCGGCCTCTGCGAAACGTCGGCTTAGGGGAAGAGGGCGGAGTAGGCGTTGAGGGCGGGTTGGCCGCCGAGGTGGGCGTAGAGGACGGTGGAGTCCTTGGGGATCTCGCCGGAGCTGACGAGGTCGATCAGGCCCGCCATGGACTTCCCCTCGTACACGGGGTCGGTGATCATGCCTTCGAGGCGGGCGGCGACGCGCATGGCGGCGAGGGTGCGTTCGTCGGCGATGCCGTAGGTGCCGGCGTGGTAGCGCTCGTCCAGCTCGACGGGCGGCAGGTCGGTGACTCCGAGCAGGTCGGCGGTGCCCGCGGCGATCCAGGCGATCTGGGCCTCGGTGGTGGCGGGCGCCGCGGAGGCGTCGATGCCGATGACGCGCCGGGGCGGGCCGTCGAGCGCGGCGAAACCGGCGATCATGCCCGCCTGCGTGGAGCCGGTGACGGAGCAGACGACGACGGTGTCGAAGAAGAGGCCGAGCTGGCGCTCCTGCTCGGCGACCTCGGCGGCCCAGCCCGCGAAACCCATGCCGCCGAGCCGGTGGTCGGAGGCGCCCGCGGGGATCGCGTAGGGCTTGCCGCCGCTCTCGCGCACCTCGGCGAGCGCGTTCTCCCAGCTGGGCCGGAGGCCGATGGTGAACTCCGCCTGCACCAGGCGCACATCGGCGCCCATGAGCCGGCTCAGCAGGATGTTGCCGACGCGGTCGTAGACGGAGTCCGGCCACTCCACCCAGCTCTCCTGCACCAGCACGCAGCGCAGCCCGGCGCGGGCGGCAGCGGCGGCGACCTGGCGAGTGTGGTTGGACTGCACTCCGCCGACGGAGACGAGCGTGTCGCAGCCCTCGGTGATCGCCTCGGCGAGCAGGTACTCCAGCTTGCGGGTCTTGTTGCCGCCGTAGGCCAAGCCCGAGTTGCAGTCCTCTCGCTTCGCCCAGATCCGCGCGCCGCCGAGGTGGGCGCCGAGCCGCTCCAGCTCGTGCACGGGCGACGGCCCGAACAGCAACGGGTACCTCGACAACCCCGCCAGCCCCTCGCGCAGTTGGCCGACCGATGACGACATGGCCCCTCCTCACTCGGCAAAGCCCGTTTCGTACTCATAGCGGGAAAAAGAGCGCTCACGCGTACCGCTATGAGTACGAAACGGGGTCAGGGTCAGGCAGTTGCCAGGCGGAGCAGTGCCCAGAGCTGCGCGGTGGCGTGGCGGTCACCGATGAGGCGGACGGTGTGGTCGGGCGCGCGGCCCCACAGCCAGCGGTACACCGCCGACGGCGCTCCGGTGATCACGGCGTCCACGTTGGTGAGGCCGGTGGGCGCGGCGCGGAACACCGAGATGCCCTCGGGCTCCACGCGGACGTACCACGCGTGCTCGGCGGTGCGGACGCCGAGCGAGCAGCGGTGCGGACCGGTGATCCCCCTGGTGCGCAAGCGATGCCCGAGCCACAGCAGCAGCACCTCGTCGACGCCGTCCAGCGCCACGTCATCGGGGACGTCGAGCACCGGCCCGCCGAGCGCGGCCTGCACGTCGATGCGGTGCACCGTGCTCTCGTGCGCCATCCGCCGCCGCCAGAAACCGTAGGTCTGGTCCTGCGGCCACCACGTCGGGCAGGGCTCGTCCGGCTCGTGCTCACCGAGCTTCACAACGAGGTCGACGAGCCCCGAGCGCAGGTCGGCCGCCTCCGGCTGGGCCTGGGAGCCGGACGCGCGCTGCTCGGGCACCGGCCAGGCGGGAACGCCGCGGTCGCGCATCCAGGCGAGCGCGCCGCGGTAGCCGTCACCGGCCTGGCGCAGCACGGTGCCGACCGTGATCCCGGGGCGGCCCGGGATCGGCAGGTCCATGGCGTCGGGGGGCGCCGAGTGGGCGAGCGTCTCGCCCTCGGTCACCAGGACGTCGAGCAGGCGGCCGTGATCGATGAGAGCCGCCCCGCTCACCGCCCCGCCCCGTGCACGATCCGCCGCACCAGCTGGAGGAACTCCCCGGTGCGCCGGACGAGGTCGTCGGCGGTCGCGGCGTCGACCAGCCTGCTGGCTCCCGCCTGCACGGCCGCGCGGCGCGAGGAGCCCGCGGCGAAGAACGCCGCCCACTCGCGCAGCTCGGGCGCGTTGCGGACGAGCAGTTCCCACACGCTGGCCGGGCGGGCCCGGGCGCGGTGCGGCCGGCCGCGCATGGCGAGCACGGCGGCTGATCCGCGGATCGCGGCGAGGTAGGCCACCGAGTAGCGGTCCGCGGGCTTGGTCGAGCCCTCCGCCTCGCGCAGCGTGCGCACCGCGTGCGCCAGCAGCGAGACGGCCTGGGGGTTGCGCGGCGCCGGGATGGCGGCGGTGCGCGCGTCGTCGGGATGGCGGGGGGAAGGGACCGGGAAGTGCAGAGGAACGGACATCTCGGCCTCCTGGGGACGTCAGGGAACGACGGTGTGCCGAGGGGAAGCCGGCGGTGCCGGGCGGCGGGGTGCTTCCCCCACTCCGCCGCCCGGCGTGCCCGGACGGGTGCCGAGCGCCCAGCGGAGCGCGGTGCCGGCACCCCGTCGGGTCAACCAGCAGGTCACTCCAGGCGTCTCGAACACTCGTTCGAACACGACCAACGATACCCGGGGGGTCTGACAGTCTCAAGCGACCTGCGGCGCGACCCTGCCGGGGGAATGCCAAGGGCCCACCACCGATGCGGCGGTGGGCTCTTGGCGCCCCGCCCTATCCGACCCAGTAGGTCCCGCTCACGGCACCGTTGCCACCCACGAGAACAGAGGCCCGGACCTGCACCCGGATCGTCCGGTTCGTGTTGTTGAACCACAGCCTGACATTGCCCGAGTACGCCGCCTCCGTCTTGCCGAGGTAGTGGTCACCGTCCTTGTTGTAGGCCTTGAAACCCGCCATGTAGCCCGAGGACTTGAAATTGACCCACACGGACTTCCCCGACGGCACGGCGAACGCCTTTCCGCACACCTGCGGGTAGACCTGGGGAGTGCAGCGGAACGAGTACGTCGCAGCAGAGGCGGGCGCGCCGAGGGCGAGAACGCTGAGCAGCGCGAGACCGAGAGCGGTCATGACACGAGACATGGGACGCCTTTCACGATGGTCCCCCGACCGGAATTCAGCGTATTCACGGGAAGAATTCGCACAAATCGACGCGAGCGGTTCTCGCGTCACCGCAAAACGACGCGCGCGCAGCGGTTCAGGGGGCGGGACGGGCTCGACCGGCCGGGGCATGGTCTGATGAGCCGGTGAGCGCACAGGACCACCCGGGCATCCACAAGGTCACCACCGCGCTGGCCGAGGCCGGATTCGACTCCGCCGCGACCGGGGTCCGCGTGCTGACCGACGCCGTCCGCACCGCCGCGCAGGCGGCCGACGCGCTCGGCGTCGAGGTCGGCGCGATCGCGAACAGCCTGGTCTTCGTCGCGGACGGGGCGCCGCTGCTGGTGCTCACCTCCGGCGCGCACCGGGCCGACACGGCGCTGCTGGCCGAACTGGCCGGGGTCGCGGAGGTGGGCAGGGCGACACCGGACTTCGTCCGCGAGCACACCGGCCAGGCCATCGGCGGCGTCGCCCCGGTCGGCCACCCGGCCCCGATCCGCACGTTCGTCGACCGCGCGCTGGCCGCGCACCCCGAGGTCTGGGCGGCGGCCGGTCACCCGAAGGCGGTCTTCCCCACCACCTTCACCGATCTCGTCGCCCTCACCGGCGGCACCCCCGCCGAGGTGACCCGGTGACCGCCGCGCCCCGCCCGGAACAGCTGCGGCTGATCGAGTTCACCGCCGCCGACCTGCGGCCCCGGCTCGACGAGGCGCTGGAGCTCTACGTCGCCGCGATGGACTACCCGCCCAACACCGTGCGCCAGCGGGCCCCGATGTGGTTGGCGCACATGATGCGCGACGGGTGGCGCTGCGTCGTCGCGCTGGACGAGGACGAGGCGCTCGCCGGGATCTCCTACGGCTACCGGGGCGCGGTCGGCCAGTGGTGGCACGAGCAGGTGCGCCGCGGCCTGAACGCGCGGACGAACTCCAATCAGTCCTTTGTGGACGAATGGATGCGCGACTACTTCGAGCTGACCGAACTGCACGTGCGGCCGGACGCGCAGGGGCGCGGTCTCGGCGAGGGGCTGCTGCGGCGGCTGGCGGGCATGGTCGACTCCGAGCGCGTGCTGCTGTCCACCCCGGAAGGCCCGACGCGCGCGTGGAAGCTCTACCGGCGCCTCGGTTTCCAGGACGTGCTGCGGCACTACCAGTTCACCGGTGACCCACGCCCGTTCGCGGTGCTCGGGCGCGTGCTGCCGATCGAGGAAACCCCCGTCAGCGGTTGAGGTCGGCGACCACGCTCGCCGGGCGCGTCCCCGACGTGGGCTGCTCGTAGAAGTCCACTGAGACGAAGTTCGGCTTGCGCCCGGCCGCCGGAGTGCACGTGTCCCGCACGCGCTTCGCCAGTTTCTCGCCGTTGTCCGAGCGCGCCGCGAAATCCGCTGGCACGTCGCGGAAGTGGTTCATCACGAACAGCCGCTTGAAGTTCGGCTCCTGCTTGTTCAGCGGCACGTCCGACCACCGGCTGACGCATTCGAGCTTGTCGCCGAGCGGACCGAGGCTCCAGTAGTTCTCGACCGTGTAGTCCTTGCCGTGGAAAACGCCCATCGATTCGCGGCCGGAAGCGCTGGAGAGCATCAGCAGCCGCTTGTTCTGCGCCACCATGTCGCTCAGCTTCGGCCAGCCCTGTTCGCGCACCTTCCACGCGTCGGGCCGGAAGATCAGGTCGTTGAGCCCGGCGACGCTGTCGAGCGCGGCGCCGAGCGCGGGCGCGTCCGCGTAGTCCTCAAGCAGCAGGGTGACGACTTCACCGCGGTTCTCGTTGAGGAAGTCGACGATCGTCCGCAGCGACCCGGCAAATGTCTGCCTCGGCGTTCCGTGGTGCAGCCCTGGCACGGGACCGCACTCGCGGCCGTCGTTGTGGCACAGGTGCACTTCGTTGCCGTACATGTGCAGGTCGAGCATCAGCCCGCGCACACCGTCGGTGAGCTGCTTGCGCAGGCTCTGCCCCTGGTTGGGCGGCCACCACTTCGCGTCGCCGGTGCTGACGTGCGCGTTGTGCGTGGTCAGGTAGGTCGTGTCGGCGAGCGTGCGCTCCGCTTGGGCCTGCGCCGGGGCGGGGAGCACGGTCAGGACGGCGGCCAGGGCCACGCGCAGCACTGCGGACATACACCCTCCTCGATATGAATCAATCTCACATCAAGGAGGGCGCGTCCGACACCGCCGAAAGTCGCGCTCAGCCGATCATCTGCTCGCGGAGCAGGTCCAGCCCCATCGCACCGGCGCGCAAAGCCTTGGTGTGGAAGGACTTCTGGTCGAACGCCGCGCCATGGGCCGACTTGGCCTCCTCGCGCGCTGCCAGCCACAGCCGCTCGCCGAGCTTGTAGGAGGGGGCCTGACCCGGCCAGCCCAGGTAGCGGTCGATCTCGTCGTGCACGTGCGTGGGGTCGGAGATCGTGCGGGTGAGCATGAACTCCAGGCCAAGGTCGGGACTCCAGCGCTCGCCCTCGTGGAAGCCGGTGCCCTTCGGGATCTCCAGCTCCAGGTGCATGCCGATGTCCACCACCACGCGCGCCGCGCGGAACAGGTGCGCGTCCAGCATGCCCAGCAGGTCGCCGTCGTCGTCGAGGTAGCCCAGCTCGCGCATGAGCCGCTCCGAGTACAGCGCCCAGCCCTCGCCGTAGCCCGACACCCAGCACATGAGGCGCTGGAAGCGGTTCAGCTCGGCCGCCTGGTGGACCGCCGTGGCGATCTGGAGGTGATGGCCGGGGACGCCCTCGTGGTAGACGGTGGTGACCTCGCGCCAGGTCGAGAACTCCGCGCGGTCGGCGGGCACCGACCACCACATGCGGCCCGGGCGGCTGAAGTCGTCGGTGGGGCCGGTGTAGTACGCGCCGACGCCACCGCCGGGCGGAGCGATCTTGCACTCCAGGCGCATCAGCGGCTCGGGGATGTCGAAGTGCGTGTCGCGCAACTCGGTGAGCGCGGTGTCGGAGAGCTTCTGCATCCACGCGGCGAGGGCGTCCTGGCCGTGCACGCGGTAACGCGGGTCGGCGTCGAGCGCGGCGGCGGTCTCGGCGAGCGTGGCGCCGGGGCGGATGCGGTTCGCGACCTGCTTCATCTCGGCTTCGATGCGGGAGAACTCCGCCCAGCCCCACTCGTAGGCCTCGCGCAGGTCCAGCTTCGCGCCGGTGTAGTAGCGCGATTCGAGGCGGTAGCGGTCCTCGCCGACCGCGTCGCGCTTGGGCGCCCTCGGCGCGAGGTCCGCGCGGAGGAACTCGGCGAAGTCCCCGTACGCGGCGGACGCGGCCTCGGCGGCGGCGCGCAGGTCCGAACGCAGCCCGTCGCTGACCCCGTCCACCTTGTCAGCGGCGGCGATCATGTTGGCGAAGAAGGAGGTGCCGCCGCGACGGCCCGCCCAGGTCTCGCACTGCTCGGCGACGCCGGAGACCTGACGGATCGCGGAGATCTCGCCCTTGTCAGCAGAGTGCAGCAGCGAAGCGCGCACACCCGCCAGCGCGCCCGGGGTCTTGGCCAGCCTGGAGGCGATCACCGCCCAGTCGTCGGCGGTCCCGGTGGGCATCAGGTCGAAGATCTGGCGCAGGGCCTGCAGCGGACTGTCGATGACGTTCAGCGAGGACGTGGTCAGCCCGGCCTCGTGCCGCTCCACATCCAGGCCGACGCGCTCCTGGAAGACGGCCTTCGCCAGCCGCTCGGCGTCCGAGGCGGGCTCGGCCGCGCCGATCTCCCGCAGCGCCCGCGCGGCCAGCTCGGCGCGCGCGGCGTGGCCGTCCGGGGAGTAGTCGGTGAGGTCCTGGTCGTGCCCGGGCACCCCGAGGTAGGTCGCCGCGTTGGGGTCGAGCGCGGCGTAGTCGCCGACGAAGTCGTCGCTGATCTGGTTGATCACGCTGGCTGGCATGACCGGCACGCTACCCGACCTGCGAGTCCTCGAACCCCGCCGCGAGAGCGTCCCGGCAACCGAAGGTTTCACAGTCTTCAAGAGTGCGGCAAACCCGACGGCAGGTGTGGTCAAGAGTCCTCGATGAGGGTGTTGTGCGGCCTGCCCCGCTGGCACGATGTGCCGGGTGCCGCCCCGACTCCGAGGAAGACACAGTCGCGCCGTCCTCGTGCTGGCGCTGCTCGGGGTGCTGCTGCTCAGCGGCTGCGTGCGGGCCCGGATGACGCTCTCCGTCGCCGAGGACGACCGCGTCACCGGCGACCTCCAGGTGCTCGCGGCGCCGCAGCGGGAGGGCGACGCCGGGCCGCAGCTGGTGGTGCCCGCCGGGCTCACCGGGAGGGCGCGGGTCACCAAGGCGACGGCGGCGGACGGCTTCACCGGCTCGCAGCTGACCTTCACCGGGCTGACCTTCGAGGAACTGCGGCTGTTGTCCGCGACCGCCACCGGTGACAACGGGAAGTACCAGTTCAGCCTGCGGCGCTCGGGCGGGATCGTGACGCTCTCCGGCTCGGTCGACCTGACGCAGCTGACCCCCGACCGCACGGACGTGCAGATCAGGGTCACCTTCCCCGGCAAAGTCAACAGCGGCAACGGCCGCGCGCGCGGCAACGAGGTCACCTGGTCACCGAGACCGGGACAGGTCACCGAGCTGAACGCGCTGGCCCGCTACGCCGACGCCACCTCGGAGGCGTGGGTGCGCTGGGCGCTGATCGTGGGCGGGGCGACGGGCCTCGCTGCGGTGATCGTGATGGCCATGGCCTACACCGGCCACCGCCGCGAACTGCGCCTGTCGCTCGCCTAGCTAGTTCCGCGCGCGGGCGGGCAGCAGGCCGAGCCGGTCGAGCACCTGCACGGTCGAGTTGGACCGGTTCATCGTGTAGAAGTGCAGCTGCTTCAGCCCTTCGGCGAGCAGCCGCTCCGCGAGCTCGGTGGCGATGTCCACGCCGACCGCGCGCACCGACTCCAGGTCACCGGCGTGCGGCTCGACCCTGGCGATGACCTCCGACGGGATCTCGGTGTTGGCCATCTCGGCCATCTTCTGGATGCCCTTGACCGAGCGGATCGGCATCAGCCCGGGCAGCAGCGGCACCTCGTCCAGGTCGATCCCGCGCGCGGCGATGCGGTCGCGCAGCCGCAGGAAGTCCTCGACGCGGAAGAACATCTGCGACACCGCGTAGTGCGAGCCCGCGCGCAGCTTGCGCACGAAGAACTCGGCGTCGGAGTCCAGGTCGGCGGAGCGCGGGTGGCCGAACGGGTAGGCCGCGACGCCGACGCAGAAGTCACCGAGGCCGCGGATGAGCCGGACCAGCTCCTCCGCGTAGGTCAGGCCCTGCGGGTGCTTGACCCACTCGCCGTTGGGGTCGCCGGGCGGGTCGCCGCGCAGCGCGAGGATGTTGCGCACGCCGACCGAGGCGTAGGAGCCGATGACGTTGCGCAGCTCGGCGACCGAGTGGTTGACCGCGGTCAGGTGCGCGACCGGGGTCAGCGTGGTCTCCTGCGCGATGCGCCCGGTGACCCGGATCGTGCGGTCGCGGCTGGAGCCGCCCGCGCCGTAGGTCACCGACACGAAGGCGGGGTCGAGCGGTTCCAGCTCCCTGATGGCGCGCCAGAGCTGGCGCTCGGCCTCGGCGTCCTTCGGCGGGAAGAACTCCACCGAGAACACCGGGCGATCACTGTCGCTGCTCACGCGGAGCCGGTCAACCACCGCCGTCATGCGTCAAGGTTACTCGCGGTGCCCGATAGTCGGACACGGAGTTCCACTAACTGGAAGAAGGTACAAACCACGGGTGCGGAAGAACGAGGAGTCGCCGTCCTGGCGTGACGTGGGCGATAACGGGGGACATCTCTTGTGTGCCCCTCGTTCACCGGAGTAGTGAGTCACACCCCGACTTGGCCGTCGCCCACCACTAGGCAGAGGATGTCTCAGTGCTAGAACAGCAGGTAGACCGGCTCTCCGACGTGGACGCGAAGCTCACCGCGCACGTGGAGCACGAGCTCCGCGTGTTCCTGGGGCAGCAGCGGAGCACGGCGGCCGACATCGACGGGGCCTTCGCCAGCGCGGTCGGCGCGCTCTCCGACTTCGTGACCTCCGGGGGCAAGCGCATCCGGCCCACCTTCGCGTGGTGGGGCTGGCGCGCGGCGGGCGGCGACCCGGAGGACCTGGACGCGGTGGTGCCGGTGCTGCGCGCGGTCAGCTCGCTGGAGCTGATCCAGGCGTGCGCGCTGGTGCAGGACGACCTGATGGACGACTCGGACATGCGCAGGGGCCAGCCGACGGTGCACGTGGCCTTCGCCGCCAAGCACCGCGAGCTGGGCTGGTCGGGCAGCGCGGAGCGGTTCGGGCTCTCGGCGGCGCTGCTGCTCGGCGACCTGGCGCTGGTATGGGCGGATGACATGGTGCGCTCCTCCGGCCTGAGTCTGGAGGCGCTCGCGCGGACGAACGAGGCGTGGCGCGGCATGCGCACGGAGGTCCTGGCCGGGCAGTACCTGGACGTGCTCGCCCAGGCGAGGGCCGCGACCGACCTGCACAGCGCGGAGCAGGTCAGCCGCTACAAGACCGCCGCCTACACCGTGGACCGGCCGCTGCACTTCGGCGCTGCCATCGCCGGGGCGAACCGGGAGCTGATCGCGGCGCTGCGGCGCTACGGCGCGGACGTCGGCATCGCCTTCCAGCTGCGCGACGACCTGCTCGGGGTGTTCGGCGACCCGGCGGTCACCGGCAAGCCCGCAGGCGACGACCTGCGCGAGGGCAAGCGGACGCCGCTGGTGGCGCACGGGCTGGAGCTGGCGCACAAGGCGGGCGAGACGGCATCGGCGGAGCTGATCGAGAGCGCGCTGGGCGTCCCGGAGCTGGACGGCGGGCTGCTGGAGCGGGTGCGGGCGGCGCTGATCCGGCTGGGCGCGGTGCGCGCCGTGGAGGAGCGGATCGACCGGCTGACCGCTTCCGGGCTGGCTGCCCTCGAATCGGTGACGATCACGCCTGCCGCGGTCACCCGACTGCGTGAACTCGCCCAGGAAGTCACCCACCGCAGCTACTGACGGTCGCCGGAGCCGCCGGGCGAGGCGTTGCGTACAAGCGCTCCCTGGGGCTATGGGACCATGGCCAGCGATGTCCACCATGTCCTCTCCGCCCATCACGGGTCCCGGCGACGAGCCGGACTCGAGCGAACCCGGGGGGCGCACCCGGGTCGCCGAGCGGCCAGTCGAGCGCGCGCACCCTGGCCCGGTCGCCGTCTCCGGCACCGGAGCCTCGGGGACCTCCCGGACGGCACCGGCCACCGGGATTCCCAGTCGCACCATCCTGCTCGGTGTCATCGGCGCCTGCCTCGCGGCGCTCGGGGCCCTCGGGGCGGGCGGCATCCTGGTCAGGGACCCCATCCTGTCCGGGACCTCGCTGACCTGGATCCGCTTCGGGCACGGCAAGAACCTGGCCGAGCTCGTGGTCTACCTGGGCGTGGGCCTGCTGGTCTGGGCCTGGGTGCGGCTGGGCAGGCACGTGCGCGCGGGCCGCGTCGGCCGCAAGGGCGTGCTGCTGGCGATCGGCGCGTGGTGCGTGCCGGTCATGCTCGGCCCGCCGCTGTTCACCAGGGACGTCTACAGCTACCTCGGCCAGGGCCTGCTGCCGCTGGAGGGGCTGGACACCTACGCGCTCGGCCCGGCCGCGCTGGACGGCCCGATCGCGGAGAACGTGGCGTGGATCTGGCAGACCACCCCCGCCCCGTACGGGCCGCTGTTCATCCTGATCGCCAAGGGCGTCGTGGCGATCAGCGGGCACAACATGATCGCGGGCGTGCTGCTGATGCGCGTCGCGCTCATCGGCGGCCTGCTGCTGCTGTGCTGGACGCTGCCCAGGCTCGCGGAGCGCCTCGGTGGCAACCCGTCCGTCGCGCTGTGGATCGGTGTCGCCAACCCGCTCGTGGTGGTGCACCTGGTCGGCGGGCCGCACAACGACCTGATGATGGTCGGCCTGCTCGCCGCGGGAACGCTGATGGTGATGCGCCGCCAGCACGTGCTGGGCATCGTCCTGGTCACGCTCGGCGCGGCCATCAAGATCCAGGCCGTCGTGGTGCTGCCGTTCCTGGTGTGGATCTGGGCCCGGCACCTCAAGGGCAGCGACCTGGCGCGCTTCACCCGCGCGGCGGGCACCGGGGCCGCGGTGTTCTTCGCCGCCTTCGCCGCCTGCCAGCTGGTCGCCAACGTCGGCCTCGGCTGGATCCCCGCGCTCTCGGCCAACTCCGTGGTGATCAACTGGACCTCGCTGCCGACCGGGGCGGGCCAGCTGGCGCACGGCATCGCGAGCTGGTTCTACAGCCCCAGCCACAGCCTCTACTACAACACCGCGCGCACCCTGGGCATGGCCCTGCTCGGCTACATCGCCGTGCGGCAGTGGTGGAAGTCGCGCGACGGCGAGGAGGCCAACGTCATCCGGCGGGCCGCGCTGGTGATGCTGGGCATGTCGGTGCTGCTGCAGACCACGTTCCCCTGGTACTTCACGCTGGCGCTGGCGCTGGCCGCCGCGCTGCCGCTGTCGGAGTGGGCCTCGACGGTGATCGTCTTCGGCTCGGCCTTCCAGATCGCGATCAGCTACCCCGACGGTGACGCGGCGAGCAACAACTACCTGCACGTCGCCGTCTTGGTGCTGCTGGCGGGGCTGGCCGCGGCCTCGCTGCTGCGGCAGGACCCGCTGAAGTTCTCCAGGCGGGGCAAGGGCGCGCACGTCTAGCCCACGTACACAGCCGAACGGCGCCGTCCCCACGTGCGGGGACGGCGCCGTTTGTCGTTGGTGTGGTGGGAGGAAGGACTAGAAGGCGAGGGCCTGTGCTCGGCGCTTCACCTCACGGCCGCGGTCGCCGCGCAGCGCGTCGATCGGCGTTCCCGGGAGGGTGTCGTCCGCGGTGAACAGCCACCGCAGGATCTCCTCGGTGTCGTAGCCGGCGTCGCGCAGCACAGTCACCGTGCCGCTGAGGTGCTTGACCACGCCGGTGTCGGTGAGGAAGGCGGCGGGAACGGCCCGGACGCCGTCGCGGCGCACCGCGAGCAGCTGGCCGTCCCTGAGCATCTGGTGCACCCGGGTCACCACGAGGCCGAGGCGTTCCGCGACGTCGGGAAGGGGCAGGACCTCCACCTCGGCGTCGAGCACATCCGGGGAGGTAGGGATCTGACTCACAGCGGTCCAGCCTGCCACAACGCGCAAGCGCACGCCGCAAGGGCATGAGGTGCGGGCGGGGGTGTCGGAGGGACCGCCTAACATCGAGCGTTGTGGAATCGAGGGGTGCCGAACTGGGTGGGACGCTGCTGGAGCGGCGCTACCGCATCGACACCATGATCGCGCGCGGAGGCATGTCCTCGGTCTACCTGGGCCTGGACACCCGCCTGGAGCGCCCAGTCGCGATCAAGGTGATGGACTCCCGGCTGTCCGGGGACCGGTCCTTCCTCGACCGGCTGGAGCGCGAGGCGCGCACGGCCGCGCGGCTGCACCACCCGAGCATCGTCGGCGTCTACGACCAGGGTGTGGACCACCGCGAGGACGGCGAGCTCGCCTACCTCGTCATGGAGTACATCGAGGGCGGGACGCTGCGCGACGTGCTGCACGAGCGGGGCGAGCTGCCGATCCCGCTGGCGCTGAGCGTGCTGGAGCCGATCCTGGCCGCGCTCGCCGCCGCGCACGAGGCCGCGCTGGTGCACCGCGACATCAAGCCGGAGAACGTGCTCATCGGGCGCGGCGGCACCGTCAAGGTGGGCGATTTCGGCCTGGTGAAGGCGATCGCGGGCGCGGGGACCACCAGCGACAGCGTCATCCTCGGCACGGTCGCCTACCTCGCGCCGGAGCAGGTCGCCACCGGCGCCGCCGACGCGCGCAGCGACGTGTACTCGGCCGGTCTGGTGCTCTTCGAGATGCTGACCGGCGCACCTCCCTACACCGGCGACACCGCGCTCTCGGTGGCCTACCGCCACGTGAACAACGACGTGCCCGCGCCGAGCACCCTGCGCCAGGGCATCCCCGCCGAGCTCGACGAGCTGGTCGTGCGGGCGACCCGGCGCGACCCGTCCGTGCGGCCCTCCGACGCCACGGCGTTCCTCACCGAGCTGCGCCGCGTGCGCTCCGCGCTCGGCATCCACCCGGTGCCGGTCCCCGTCCCGCCGAGCAAGGTCGCGGCCAAGCTGCCGTCCTACAAGCCCGCGCGCGACGACGATCCGCCGACCGAGCAGATCACCGCCATCACGGACTACACAGATGGTCCGACCGTGGTGAAGCCGCGGCAGCAGCCCACCAGCGCGGGTCCGATGGGCACGCGGACGATGAACCGCTCCGACCTGCCCGCGATGCCCCAGCGCCCGCAGGCTGCCGAGCCCGAGCTCGACGAGCCGACGCAGCGGCAGCCCTCCAAGCGCGAACGCGACCGGGCGCGCGGCAGACGGCTCGCGCTGATCTGGTCGATCGTGATCACGGTGCTCGTGGCCGGGGTCGGCGGGACGGCGTGGTGGCTGGCCTCGGGGCGCTTCACCGACGTGCCGGTGCTCGCCGGGCAGACCCTGGTCAAGGCGCAGGAACGGCTGCGCGCCGCGGACCTCGTCGCGAAGGTGGTGCACGAGCCGCACGACGAGGTGCCGATCGACGAGGTGATCAGCTCCAACCCGCAGGGCGGCTCGAAGATGTTGCGGGGCAACGAGGTCACGCTCGTCGTCTCCAGCGGGCTGCCCGAGGTGCCGCGCGTGGTCGCGGGCGCGAGCCGCACCGACGCCGAGCAGGCGATCCGCGAGGCGAAGCTCCAGCCCGCGCAGAACGCCTCCGCCAACGACTACAGCGCGGAGATACCGGAGGGCTTCGTCCTCAAGCTCCTGCCCGACCCGGGCACGAAGCTGAAGGTCGGCTCGCCCGTCACCATCGCGCTGTCCAAGGGCAAGCCGCCCGTCGCCGTGCCCGCCGTCGCGGGGATGACCAGGGAGACCGCCTACGCCGAGCTGCGCAGGCTCGGCTTCGAGCCCGAGGACGGCGGCCAGGACTTCAGCGCCGACTACGAGACGGGGCGCGTGGCGCGGACCGATCCGCCCGCGGGGACGAAGCTGGACTCGAAGTCCTCCAGGCGGGTGAAGGTGATGCTGTCCAACGCCATCACCGTGCCGAACGTGACCAACCAGAAGGCCAGCGACGCCGCGAAGGCGTTGCGGGAGAAGGGCTTGGACGTCGAGGTGCGGCACGTGCTGCCCGGAGGGGGCCGTGACGACGCGACCGTCGTCAGCCAGTCCGCCGCCCCCGGCACCCGGGTCCGCCCCGGCACCAAGGTCATCCTCACCTGTCTCTTCTGACCACCCGGAACTGAATTCACCATTCGCCCCTCGTCGAACGGTGAATTCAGTTCGGCGCACTTCCCACGCGTTTTCCCTGATGAACAGCCACAGTTGCGCATGTGATCCGCGACACGCAGTTCTGCTCCAACTTCCGTCTTCACCGCGGCATCTCCCCCTTGTCAGCACGCCGGTCAACGATTCGACCGGCACAACAATCTCATCGGGAGAGATTCCACAATGGGCAAGATTCAGCGCATGCTCGGTCTCGGCGTTCTCGGCGCGATGTCGCTCGCGGTGGTGACCACCGGCACCGGTCACGCCCTGCCGCCGGAGATGGAGGTCTCCGTTTCGGGGAGCTCGGTGACCATCAGCGGCGCCTGCTTCACCGAGGCCCCCTCCGCGGACGGCTGGTACAGCACGGTCGGCGGCCACGAGCCCGAGGAGATCGGCAAGATGAGCTACGCGAACGGCACCTGGTCGATCACCTTTCCGTCGGTGAAGCAGGGCGTGTACGAGGCCGTCATGGGCTGCGGCGGGGAGACCGAGACCGCTGTCCGGCATTTCGTCGTGATCTAGGCGAACACCCCAACGGCAGAAAGGCCCGAATCCTCTGAGGGGAGGATTCGGGCCTTTCTGGTGAATCGGGTCAGGAGCGCAGCATCTCGGCGACGAGGAAGGCCAGCTCCAGCGACTGCTGGGTGTTCAGCCTCGGGTCGCAGGCCGTCTCGTAGCGGCCGGCGAGGTCGATGTCGGAGATCTCCTGGGCGCCGCCCAGGCACTCGGTGACGTCCTCACCGGTCAGCTCAATGTGGATGCCGCCGGGGTGGGTGCCCAGCGCGCGGTGCACCTCGAAGAAGCCCTGCACCTCGTCCACGATCCGGTCGAAGTGCCGGGTCTTGTAGCCGGTGCTGGCCTCGTGGGTGTTGCCGTGCATCGGGTCGCACTGCCAGATGACCTGGTGGCCGGAGGCGGTGACCTTCTCGATGATCGCCGGCAGCACGTCGCGGACCTTGCCGTTGCCCATCCGGCTGATCAGCGTCAGCCTGCCGGGCTCGTTGCGCGGGTCGAGCCGCTCGACGTACTCCACGGCCTGCTCGGGCGTGGTGGTCGGGCCGATCTTCAACCCGATCGGGTTGGCCAGCAGCTCGGCGAAGGCGATGTGCGCGCCGTCGAGCTGGCGGGTGCGCTCACCGATCCACAGGAAGTGCGCGGAGAGGTTGTAGAGCTTGGACTGCGCGCCGGAGTTCTCCAGCCGCAGCATGGCCCGCTCGTAGTCCAGCACCAGCGCCTCGTGGCTGGCGTAGATCTCCACGGTGTGCAGCGGGTAGGCGTCGACCCCGCACGCGGACATGAAGCGCATGCCGCGGTCGATCTCGGTGGCCAGCGCCTCGTAGCGCTCACCGGCCGGCGAGGTGCGGACGAAGTCCTTGTTCCAGTCGTGCACCCGGCGCAGATCGGCGACGCCGGAGCTGGTCAGCGCGCGCAGGAGGTTCATCGCGGCGCTGGCGTTGGCGTAGGCGCGGACCATCCGCGAGGGGTCGTTGACCCTGGCCTCCGGGCTGGCCACGATCGAGTTGATCATGTCGCCGCGGTAGGACGGCAGGCCGAGGGAGTCGGTGGCCGAGGAGCGCGGCTTGGCGTACTGGCCCGCGATCCGGCCGACCTTCACCACCGGCATGCTCGCGCCGTAGGTCAGCACGACCGACATCTGCAACAGGGCGCGCATGTTCGCCCTGATGTGGGGTTCGGTGTTGTCGACGAAGGTCTCCGCGCAGTCCCCGCCCTGCAGCAGGAACGCCCGGCCCTGCGCCACCTCCGACAGCCGCTCGCGGAGGCGGTCGACCTCGGCGGGAACGGTGATCGGGGGGACGCTCTCCAGAACGGTCCGCACGTTGCGGGCCTGCTCGGGATTCGGCCACTCGGGTTGTTGAGCGGCAGGACGCGACAAGGCGTCATCGAGCCGAGCACGGAGCTCCGGCGGCAACGGGGGCAGCTCGGGCAGCGTGTCGACCGGCACATCCACGGTCCAGTTCACCCAACAAGCCTACGGCGTGACGCCTATCTCCTGGCTATCGGTACTCCGGTTCCACCAGCTGGGAAGGGGTGAATCCGGCTCGCGTGCGGCCGATCGGGTGCTGTGGGCGCGCACGGGGCGGGGCAGGATGGTTTTTCATGGCCTCACGACTGGACGACGACACCGCCGCCAGGCTGCTCTCGGTGGCGCTGGAGAACGTGCTGCGCGACCACCCGGTGCACTGGACGCACCTGATCTCCTCCGACGAGGAGCTGGTCCCGCAGAGCGAGCTGCACCCGGTGTTCGCGCGCAGCTACGACTGGCACTCCTGCGTGCACCAGACGTGGCTGATCGTCCGCTTGCTGCGGCTGCGTCCGGCCCTGGCCGAGGCGGCGCGCGCAGCCGATGTGCTCGACAGCCTGCTGACCGTCGAGGGCTGCGAGAAGGAGGCCGAGTTCTTCCGAGGTCCGCGCGGTGGCTACTGGGAGCGCCCCTATGGCTGGGCGTGGCTGTTCGTGCTCGACGCCGAACTTCGGCTGTGGGCGGCGCAGCTGGGCGGTGAGCGCGCTGGCACGTGGGCGGACGCCCTGCGCCCGTTGACGGAGGTGTTGCGCGCACGTTGGCTGGAGTGGACGGGCAAGGCGCGGTGGCCGGTGCGCAGCGGCGTGCACTCCAACACCGCGTTCGCGGCGGGCTTGGTGCTGGACTCCGCGCGGGCGGTCGGTGACACCGAGCTGGTCGACGCGACCACGGCCGCGGTGGTGCGGTGGTACGGCGCGGACGCGGGCTACGGCGGCTTCGAGCCGAACGCGTCGGATTTCCTCTCCCCCGCGTTGACGGAGATCGACGTGATGCGGCGCGTGCTTCCCGAGCCCGCGTTCCTCGACTGGCTCGCGGCGTTCCTGCCCGACCTCGACGCGCCGCGGTGGAGCGTGCTGCGCGAGCCGGTGCCGGTCGACGACCCGTCCGACCCGCACGGCTCGCACATCTCCGGCCTGATGCTGTCCAGGGCCGCCGCGTGGCGCTCGCTGGCCGCCGTCCTGCCCGCTGAGCACCCGTATCGCGGCATCGCCGATGAGGCGGCCCGCACGCACGCCGAGGACGGCTGGCGCTACGTGTTCGGCTACGGCTACGCGGCCGACCACTGGCTGGGCACCTTCGCCGCCTACCTGGACGTCGGGGCGCTGTAAGCAGACCCACACCGACGCGGAGCTTAGGTAAGGCTAACCTTGGCGGCGTGAGTGCTCATCAGCGTCGCCCGCTGCGGATCGCCATCGTGGGAGCCGGTCCCGCCGGTATTTACGCGGCGGACATCCTGACCAAATCCGACACCCCGGTCAGCATCGACCTCTTCGAGCGGCTGCCCGCGCCCTACGGTCTGATCAGGTACGGCGTCGCGCCGGACCACCCGAGGATCAAGCAGATCGTGCACGCGTTGCAGCGCGTGCTGGAGAAGCCGGAGATCCGCCTGCTGGGCAACGTGCACTACGGCCTGGACATCACGCTGGAGGACCTGCGTCGGCACTACGACGCGGTGATCTTCTCCACGGGCGCTGCCAAGGACCGCGACCTCGACATCCCGGGCATCGAGCTGCCGGGCAGCTACGGCGGCGCGGACTTCGTGTCCTGGTACGACGGGCACCCCGACGTGCCGCGCGACTGGCCGCTGACCGCGCGCGGCGTTGCGGTGCTGGGGGTGGGCAACGTGGCGCTGGACGTGGCGCGCATCCTCGCCAAGCCCGCCGACGAGCTGCTGTCCACGGAGATCCCCGACAACGTCTACCGGGGCCTCGCCGCGAGCCAGGTCACCGACGTGCACGTCTTCGGCAGGCGCGGTCCGGCGCAGGCGAAGTTCACGCCGCTGGAGCTGCGCGAGCTGGACCACTCGCCCAGCGTCGAGGTCCTGGTGCACCCGGAGGACATCGAGTTCGACGACGGCAGCATGGCCGCGATCCACTCCAGCAACCAGGTGCGCCAGGTCGTGAAGACCTTGCAGGACTGGGCGATCCGCGATCCCGGGAACCGTCCGAGGCGGCTGCACCTGCACTTCCTGCACCGGCCCGTCGAAGTCCTCGGCGCCGACGGGGTGACGGGTCTGCGCACCGAGCGCATGGAGCTGGACGGCAACGGCGGCGCGCGCGGCACGGGCGTGTTCCACGACTGGGACGTGCAGGCCGTGTACCGCGCGGTCGGCTACCTCGGCTCGCACCTGGCGGACCTGCCGTTCGACCACTCCTCCGGCACGGTGCCGCACGACGCGGGCCGCGTGCTGGACCAAGACGGCCAGCCGCTGTCGGGCTGCTACGTCACGGGTTGGATCAAGCGCGGGCCGGTCGGGCTGATCGGGCACACCAAGGGCGACGCGCTGGAGACGATCGGCAGCCTGCTCGCCGACCTGCCGACGCTGCGCACCGCGCCCGAGCCGGACCCCGCCGCGGTGCTGGAACTGTTGGAGCGCAGGGACATCCGCTACACCACGCACGAGGGCTGGAACCGGCTGGACGTGCACGAGCTGCGGCTCGGTGACGCGCGCGGCCGGGAACGGATCAAGGTCGTCTCGCGCGAGGAGATGCTGGCGATCTCGCGCGATGAGCTGATCCCCGTGCAGCCGTAAAGGGCAGCGGAGCGAGTGCTTTGCCGCGTGGCCAACGGCTTCGAGACTCGCCCTCCGCCCGACCGACCAGAGCTGGCCCGCCCATGTCGCGTTTACCGCTTCGGGGTCGGCGCGATGGCGCGGGCAGGTGGCCGATTCCAGTGCTGGCGAAGGAGATCCGGCGAGGCGCGCGCGCACCTTCAGCGCGAACACCCTGGCCTACCGCCGTTCGCTCGTCGCCGTGCCCGAGGTCGGGCGCCGTGCGGGGCGGGTCGACGTCGCGGTCACCGGCACCGTGCTGCCCACCCGGCTGAGGCAGCGGTCTTCGCCCTGAATGACTCATTCGGGGCGTTGAGGTACCTGAATGACTCATTCAGGTACCTCAACGCACCAAACGGGTCATTGGCGCGCGGGAAATGGAGAGGTGCCCACAAAGCAAAGGTGGGCATCGAATTCTTTGAAGGCGTGGGACTTCACCCAGCTCTGAAAGTGATGGCCGCCGTGACGATGGCGCAACAACCATCGGGCCGTCGAGCCGGACTGATCGAGGAGAACAGTGAAGACGTCGATGAGGAAGTCCCTTGCCATCCTGCCCGTCGTCGGAGCCCTGATCACCATGGGTGGCGGAACCGCCTTCGCCGACAGCGCGACCACCGGGGCGGAGCCCACCGTCCGCCAGATGGCGAACTGCGACCCGATCTGGCGCCTCAGCGACAGAGCCGGTGGGAAGTGCTACGACGTCGCGTTCCGCGTGGGCGTCCGCTGCGAGTCGACGCACGGTGCCTGGCAGGTCTTCTACAGCGATTGGACTCAGAAGGGGAACTCTGCAGAAGCCAAGTGCCCTGCCACGTGGGTGGCCAAGAGCGCCGATTACGACCTGCCTGACTAAATCGCTTCGACAGGAGAACAACGCGTTGGAGATCATTTCCCGATCCGGACGACGCGGGTCTTACCCCTGAAAGCACCGAACGACCCGTTCAGCGCGTTGAGCGCACTGAACGGGTCGTTCGGGGTTGGGGCGAGTGCCTGAGATCAGCCGAAGAAGACCTCGGCCTCGGCGTAGCGCTCGGTCGGGACCGTCTTCAGTTCGGCGGTCGCCTCGGAGAGCTTGACGCGGACGATGTCGGTGCCGCGCAACGCGACCATGACGCCGAAGTCGCCGTCGTTGACCGCGTCCACCGCGTGCAGGCCGAAGCGGGTGGCCAGCACTCGGTCGTAGGCGGTGGGGGTGCCACCGCGCTGGGTGTGGCCGAGCACGACGGCGCGGGACTCCTTGCCGGTGCGCGCGGCGATCTCGTCGGCGAGCCAGGTGCCGATGCCACCGAGGCGCACGTGGCCGAACGCGTCCTTCTCACCGCTGACCAGGACCTCGGCCCCGTCCTGCGGCATGGCGCCCTCGGCGACGACGATGATCGGGGCGTACTCGCGCTCGAAGCGGCGCTGCACCCACTCCACGACCTTGTCGACGCTGAACTTCTTCTCCGGCACCAGGATCACGTTGGCGCCACCGGCGAGGCCGGAGTGCAGCGCGATCCAGCCCGCGTGCCTGCCCATGACCTCCACGACGAGCGCGCGGTGGTGCGACTCGGCGGTGGTGCGCAGCCGGTCGATGGACTCGGTGGCGATGTGCACCGCGGTGTCGAAGCCGAAGGTGTAGTCGGTGGCACCGAGGTCGTTGTCGATCGTCTTCGGCACGCCGACGACGCCGATGCCGTCGTCGGTGAGCTTCTTGGCGACGCCCAGGGTGTCCTCGCCGCCGATCGCGATGAGCGCGTCGACCTGCTGCTCGGCGAGGGTCTTGCGGATCGCGTCGACGCCGCCGTCGACCTTGTACGGGTTGGTCCGCGAGGACCCCAGGATGGTGCCGCCCCTGGTCAGGATGTCCTCGACCTGGTCGAGCCCGAGCGGGCGGGTGTGCCCCTCGATCGGGCCCTTCCACCCGTTGCGGAAGCCGACGAAGTCATGCCCGTAGACCTCGACGCCCTTGCGGACGACCGCGCGGATGACCGCGTTGAGGCCGGGGCAGTCCCCGCCGCCGGTGAGCACGCCGATGCGCATTTCATCGCCTCCTCGCTGCGCCGGATGCGCGCAGAGTGTGACCGTCGTCGCGCTCAGCCTTTCAGGAGCTGGATCGGTGCAGCAAGGCGGGTCCCAGTTGGGGCCTGCCTGGTGGGTCTCGTTCGAGGAGAGTCTGCCCCGGCCGCAGGTCGAAGTCTGGCCACAGCGGCCCGGCTATCGCGAACACGGACCTGCCAGACGGGGCCTGGGGCTCAGCCGCGCTTCCAGAGGGGTTCCATGATCTTCCAGCGGACCAGGTTGTGCCGGGCGTCGGCCAGCGCGGAGTGCGCGTCGGCGGGCGGCGGGGTCAGGCGCGGGCGCCTGAGGTCCTCCCAGCGCTGCCGCAGGTCCTTGGTGTAGCGCGGGATCTCCCTGGGCAGCGCGGGCATGGCGCCCCACAGCTGCGCGAGCGCGACGTGGTCGTAGGCGGCGAACCAGGCCCACAGCTCGATGTCCTCGCCGGGCTCGTTGAGGAAGTCCAGCAGGTCGTCGCGGATCTGCTTGCGGCTGCGCCACGCGGGATCGGCGGGCGGGGGCAGCTTGTCCAGCACGTTCTGCCGCACCCACAACCCGGCCCGGTCGGGGTCGAACTCGGTGGACACCGCGTAGAACTCGCGGCCCCGCTCGTCAACGACGCCGATCGACACCAGGTCGATCGTCACGCCGTCCTCGATGAACTCGGTGTCGTAGAAAAACCGCACCGCAGGGACTCTAGAGTCCGCTCAGCCCGCCTTGGCCCCCGGTACCCGGTCGGCGGCGGGCTTGCGCTGCCGGGGCGGCACGGGGTCCTTCACCTTGGCCGCGTAGACGTCGACGTACTCCTGGCCGGACATCTCCATCAGCGCGTACATGATCTCGTCGGTGACCGAGCGCTCCACGAAGCGGTCGCCGCCGAGCCCGTCGTAGCGGCTGAAGTCCAGCGGCTCGCCGATCACGATGCGGATGCGGTGCGGGCGCCACATCTTGGAGCCGATGGGGTTGGCCTTGTCGGTGCCGACCATGACCACGGGGATGACCGGGACCCCGGCCTCCATCGCCATCCTGGCCACGCCGATCTTGCCCTTGTAGAGGCGGCCGTCCGGCGAGCGCGTGCCCTCCGGGTAGATGCCGAGCAGGTGGCCCTCGCGCAGCAGCCGCACGCCGGTGTCCAGCGCGTCCTGCGCCGCGGCGGCGCTGGCCCTGTCGATGGGCACCTGGCCCACCCCGCTGAAGAACGCCTTCTTGAAGCGGCCCTTGATCCCCTTGCCGGTGAAGTACTCGCGCTTCGCCAGGAAGGTCACCCGGCGCGGGACCATCAGCGGCAGGAAGAACGAGTCGGCGACCGCGAGGTGGTTGCTCGCGAGAATCGCGCCGCCCTTGCGCGGCACGTTCTCCAACCCCTCGATGGTCGGCCGGAAGAACAACCGCAGCAGCGGTCCCAGAAAGACGTACTTCATCAGCCAGTAGAGCACTGCGAAGACCGCCTCCTCCCTGCCCTCAGCGTGACGCGCCAGCCTACGGAGCGTTCCTTACCGAACACAACGCGGCACAGCCAACCACAGTGCCCAACTCGATGAGATCTGCCGCACCGTCGGTGCCGCGTGGGACTATGGAGGTCGGCGTCTCGCCACCGTCCCCAGCAAGACAGGGAGGCCATCGTGCCCGTGCTGACCGGTGCGGAGCCCTTCGCTCACGAGGGCTCCGACGACATCGGTGTGCTGCTCTGCCACGGTTTCACCGGAACGCCGCACAGCATGCGGCCCTGGGCGGAGCACCTGGCCGCCGAGGGCTTCTCGGTGCGGGTGCCGCTGCTGCCGGGGCACGGGACGCGGTGGCAGGACATGAACCGCACCCGGTGGCAGCACTGGTACGACCGGGTGGACACGCACTTCGGCCAGCTGTCGGCGCGGTGCCGCTCGACCTTCGTCTTCGGCCTGTCGATGGGCGGGACCCTGGCGTTGCGGCTCGCCCAGCGGCACGGGGCTGAGGTGGCCGGGCTCGCACTGGTCAACCCGTCGCTCACCACGCTCAAGCGCGGAGCGGGCCTGGTACCGCTGCTGTCCAAGGTGTTGCCGTCGGTGGCGGGCGTCGCCGACAACATCGCCAAGCCCGGGGTGCACGAGGTCGCCTACGACCGCACCCCGCTGCGCGCGGCGGCGAGCCTGCAACAGCTGTGGGGCGTGGTCCGCGGCGACCTGGCCCGCGTGCAGCAGCCTTTGCTGCTGTTCCGCTCGGCCGTCGACCCGGTGGTGCCCGCGGTCAGCTCGCGAATTCTGCTGGATGGCGTGACCAGCGAGGACGTGACCGAGGTCGTGCTGCCGGACAGCTACCACGTCGCCACGCTCGACCACGACGCTCCGACGATCTTCGCGGCCAGCACGGAGTTCGCGCGCCGCGTGCACGAGTCCAGGGTGGGGGAGGCTGCTTGAGCAAGAAGGCCGAGGAGACCGGCGGTCCCGAGGACGTCGACGCCGCGTTCGCCGCGATCGTGGCCGGACTGCAACGCGAGGGGGTCTCCGCCGACTGGCCCGACAGCGACGCCGAGACCGAGAAGAAGGCCGGGAGGAAGGGCAGGACCCCGAAGCCGGACGTGGAACCGGACCCGGGCTCCACGAGCGGGTCGCCGGATTCGACGCCCGAGGCCGCGAGCAGGTCCTCGAGCTCGCCCCTCGACCCGGCGAGCGGACCTCCGGGCCCCGCGAGCGGGTCTTCGGCCTCGTCGATCGACGACCACTTCGTGCCGCCGGACCCGCCGCCCCTGCCCCCGCTGCGCCCGGCGACCCTCGGCGCGCTCGCCCTGTTCTGCGTCGGGGCGCTGCTGCTGATCGCGCCGAACCTGCTCGGCATGGCGGCGGGCTCGGCGACCCCGCTGGCGCTGCTGGCGATCAGCGGCGGCATCGGCTGGCTGGTGCTGCGGATGCGCAAGGGACCCCCGCCGGACTCCGGCTGGGACGACGGCGCACAGGTCTAGACCACTACGCAGCATGGCCCGGAGCGCACCGGGCTCCGCCGCCAGGCTGAGAGCAGGCTCACGCGCCGTGGGCCAACACGGTGAGATCGGGCACGAAAGTGCTTTTCCGCTTGTCACAACGATTCAGTGCTGCCGTAACGTGATCGCGGGCTCCGGGGCACAACCCCGGGTCCCGCGCACCGGAGGGAGTGACTCATGGATCAGTTGCAAGCCTTCGTGCTCGTGCGTGCGCTGTCCCAGGCCGCCGAACAGCGGTCCGAGCGGCGCACGCACCACTCCGCCGAGAAGACCCGTCGCCGGTGGCTCCGCCGTCGCAACCGCTAGGACCTTCTCCGCGAGAGCACGACGAGTGAGCGCTGTCGGCAGCGTCGCCGGCCGCGTCCCCCTCCAGCCCCGACCCCCTCAGCGGGTGTTCAGCCGCCGCCCTGCCAGATCGGCCGCGAGCGAGGCGGCTCCCACGATCCCGGCGTCATCGCCCAGCTGCGCGGTGCGAATGCGCGCGAGCGGCCGGTGCCCCGCCCCCGTAACTAGGGACGCGTAGTGCTCCCGGGCGTCGTCGAGGAACAGCGGCGCCGACTGCGAGACCCCGCCCCCGATCACGATCACCTCGGGGTCGTAGACGTCGGCCACCAGCGCCAGGCCCTGACCGAGCCACTTCGCCAGCTCGTCCATCGCCCGCTGCGCCAACGGATCGCCGTCCAGAGCGGCCCCCGCGACCTTCCTGCCGGTGACCGCGCGCATGTCGCCGGCGGCCTCGCGCGCGAGCAGCGTCGAGCAGCCCGGGTCGCGCGCCAGCATCTCCACGGCGGTCGCGGCGAGCGCGGTGCCACTGCAATACCGCTCCCAGCACCCGCGCTTCCCGCACGGGCACGGCCGTCCGTCCGGTACCACGCGCAGGTGGCCCAGTTCGGGGGCTACGCCGTAAGCGCCTCGGAAGATCTCGCCATCGATCAGCAACGCGCCACCGATGCCCGTGCCGAGCGCGACCAGCGCGGCGACCCGCGTTCCGCGCGCGGCACCGAAGCGGTACTCGGCGAGGGCGGCGGCGTTGGCGTCGTGCTCCAGCACCACGGGCAGCCCGAGCCGCCCGGAGATCCGTTCGGCCACGTCGGCGTTGCGCCAGGCCAGGTGCGGGGCGAAGCGCACTCCCCTGCGGTCCGCGGTGACGAACCCGGCGACGGCCAGCCCGAGCGCGGTGACCTGGTGCCGCGAGGCGAGGTCCTTGACCTCCGCGACGATCGCGTCCTCCAGCGGCGCCTCCCCGCTCGGGGTGGGCGCGACGGCGGTGTCCAGGATGGCGCCGTACGCGTCGACGACGCCCGCCCGGACGCTCGTGCCGCCCACGTCGACGCCGACGGTCAGCACCGGTCGACGCTGATCTTCTGCACCCGCGGCGCGGGCTCCGGACGGGGTTCGGCGGCGGGCTCGGGCGTCGGCTCCGGGCTCTGCGGCTCCATCGACGCGCGCAGCACGGTCAGCAGGCCGCTGAGGTGCTCGGCGGCCTTGGCGGCAAGCTCCGGCCGCTCCCCGCGCGCGAGGGAAATGGCTGCGCACAAAGGACACCACGTACAAGTCGCGCTGTGCTCGGCGTCGGGCTTGCCCTCGGCGATCTTCCGCAGCCACGGCTCCGCGCGTTGAGCGACAGCGTCCAACAGCTGCCTCAGCTCCTGGTTCACGTTCTCGCTCATGTCACCGCATCCACACTCGGGGGTCAGGGCGGAACCGCACGGTGATGCCCTCGTCATCCGCGCTCGCGCCGACGATCTCGCAGCGGCACAGCACGGCGGGCAGGGCCACGAGCCTGCGGCGGCCGTCGAGGGTGATCACCAGCTCATCATCGACCCTGGCCAGGTCCAGCTGCGCGTCGGCGGCCAGCGGCAGGTGCAGCCGCATCGCGTACTCGGAGTCCAGGCCCTTGCCGCCGCCGGTGACCTCGATCAGCTCCGCGCTGCCCGCCCCGCCGAGCGGGTCGCCGTCGCCGTACAGCTCCTCGGCGACCTCCAGCAGCGCGGGCACCCCGATGGGCTCCTCAGCGCGGTGGCCGACGGTGTTCAGCGGCGTCCGGACATCGCCGCCCAGCTCGCTGAGCACGGCGTCCTGCTCGGTGCGCCTGGTGCGCAGCCACGCGGCGGCGACGCCCTCCTCGCCCTCGACCTCGGGCAGCAGGCGGTTGGCGACCAGGCGGTCGACGCGGATGCCCTGCAGCGCCAACGCGGTCAGCGTGCGCCGGGTCTCCGCCGCGACGACGCGCTCCGGCGTGAGCACGAGTCGGACGCTGGTGACGTCCTGGTCGATCAGCATGGCGCGCAAGGACTCCAGCCGTTCAGCCAGGCGGCCGAGCGCATCGGCCGCGGCGTCCCAACGCTCCACAGTGGAGCTTCCGGCCAGCCCGGCGAGCAGTCCGCGGACCACCCTGCGGTGGGTCGGGAACAGCCGCTCCAGGTACCCGGCGAGCGCTTCCGGCAGCGACAGCAGGCGCAGCGTCTCGGCGGTCGGCCCGCAGTCCACGACCACGGTCTCCCAGGGGCCGGTCGCCGCGAGCCGCTGGACCTCCGACAGCGCCAGCAGTTCCTCGACGCCGGGCAGCACGGTCAGCTCCTCGGCCTGCACCTCGTCCACGCCGGCCCCGGAGAGCACGGTGTGCAGGTGCTCGCGCAGCTCGCGCCACGCGCCGTCGACCAGGGACCTGGCGTCGACCTGGGCCGCGAACAGGCCGGACGGTCCCGCTTCCGAGGGCTCCGCCCCCAGCGGGACGCCGAGGGCGTCGGCCAGGGAGTGCGCCGGGTCGGTGGAGACCACCAGCGCCTTGTGGCCGTCCGAGGCGAGACGAGCGGCCGTCGCGGCGGCGAGGGTCGTCTTGCCCACGCCGCCCTTACCGGTGAACAGCAGGACGCGCACGAGGGACGATTGTCCGTGACGGCGGATCAGGCCGCGCTCTCGGCCCTGTTCTTGAGCTCCTTGAGCGCCACATCCATGATCATCTTCTCGGCCTTGCGGCGGAACAGGCCGATCATCGGGATGGTCAGCTCGACCGACAGGGTGTAGGTCACCTTGGTCGAGTCGCCCTCGGGCGCGAGCACGTAGCTGCCCGACTGCGCCTTCTGCATCTGGCCCTTGATCAGGTTCCAGCTCACCGAGCGGCCGTCCTGCGCCCAGTCGTAGTCGAGCACGTACTCGTCCTTGATCGGACCGGCGTCGATGACGAACCGGACCTGCTCGCCGCGCCCGGCGGAATCGCTGCTGAGCACCTCGGTGTGCTTCACCGCTTCGGCCCATTCCGGGTACTTCGCGAAGCCCGAGATCACCGCCATGATCTGCTCGGGGGTGGCGTCGATCACGATGGACTGAGTGGACTGGTCGGCCATGTCGCGCAGGTTACCCGTACGCCTACCACCGCAGTGCATACGGCTGACGGGTGCGCTGGAAGTGCCCGACGTTCACGCACTCCGTCCGCCCGACCCTGACCCGCCGCGCGAGCGGCTGGTGCACGTGGCCGAACAGCGACCAGCGCGGCGCGTGCTCGCCGATCGCCTCCAGCAGCGCCTTCGAGCCGAACTCCGAGCGCGTCGCGATCACGTCGTAGGTCAGCTCCGCGACGGCAGGCGGTACGTGGCTGCACAGCACGTCCATCGCGGGCAGCGCGCGCACGGCCGCCGCGTGCTCCTCGACCGGGCGCACGTAGGGCACCCACGGCGCGTCGTGGTTCAACGTGAAACCGGGAGGGATCAAGGTCCCGCCGACGAAGCCGAACCTCAGCCCGCCGATCTCCGCCGTGCCTCCGTCGACCAGGTGCACGCCCTGACCGGCGAACTCCGGCCACAGCTCGGGCAGGTCGACGTTGCCGGGGATCGCGTAGGTGGGCGTGGTCATCGCGGCGAACATCTCCGCGTACTGCTTGCGCGCCGCCTCCCGCACCACCGCGGCGGGATCGTCCAGCGTCGCCCACAGCGAGCGGACGTAGGCGCCCGCCTCGCGCCCGTGACCCCGGCGCAGCTCGGCGAACCTGGTGACCTTCTCGGCGCCGAAAACCGTGCCGAGGATGCCCTTCGAGTGGTCGTGGTAGTCGACGAAGTCGATCAGGTCGCCGAGCACCACCAGCGCGTCGGCACCCTTACCCGCCCGCGCCAGCGCTTCGGCAGCTCCGTGGACGTCGGACACCACATGGACTCGCACGAGCCGACCTTAGCGACCGCCCCGGCTGCGCTCGTACAGCGCGATGCACTCCTCGACGGAGACCCCGGCCACCGTCTCCGCCACGACGTCGAGCGGCACGTCCGCGAGCTCGCGGAACCGGACGCACGACTTGCCCATGTCGAGCTTCTTGCCCGAGGCCGCCCACCGCGCGCGGAAGCCCTCCTCGCCGCCCGGGTTCGCGTAGACGCCCATCAGGTACAGCGAGAGGTGCTTCTTCTGCGAGGCCAGCGCCACGTAGCCCAGCGGCTGCTTGTTGTAGGTGACCGGATAGCGCTCCAGCGGGACGTAGTAGCCGATCATCCCGAACTGGATGCCCTCCTCGTAGCCCTCGGGGAGGTTGTCCAGGATGATCCGGCGCAGCTCGCCCACGATGTCGCGCCGGTCCTGCGGCAACGACTCCAGGTACTCCTCGACGGTGTTCGGCTTGGGGCTCGGCATGGGGTCAGTCTGCGGCAGGGGGCGGACATCCGGGAGCCCGTCCCGCCTCCAGCCGGGCCTTGACGGCGAAGCCGACGCGCTTGGCGGCGAGCTGCCTGCGCTGGGCCTCGCCGGGGCGCACGCTCCCGCCGGGCGGTGGGTCGGCGCGGAGGAAGTAGTGCAGCAGGGTCCCGTCGAGCACCGGCTCCAGCCAGACCTCCTGCGTGCCGACGAGCGCGCCGTCCACCGTCCAGCGCAGCCCCTCCACACCCCGGTCGGCGTAGACCTCAAGACGCAGATCGGGCCAGAACCGGCGCCACGCAACGGAATCCGCGAAGACGGCGGCGACGGTGGCGGGCGGGACGGCGAGGAAGATCTCGTCGAGGACGTCAACCGATGGCATAGCGGCAGCGTGCCACGGACGGGAACATCTGGGTCACGGCCTATTGTCTGCGCGTTGCCGCGCGCTACGTTAACCCGTCAGTAACACCTGTCACCCGGAGGTCATGACGTGCGTGAGTTCAGCGTCCCCGCCACCGCCACCGTGGCTGAGGAAGAAAACCTCACCGACATGGTGTGGGCGAATGCCGAGCGGTTCGGCACGGCGGTGAGCTTCCGCCGCCGTGTCGACGGGACCTGGGTCGACGTCACCGCCGCCGATTTCGCCGCCCAGGTGCTCGCGGTGGCGAAGGGCCTGGTCGCCGCCGGGCTGAAGCCGGGTGACCGGGTCGGGCTGATGTCCAAGACCCGCTACGAGTGGACGCTGCTCGACTTCGCCATCTGGGCGGCGGGCTGCGCCACCGTGCCGATCTACGAGACCTCCTCGGCGCACCAGGTGGAGTGGATCTTGTCCGACTCCGGCGCGAAGGCGGTGTTCCTGGAGACCGCCGCGCACCGCAGCACCGTGGACGGCGTGGTCAACCGGCTTCCCGAGGTCGGCCACGTGTGGCAGATCGACGGTCCGGGCCGCGAGGGCGCCGCGGGTGCCGTCGACGAGCTGACCGCGCTCGGCGCCGACGTCACCGACTCCCAGGTGCACGACAGCCGCAAGGACGTGAAGGCCGACGACCTCGCGACGCTGATCTACACCTCCGGCACCACCGGCCGCCCCAAGGGCTGCGAGCTGACCCACCGCAACCTCCTCGCCGAGGTGCGCGCCGAGATCGCCGCGTTCCCCCGCCTGATGCAGCCGGGCAACTCGCTGCTGGCGTTCCTGCCGCTGGCGCACGTGCTGGCCCGCGCGATCACGATCACCGGCGTCTACGCGCGGCTGACCATCGGGCACACCGCCGACGTGAAGAACCTGGTGCGCGACCTCGGCTCGTTCCGGCCGACCTTCGTCGTCGCGGTGCCCAGGGTCTTCGAGAAGGTCTACAACAGCGCCAAGCAGAAGGCGCACTCCGAGGGCAAGGGCAAGATCTTCGACGCCGCAGAGGCGACCGCGGTGGCCTTCAGCCAGGCCCAGGACGCCGGTGGCGCCGGGATCGGGCTCAAGCTCAAGCACCTGGTCTTCGACAAGCTGGTCTTCACCAAGCTGCGCGCCGCGCTCGGCGGGCGCTGCGTCGCGGCGGTCTCCGGCGGTGCCCCGCTCGGCGAGCGGCTGGCGCACTTCTTCCGCGGCGTCGGCATCCCGGTCTTCGAGGGCTACGGCCTCACCGAGACCTCGGCGGCGGCCTGTGTGAACACCGAGCAGGCCTTCCGCGTGGGCACGGTGGGCAGGCCGGTTCCGGGCACCTCGGTGCGCATCGCCGACGACGGCGAGATCCTGGTGAAGGGCGACATCGTCTTCGAGCGCTACTGGCGCAACGAGACCGCGACCGCCGAGTCGGTCCAGGACGGCTGGTTCCACAGCGGCGACCTGGGCAAGCTGGACTCCGACGGCTTCCTGAGCATCACCGGCAGGAAGAAGGAGATCATCGTGACGGCGGGCGGCAAGAACGTCTCGCCCGCGATGCTGGAGGACCGGCTGCGGGTGCACCCGCTAATCAGCCAGTGCATGGTGGTCGGCGACAAGCAGCCGTTCATCGCCGCGCTGATCACCATCGACCCGGAGTTCTTCCCGGCGTGGAAGGAGCAGCGCGGCAAGCCCAAGGACGCCTCCGTGGAGTCCCTCGCGGGTGACGCCGAGCTGCTCGCGGAGATCCAGGCGGCGGTGGACGAGGCCAACCAGGCGGTGTCCAACGCGGAGGCGATCAAGAAGTTCCGCATCCTGCCGGTGGACTTCACCGAGTCCGGCGGCGAGCTGACGCCGAGCCTGAAGCTGCGCCGCAACGTCGTCGCGGAGACCTTCTCCGGCGACATCAAGGCGATGTACACCAGGTGAGCCCTCGGGCGGCCGGTCCGACCGGCCGCCCGTGCTCCGCTCCTACAGCCGAACGGGAAGCGCGACCGGGGTGCGGAACAGGTAGTCCGGGTCGTAGTCGGCCTCCGGCCCCGGCAGCGCGAGCCGCATGTCCGGGAAGCGCTCCCGCAGCACGCTCAGCGCCGCGCCGATCTCCAACCGGGATACCTCGCGGCCGATGCACAGGTGCGGTCCCGCGCCGAAGGTCAGCGGCTTGGGTTCCTTGCGCTCCGCCCGGTCGAGCCGAATCCGGTGCGGCTGCTGGAAGTGCTCGGGGTCGCGGTTGGCCGCGCCGAGCATCACCAGGATCTGCCCGCCCGCCGGGATCTCGGAGTCGCCGAGCCGCACCGCGTCCTTGGCCTTGCGCTTCCAGCCGGTGAGTCCGGTCTCGACGCGCATCAGCTCGTTGCTCAGCGTGGGCACGATCTCCTTGTCCTGCAAGGCTTCCCAGTGCTCCCGCCCGTCTTCGGCGAGCAGGTAGCGCATGGCGTTGAGCAGCGTTCCGTAGGTCGTGGAGTAGCCGGCGGCCATGGTGTTCATCAGCACCGCCGCCGCGCGCTTCTCCGGAAGCCCTTGGCGCAGAAGGTGACTGGCCATGTCCTCGGCCGGGGTCCGCACCCGCTCGGCGACCAGGCGCCTGCACGCGCGCGACAGATCGCTGAGCCCGCGCACACCCGAGACCTGGCCGGGCCGGTCGAGCACGCGGCCGAGCAACGAGGTCTGGCCGTCGCTCCACGAGCGCACGCGCTCCTCGTCGGACTCGGCGAAACCGACGATCTCGCTGATGATCCCGGCCGACAGCGGGCGTGCGAAGACCGCCGCGAAGTCCACCGCGTCATCGTTTGCCGATAACTTCTCGACGTCGTCGGCGACCGCGGCGACGCGGCGCCGGATCAGCTCGCCGAAGCTCTCCTCGGTGGTGGCGGGGCTCAGCGAGAGGCCGCCGGGCGGGGCGAACACGGCGCGCCGCACGGCCTCGTGCGCGGCACCTCCCGAGTTCGCGGTCGCCTTCGGGACGCCGACGAGGTGCACCAGGCTGGACCACGTCCCCGGATTGGCGGCGAAGCGCCCCATCGGGGTGAGCGGGTCCAGGGTGTTGGCGTTGGTCACCCCGGGATCGGCGCCCTTGAGGACGTTCTCGACGAACTCGTAGCGCCACACCGGGTACAGCTGGGAGTCCGCGTCGCGGAAGGTCCCGAGCCCGGAGGCGTGCAGCCGGTCGTACAGGTCCGCCAGCGGTCTGGGCGCGTGGGCCCCCGGGTCGGTCAGCGGCAGTCGCCAGGTCATGCGGCCCCCAGGGTGCGTCGCGGAAGTGCGGCGGAGGCTAACACTGGCAAATGCCCAAATGGAACAGTTCAGATACCGCCGAAAGCAGTAATGAGAGCGACCCGCGCCTGGTATCCCCCCTGGCGCGGGCCACCCTCGTTTCCCTCGTGACCGCGGTGTCCAGCACCGGTTCATGGCTACCGGCACTCGTCCCCGGATCACCGCCTCCCCGCGTACGGGCCGTCGACGCGAAGAGGCGGGTGCGCCGGGCGATCCAGGCTGGGGGACCTGGGAAAGCCCGGTGAGGGAAATCCGTGGCGGGGAAGGTCATTGGATGGCCCGCACCGAGTCCCCCCGGCTCCTGTGCGGGCCATCCCTCCCCCACGACGAGAAGCTTCTCAGCCGGTTCTGTCGTATCGCTGACGTCGTGGTGACGCGGCTTAGGATCTGCCGGGGCCGTCGCGTGGGGGAGGACGAACGTGCACACGATCTTCCGGGTCCTCGGACCGCTGGAGATCGCCAGGGGCGAGGAGCCGGTGCCGCTGCGCCCGGCGAAGCAGCGCGCGCTGTTGGCCGTGCTGCTGTTGCGCGCCAACGTGGTCGTGCCGGTGGCCACCCTGGTGGACTGCCTCTGGGAGGACTCCCCGCCCGCCGGGGCCAAGGGCACCGTGCAGGCGTACGTGATGCGGATGCGGCAGGCCATCGGCGACCAGGACGCGCAGCTGGTCAAGACGCGTCCCGACGGCTACGTGCTGGAGACCGCCGCCGAGAACGTGGACCTGCACCACTTCCACGCCCTCGTCACCCGCGCGCAGGCTTCGCGCGACACTGCGGAGCGGGCCGCGACGCTGCGCGAGGCCGTCGGGCTCTGGCGCGGTCCGCTGCTCGACGACGTCGGCGGCGTCGCGCTGCGCGAGCGCATCCCGGACATCCCGATCCACTCCGAGGCGCGGTTGCAGGCGCTGGAGCAGTGCTTCGACGCCGAACTCCAGCTCGGCGGGCACCACGACCTGCTCGACGAACTGCACTCCGTGACGGCCGCGCACCCGCTCCGGGAACGGTTCTGGGGCCAGCTGATGATCGCCCTCTACCGCGCGCACCGCCGGGATGCCGCGCTCGCCGCCTACGACGAGGTGTCCCGGCGCCTCGCCGACGAGCTGGGCATCGACACCGGCGCGGAGATCCGCGCGCTGCGCGACCGCATCCGGGACGACGACTTTCCCCTTGCGCCACAAGCACCTCGCGCCTCGGCGGTGGTGCCGTCACAGCTGCCCGCCGACCCCGGCGAGCTGCCCGGGCGCACGGAGCTGGTCGACGAGATCACCAAGCTCCTGGTGAACCCCGACGAGCGGCCGACCGTGCCGCTGGTGGTGCTGACCGGCAGCCCGGACGGCGGCCGGTCGGAGCTGGCCGCGCGGATCGCCCACCGGGCCCGCCACGCCTTCCCCGGCGGTCAGTTGCACGCCGCCCTGCACACCGATACCGCGAGCGTCCTGGTCGGTTTCCTGCACGCGCTCGGCGTCCGCGAGGAGCAGGTGCCTCCGGAGCCCGAGGAGCGCACGGCGCTCTACCGCTCCCTGCTGGCCAACCGCCGCGTGCTCGTGGTGCTGGACTCGGTCGCCGACCCCGACCAAGTCCGGCCCCTGCTGCCCGGTGACTCCGGCTGCGCGATGCTCGTGACCAGCGAGAACGACCTCCGTGGACTGACCGCCCTGCACAGCGCACGCCAGTTCCGCACGCAGTAGCGTTCGGTGCGTGAGTGGGGGAATCGAGTTCCGCATCCTGGGTCCGTTCGACATCACCCGCGACGGCGCGCCCGTGCCGGTGGCCGCGACGAAGCACCGGGTGCTGCTGGCGCGCCTGCTCGCCGACGCGAACCAGGTCGTTCCAGTCGCCAGGCTCGTCGAGTGCCTGTGGGACAACGACCCGCCCGTGACGGCGCGTGCCGTCGTGCACACCTACGTCAGCAGGCTGCGGCAGGCGCTCGGTTCGGCTGAGCTGATCGAGACGCTGCCCAACGGCTACCGCGCCGTCGTCCGCGACGACCAGCTCGACCTGCTCCGATTCCGCTCACTGGTCCGGCTCAGCCGCCAAGCGCGCGATCCCGTCGCCGAGTCCGCGCTGCTGCGCGAAGCCGCAGAGCTGTGGCGAGGTCCCGCGCTGGCGACCGTGCCCTCCGACGCGCTGCACGCCGACGCCACCCGGCTCGACCACGAGGAGATGGCCGCCGCCGACCGCCGCGTCGAGCTGGACCTGTCCCTCGGCCGCCACCACGACCTCGTTCCGCAGCTGCGCGCGATGGTGGCGCGTCGGCCGTTCAGCGAGCGCCCGCTCGGCCAGCTGATGCTCGCGCTGCACCGCAGTGGCCGCCAAGCCGACGCTCTGAGCGCCTACCAGGAGTTCCGCGCGGCACTCGGTGCCGAGCCCGGCGTCGAGCTTCGCGAGCTGCACCAAGCGATCCTGCGCGGCGAGGACGAGTCACCCGCACCACCCACTCCGTCCACTTCGGACTGGACCCCGGTCTCCCAGTTGCCGCCACGCGTCGGTGACTTCGTCGGGCGCTCCGACGAGCTGGCCACGATCTCCGGACTGCTCCGGCGTCGTGGTTCGCTGACCGCCCCGCTCGTCGTGCTCTCCGGCCCTCCCGGCGTCGGCAAGACCGCGCTCGCCGTCCACGCCGCGCACGAGCTGAAGCCCGATTTCCCCGACGGCCAGCTCTACGTCAACCTGCGCGGCTACTCCCCCGAACCCGCGCTCACCGCCGCGCAGGTGCTCCCCCAGTTCCTCCGCGCCCTCGGCGTCCCGCCCGAGCAGGTGCCGCTCGCCGAGCCGGAGCAGGCTTCGCTGTACCGCACCCTGCTGTCCGGCCGCCGCATCCTCGTCGTCCTCGACAACGCCTCCGCCGCCGAGCAGGCCCGCGCCCTCGCCCCCAGCTCCACGAGCTGCGCCACCGTCGTCACCAGCCGCAACACCCTCGGCGAACTCGTCTCGTCCACCGGCGCCCAACTCGTCCCCGTCGACGTCCTCGCCCGCGAGCCCGCGCTTCTCCTGCTGGAGCGCATCATCGGCCCCGGCGGCTCCCCCGAGGCCGCCGACACCCTCGTCGACCTCTGCGGCGCCCTTCCCCTCGCGCTGCGCATCGCCGCCGCCAACATCGCGTTCTCAGTCGACCGCGATCTCCATAATTACCTCGAACAACTTAGGTCGAAAAGCAGACTCTCCTCGCTATCAATCGATGGGGATCGAGACGCCGCAGTAAGGTCAAGCTTCGAACTCTCGTACCAGCAGCTGAAACCAGAAACTAGACGCGTCTTTCGACTTCTGGGCTCAATGCTCGACACAAGCTTCACAAGTTACTCAACGGCCGCCCTCGCCAAAATTTCCATCCAGGCAGCAGAACGAGAACTGAATCTTCTCCACAGCGCCAATCTGATCGAAAAGAGTCCCATCGAACACTATCACCTGCACGACCTCATCCATTTGTACGCCCATGAAAAATGCATCAAGAACGAACAAAGGGATGCCATCAAGCAAGCCCATAGCGGGCTTATAGGCTACTACCTGCGGCAGATCCAGGAGGCAAATCTTGCAATCGATCTACCTCTTGGCCTGACGACGGCAGACTACACGGGCCCCTGCGAGAATCTAAGCGAAGCCAGCCAAGCACTGTACTGGATAAATAATAATCTTGAAAACTTGCTTGCCGGCACGCTTCAGGGACAGACTCCGACATCCGCATACCTCGCGGTGTCCATGACAGGATACTTGCGCTCACAGCGAATGCTCAAGGAGCTGAAAAGAATTCTCTCCGCCGCACTCGAGGCACCCCACGTCGACGACCACTGGCAACTCAGTTTCGAACTACTCACGAACAAAGGGCACCTTGACTTCACGCAGGGAAAATTCAACTCCGCGATCGAGAACTACACGAACGCCAGACGACTACTACCAGAAACAGAACCGCAACAACACGCACGAATGACGCGCAACATCTCCTTGTGCTACCGCCATACCGGACATCTCACCCACGCACTCAAGGAGCTTGTCGATCTCGAAAAACGCTCGGAGGGCACCTCCGTCGAGCTGAGCAAGGAACTAAAGCTGCGCGTTTCAAACCAAGCTGGCGAAATACTCAACGCACTGGGGAGATTCCGAGAATCCGATCGACACTATCGAGAATCCCTCAACTTTCTGCCAAGAAGAGCAAAAAGTATCGATCGCGCGCTCGCCATAGCTAACATGGCCGAGAATCTCATCGACCTTGGCGAGCTCGACGAAGCTGAGAGGCTCCTCAACGAGTCGACAAGCATTCAACGTGATATTGGATGGAACTTTCCGATCGTTCATTGCGCATATTACCTTCTCGAAATCCACTCAGCCCGCCGAGACAAAGTAGCAGCAAGAGACCTCACCCTGGAGCTACTGAACATATCACCCGAAGGCCGGGGAGATCACATGGCCGCTACCCGACTTCTCGGAATTTCGCTAGGGCTACTCACCTCCGGAGATGCCACTAGCGCAATTCGCAGTTACGAAGAAGCACTAGACACCTGCAGAAAGATCTCACTCAAGACAAGCGAGATTGATTCCCTCCTCGGTCTCGCAAACGCGCTCAACGAGACGAGGGATGCCGAGCGAGCCCTACAGGTAAGCATTGAAGCGCACAAAATTTCGCATAAAACCTCGCATCAAGCCCACGTAGCGCGGTCTCTGCAATCACAAGCCGAAAGCCTACTACAAATACGGAAAGTCAAGGACTCTTACGCCACCGCAAGTGCGGCCGTAACCCTCCATCGCGATTGCGGAAGCAAACTAGAACTCGCGCGAAGCCTTCGAACTCTCGGCACAGCGGCAGCAGCTCTCGGCAAGACTTGCCACGCAAATGAATCGTGGACGGAATCCTCGCTCCTATTCAGTTCCATGAACATTCCAGGTGCGAACGAACTTCGCGCGTTGATCGAGGAGAACCGGTGATCAGCCGAAGGTCTTGCGGAGGAACTGGCCCCAGCCTCGGATGATCTCGGCGCGGTCGGTGTCGAGGACGTCGCGCAGGACGCCGTCGACCACGCCGTCGGGGACGCGGCCGACTCCGGCGAGGCGGCGGTAGAGCTCGACGACCTTGGCCTCGCCGTACTGCTGCGACAGGAACAGCATCGTGGTCCACGCCGTCTGGTAGGCGAGGTCGAGGCGGCTGCCGCCCGCGCGGAAGTCGGCGTCGGAGGGCAGTGCGAGCGGCGGACCGGAGAGGCGCAGCTGCTTGGCGAGGTCGGGGGCGGCCTCGCGCGGGGAGATGCCGCTGTCGCGGTAACCGACGTAGTCGGCGAAGCCCTCCAACAGCCACATGGGGGCGCCGTCGACGGTGTCGGAGCGGGCGGCGATGTGGGTGATCTCGTGGCGGAGGACTACGCGCAGCGAACTGGCGGACAGCCGGGTTGCGGTGCGCGGGTTGAAGACCACGCGAGCGCCTTCGACGATGTCGCTGTCATGGTCGACGCGGTCGGCGACGGCGACGGCCGCGATGGCGTCAACGGCGAACTCGGTGCCGACCATGGCCTGCAACTCGGCGGTGGTCTCGGGCAGCATCACGGCGACGCGTTGGGTCCACTGTTGGCCCCACACCTCGGAAACCGCGCGGATCGCGGCGTCCAGCTCACCGGCGACGCGGTTGGCGAGCGCCTGGTTGCCGCCGTGGCTGAGGACGATCCCGAACTCGGTCTTGTCGACGCGGCAGTGCCCGAAGTCCCACGGGCCACGCCACGTCTTGCGACCGCGATCGGCCAGCGCGGTGTCCGAAGTGAGGTACCAGTCGCTGCCGCGGCGGGCGAAGAGATAGCCCATGGGGCGGCTGGTCGCGGCGCGGTCGACGCCGTCGAAGGCGTAGCTCAGCTCGACGCGCGGCGCCCACAGCTCGTCGGGCGGGCGTTCGCCGAAGAGGGAGTCCAGCTCGCCGAGGGAGTCGGTGGAGTCGATCCGGTAGCGCCACTCGCGCAGCGGAACCCCGCGCAGATTGGCGAAGACCGCCTGCTGCGTCGCGAGGAACTTCGAGTCGGCGAGCGGGTCCAGGGTGCTCATGAACGCGGAGAGGTCGCGGCTCTGCACCGCGTCGGCCCGGCGCCGGAGCAGGTCGGTGACCGAGGAGATCCGGCTGCGGCCCAGCTCCACGGAGGGCTCGACGGCCGGTTCGGGCGGGGCCGGGCGGGCGTTGGGGTCCAGCGAGGGGGCGGTCTGCTCGGCGGGCGCGACGGGATCGGCCGCTGGCAGGGACACGACCGTCAGCCCCGCGAGGAGGACGGCGGCGACCGCCGCGGCCAACCAGTTCCGATAGCGGCCCTGCCAGCTCACCCTCGAATCGTAGGGCCACACACGGCTCGAGGCCGGTAGCCCACTAGGGGGACCGGCCTCGAGGCGTTGCTCACAAGCTGGGGATCAGCCCATTCGACGGACTGAGACGAGGTCGCTCTGCACCTTGTCGTACTTCAGCGGCTGGCCGCTGGTCGACGCGTGGAACTGCATGCCGTTTCCCGCGTAGAGAGCGACGTGGTGGATGCCCCTCGACCCGAAGAACAACAGGTCACCGGGCTTCCATGCGTCTCGGTTTCCGACCGGGACCGCGCTGCCGACCCTGGCCTGTTGGGCGCTGGAGCGGGGCAGCTTCACGCCGACCTTCGAGTACGCCCAAGAGGTGAGCCCGGAGCAGTCGTAGGAGTTCGGGCCCTCGGCACCCCAGACGTAGGGCTTGCCCTTCTGCGTCACCGCGTGCTTCAACGCGGCCGTGCCCAGACCGCCGTCGGGGAGGTCGGACAGGTCGATGTCCAGGCCCGCGTCTTCGAGCTTCTTCTTCTCAGCCAGGCTCAGGCGGTCCAGCGCCTGCTGGGCCTTCTCCTGCTTCTTGGCCGCTTCCTTCTTGCGGTTCTCCAGCTCGCCCTTGATCCGCGCGGACTCCGTGGCGGCGGTGGCGGCCTTCGCCTTGGCCTCGTCCGCCAGGCGGGCGGCGGTCTTGGCCTGGTTGATCGTCGCGTTGAGCTTGTCCAGCGAGTCCTTGCTCTCGCTCGTGATCAGATCGACCATCGAGAGCTTGTCCAGGAACTCGTTCGGGGACCGGCTCAGCAGCAGGGCGCTGATGTGGTTGACCCGGGTGCCCTGGAAGTTGGAGCTGGCCAGCTGGTCGACGCGACCGCGCAGCTCGCCCTCCTGCTGCTTGGCGAGCTCACCGGCGGCGTTGGCCTTGGTCAGCTCCTCGTTGGCCTTGGTGACCTCGCCTTCCTTGGCCTTGAGGTCGTCGTTGGCCTTGTGCAGCTCCTCGGTGAGCTTCTCAGCTTCCTCGCTGAGGGCCTTGAGCTGCTTGAGCGCCTCGGAGGCGTTCGCCGGAGTGTCCGGGTCGGCGACAGCCGGGGTCACCGGAACCATGCTCACGGCCACTGCGACAGCACCTGCGGTGAGAGCCCCGCGCATGGTGCGCTTCAGTCGGTTCGACGCCACGTCGACGCATTGCTCCTTCGTGCTCCGACCGCCTACCGGGTTAGCTGACGGGTTCGGGCCGGAAGCTGCCCTACCGGCCCGCAGGCCGGATTCACCCCAACTCACTGGGTCCCCGGTTCGGCTCCCCGACAGGCCGATTCGGCGGTGATCACGCGGAGCCGCCCGGTGTGGACGGCTGCTCGCCGCGAAATCTCGGCTAGGTTACGAAACGTGAGACCTCGCGTCCACCGGCGTCAACGAGAAAGTCGTGAAAACACGCACAAGGCATCGTTCGGCGTAGCCACGGCTCCGCCCGGTGACCGGTTGCGCTGATCAGCCGACCTGCCGCCTTGCCCGTTCGGCGTCATCGTCCGACCGCTCGGCAGCACGGGTCCGCACCGGTTCGAGCGGGATCAGCCGCAAAACCGGCAGTTCGACTGCGGACGGCGCCACCACCTGCGGCTCAGGCCCCTCGACGAGTTCCGGCGGCACGCCGATCAGGACCGCGAGCGCGCAGTCGTGACAGCCGGGGCCGCGCCGTGGGCACCCGTCGCAATCGATGATCACGCCGCGAACCTCCGTTCGATCATATGTTCGAACGAAGCTTAGGGTCCTCCGGCGCACTTGTCTAAAGAGAGCTGCGTCTCACACCCGTCCGAGGCGCGCGATCAACACGGCGGAGGGAACGGGATGGGCCCCGCGCCGCCGCACGGAGTCGGCCACGGCGCGGTCCGACGTGGCGACCACAACCGGCCTACCTTCGGGTTCAGCCGTAACGAGAGCACGAATCACGTCGTCGGCGAGGACACCGGGATCGCTGAACAGGACGCGCACTCCGCGCGGCGGAGCTTGCGGCACAGCGACGACTCCGGCGCCGTCGAACACAACGGTGACTTCGGCGCCCGTGCGCGCGGCGAGCGCGGCGAGCTGCTGGTTGAGCCGGTCGCGCTGCTCGGAGAGCGTCAGGTCGGGATAGCCGGTCTTGGTGACGTTGTAGCCGTCCACCACCATGTGCACGCTCGGCAGCGCCAGCAAGCGGTCCAGGGCGGCTGGGTCCTCGACGCGGCCCACGGTGCCGTGCGCGGTTGTCGCGCCACGCACCATGTCCGCGGGGCGCGGCCCACTGCCCCCGAGCGCGAGTTCCCTGCGCAGCCCGGTCACCGCTCCGGCGAGGGTGTCCACCAGCAGCTCCAGCCGGACCTCATCGGCCTGACGCGCCTCTCTCGCGGACTGGCGAGCGATCTCCGCGTCCTCCTTCGCCCGCGCGGCGCGGTTGCGCTCCAGTTCCGCGCGCTCGCGCTCGCGGTCGCGCGTGGCGCGCAAGGTCTGCGTCTCCGCTTCGAACTCGGCCCGGCTGCGCTGGAGCTCCTCCGCCGCTGCCGCTGCCTCGTCGCGGGCCTGCTTGAGCCGGACTCCCTGCTCCCGCAGTCGCTTGCGGAGTTTCTCCAGCTCGGCCTCGCGGTCGGTGCTGACCTGGTGCACCGCGCCCTTGGCGGTGTCGAGCTCGGCGTGCAGCCGCTCCGCCTCGGCCGCGAGCTTGTCCGCCTTGAGGATCGCCGCGTCGCGGTCGGCGCGCAGGTGCGCGTCCTCGGTGCGGCGCGCGACCAGCTCGATGTAGAGCTGCGCGGTCTCGGCCTCGATCAGCACGGCGGCGGCACCGGAGGCCACCGCGTCGGCCGGGTTCAGCTCCAGCACGGAGGGCCGGTGCTCGCGGCACCACTCGACGACCGCGGTGCGGAACGCCTGGTTGTCGCGGAGCGCGGCCAGCAGCGGTCCCGCGCCGAGGCGGGCGCGCTTGGCGGGAGCGAACTTCGCGACGGCGCGCAGCGTCTGCGGGACGTCGAACCTGGACAGCGTGCCGAGCGCCTCGGCCGCCAGTTCGGCGAGGCGCGCGCGGATCGGATCGGGAATCCCGCTCCAGTCCGGGACCTCCTCGGTGCCAGCCTGGTCCGCGACGGCCGGCTGACCGTCCATCGTGGACTGCCGGTCGTCCGGATCAGGCTGTTCGCCGCCGGAAGGCTGTTCTTGGGCTGACACCGTCCCAGGCTACGGCCTGCCCCCGCACGGACGCAGCTGGCTTCCCGGCCGCCGTGTTGTCAGACCCCTGCTCTAGCTTCTCCGGCGATGACGATCACGGCGCCGGGTGACTCTGGTGACTCCTCGGGTGCCCAGCTCTCCTTCGACGAGCTGGGCACCCCGTTGCGCGACACCACCTTCGTCGTCGTGGACCTGGAGACCACCGGCGGCAGCGCGGCCGAGGACGCGATCACCGAGATCGGCGCGGTGAAGGTCAGGGGTGGTCAGGTCGTCGGCGAGTTCGCCACGCTGATCGACCCGGAGCGCGGCATCCCGCCGAACATCGTCGCGCTGACGGGCATCACCCAGGTGATGGTGATGGGGGCGCCGAAGCTGTCCAGCGTGCTGCCCGCCTTCCTGGAGTTCGTGGGCTCGGCCGTGCTGGTCGCGCACAACGCCGGGTTCGACATGGGTTTCCTGCGCGCGGCGGCCGAACGCCACGGTCACCCTTGGCCGAAGCGCACCGTGCTGTGCACCGTGAAGCTCGCCAGGAGGGTGCTGTCCCGGGAGGAGGCACCGAGCTGCCGTCTCTCGGCGTTGGCTGAACTGTTCGGCGCCACAACGACTCCGACGCACCGCGCGCTCGACGACGCCCGCGCGACCGTGGAGGTACTGCACGCGCTGCTGGAGCGGGTCGGCTCGCTGGGCGTGCAGTCGCTGGAGGAGCTGCTGGGCTACCTGCCGGACGTGTCCCCCGCGCAGCGCAGGAAACGCGAGCTGGCGAAGGACCTGCCGAGCGCGCCCGGGGTCTACCTGTTCCGGGGCCCGCGCGAGGAAGTGCTCTACGTCGGCACGGCGAGCGACCTCCGGCGCCGGGTCCGGCAGTACTTCACCGCGAGCGAGAACCGGCGGCGGGTGCGCGAGATGGTCGGCATCGCCGAGCGCGTCGACGTCGTCGTCTGCTCGCACGCGCTGGAGGCGGAGGTGCGCGAGCTGCGGCTGATCGCGGCGCACCGGCCGAGGTACAACCGCCGTTCCACCAACCCGCACCGGCGCTGGTGGGTGGCGTTGACCGACGAGCCCTTCCCGCGCCTGTCCATCGTGTCCACGCCGAAGCCCGGTGCGTTCGGCCCCTTCGGCTCGCACGGCGCGGCCACCGAGGCCGTGGAGGCGTTGCAGGACGCGCTGCCCGTTCGCCGCTGCACGCAACGGATTTCGGCCCGCTCCCCGAAGGGCGTGCCGTGCGCGCTCGCCGACCTGGGGCATTGTGCGGCCCCGTGCGCCGGTCGGCAGAGCGTCGAGGACTACGCCCCGGCCGTGCACGAGGTGCGACGGTTGTTCACCGGGGACTCCGTGCAGGCGCTGGACATCCTCGCCGGGCAGCTCGACCGGCTCGCGATGACCGAGCGCTTCGAGAAGGCCGGCGGCGAGCGGGACCGGCTGATCGCCCTGATCAAGGCGCTGGACCGGGGGCAGCGGCTGGCCACCCTGGCCGCGCTCGCCGAAGTGGTGGCCGCGCGGCCGGACGGCACCGGCGGGTGGGACTTCGCCGTCGTCCGGCACGGGCGGCTCGCGTCCGCCGGGTCGGCGCGGCGCGGGGTGCGGCCGATGCCCGTGGTCGACCAGATCGTCGCGGCGGCCGAGACCGTGCTGCCCGACGACGGTCCGCTGCGCGGCGCCTCAGCCGACGAGGTGTCCGTGGTGCTCCGCTGGCTGGAGCGCCCCGGCACGCGCTTGGTCCACTGCGACGTGCCCTGGGCCGAGCCCGCGCGCGCCGCCGCCTCCTGGCGCCCGTGGGTCGCCCGCGCCGAAGCAGGACGCGTGGCGCACACCCCGCCGTCGGAACGCCGGTGAACCCAATGTGGCATTTGTTTCGCCAGACGTAACCAATGCCACATTGGTTACAACCCCGGCCGACGCGTTCGCGCGCCGGGTGAGGAGTTCAGCGGGCGCGGAGGCGGGCGAGGGCGCGCAGGACGTGGTCGCGGTTCTTCGCGCGCTTGATCCAGGCGGGCAGCTTGGCGGCCATGGTCATCCGGTACGCGGGCGGCGCTGGCGGCTCCGGCAGGTACCGCTCGCGCAGCGAAGCGTCCACATAGGACTCCAGGAAGTCCACGTGCGCATGGTTGAAGGCCCAGAGGACCTCACCGCAGCACGGCACCTGGAGGTGCAGGCGCAGGCCGAGGTCGAAGGGGTCGCACAACTCGGAGCGGCCCTGGTTGCCCGGCCAGGAAACGACGGTGGGCGCGAAGTCCGCGGTGTGACCGCACTCGGAGCACACGAGGCGGCACGGCGACGACGCGTGAGCGGCGAGCACCGCCCGGCCGGAGCAGCGCGGGCAGTGCACCAGGACCTCGTCGGTGAACGATCGCGCCGTGACCAGGCGGTCGCGGAAGCGCTCGCTCACCTCAGTCGTCGAGGCCGATGCTGAAGGCGGCCTCGGTGTCCCGCTTGGAGTAGGAGCGGAAGGCGATGTGGGTGTCGGTGTTGAGCACGCCGTCGACCTTGCCGATGCGGCTGGGCACCAGATCGGCCAGGTCCTCGTGCGAGGGCACCTTGACCAGGGCGATCAGGTCGACATCGCCCGCGCAGGAGTAGACCTCGGTGACGCCGTCGATCTCGGCGATCTCCTGGGCGATCTCCGGGATGGCGCCTGCCTCGGCCTGGATCAGCACGATGGCGTTGATCACGTTGAGCTCCTTGGGAAAGTCAGCGGACGAGTTCGGTGCGCAACGAGGTGGAGCGCCGCGCCCAGGTCTCCAGCAGGCGCGCGGCGGCGCCGGAGTCCACGGCCTCGGCCACGCGGGACATCCCGGCGCGCAGGTCGGCGACGAGGTCTCCGGAGGTGCCGGTGTGGGCGGCCACCGCCCCGGCGGCGTTGAGCAGCACGGCATCGCGCACGGCACCGCGTTCGCCGTCGAGCAGCTTGCGCACGGCGAGCGCGTTCACCGACGCGTCACCACCGAGCAGGTCGGCGGGCTCGCACGGCGGCACACCGAGGTCTGCGGGGTTCAGCGTCTCCTGCCGGACCTCGCCGTCACCGACCACCCAGACCGAGCTGGTCGTGGTGGTGGTCAGCTCGTCGAGCCCGTCGTCACCGCGCACCACGAGCACGCTGTGCCCGCGCTCGGCGAAGACCTCGGCCATCAGCGGCGCGATCCTCGGGTCGGCGCAGCCGATCAGGCCCGCCGACGGCTGGGCCGGGTTGCTCAGCGGACCGAGCAGGTTGAACACCGTGGGGATGCCGATCTCCCGCCGCGCCTGCGCGGTGTAGCGCATCGCGGGGTGGAACACCGGGGCGAAGCAGAAACCGATGCCCAGCTCCGCGACCGTGCGCTCCACGCCCGCGGGGGGCAGGTCGATGGCGACGCCCAGCGCCTCCAGCACGTCGGCGGTGCCGCACTGCGAGGACGCGGCGCGGTTGCCGTGCTTGACCACCGGCACTCCGGCGGCGGCGGTGACCAGCGAGGCCATCGTGGAGATGTTGACCGTGCCGGAGCGGTCGCCGCCGGTGCCGACGATGTCCACCGCGCGCACGTCCACCCGCACCTTGCGCGCGTGGTCGAGCATCGCGGCGGCCATGCCCGCCACCTCGTCGGCGGTCTCACCCTTCGCGCGCAGGGTCACCGCGAGCGCGGTGACCTGGGCGATCGTGGCGTTGCCGGACATCACCTGGTCCATCGCCCAGCGCGTCTCCTGCGCGGAGCAGTTCTGCCCGTCGACGAGCTTGCCCAGCAGCGCGGGCCACGTGCGGTCGGTACCGGCCATCGCCGAACTCCTCAGCCGCGCACCGCGGGGAGCCGGTGGGAGCGCAGCACCTCGGCCACGGTCTCCGCCGACGCCAGCGGGTCCAGGGGGTGCACCAGCACCGCGTCCGCCTGCGACCAGGTGGCGAGCCAGCGGTCGTCCTTGCGGCGCACCGCGACGATCACCGGGGGGCAGGGGTCGATCTCGTTCTTGACCTGGCGGGACAGGCCCATGCCGCCGGTCGGCTGCGCCTCGCCGTCCAGGATCGCCAGGTCGACCGCGCCGGAGTCCATCTCGGAGAGCACGTCGGCGACGGTGTCGGCCTCGATGTAGCGCACGCGCCCCAGATCGGGGGCCGGCCTGCGGCCCACAGCGGTGATGATCGCCTCGCGCACCTCTGCGCGGTGGCTGAACACCAGAACGGTCATGGCCTGCGTGCTCATCGCGGCTGTCCTCCCGACAGTGCTGCTGTCAAAGGCTGCTGTCCAAGCTGCCTGCAAAATCACGTGCGGTTCCCCGCGACGCCCGATGCTATAGCGCACCCCGGACAGCCCGACGGTCATGTCCGGGGAGGGCGGCCCGGGCGCTCACCCGGAGTGCACCGGAGCACCACGCACCGTGCGCGTCGCGCACCCCCGCGCGCGAGGTGCGGACCCGGGCCAGCGTGCGCCATCCCTGCAAGACATAATGCGTCGCGTGACAACGGCTGCGCCCTCAATCGGCCAACGGGTGCACTCGCTGAACCGTCCCAACATGGTCAGCGTGGGCACCATCGTCTGGCTCTCCAGCGAACTCATGTTCTTCGCCGGCCTCTTCGCCATGTTCTTCACGGTGAAGGCCCAGAACGAGGGCGCGTGGCCACCCGCGCCCACCCATCTGAACCTGCCCTACGCCCTGTTCTTCACCGTGATCCTGGTGGCGTCGTCCTTCACGTGTCAGTGGGGCGTCTTCAAGGCGGAGCAGGGCGACGTGTTCGGGCTGCGGCTCTGGTACACGATCACCCTGGTCATGGGCGCGATCTTCGTCGGCGGCCAGGTCGGTGAGTACATCGAGCTCGTCGAGCACGGCACCACCATCGCCGGCTCGGCCTACGGCACGGTGTTCTACCTGACCACCGGCTTCCACGGCCTGCACGTGATCGGCGGCTTGATCGCCTTCGTGTTCCTGATCTGGCGCACGAAGCTGAGCAAGTTCACCCCGGCACAGGCGACGGCCGCGATCGTCGTGTCCTACTACTGGCACTTCGTCGACATCGTCTGGGTCGGCCTCTTCGCCTGCATCTACCTCATTCCCTGACGTGCGTGCCCACCCCCCGGGCGGCGACGCCCGGTACGCACGCAACGAGCCCCGAACTCGACAGCAAGGGTTGCCGCAGACATGACCACCAGGAAAGACGCCGCCTCCGCGGAAGCGGGAGGACGTGGCGCAGAACGGAACCGCAGGCCGCGCACCAAGCTGCGGCGTCGGCTCTCCGGTCTGCTGGCGCTGGGTGTCGCTCTCGTCGGAGCGGGCGCGCTCTACGCGGGCGCGGTGACCCAGCCGCACAAGGCGCAGGCCGCGGCCGATCCCGCACTGGTCCGCCAGGGCGAGCAGATCTACAACAACGCCTGCATCACCTGCCACGGCGCGAACCTGCAGGGTGTCGAGGACCGGGGCCCGAGCCTGATCGGCGTCGGCGACGCGGCCGTGTACTTCCAGGTCTCCTCCGGCCGCATGCCGATGGTGCGCCAGGAGGCCCAGGCCGCGCGCAAGCCCGCGAAGTACACCCCGGAGGAGATCGACGCGCTCGGCGCGTTCATCCAGTTCACCGCGGGTGGCCCGGAGAAGCCGCAGGAGAGCGGCGCGCAGCTGCGCGGCGAGAACCCGGCGCGCGGCGGTGAGCTGTTCCGGCTCAACTGCGCCTCCTGCCACAACTTCACCGGTCGCGGCGGCGCGCTGTCCTCCGGCAAGTTCGCCCCGCACCTGGACGGCGTGACCGAGGAGCAGGTCTACACGGCGATGCTCACCGGCCCGCAGAACATGCCGAAGTTCTCCGACCGGCAGCTCTCGCCGGACGAGAAGAAGGACATCATCGCCTACGTCAAGTCGGTGACGGACGGCAACAACAACCCCGGCGGCAACCCCCTCGGCGGCTTCGGCCCCGGCACGGAGGGTCTGATCGCCTGGATCATCGGGCTCGCCGCGCTGGTCGGCGTGACCGTGTGGATGGGAAGCAGGGCATGAGCGAGCAGCAGCGCAGTTACAGCGAGGCCGAACTCGCTGAGATGAGCCAGGAGGAGCTCGTCGCCGCCGGCCTCGAGGCCGACCACGTGGTCATCGCCAAGCGGGTCGAGCGGTTCCCCGTTCCCGGCACCCGCGCCGAGAAGCGCGCGATCCGCGGCGTGTCCGCCTGGTTCGCGCTCGCGGCGCTGTCCGGCCTGGCCTTCATCGTCGTGTACGTGGCCTGGCCGAGCGAGTACCGGACCCCGGACACCCACGGCAGCTTCTGGTACGACCTCTACACCCCGATGCTGGGCCTGACCCTGGGCCTGAGCGTCTTCGCGCTCGGCATCGGCGTCATCTCCTACGCGAAGAAGCTGCTCCCGGACGAGACCGCGGTGCAGCAGCGGCACGCCGAGGGCTCCCCGGAGTTCGACAAGCGGACCACCGCGGCGATCCTGGCCGACGCGGGCGCCACCAGCGGCCTCGCCCGGCGCAAGCTGATCACCCGCAGTGCGGGCGCCGCGGCGGGCGTCTTCGGCCTCGGCGTCGGCGTGTTCGCGCTCGGCGGCCTGGTGAAGAACCCGTGGGCCAAGGGCGACAAGTCCGACCTGCTGGTCACCGGCTGGTCCTCCGACAACGGCGAGAAGGTCTTCCTGCGCCGCGACGTCGGCGACCCGCACAAGATCGTGCTGGTGCGCCCGGAGGACCTGGACGCCGGTGGCTTCGAGACGGTCTTCCCGTTCAAGGAGTCCGAGCGCGGCGACGAGCACGCGCTGATCAAGGGCGTTCGCCGCTCCGACAGCCCGGTCATGCTGATCCGCCTGCGCCCCGGCCAGAAGGTCGGCAAGCGCAAGGGCCAGGAGGACTTCAACTACGGCGACCTGTACGCCTACTCGAAGATCTGCACCCACCTCGGCTGCCCGACCTCGCTGTTCGAGCAGCAGACCGGCCGACTGCTCTGCCCGTGCCACCAGTCGCAGTTCGACGTCTTCAACTACGCCAAGCCGATCTTCGGCCCGGCCACTCGGTCACTGCCGCAGCTGCCGATCACGGTTGACGCCGAGACCGGCTACCTGATCGCGCGCGGCGACTTCATCGAGCCGATCGGCCCCGGTTACTGGGAGCGTAAGTCATGAGTTCCATCACCACGCCGACCAAGTCGGCAAGCGCCGCCAGCAAGGCGGTCGGCGGGGCTGCGAAGTGGGCCGACGACCGGTACCACCCCGCTGCCGGCCTGCGCCGCCAGATCAGCAAGGTCTTCCCGACCCACTGGTCGTTCATGCTCGGTGAGATCGCGCTCTACAGCTTCATCATCCTGTTGCTGTCGGGCGTGTACCTCGCGCTGTTCTTCGACCCCTCGATGGAGGAGGTCCAGTACGCGGGCTCCTTCACCAACCTCCAGGGCATCTGGATGTCCCGGGCGTTCGAGAGCGCGCTGGACATCTCCTTCGAGGTCCGCGGTGGCCTGTTCGCCCGTCAGGTGCACCACTGGGCGGCGCTGCTGTTCATGGCCGCGATCGTCGCGCACATGCTCCGGGTGTTCTTCACCGGCGCGTTCCGCAAGCCGCGCGAGGTCAACTGGGTCATCGGCATCCTGCTGTTCGTGCTGGGCATGTTCGAGGGCTTCACCGGCTACTCGCTGCCCGACGACCTGCTCTCCGGCACCGGCCTGCGGATCGGCTCCGGCATCGTGCTGTCGATCCCGGTCATCGGCACGTGGATCCACTGGGCGCTCTTCGGCGGGGAGTTCCCCGGCACCGAGATCATCCCGCGCCTCTACACGATCCACATCCTGCTGCTGCCCGGCATCATCCTCGGCCTGGTGGCCGCGCACCTCGCGCTGGTCTGGTACCAGAAGCACACCCAGTTCCCGGGTGTCGGCCGCACCGAGAACAACGTGGTCGGCGTCCGCATCATGCCGCTGTTCGCGGCCAAGGCAGGCGGCTTCTTCGCCGTCACCGCCGGTGTGATCGTGATGATGGCGGGTCTGTTCCAGATCAACGCCATCTGGAACTTCGGACCGTACAACGCCGCGCAGGTCTCGGCGGGCTCGCAGCCCGACTGGTACATGGCCTGGACCGACGGCATGAGCCGGTTGTGGCCCGCGTGGGAGCTCTACCTCGGCCCGGTGATGGTCCCGGCGATCTTCTTCCCGCTGGTGCTGGGCATGGGCATCGTGTTCACCCTCGCGGGCGCCTACCCGTGGATCGAGGCCAAGCTCACCAAGGACAAGGCCCCGCACCACCTGCTGCAGCGCCCGCGCGACACCCCGGTACGCACCTCGCTGGGCATGATGGCGCTGGCGTTCTTCACCGTCATGATGCTCTCCGGCTTCAACGACCTCATCGCGGACAACTTCAACATCTCGCTGAACGTGATGACCTGGGCCGGCCGCATCCTGACGCTGCTCGCGCCGCCGATCGCCTACTACGCCACCTACCGCATCTGCATCGGGCTGCAGCGCTCCGACCGCGAGGTGCTGGAGCACGGCGTGGAGACCGGCATCATCAAGCGCCTGCCGCACGGTGAGTTCATCGAGATCCACCAGCCGCTCGGCCCGGTGGACGAGCACGGCCACCCGCTCCCGCTGGAGTACCAGGGCGCGTCCGTGCCGAAGAAGATGAACAAGCTCGGCTTCGCGGGCAAGCCGGTCCCCGGCAGCATGACGCGCCCCGACCCCGCCGAGGAGACCGCGGCGCTGGAGCGGGCCGCCAAGAACGGCGAGGGCGACATCACGCCCGGCACCGGCTCCGCCAAGAAGGAGATCACCGCGGGCAAGCCCCAGCAGCCCAAGGACTGATCACCTCGCACGCACCACGAAGGCCCCCGCCACACTCGGCGGGGGCCTTCTCCTTTCCCGCGCCGCTCCCCCGCTCGCGCCGAACCACCTCAATGACTCGTTCAGTCCGTTGAACCACCTCAACGAGTCATTCAGCCCACAAGCGCCGACGGGGGTCAGGCGGGTTTGCGGCGGCGGGCGGCGGCTCCGGCGGAGGCGAGGAAGAGGCCGACCGCGGCTACGGCGATGTGCGCCCACGGCGAGTAGGGGGTGGCCCAGCGCATCAGGAACCACTCCTGGCCGTTGAACGCCTTGGTGATGACGAGCGAGCCGATGCCCTGGACGATGAGGATGATTCCGATGACTTCCCGCATGGGGTCAACGGTGCCCGCGCGGACGGCCGATCCCATCAATCGACGGGGTCAGCGCGGTGTCGGTGGACCGGTTGACCCGAAGGCCCTGCGGTAGGCGCTCGGATTGGTGCCGCGCAGTCGCGTGAACTGGTGGCGCAGCGCGGCGGCGGAGCCGTAGCCGCACGCGACGGCGATCTCGTCGACGCTCAGCGCGGTCTCCTCCAACATCCGCTGCGCGCGGTCGAGCCTGCGCTGGGTGAGCCAGCGGTGCGGCGTGGTGCCGGTCCCGGCGGCGAAGCGGCGCAGGAAGGTCCGCTCCCCCAATCCGGAGCGCCTGGCCAGCTCAGCGACGGTGACGGGCTGGTCGAGCCGTCGTTCGATCCACTCCAGAAGCTCGGCGAGCACGTCGTCCTCGGCAACCGGGACCGGCGTCTCGACGAACTGCGCCTGGCCGCCTTCGCGGTGCGGCGGAGCGACCATCCGGCGGGCGAGCACGGTCGCGGCGCGCAGCCCTCTGGTGCGCCGCACGATGTGCAGGCAGAGGTCCACGGCGGCCACGGTGCCCGCGCTGGTGAACACTCCGGAGTCCTCGACGTAGAGCGCGCTCGGATCGACCAGCGCACGCGGAAACCGTTGGCGGAACTCGGTTTCGTAGACCCAGTGGACGGTGCAGCCGCGCCCGTCGAGCAGCCCGGCGTGGCCGAGCATGAAGACCCCGGAGCAGAACGCCGCGACCAGGGACCCGCGAGCGGCGGCTCCGGTGATCAGCTCCGCGACGGTGGGCGACGGCGCCTGCGTGCGGTCGACGCACGTGGGCAGGATGATCAAGTCCGCGGCGGCGGCCACGTCCAGGTCGGCGAGGTCGGTCAGGCCGAAGCCGGACCAGCCCCGCGTCGGGCGCCCACCGGGCGAGCACACGGCGAAGTCCCACCCGGCGATCCCGTCGGCGCTGCGGTCGGTGCCGAAGACCTCGCACGCGACGCCCAGTTCGAAGGGCGACACCACGCCGTCGACCACCACGGCGACCCGGTCAACGCTCAGCTCGGCCATGCCGGACAGGCTACGTCAGAAGCTTTGCGACACATGTCATCTCTGCCACTCGTCGCCGCGCCCCGTCCGGCGGAGCATTTCGGCCATGACGACCACGATCACCGCACCGAACACGAAGCGCGCCACCCTGGAGTGGGCGGGCGCGATGGCCCTCTCCGGCACGATCGGCGTCGCGGTCGTGGAGTCCGGCGCGGCGGCACCCGCGGTGGCCTTCGCGCGCTGCCTCGTCGGCGGGCTGCTACTCGCGCTGTGGTGCGCGTGGAAGGGCTGGCTGAGCCTGTCCGCACGGGACCTGCACCTCGCCGCGCTCGGTGGCGTGCTGCTGGTGGCGAACTGGGTGCTGCTGTTCGCCTCGTACTCGCACTCTTCGGTCTCGGTGGCCACGGTCGTCTACCACACGCAGCCGTTCCTGCTGCTGGGCTTGGCGGGCGTGGTCCTCGGCGAGAAGGTGCGCGGGCGCGACCTCGGCCACGGAGCGATCGCCTTCGCGGGCGTGGTGCTGATCTCCTTGGGAGGTCAGGGAATGAACGGCAAGCCGGTGGACGTCGTCGGCATCGCGCTCGCCCTCGGCGCCGCTGCTCTTTACGCAGGAGCCTCGCTCGTGGCCAAGCAGCTCTCGCACGTGAAGCCCCACCTGGTGGCAGCCGTGCAGTGCGCGGTCGGCGCGCTCGTGCTGGCCCCCGCGCTGCTGTTCACGCCGCTGCCCGCCTTCGGCCCCGGCTGGTGGTGGCTGCTGGTGCTCGGCGTGGTGCACACGGCGCTGATGTACGTGCTGATGTACCGCAGCATCGGCGTTCTGCAGACCGCGACGGTGGCCCTGCTGTCGTTCCTCTACCCCGCCGTGGCGCTCGTGGTCGACGTCGTGGTCTACGCGCACCACGTGACGCTGGTGGAGGCGTTGGGCATGCTCGCGGTGCTCGTCGGCGCGCTCGCCCACAAGCTGCCGAGCCGGACATGACGAAGGGGCGGGCGCATCATGCGCCCGCCCCTGTCACAACCGGAGATCAGTGGTGGTCGGGACCCACGTGGTACTCGAAGAGCAGCCCCGCGACCATGATCAGCACGAGGACCGCGCCGATGCCGATCATCCACGGCTCGAAGAACGCCAGCGACACACCGGTGAAGGCCGCCGCGAGCGCCAGGCCGAACGGCCAGTAGCTGCCGGGGGAGAAGAAGCCCAGCTCGCCGGCGCCGTCGCTGACCTCGGCGTCCACGTCGTCCTCGGGCCGCTGCTCGATGCGGCGCGCGACGAAGCGCAGGTAGGTGCCGACGATCAGGGTCAGACCACCGGTGAGGCTGATCGCCACGGTGCCGACCGGCTCGTGCGACCAGACGCCGTAGCCGATGGCCGCCACTAGGCAGAACGCCGTGACCAGATCGAAGATCCGTGCCTCGGTCCTCATGGAATTGCCCTCGCTCTCGAATCCGGCTCGACGCTCAGCGGCCGGACGCGGTGCCCGCGGTGCGGTCGGTGTTGAACGGCTTGGTCGTGATCGCCTGCGGGGAGCACAGCTCGCCGCAGTTCAGCTCGGCCAGCGCCTCGGCGGCGGTGTACGGCTTCGCGGTCTTGGCGTTGTTCGTTGCCCGCAGGGCCATGTAGCGGTCGAAGACGTCCGACGGCAGGCCACGGACCTCGAAGTTCATCACCGCGTGATAGGTGCCGCAGAGCTCGGCGCAGCGGCCGACGAACGCGCCGGGGGTGTCGATCCGGTTCTGGAAGACGTTGTCCTGGTTGTTCTTCTTCGGGTACGGGAAGGTGTCCCGCTTGAAGAGGAAGTCCGGGACCCAGAACGAGTGGATGACGTCCTTGGACTGCAGCGTGTACCGCACGTTCTTGCCGGTCGGCAGCACCAGCAGCGGGATCTCCGAGCTGGAGCCCACGGTGCTGATCTGCTGCCCGGTGGAGTTCTTGTGCTTCGCGTCGGTGTAGGTGAACTCCCAGTTCCACTGGAACGAGGTCACCGTGACGTTGACGTCGGCGGGCTCGTCCTTGGAGTTGACGAAGTTCTGCGTCACCGCGGTGAAGTAGAAGAGCACCACGACGATGATCGTCGGGACGGTGATGTAGACCATTTCCAGCGGCACGTTGTACTGCGTCTGGCGAGGGAACTCCTCGCTCTTCTTCCGGTGGAAGATGATCGACCAGAGGATCAGGCCCCAGACCAGCACGCCCATGGCGAGTGCCGCGACGACCGACCAGGTCCAGAGCTGGCGCATCTGCTCGGCCTGCGGCGTGACGCCCTCGGGCCACCCGAAGCGCAGGACCTCCTCGGTCGAACAGCCGGTGGCGACGAAGGCCACCACACCGACCAGGGCGAGAACCTTGGTCAGGCGCGCTGCGCGTGCCGTGAGCACGTGACGCTCCTCCTTGCGGCTCACTGCCGACGCCTCCTCGCTGCGGTTGACGGCCCACCTACGACGTCGGCGGAGATCGGAGCTCACAGGCTGCGACCTGCGCCAACAACGGGCCGACGAAGTCATGCGGGAGCCTAGCTCAGCGGGTGCGCGCTCACCTGCCCGGGGTTGCCTGCCTACGGATGCGGATTCCCCTGACGCGACAGGCCTGTCAAGCCCCCGAGCGACTTTCGGCATACTGGGCGCTTGGGCGCGTTCGCGACACGCCCTGGACCGATGAACGTCACCCCGACGGCGGGACCGCTCTCCCCCGGGCGCCGCTGTTCGACACGAGAGGTGCGCGAGAAGCGTGTGCGGCCTGCTGGGACTTGTTTGCGCTCCCCACAACAACACCGCGGCGGCGGTCAACGCCGTCGCCAACGCCCTGCACTGCCAGCGGCACCGCGGTCCGGATGAAAGCGACACCTGGCACAACGAGTCGGTGGTGTTCGGCTTCAACCGGCTCTCGATCATCGACATCGAGCGGTCCCACCAGCCGCTGCAGTACGCCAACGGGCGCTACACGATCGTCTTCAACGGCGAGATCTACAACTACCTGGAGCTGAGGGCGGAGCTGGTCGCGCAGTACGGCGCGCGCTTCGCCACCGACGGCGACACCGAGACGATCGTGGCGGCCTACCACCACATGGGCCCGTCCATGGTGTCCAGGCTGCGCGGCATGTTCGCGTTCATGATCTGGGACGCGGAGAAGCGCGTCATCTTCGGCGCCCGCGACCCCTTCGGCATCAAGCCGCTGTTCTACGCGCAGGGCCCCAACGGCATCGCCTTCGCCAGCGAGAAGAAGAGCCTGCTCGACCTGGCGGGCGGCCTCGGCATCCAGCCGCAGCTGGACCGGACCGCGCTGCAGCACTACCTGATCATGCAGTACGTGCCCGAGCCCGCGACGATGCACACGAAGATCCGCCGCATCGAGTCCGGCACCTCCTTCACCGTCGCGCCGGGCGGCTCGCTGATCACCGAGCGGTACTTCAACCCGCAGTTCACCGCGCGCACGCTGCGCGGCTCCAGCGAGGTCTCCCAGCTGCACAAGCAGATCGCCGACGTGATGCGTGACTCCGTCGCCAAGCACATGCGCGCGGACGTCACCGTCGGCTCCTTCCTCTCCGGCGGCATCGACTCCACGGTCATCGCCACGCTGGCCAAGGAGCACAACCCGGACCTGATCACCTTCACCACCGGCTTCGAGCGCTCCGGCTACTCCGAGATCGACGTCGCCGCCGAGTCGGCCGCCGCGATCGGGGTGAAGCACGTGGTCCGCACCGTCTCCGCCGAGGAGATGATGCAGGCGCTGCCGCTGATCACCTGGTACCTGGACGACCCGGTCGCCGACCCGGCGCTGGTGCCGCTGTGGTTCATCGCCCGCGAGGCGCGGCAGTACGTCAAGGTCGTGCTCTCCGGTGAGGGCGCCGACGAGCTCTTCGGCGGCTACACCATCTACCGCGAGCCGCTGTCGCTGGCGCCCTTCGAGAAGGTGCCCGGCGCGCTGCGCTCGGTCATGGGCAAGGTCTCCAAGCGCATCCCGGACGGCGTGCGCGGCAAGGACCTGCTGCGCCGGGGGGCGCTGTCGTTGGAGGAGCGCTACTACGGCAACGCGCGGATCTTCCGCGACGACCAGATCCAGGCCGTGCTCAAGGGCTACGACCCGGCGATCCGGCACACCGACGTCACCGCGCGCCCGTACCGCGAGTCGGCGGGCTGGGACCCGGTGACCCGGATGCAGCACGTGGACCTCTTCACCTGGCTGCGCGGCGACATCCTGGTCAAGGCCGACAAGATGACCATGGCGAACTCGCTGGAGCTGCGGGTGCCGTTCCTGGACCCGGAGGTCTTCAAGGTCGCCTCCACGGTCCCGCTCGAGCAGAAGATCACCAAGGAGACCACGAAGTACGCGCTGCGCAAGGCGATGGAGCGCATCGTGCCCGCGCACGTGCTGCACCGCCGCAAGCTCGGCTTCCCGGTGCCGATCCGGCACTGGCTCAAGGACGAGATGCACGACTGGGCGCGCGAGATCGTGCAGGGCTCGGGCACCGACCACCTGATCGACAAGGCCGCGGTCATGCGCATCCTGGAGGAGCACCGCTCCGGCGTGCTCGACCACAGCCGCCGCATCTGGGCGCTGCTGGTCTTCATGATCTGGCACGGCATCTTCATCGAGCGCTCGATCCAGGTCCGGGTTCCCGAGCCGCACTACCCCGTCAAGCTCTGACCGCGTGAAACGAAAGAAGCCCCCGCCGCGCGGAGGGGGCTTCTTCGTGTCTTGGTGCTACGCGGGGAGCATCGGGGCGATCTCCTCGGCGGCCTCCGGGCCGTAGGCCTCGCTGAGGCGGCGCAGGCCCTCGGCGCGGTCGAAGCTCCACTCCTGGGTGCCCACGGTCTCCAGCACGTTGACCGCGATCAGCGAGCCGAGCTGCGCGGCGCGCTCCAGCGGCAGGCCGCGGCTGAGCCCGGCGAGGAACCCGGCGCGGAAGCCGTCGCCGACACCGGTCGGGTCGGTCTTGGCGGTCTCCGGGACGGCCTGGACCTGAAGGGCGCCGACCTCGCGGCCGACGATCTCCACGCCCTTCTCGCCGAGGGTGGTGACGCGCATGCCGACCTGGTCGAGCACCTCGTCCTCGGTCCAGCCGGTCTTCTTCAGCAGCAGCTGGAGCTCGTAGTCGTTGGTGAACAGGTACTTCGCGCCGGTGACCAGCTTGCGGGCCTGCTCGCCGTCCATCCGCGCGAGCTGCTGCGAGGGGTCGGCGGCGAAGGCGTAGCCGCGCTGGCGGCACTCCTCGGTGTGCCGCAGCATCGCCTCGGGGTCGTTCGGGCTGATCAGCACGAGCTCCAGCTCCCCACCCGCGCGCGCGGCGACCGGGGACAGCTCGATCTGGCGGGCCTCGGACATCGCGCCCGCGTAGAACGAGGCGATCTGGCACATGTCGTCGTCGGTGGTGCAGACGAAGCGCGCGGTGTGCTTGGTCTCGGAGGTGTGCACGCCGGAGCAGTCGACGCCGTGGCGCTCCAGCCAGGAGCGGTAGTCGGCGAAGTCCGCGCCGACCGCGCCGACCAGGACCGGGCTGTGGCCGAGCACGCCCATGCCGAAGGCGATGTTGGCCGCGATGCCGCCCCTGCGCACGACGAGGTCGTCCACCAGGAAGCTCAGTGACACGCGGTCGAGCTGGTCGGCCACGAGCTGCTCGGCGAACCGGCCGGGGAAGTGCATCAGGTGGTCTGTTGCGATGCTTCCGGTGATCGCGACGGGCACGAAAGGGTCTCCTCGTTCGGCGGTGACGGCGTCTGACCAGCCGACTCACCCTTTCAGGTGCACACCGGCCAACCGCGAAGACTACTGCTTGGTAGAGCTGTTCCACACCCGCCGTGAGTCATAACGTCCTCGATGTGACCAGCACCGAACCCAGCACCATCGCAGAGTTGATCAAGGATTGCGCGGACCTGCCCGACTCCCTCATGGCCAGCTCAGGGGCCGTTCCGCAGCAGCGCGCGGCGGCGCCGTGGCGGGTGAGCGAGGCCAACACCGCCCAGGTGCGTGAGATGGACGACTACGGCTGCTGAGCCGTAAGTCTGGACAAACGAAGAGGACCGCGAGCCGGGCTCGCGGTCCTCTCGTCGTTGAGGGCTCCTAGTTGAAGGAGTCCCCGCACGCGCAGGAGCCGGTGGCCTGCGGGTTGTCGATCGTGAAGCCCTGCTTCTCGATGGTGTCGACGAAGTCGATCACCGCGCCGTCGACGTAGGGGACGCTCATCCGGTCAACGGCGACCTTGAGGCCGTCGAAGTCGCGGAAGGCGTCGCCGTCGAGCGTGCGCTCGTCGAAGAACAGCTGGTAGCGGAGGCCGGCGCAGCCGCCGGGCTGGACGGCGATGCGCAGGTGCATGTCGTCCCGGCCCTCCTGCTCCAGCAGGGCCTTGGCCTTGGAGGAGGCCGCCTCGGTCATCGTCACGCCGTGGGTCGGCGTCTCGGTGCCGGTTTCCTGCGCAGAAGTCATGGTTCTCCCTCGGTCTTCCTGAGGCGCTACCTCGGCTGCAACGCATCGGATGGCCTGCTTGTTCCAGATCCATGGTGGCACATCCGAAGTCAGCGCCCGCCCCACTGCCCGGCCACGTGGGCGGCCAGGTCGGCGAGCGTGCCCGCGGGGTCGGCGAGCGAGGCCGCGACCGAGCCGGCGTGCTCGGCGACCGCATAGGAGTCCTCGATGCCGACAGCGGCCGATTCGCGCCTGCCCACGCTCACCTGACCGGCCAGGACGAGGCACGGGAGGCCGCGTTCGGCGGCTCCGGCGGCCACGGCGGTGATCAGCTTCCCGCGCAGCGACTGCCAGTCGAAGCTGCCCTCGCCGGTGATCGCCAGCTGCGCCGAGTCCAGCGCGGAGTCCAGCCCAGTGAGTTCGCGCACAAGTCCGGCCCCTGAGACGACCTCGGCGCCGAGCGCGAGCAGTCCGGCGCCGAGCCCACCGGCCGCCCCGGCGCCCGCTGTGCCGCGGACGTCCTTGCCCGTGGCCTCGGCGAGCACGTCCGCCCAGCGGCTCAGCGCGACTTCGAGTGCTTCGACCTCTGCGGCGTCGGCGCCCTTCTGCGGCCCGAAGGTGTTCGCGGCGCCGTGCCTGCCCAGCAACACGTTCTCCACGTCGGAGGCCATCACCAGGCGCGCGGGGAACTCGGGGACCTCCGTGAGCTTCGCGCAGTCCTTGAGCGGTCCACCTCCCGGCGGCAGCTCCGCGCCGTCCTCGTCGAGCGGGGCGAACCCGAGTGCTGCGAACAGCCCGGCTCCGCCGTCTGTGCTCGCCGAGCCGCCGAGCCCGATCACCACCGTGTGCACGTTCTTCGCGAGCGCCTCGGTGACCAACTCCCCGACTCCGCGCGTGGTGGCCCGCGAGGCGTCGCGATCGGCAGCGGGGACGAGGTGCAGGCCGCACGCCTGCGCGCACTCGATATATGCGGTGCCTTCGTGTTCGAGCCACTCCGCGTCGACGCGCGCTCCGAGCGGCCCGGTCACCTCGACGCGGTGCACAGTGCCGCCGAGCGCGGTGTGCAGCACCTCGACGAAACCGGGGCCGCCGTCGGCGAGCGGCCTCAGCACGAGCTCGTCGTCGGGGGCGGATCGCTTCCACCCCAAGGAAATCGCCTCTGCGGCGGCGCGTGCCGAGAGGGTGCCGCCGAAGCAGTCGGGCGCTACGAGAATCCGCACTTGGCGGACGGTACATCCTCACAATTCGACCTGTCCTACTCTGTACGCCGTGAGGTTCCTTCGCCGCAGCGCAGCCGCCGACCCCGCGAACTCCGCAGAGGAGGTCGTGGAGGTGAACGCGGACGTCATCGACGGCCCGAAGGGGCACACCACCGGCAAGGGCAAGCCGACCCCCAAGCGCCGTGAGGCCGAGGGTCGCCGTCGCGGTCCCGTCCCGGCGCCGCCGCGCACGCAGCGCGAGGCGCTGCGCCGGATGCGCGGGAACCAGGCCAGCAAGGAAGAGCGCCGCAAGGCCGCCCAGTTCCGCCGCGAGCGGATGATGGCCGGTGACGACAAGTACCTGCTGCCGCGCGACCGCGGTCCCGTGCGCGCGTACGTCCGCGACCTGGTGGACTCGCGGCGCAACCTCATGGGCCTGTTCATGCCGCTGGCCATCGTGGTGTTCATCGCGGTGCTGACGCCGAACGTCGTCGTGCAGCAGTACGCCAGCCTCGCGTGCATGTTCATGCTGCTGGCCATGCTGATCGAGGGCGTCATGCTCGGCCGGATGGTCGCCAAGCAGGCTCGGCAGAAGTTCCCCGACGAGACCTTCAAGGGCTTCGCGCTCGGCTGGTACGCCTTCACCAGGGCGACGCAGCTGCGCAAGCTCCGCGTGCCCAAGCCGAGGGTCAGCTACAAGAAGTAGGTGGCGCGGCTCACACCCCTGGAGCGCACTCCAGGTACTTAGCGAGGCGAACGAACCCGGTCTAGGCTCGTGGCATGGAGTTTCGTCGTCTCGGCCGCAGCGGCCTTTCCGTCAGTGCCATCTCCTACGGCAACTGGATCACCCACGGCTCGCAGGTCGAGGAGGACCAGGCGCACGCCTGCGTGAAGGCCGCCTTGGACGCGGGCATCACCACCTTCGACACCGCCGACGTCTACGCCAACACCAAGGCCGAGTCGGTGCTCGGGCGCGCGCTCGCCGGGCAGCGCCGGGAGAGCCTGGAGATCTTCACCAAGGTCTTCTGGCCGACCGGCCCCGGCGGCGAGAACGACCGGGGCCTCGGCCGCAAGCACATCATGGAGTCGGCCAACGCCTCCCTGAAGCGGCTCGGCACCGACTACGTCGACCTCTACCAGGCGCACCGCTTCGACAAGTCGGTGCCGCTCGAGGAGACGATGCTGGCGTTCTCCGACCTCGTGCGCCAGGGCAAGGTCCTCTACGTCGGCGTCTCCGAGTGGAACGCCGAGCAGATCACCCGCGGCGCCGCGATCGCCCGCGAGCTCAACGTCCCCTTCATCTCCAACCAGCCGCAGTACTCCGCGCTGTGGCGGATCATCGAGTCCCAGGTCGTCCCGGCCAGCGAGCGCGAGGGCATCAGCCAGATCGTCTGGTCGCCCATCGCGCAGGGCGTGCTCACCGGCAAGTACAAGCCCGGCCAGCCCGTGCCCGCCGGTTCGCGCGCCACCGACGAGGGCGGCGGCAAGAACTTCGTCGCCCGCTTCCTGCGCGACGATGTCCTGGAGAAGGTGCAACTGCTCGAACCCATCGCCGCCGAGGCCGGGCTCACCATGGCCCAGCTCGCCGTCGCCTGGGTCCTGCAGAACCCCAACGTCGCTTCGGCGATCATCGGCGCGTCCCGCCCCGAGCAGGTCACCGAGAACGTCAAGGCCGCAGGCGTGAAGCTCGACGCCGAGGTCATGAAGAAGATCGACGAGGCCCTCGACGGCGTCATCGAGTACGACCCCCGCCTCACCATCACCCCGTGACCCCACCGAACTGAACGAGTCATTCAGCACGTGGGCCAAGCCCCGAACGACCCGTTCAGTGCGTCGGCCGCCCTCAACGGGTCGTTTGGTGCACCGGAAGCCCTGAACGACCCGTTTGGTGCGTTGAACGCACTGAACGGGCCGTTCAGGGCGTTCAAGTACCCGAAGGGGCCGTTCGGGGAGTCGAGTACCTGAACGAGTCATTCGGGTACTTGGAAGGAGCTGAATGAGTCATTCGGGGCGCCCAAGTACCTGAATGAGTCATTGGGGGCGTTGACGTACCTGAATGACTCGTTCAGCACGCTCAACCACATGAACGAGTCATTCAGGGCGTTGGACCACATGAACGAGTCATTGAGGTGGTCACTGCTCCGGCGGGTGCAGGCTCATGGGGCCGTAGACGGGGGTGTCGCCGTCGAGGAGGGTGACCTGGTCGACGCCGCCGTCGAGGAGGTCGGGCCAGTTCTCCTCCAGCCACTGCTCGGCCTCGGTCTGGTCGTCGAACTCCTCGACGGGGCCGATCACGTCGACCTCGGTCGAATCCTGGTAGCGCCAGCGGTATCCCACGTCGCTCTCCCTCTCGCTAAGCCAACGCAACCTCGCTAAGCCACCGCAACGGTAACGTGGCGCCGGTGAGTCGACGCACGCTCGTGCTCGGCGGCGCCCGCTCCGGCAAGTCGGCCCATGCCGAGGGATTGGCGCCAGCCGACCCCTCGGTGACCTACGTGGCGACCGCCCGCAGGCGCGCCGACGACGCCGATTGGGAAGCCCGCATCGCCGAGCACGCCCACCGCCGCCCGGAGTGCTGGAAGACGGTCGAGACGGCCGACGGGCCCGCGCTGCCGGATGTGCTGGCCAAGGCAGGCGAAAAAGAGCTGCTGCTGGTGGACGATCTCGCGACCTGGCTGACCGAGGTGCTGGACGCGGCGGGCGCGTGGGACGGCGGCTCCAGGGAGCCCGTGCACGCCGAAGTGGAGCGACTGACCACAGCGTTGAGCAGGACCGAAGCGCGGGTGGTGCTGGTGTCTGCGGAGGTCGGCCTGGGAGTCCACCCCGCGACTCCTTCTGGCAGGCTCTTTCGCGACGAGCTGGGCAGGCTGAACGCCCGCGTCGCCGAGGTGTGCGACACGGTCACGTTGCTGGTGGCGGGAATCCCGCTGCGGCTGCGCTGACCGCCCCGAATATGGAGGTTCGAGTGGCTGAAGACAGCACTGACAGGGCCGACGCAGGCGTCTTCCCGCCGATCACCCCGCCCGACGACGAGGTCCGCGAGCGCGCGGTGGCCCGGCACGCGCAGCTGACCAAGCCGCAGGGCTCGCTCGGCCGCCTCGAAGAGCTCGGCGCGTGGGTCGCGGCCTGCCAGGGCGAGTGCCCGCCGAAGCCGTTCGAGCGCGCCCGCGTGGTGGTCTTCGCGGGTGACCACGGCATCGCCGCGCAGGGCGTCTCGGCCTACCCCAGCGAGGTCACCGCGCAGATGGTGGCCAACTTCCTCGCGGGAGGCGCGGCGGTCAACGTGCTCGCCGCAGCGGCGGGAGCGACCGTGCGCGTCGCCGACATCGCGGTCGCGGGCGAGACCGCCCCGATGGTCAGCAAGTACAAGGTGCGCAACGGTTCCGGCCTCATCGACCGCGAGGACGCGCTCTCCCAGGAGGAGACCGCCGCCGCGATCCGCGCGGGCCGCGACATCGCCGACGAGGAGATCGACGGCGGAGCGGACCTCCTCGTCGCCGGGGACATGGGCATCGGCAACACCACCCCCTCGGCCGTGCTCATCGCGGCGCTCACCGGGTCGGAGCCGGTGGCCGTCGTCGGGCGCGGCACCGGCATCGACGACCAGGGCTGGATTCGCAAGACCGCCGCGATCCGCGACGCGCTGCGCCGGGCCCGCAAGGTCGGCGCCGACCCCGTCGGCCTGCTGCGCACCGCGGGTGGAGCCGACATCGCCGCCATCGCGGGCTTCCTCGCCCAAGCCGCCGCGCGCCGCACGCCCGTGGTGCTCGACGGCGTCGTGGTCGGCGCGGCCGCGATGGTCGCCGAGGAGC
>NZ_MUMH01000049.1 GCF_002155965.1 Allokutzneria sp. NRRL B-24872
CCGCCGTCGCGCAGCGGCGGGACCACGCACTTGCGGGCCACCCCGTTGGCGATCTTGCTGCCGTGGTCGCGGCGCACGAGGTGCAGGCACACGTCCACCCCGGAGGCCGCGCCCGCCGAGGTGAGCACGTCCCCGTCGTCCACGAACAGCACGTCCTGGTCCAGGCGCACGGCCGGGAACTTCGCCCGGAACAGCTCGCTCTGGCACCAGTGCGTGGTGGCCGGGCGGCCGTCGAGCAGACCCATCTCGGCGAGCAGGAAGGCTCCGGTGCAGATCGACACGATCCTGGTGCCGGGCCGGATTCGCCCGAGCGCCGCCGCGACCGGCTCCGGGACGCCGTCCGCGACCAGCGCCAGGTCGAAGGGCGGGATCACCACGGTGTCGGCCTCCGCCAACGCTTCCGGGCCGTGCTCGACGGTGATCGTGAAGTCCGCGTTCGCGCGCACCGGGAGCCCGTCGATGGTGCACGTGGTGACCGCGTAGTGCTCCGGCAGCGCGCCGAAGATCCGCTTCGGCATGCCCAGCTCGAAGGGGTAGACGCCGTCCAGCGCCAGCACGGTGACCTGATGCATGGCACGATCATATCGAAGAGTGGCAATCGTGCCATTTCTTCTTGGGTAGCTCGGCGCCAGCATTGAGCACATGAGCGAGAAGACGATGCGTGCGATCAGCCAGAACACCCTTGGTGGCGTTGAGGTTCTGACCGAGGTCGAGCTGCCCGTGCCGACTCCCGGCCCCAGCGAACTGCTCGTCCGCGTGCACGCCGCCGGGGTGAACCCGACCGACTGGAAGCACCGCGCCAACGGCGGCTGGCTCGGCGAGCCCCCGTTCGTCCTCGGCTGGGACGTCTCCGGCGTCGTCGAGGCGGTCGGCATCGGCGTCACCCTGTTCAAGCCCGGTGACGAGGTGTTCGGCATGCTGCCCTACCCGCACGGCGCGGGCTCTTTCGCCGAGTACGTCACCGCTCCCGCGCGGTCCTTCGCCGCCAAGCCCTCCGCGCTCGACCACGTCGAGGCCGCCGCCGTGCCGCTCGCCGCGCTCACCGCGTGGCAGGCCCTCGTGGACACCGCAGGGCTGCGCCCCGGTCAGCGCGTCCTGGTCCACGCGGCGGCCGGCGGGGTCGGGCACTTCGCCGTGCAGATCGCGAAATCCCTTGGCGCGCACGTGATCGCCACCGCCAGTGCGGGCAAGCACGCGCTGCTCCGCTCGCTCGGCGCGGACGAGGTGATCGACTACCGCGAGACCGACTTCGCCGCGGCGGTGCGCGACGTGGACGTGGTGCTCGACCCGCTCGCCGGAGACGTCGCGCTGCGGTCGCTTCGCACGCTGCGCAAGGACGGCGTCCTCGTCACCATCCTGCCGGTCGGGCAGGACGCGCTGATCGCCGAGGCCGAGCGCCTCGGAGTGCGCGCGGTGCCCATGCTCGTCGAGGCCGACCACGCCGGGATGAGCGCGATCGCGGCTCTGGTCGACAAGGGCGAGCTGCGCCCTGTCGTCGCGGAGACCTTCCCGCTCGTTGACGCCGCGAAGGCGCACGAGGCGGGCGAAACCGGTCGCACTGCGGGAAAACTCGTGCTCGTCCTCCGGTGATTCACGGTTGCTGAAATGGCCTCCTCCGTTGTCGGTCCCCCGGTATAGCGTGCCGTCCGCGCCGGGTGGACCGGCAACGACACAAGGGGGAACGGGCATGCGCCGTTACGGCACTGTCCTGTTAGGGCTGATCTTGCTGCTCACGCCGGGGATGGCGAACGCCGCCCCGAAGAAGACCGCCGAGCGCGCTCCGGTCAGCTCCTACGAGTTCGTCAGCGAGGCGGGCGACTACGTCGGCGGCGGGGCGACCCGCTCCTACGTGGCGCCCAAGGACAGCGTCACGCTCTCCGGGAACGCGGAGACCTTGACGCTGGGCGTGCGCTCCGCTGACGGCAAGGAGTGGTGGGACGTCCAGATCGCGGCTCCGCGCGGTCAGCGGCTCCAGCCCGGCGTCTACCGCGACGCCGAGCGCGCGTCCTTCCGCACCGGCCGGGCTCCCGGGCTGGACGTCGGCGGCACCGGTCGCGGCTGCAACCAGGTGTGGGGCGAGTTCGCGGTCGACCAGATCGAGACCGACGCCTCCGGCGCGGTGACCGTCTTCGAGGCCACCTTCACCCAGAACTGCGAGGGCCCGAAGGCTCCCGCGCTCAAGGGAACCGTGCGCTGGCAGGCCTTCCCGCTGTCCTACAAGTTCGTCAGCGACGAGGGCGACTACATCGGCGGCGGGCAGACGAAGAGCTACCGCGGTGCCAACACGGTGTTCACCGTCGGTGAGTCCTTCAACGGCGCCATCACCCTCGGCGTCTCCGGCCAGCGCGACGGCTGGAACGTCGAGTTCGCGCCGCCGAAGGGCCAGCGGCTCGCCGTCGGCACCTACACCAACGCCAAGCGCTACCCGTTCAACGACGGCTCCCCCGGGCTCAACGTCAGCGGCAACGGACGCGGCTGCAACGAGCTGAGCGGCTCCTTCACGATCACCGAACTGGTCACCGACGCAGGCGGCAAGGTCAAGGCGTTCGCCGCGACGTACGAGCAGTTCTGCGAACGCGGCACCGCCGCACTTCGCGGCACCGTGCACGCCTTCGCGTAGCCCTGCACCTCTCCGCGTTTCGGCGAGCCGGACACGCGCCGCACATGCACTGTCCTCATTGGACTGACGGTGGTCGCGAGCTTCACGCTCTACGCGGTCGGCGGAACCGCGACCCCCGTCAGCCGCCGCTCTTCGCGTTGTGGCCACTTGTTGCGTTTTGGCAGCGCTCTCTCGCGCACCACGTTGCCAAAACGCGGGAACCCTGGGCGGACGGAGGGCTCAGCCTCAACGCCCGCACAGCGCCGGGAATCCGTTTCGTACTCCTAGCGGCGGATGGGAGCGCTCTATTTCCCGCTATGAGTACGAAACGGGAGGGCCTAGACCACCCCGGGGCGCGTTGGGGCGAGCGGGACGGTGGTGGGCGTGGGGATAGTTTAGCTGGTCAGAGGGAGTGGGGGGCGGCTAGGAGGTCGCCTTGGCGGGTGCGGTGGTAGACGACGCGTCTGCCGACTCGGTCGCCGATGATCAGCTGGGCGTCGCGGAGCACGGCTAGGTGTCCGCCGACTGTGCCAAGAGACAGGCCGAGTTGCGCGGCGAGTTCACTGCTGGTCGCGGGCTCCGCCAGTTCGCGCAGGATGGTGGCGCGGTTGTCCCCGATCAGCCGGTCCAGCGCGTCCTCGACCGGCGGGCGCTCGGGCTCGGCGCGGCCCCGCGCGGGGTAGACGAGCGCGTGCCGGTCGGGCGGCGCCTCGCACAGCCACGTGCCGCTCGGAGCGCTGGTCGGCACGAAGAGCATCCCCTCGTCACCGACGACGCGGTCCGGGGCTTCGTGGTCGCTGAAGCGGATCGCATCGGCGCCGACCCACGCGCTGCGCCTGCTCATCCGCTCAAGCGCCTTCGGCCAGCCGTAGGCGGCGAGCAGGCCCGCGCGATAGGTGACGTCGCGCTCCAGCAACGCCTTGCGGCGCGGCCAGTCCGGGAGCACGTGCGCGCGCCACACCGCGTCGAGCAGCACGGCAGTTCGGGGCGCGAAGTCTTTGCCGGACAACCACTTCAGGTCATGTCGTCGCCAGCTGTGCTCGACGGAGACCCTCAGCTGGGCGGCGACGTCCTCGTCGGCGAACGCCGCGACCTCGGGCAGCTCGTCGGCCAACGCGGTGCGCATGCCCCCGCGCGGCGGGATCACCACGTGGTCGGGGAACCACTTCGTCGAGCCCAGCAGCCGGACCAGGCCCTTCTCGAAGGGGTCCAGCCGGGCGGTGAACGCCGAGTGGTGGCGAGCGTGCCAGTCGGCGATCCACGGATCGGTGCACGGCGCGGCGAGCGCCAGCATCGAACCCACCGTCTCCGCGAGCGGGGACAGGGCGAACCGGGACCGGGACAGCGCCATCGCGCTCAACCGCAGCAACGCCATTGCTTTCGCCTCCACGCGAAAGAATAGTGGCCGCAGGGGCGGCTCCGCAGACTCGCCCGGTGTCTTCTCCCCTGCGCACCCGGTCCGGTTTCCAGTGGTTCTTCGCCGGGCAGCTCGTCTCCTTGCTCGGCAACGCGATGGCCCCGCTCGCGCTTGCCTTCGCGGTACTGGACGCGTCGGGGAACTCCGGCGATCTCGGCATCGTCCTCGCCGCGAACATGGTGCCGCTGCTGGGTTTTCTGCTCGTGGGCGGAGCTGTGGCCGACCGCGTCTCGCGCCGCACGGTGCTCGTGGTGTCCAACCTCGGCTGCGGGATCACCCAGGGCGCCGTCGCCGCGGTCCTGCTCGCCGACGCCTACGACCTGACCGTGCTCGCGGCGCTCGCCTTCGCCAACGGCGTGCTGATGGCCTTCACCACGCCCGCGCTGCGCGGCATCGTGCCGGAGCTGGTCGAGCCGGATCGGTTGCGCCAGGCCAACGCCCTGCTCGGCTCGGCCCGCAACGCCGCGAAGATCGTCGGCCCGAGCCTGTCCGGAGTGCTCGTCGTCGCGGTCGGCGGCGGTCCCGCGATCGCCTTCGACGCGCTGAGCTTCCTGGTCGCGGCGGCCTGCCTGACCCGGCTCCCACGCCTGACCGCGCCGTCGCCCGCCAGGGCCACGAGCGTCCTCACCGACGTCCGCGAGGGTTGGACGACCTTCCGGGGCATCCCGTGGGTGTGGCAGGTCGCGCTCGCGTTCTGCGTCGTGAACCTGGTGAACACCGGCACCTGGCAGATCCTGGGCCCGGAGCTGACGCGCCAGATCGGCGGCGAGGCGGCGTGGGGGCTCGTGCTCAGCGCGCGCGGGATCGGCATGCTCGTGATGAGCGCGCTGATGTACCGCTTCGCCACGCGCCACCTGCTGCGCTGGGGTTCGGTGCTGAGCGCGCTCGGCGGGCTGCCGTTGATCGCGCTCGGCACCGGGACGGGCATCATCTGGCTGGTGGTGGCCGCGTTCGTGGGCGGCCTCGGCTCCTCGGCGGCGGCGATCAGCTGGGAGACCTCGCTCCAGGAGCACGTGCCGTCGCGGTCGCTGTCGCGGGTCTCCGCCTACGACGCGCTGCTGTCCTACATCGCGATCCCGTTCGGCCAGCTCTCGGTCGGACCGGCGACGGAGGCCTTCGGGGGCTCGGCGGTGGCGACAGGCGCTGGGATCGCCTTCGCCGTCGCCGTGCTGCTGCCCTTGGCCTCCGCCTCCGTCCGACGGCTACCGCACGAGGTCAGGCGTGCGGGTTGAACGGGATGCCGGAGGGCTTGGCGCGCTCCAGCTGCCCGTTGTAGGAGCCGTCCTTCAGCCCGAAGTTGGCGCTGCCGAAGTCGGCCTGCACCAAGCGGTCCCGGATTCCCGGCGGGTAGTGGTTCCAGCCGACCAGCGGCGGGTACTGCCACGCGCCCTTGTGGTTCTCCGGCGGCTCGGTCGCGCTCGCGTGCCGGAAGGCGTGCGTGAGGACGCCGTCCTTGTGGTAGACGATCTTCGCGTGCGTGCCCTCCCACGCGACCTGGTTGGCCGGGCGGGTGGTGTAGTTGCCGTGCGCGGAGGTGGAGACGTAGCGCGCGGTGTTGTCCTGCACCCACACCACGACGTGCTCGATGTCGTGCCGGTGCCCGCTCTCGATCAGCGGGACGGCCTGGTCCTTCTCGAAGTACAGGTCGTACATGTACGCGCACCAGCCGTTGTTGCACTTGGCCCGCGAGTACGTGTTGGTGTTGTCCAGGTCCGAGGCGTCACGGCAGTTCCCGTTGAGCGCCCCGCTCGGCTTCAGCCCCGGGTTGAGCGTGCCGTCCGGCCCGATCGCCGGTGTCGAGTAGCAGCCGTCGCCGTCGTAGTCGAAGGCCGGTTGCCAGCGCAGCTCGTCGGCCGTCGCCGCGCCGGGCAGCGCCCTCGGTGGCTCGGCGTTCGCGGTTCCCGGTAGCACCACCGCCAGCATCACCGCCGTGGCCACCGCGGCCCACCAGCGTCTCCCGCGTTGCTCGTGCATGCCTGGACCTCTCTTCGGCAGGGCGGCGGCGGTCGGTGTCGACAATGCCTGCCCGCGGCGGTCGGGCTGAACCTCCTTTCGGCGTCTCTTGAACGAACATCAGATACTCGCGAGCAGGTCTCGCTCGTCCGGCGTGAGCGGGATCTGCCGTTTCGCGACGCAGGCGCGGAGTTCCTCCAGCAGCTCGCCCCACTCGCCCACGTCGCTGTACACCCGCAACCGCGCGAGCGTTTCCGCTGGTAGCCGGTCCGCGAGCGCCTCCACCAGCGCACGCGAATCACGGTGCAGCCGGACCAAGCGCTCCCGCTGCTCCTCGCCCGGTGTCCGAGGTTGTGGTGTCTTCAAGACCGCCAACCCCCCCTGTCGATCATCGCCAACCGCCTCCTCCCTCGGACGCGGCCGGTCATGGGCTCGGTGGCACCACCCTGGGCTGGTCGATGAGCCAGCGCCAGCTGCCGTCCGGCTGGCGGCGCGCGACCTCGGCGGTGGCGTTGCCATCGGCCAGCACCGTCGAGGTGAGCGCGAGATTTCCCTTGCGCAGCGCGGGCCTGACCGAGCCGGGGGTGACCTGCCCGCCTCCGGCGAGCAGGTCCGCGTAGAACTCGCGGATGCGCGCGGAGCCCTGGATCTGCCCATCGGGAACGTCCGCGACGGCGAGCACGGCGTCGGGTTCGTAGAGCGCCACCAAGCCCTCGACATCGCCGGAGTTGGCGCGCTCGACGAAGAGCCTGGCCAGGTCCTCGGGCTCGCGGGCGCGCTCAGACATGGACCACGGCCTCGCCCGCGTTCTCGCCCCGCTTGAGCAGCGCGGAGATCGCGGCGCCCAGCGTCAGCGCGACCCCGGCCACGGTGAACGCCAGCGACATGCCGTCGACGAAGGTGACGTTGCTGGCGTGCTTGATCGCCTCGGCGAGCGCGGGGGCCGTGCCCTCGGGGATCACCGCTCCGCCTTGGGCCACAACGGTCTGCCACTCGGCGAGCTGGGTCGCGGTCGGCGCCGGGGCACCGGCGGCGGTGAGCTGGGCGGCGAGGTTGCCGCCGACCTGGCCGGACACCACGGCGCCCAGGATCGCGGTGCCGAGCGAGCCGCCGAGCTGGAGCAGGGTCTGCTGCATGCCGCTGGCCACCCCGGCGAGGCTGACCGGCGCGTTGCCGATCACCGCGTCGGTGGCGCCGACCATGACCACGCCGAGCCCGGCGCCGAGCAGCGTCAGCCACAGCGGGAGCAACCCGGTGCCGCCGTCCACTCCCAACGTCGACATGCCGAACATCGCGATCGCCGAGGAGAGCAGTCCGCCCAGGATCGGCCAGCGCAGGCCGAAGCGGTCGAACAGGCGGCTGGCCAGCGGCGGCCCGACGGCCAGCAGAGCGGTCAGCGGCAGCAGCTGGAGCCCGGTCTCCAACGCGGAGAGGCCGTGCACGCCCTGCACGTAGAAGGTCAGGAAGAACATCGAGCCGAACATCGCCAGCGCCATGACCAGCATCACCACGGTGCCCACGGACACCGGGACCGAGCGGAACAGGCTCATCGGCATCAGCGGCTCGGGCGCGCGCAGCTGCCACAGCACGAAGGCCACGCCGAAGGCCAGCCCGACCAGGCCGGGGACCAGGGTCGCCGAGGAGGTCCAGCCGTGCTCGGGGGCGAGCACCAGCGCCAGCACCACACCGAAGGTGGAGATGGTCAGCAGCGCCACGCCGAGCAGGTCGAAGGAGGAGGACTGGTCGGTCGGCCGGTTCGCCGGGAGGAAGCGCACCGCCAGCGCCACCGCGAGCACGCCGACCGGCAGGTTCACGAAGAACGCCGCCTGCCAGCCCAGGGTCGACACCAGCAGGCCGCCGACGATCGGGCCGGCCGCGGCGGAGGTGCCGATCAGCCCGGAGAAGACGCCGAGCGCGCGGTTGAGCAGGTGGCCGGGGAAGGCCGCGCGCAGCATGCCCAGCGACGCAGGCATCAGCGCGGCGCCGAAGACGCCCTGGACCACGCGGAAGCCGATCAGCATGCCGGTACCGGAGGACAGGCCGATCGCCACCGAGGACAGCGTGAAGCCGGCGACGCCGACCAGGTAGAGCTTGCGGTGCCCGAGCCGGTCGGCGAGCTTGCCCGCGGTGATCAGGCACACGGCGAGGCCGAGCAGGTAGCCGTGGGTGACCCACTGGAGCTCGGCGAGCGTGGCGCCGAGGCTGGCGCCGATCGCCGGGTTGGCCACGGCCACGATGGTGCCGTCCAGCGCGACCATCATGATCCCGAACGCGATCACCACCAGGCTGCGCCACGGGTTCTCGTGCGGCGTGGTCGTCGCGTCCGCTGTCGGCGCTGTACTGGCGGCGGTCACCGTTCTCCTTCTGTCGGGGGGCTGCTGGGCAGCATGACACCTGGGTCTGACAGTCAACCCGTGCGCGCTTCTCGGCGACACAGATTTTCCTGTGCGTGAACGCCGGGAATCTCCTGTGCTGCCCAACGTTGGAAGGCGTGTGACTCTTCCCGCACGGCTCTCCGTTCTCGATCGCTCGCTGCTGCGGGCGGGCGGTGACGGGCCCGAGGCGTTGCGGGCGACCTTCCGTTTCGCGCAGCGGGCGGAGGAGGTGGGCTACCACCGGTTCTGGGTGGCCGAGCACCACGGTGTTCCCGGGGTGGCCGGGTCGGCGCCGACCGTGCTCGCGGCAGCGCTGGCGGCTTCGACCAGCACGATCAGGATCGGCACGGGCGGGGTGATGCTGCCCAACCACCAGCCGCTGGTCGTCGCGGAGCAGTTCGGCGTGCTGGAGTCGCTGTTCCCCGGGCGGATCGACATGGGGCTGGGCCGCTCGGTCGGTTTCACCTCGGGCGTGCGGCGGGCTCTTGGCCGCGACAAGTCGGCCGCGGAGGACTTCCCCGCGCAGGTCGCTGAGCTGCTTGGCTATTTCACCGGCCCTTCCGCGCACGGCGTGCGCGCGAATCCCAGCGCCGGACTGCCCGTGTCGCCGTTCGTGCTCGCCACGGGCGCGGGCGCGGACACCGCAGCAGACCTCGGCCTGCCTCTGGTGATCCCCGGTGCCCGTGAGGAGGCCATCGAGCGCTATCGCGCGCGGTTCCGCCCCTCACAGTGGTCGGAGGTGCCCTACGTGGTGGTGGCGGCCACCGTCGCGGTCGCGGACACCACTACGGCGGCGCGGCGACTGCTGGCCTCCGAAGCGTGGTCCACGGCGTACTCGCAGACGCACGGCGTGTTCCCGCCACTAGTGCATCCCGACGAGGTCCTAAGCCTCGACATGACCGCGCGGGAGCAAGAGCTGTTCGAGCGCGCCTTGAAGGACCAGATCTTCGGCACGGCGCCAGAAGTGGCTTCAGCGTTGGAAAAGCTCACTCATCGCACGGGCGCGGACGAACTCATGATCACCACGAGTGGGTACGACCGCGACGCGCTCACGGACTCCTACGTCAGGTTGGCCGCACTGATCTGACCGGTTCCACGACGACCTTGCCGTGCAGACGTCCGGCCTCGCTCGCGCGGTGGAGGTCGGCGAGTTCCGCGAGCGAACGCGTGGCTGTCACGTTGACGCGCACGATTCCCTCGTCCACCAAGCGGCTCAGCTCAGCAAGTCGCGCGGGGTCGTTGCGCGCGACGACGTGCCGACCGCTGCCGACGACGGGCGTGGTGGCCGAGATGATCCGGCCGCCTTCGCGCAGCAACGGGATCAGGCGCTCCGAAGCGACGGGAACGAGGTTGATCACCACGTCCACCGGTCCACCAGAGCTGAGCGGAGTCGTCGTGTAGTCGATGACCTCGTCAGCACCACCACTGAGCACCGAAGCAGCGCTGCGTGCACTGGCGGTCGCTATCACGTGCGCGCCCGCGTGTTTGGCGAGCTGCACCACGAAACCGCCGATGCCCCCGCCCGCGCCGTTCACCAGCACCCGCTCTCCCGCGCTGAGGTCTTCGACCGTCCGCACCGCCGTGAGCCCAGCCAGCGGCAGTGCGGCTGCTTCCGCCAACGGCAGCGTTGTGGGCGCTGGGACGAGCCGGTCAGCAGGAGCGACCGCGAACTCCGACGCCGCACCGCTGTCCAGCCAGCCGATGACGTGCTCGCCAACGCGAGGGCTTGTGACCCCGGGGCCGAGTTCGACGACTTCCCCCGCGACGTCCCACCCGAGGGCGTAGGGCAGCGCGACCGGGAACAGCTCGGCCAGCGCGCCTGATCGCAACGCGGTCTCGGTCGGGTTGAACGAGGTTGCCGCGACCTTTAAGAGCACTTCGCCCGGCCCTGGGTGCGGCACGGGAACGTCGTCGATGCGGATGACGGAGGGGTCACCGTGGCGGTGAATGCGCACGCTCTGCATGGCGTGAACGGTAGGCAGCCACAACGAGACGATCCATGCTCTACAGTCCCGATTTTCTACGCGAACGTATTCTTACGAAGTGGACGTCCTCAGCGATGTGGTTGCGGTGATGCGCACCGGTAAACCCGTGGCGGCTCGCGTGAGCTGGTGTGCGCCCTGGAGTCAGGAGTTCGCGCCGGTGCCCGGAGCAGCCGGGTTCCAGATCGTGCTGCACGGCAGCTGTCAACTGCTCCGCCACGACGTAGAGCCACTGGTGCTGAATTCCGGTGATGTGGTGTTCCTGCCGCACGGGCAAGGTCACACGCTCACGCATCAAGAAGAAGACACCGTGACCCTGTGCGGTGCCTACGAAGTCGCTCCCGCGCGCGTGCACCCGCTACTGCTCGACCTGCCCGAACTCGTACACCTGTCCGCGCGCGATGAGCTGCGTTCCGCTGTCACGCTCCTGGACACCGAACTGCGAGACCGTGGCCTTGGATCGGACGCGCTCGTTCCCGCGCTGCTGGACGCTTTGCTGGTCTACCTCCTGCGCGCCTGGTTCACCGAGCGGCCCGCGCACTCCGCGACCGGCTGGGCCGCCGCGCTCAACGACCCCGTGGTCAGCGCAGCGTTGCAGGCCATCCACCGCGAGCCCGCCCGGCCGTGGACGGTCGCTGCGCTCGCCTCCGAGTCCGGGCTCTCCCGCGCTCCGTTCGCCCGCCGGTTCGCCGCGCTGACCGGGCGCCCACCGATGACCTACCTGACGTGGTGGCGGATGACCGTCGCCGCAAGAGTGCTGCGCGAGTCAGACGCGTCACTGAGCGCCGTGGCGGCCGAGGTCGGCTACCGCTCGGAGTTCGCCTTCGCCGCCGCGTTCAAGCGCGAGCACGGCGTCGCGCCAGGCCGCTACCGCCGGGCATAGGCTCGGGGCATGCGGCGACCCAACCCACTGCTCTGGCTGTGGTACGCCTTCGGCGGCATGCTGCCGACGCGCTACCGCGACTGGGTGGTGCGCGACCTTACGTGCCGAACGTGGCTGGTGCGGCACTTCGTGCGCGTGCTGGTGGTGCTCTCCCCCGTGCTCGGTGCGCTGTACCTGGTCTTCGGCGTCGTACTGGCCGGGCCGCCGGAGGTGGTGTTCCTGGCGCTCGGACTGGGGCTGAGCGTCGGGATGTTCTACTCGCTGTCCTACGCGCCGGAGAGCACCGACATCCGGCTCACCAAGTACGGCTTCCCGCGCGGGCACGCCACGAAGTCCCGTGACGCCTAGAGGTCCTGCCGACCCGCGAGCACCACGGCCAGGACGACGGCGGCCACCACGACCTGCGCTGGCGGACCGACACCCCTGCACGTTCCAGACGGCGAAGGCCGCGCTGCTCACGGCGAGGGCAAGGCCGGTCACCCACACCGAGGACGTCAGGCCGATCGCCAACTGGCTCACCGCGCAGGCCAGCATCGCGCCGGTCAGGACGGGAACGGGGCCGAGACGGGCACTGATCCGGTCGACGAGCACTCCACCCGCGACCCCGCCGACGGCGAGCAGCAGGCCGTAGGCGCTCGAAGGCACCTCCAGCACGCGGGAGGCGTAGACGACCAGGATCGCGAACCACGCGGTGTCGACCGCGGCGATGACCGCGGTGGCAGCGGTGATCGTGCGCTGGACGGGATCGCGCAGCAGGTGCCGGACCGCCACCAGGACTCCCGGCTGGTCGGCGTTCTCCTCCTCCGGAACGACCTTGCGCGGGGCCTGCCGGGACAGCGCCGACAGCAGGAGCACGCTCACCAGCAAGGCACCGGCGTGCGCCGCGAACGGCGACCACGCGAGCAGGCCGAACAGCGCCGCACCGAGCACAGGACCGACAAACTCGTTGCTGCTGGTCTCGGCGACCGACAGCCGTCCGTTGGCGCGTTCGAGGCGGTCCAACGGCACGAGCGCGGGAACGACCGTGGAGTTGGCCGTGTCGTACAACGTCTCGCCGACGCCGTAGGTCACAGCGGCGACCACGAGCAGCGGCACGCTCATCGAGCCGGTCAGCACGGCCACCGAAGCGCCGCCGATCACCACCGCGCGCACCGCGTTGACCAGGAGCATCACCCGCAGGTTCGGCAGCCGGCCGACGAGGGCGCCCGCGAACGGGCCGAAGAGCACCTACGGCAGGAACTCCGCCGCGGCGACCGAGGCGCTCACCACGGGGTTCGCGGTGAGCTGGGCCGCCAGCAACGGGAAGGCGGCGACCCTGATGCCGTCGCCGAGGTTGGACAGGGCCGCTGCCGACCACAGCAGCGCGAAGGGTCGACCGAGGGTCGTGGCCAGAACAAGACCACATTCCACCTGGCGCGTGCGACTGTCTCATCCACCGCTGCGGCTCGTGCTGGGCCGGGGCTTGGGCTTGGTGGTCTTCGGGGGTTTCGGTTTCGAGGTGGGCGGTGCGGCGATGCGCTGCTGCGCAGCCCCACCCACGTAGCGATCGTCCACCGCGGGCAGATCGACCCTCGGCAGGTCGGTCATGGTCCCCGGCGCGTCACCGACGCCGTTCATGGCCTGGTACCAGGTGCGCGCGGGTTGTTTGCCGCCGTAGATGTAGGTGCCGCTGGAGCACGGCCGGGGCGGTGCGTCACCGCCGGGATCGCACAGCGTGCTCGGCGCGGGCGAGTCGTCGAAGGTGAACACCGCGCCCGCCAACTGCGGGGTGTAGCCGAGGAAGCCAGCGGACTTGTGCTCCTGGGTCGTTCCGGTCTTGCCCGCCATCGGCCGGTCCCACCCGTAGGTCTTCGCGGCGGTGGCGGCGGTCCCCGAGGTGGAGTCCTTGCTCATCGCCACCGTCATCGCCTTGGCCAGCCCCGGTTCCACGACCTGGGCGCACGGGTGCTCGCGGACCGGCAGGACCGTGCCGAAGCGGTCCACGATCTGCTCGACGGGGCTCGGCGGACACCACGTCCCCTCGTTGGCCAGGGTCGCGCCGACGTTGGCCAGCTCCAGCGTGCTCGTGGGTGTCGGGCCGAGGGTGAACGAGCCGAAGTTCTGCTCCGCGAAGAACTTGCCGATGGTGCGCTTCTTCGCGTCCTCAGCGGCCACCGTCGTGCCGAGCGAGCGCAGACCCAGTCGCACGGCCATGTCCACGGCCGCTGGCACGCCCGTCTGCTCCAGCAGCTTCACGAACGCGGTGTTGGGCGAGACCGCGAGCGCGTCCTGCAGGCTCAGCTTTTCCGGGTAGTTGCTGCCGGTGTTGTTCTGCACGCAGTACTTCCGCACGCCCTCGGCGCCTTGCGGGCAGCTCGCACCACCGCCGAGGAAGACCTCGGAGACGTGGGAGTCCGGCACGTCGATCATGTCGTTGATGCCCGCGCCCTTCTCCAGAGCCGCCGCCGCGGTGAAGAGCTTGTAGATCGAGCCCGCTCCCAGGTTCTGCATGGCGTAGGGCAGGCCGAGCGTGGTCTCGTTCTTCTGCTTGTCCAGGCCGTAGCGGCGGTTCGCGGTCAGCGCTACGACGCGGTGCTTGTCCTTGCCGGGCTTGACGATCGCCATCGCGCTGGCGACCTGGTCGGTGTCCGGCGGCACGTGCGCGTCCACGGCGGCCTTGGCGCTCGCGAGGGCTTCTCTGTCCAACGTGGTCTTGATGGTGTAGCCACCGCGCCGGAGGTCGGCGAGGTCGATACCGGCTCCGGTCAGGTACTTCAGCACGTAGTCGCAGAAGAAGCCCGCGTCGCCGACACCGACGCAGCCGTTGGCTGGGCGGGCCATTTCCGGTGCGAGCCCGAGCGGCTTGCGCTTCTCCTCCTCCGCGACCGCGCGGGTGATGCGGTTCTGCCCGGCCATCTCGTCGATCACGACGTTGCGCCGTTCGAGCGCGCGGTCGGGGAACCGGTAGGGGTTGAGCGCGCTCGGCTCGTTGACGATGCCCGCGAGCAGGGCGGCCTGGGCCACGGTCAGCTGCTCCTGGGGAACGTCGAAGAAGGTCCGCGCGCCCGCCGCGATGCCGTAGGAGCTGTGCCCGAAGGGGACGGTGTTGAGGTAGCGGCCGAGGATCTCGTCCTTGGACAGCGCGTTCTCCAGGTGCATGGCCGTGCGCAGCTCGCGCAGTTTGCGCGCGGGCGACTGTTCCAGCGCCTTCTCCCGTTCCAGCTTGGTCGAGGCGGCCACGTGCACGAGGTAGTTCTTCACGTACTGCTGGGTCAGCGTCGAACCGCCCTGGGAGATCCGGCCCTCGGCCTCGTTCGCCACCACCGCTCGGCCGATGGCGACCAGGTCCACGCCGTCGTGCTCGTAGAAGCGGTGGTCCTCGATGGCGACGATGGCGTCCTTCATCACCGGCGAGATCCGCTCGCGCGGGACCAGGACGCGGTACTGGTCGTAGAGGTGCGCCAGCGGCGCGCCCGAGGAGTCGATCATCGTGGTGACCAGGGGCGGGTCCTTCACGATCAGCTCGGCCGCCGTCGTGACCACCGCGTCGCTGGCCCTGTTGGACAGCAACCCCAGTCCCCCCGCCGTCGGGAAGAGCACAGCGGCCAGCAGCAACCCGCCCAGCGCGCACAGCACGGCCAGCCGCGTCAGCAGCCGGCTCCGCCCGGGCACGGCCGGCGCAGCGCCGCCCTCGTCGAAGATCGCGGTGATGTCGAGTTCGCTCGGGTCCACAAGGGAGTGCTTGCCCACCGTCATCACCGCGCCCAGCTCGTCATCGGATTCTTCTTGTCCCGCAGCGGAATACCACCGATTCGCCGGTTAACGCCCCACTGCGGGGCGACACCCGTCCGGTGTGCGCGCGTGACTTTTCGGGTGACCGCCGATCGTCACGGATTGACACCGCGGACGCGGGTTATCCGCTGTGACGAGGTGACCGGCGACGTGGCTGAGGAGTCGTCATGGAGCAACGGGATCGCAGACTGCGGCGACAGGCCCGCGCGGTCGAGGCCGCTGTGGAGGCGGTGCTCGGGGTGTGGCGGCTGAGCGCGGAGTCGCTGCGGCCGCGCTTGGCGCAGGGGCACCTGCACGTCCTGCGGCACATGGGTGAGCGCGGCCGCACGGCCGAGGAGCTCGCCGAGCGCGCCGGGACGAGCGTCGAAGCCGTGCTGCGCGCGGGAAGCCGCCTGCTCGCGGCCGGTCTGGTGACGCGGCAGGAGCGCGGTTCGGAGAAGTTGTGGCTGGTCAGCCAGGACGGGAACGACTACTTGGCGCGGTTGGGCGCCGACCGTCGGCTGCGGCTCGCCGACGCCCTGCTCCGCCTGCCACCGCACTCCCGCCGGAGCCTGGAGGACTCCCTCCAGGAGCTGCGGGCCGTGCTGGCACTCGACCTCCCCAGCGACGAGCTGAACTGGGAAACCCCTGTTCAGAGGCACGGAACACCGCATCCGATCCGGAGGTCGACATGAGAACCACGATCCTGGTGGCAGTGCTCGCGATGACGTTCACGTCCGTGGTGGCGGGACCGGCGCGAGGGCAGGTTCCCGACACCGCGATGGGCTCGCAGATCGCCAAGCACGAAGGCGTCTCCCCCGGCTCCCCGCGCACGCACGAGGAGGTCCCGCTCGACCCGCGCACCGGCGCCGCGCTCGCCGGGATCGACGTGAGCGGGCACCAGCGCGAGGTCGACTGGCAGGCGCAGTGGAACGACGGCAAGCGCTTCGCCTACGTGAAGGCGACGGAGGGCACCGGCTACAAGAACCCCTACCACGCCCAGCAGTACAACGGCTCCCACGCCATCGGCATGATCCGCGGCGCCTACCACTTCGCGCTGCCGGACCGCGCCAGCGGTGAGGCGCAGGCCAACTACTTCGTGGACAACGGCGGCGCGTGGGCCGCGGACGGCAAGACGCTGCCCGGAGCACTGGACATCGAGTACAACCCTTACGGCCCAACGTGTTACGGGCTCTCCCCGGCGGCGATGGCGAGCTGGATCAAGGACTTCTCCGACACCTACCACCGCCGCACGGGGCGGTACCCGTCGATCTACACGAGCGCGAACTGGTGGGCCACGTGCACCGGCAACGTCGGCGACTTCAGCGGGACGAACCCGCTGTGGGTCGCGCGCTACGCCTCAGCGGTCGGGAAGCTGCCGCACGCGTGGTCGGTCCACACGATCTGGCAGTACTCGTCCAAGCCCATCGACCAGAACTCGTTCAACGGCTCCTACCAACGACTTCAGGTGCTGGCGCGGGGGTACTGAGTCAGAGCACCGCGAGGCGGGAGAACCCCTCCGCGCCGTGCCCGTCCTCGACCGCGCGCCGCACGGCCGCCCTCCCCGCGCTGAGCACGCCGTCGTCGAGACCGTTGGCCCGCACGGTGTCCACGAGATCGTCCAGCAGCGCCGCCGCCGAGTCGATCGTGGAGGCCTCGCCCGGGAAGCTGTCGGTGGCGACGTGTTCGGCGACCACGTCGATCAGGTCGGGGAGCATGCCCGCCATCGCCTTCGCGTGGCCGCTGAGCTCGTTCGGGCCGATGCCCTCCGCCGCGGCCAGGCGGAAAGCGTGCACGACGCCGAACATCGACGTCCAGAACAGGTCCAGCAGCGACATGTTGAACCCGGCGGAGCGCCCGGGGTCCTCGCCGATGTGGATCGCGTTCTCGCCGAGAGCGGCCAGAGTCGCTTGGTGCGCCTGGTAGATCTCCTTCGGCCCGCTGTAGAGCAGTGCCGCGTCCGGCCCGCCGACGATCCCGTTGAGGATCACGCCATCCAGGTAGTCGATGCCGTGCTCCGCCGCCCACTCGGCCATCTCGCGGGCCTGCCGCGGCGAGCCTCCGGTGAGGTTGAGCAGGGTGCGGCCCTTGAGCGCGTCGGCGTCCAGCACCGCGCGCACGGCCTCGTAGTTCATCACGCACACCACGACGAGCGGGCTGGCGGTGATCGCTTCGGCCGCGGTGTCGGCGATCGTGGCATTGAGGTCGTTTCCCTTGCCAGGAGTGCGGTTCCACGCGGTGGTGGGGTGGCCTGCGGCGGCGAGGGCAGTGGTGATGGCGCGGCCCATCGGGCCCAGTCCGAGGACGGTCACGGGTGTCATGGCGGCTAAGCTAAACCTTCACGTCAACGTGAGAGTCAAGCCTTGGGAGCCGGGATGCGGATCGGAGAGCTGGCGCGGCGCACGGGCATCACCGAACGCGCGTTGCGCTACTACGAGGAGCAGGGGCTGCTGCGCCCGGAGCGGCGGCCCAGCGGCTACCGCGTGTACGGCGACGCCGATGTGGCGGCGGTGCGGCGCATCCGCATCCTGCTCGCGGCCGGGTTGAGCACCGCGCAGATCACGCAGGTGCTGCCGTGCGTGCTCGACGACGACGGTCTGTTGGCGCCGCTGTGCCCGGAGCTGGTCGACGCGCTGGTCGAGCACCGGGCGAAGATCGATGAGGCCATCGACGAGCTCGCGGCGACGCGCGCCAACCTCGACGTGATCATCTCCGCCGAGGCGCGGTCCGCCTGAGGCGGGCCACGCGATGACGGGGCGATCACGGTTGTGGGCCGATGACGCCGAGCACTGGACAAATCGGACGGCGGCACATGAGTGTTTGCCTGCGCCTGAGCCAGGAGGAGTCCGTCATGACCGTCGCCCCCGCCGTCTCCCTGCTGTTCGCCGGTGAGCCCGCGCGCCTAGCTGACACCGCGATGGCGGCAGGGCACGCGTTGCGGGCCGAACTGGGCGCAGCCGCGAGCGTGCACGTGCTCCTGCGGCTCGCGGAGGACCCCACCAGGGCCCAGGACGACGGCCGCGCCGGGGAAGCCGGGTTCGAGGCGGGCATCACGATCACCTGCCGCGACGCGCTCTCGGAGGACCTCACGACGGCGCTCGCCGCCGTGGTGGGCGAGCACGTGCGCCGAGCGGACTCCGCCGTGATCGTCGGGCAGGCCCACCAAGTGCTGGCGGAGGACCCCGACACCGCGCTCCTGCTGCTGCTCGCGCTGCGGCGGCTGCCCCACCTGACGCACGAGCAGGCGGTCGAGCACTGGTTGCACAAGCACGCGCCGTTGGCGTTGGAGCTGATGCCAGGACTGCGCGGCTACCGCCAACTGCACGCCGACATCGGGGCCACCACCGCGCTGTGCCAGCGCTTGGACTTCGGCCACGACGACTTCGACGGGACGGCCAGCATCGGTTTCCTCGACCTCGCCGAGTTCGCGGCCGTCATGTCGCGCCCGGAGATCGCCGAGACCGCGCTGGAGGACGAGAAGCGCTTCGTCGACCACTCGCGCAGCCGCCTCGGCCTGTACCGGCTCGCGTGACGGCGTTCGCTCCCGGCGATCTTGCCGAGAGCGAACACGGGCGGTCCCGAGCCGCGCGGCTGGCCAGGATGGCGGCATGCGCCTACTCGTCCTCGGTGGAACTTCCTTCCTGTCCGAGGAGATCGCTCGGCACGCGGTCGAACTCGGCCACGAGGTCGGGTGCCTCGCCCGAGGCCGATCCGGTGGCGCCCCGGCGGGAGCGCGGCTGGTCACCGTCGACCGCGACCAGCCGGGCGCGATCGCGGCGGTGACGGGTGAGCGCTTCGACGCGGTGGTCGACGTCGCGACCGGCGCGCTGGACGTGCTCGCCGACAACGCCGCCCACTGGACGTTCGTCTCCAGCGTCAACGTCTACTCCGACATTGCCACCATCGGTCAGAACACCGATTCCCCGCTCTGCGAAACGGTTCTGGACACCAGGCACCACGATTTCACCGAGCTGAGCGTGCACCGCTACGGCGGGATCAAGGTCGCCAGCGAGAACGCCGTGCGGGAGCGGATGGGCGAGGACCGCTGCTTCGTCGTCCGCCCCGGCGGAGCAGCGGCTGACCGGCACGCACGACGGCGTCGGCCCCGTCCTGCCGCTCGGCGCGGTGCTGCGCGAGGCCGCCGAGGTCGTCGGCGCCGACGACCTCGACCTGGTGCCCGCCGCCCCCGCGGTCCTCACTGAGGCGCGCGTCAACCCTTGGGGCGGAACGAGATCCCTGCCGCTCTGGCTGCCGGAAGGGATGCACGGCCTCGGCTCCCACGATCCCGCGCCCGCTCTCGCCGCCGGGTTGGCGCCGCGCTCCTCGGCCGCCACGATCCTCGACGCCCTCGCCGACGAGCGGGTGCGCGGCCTCGACCGCGCGCGCGTCGCGGGCTGACCGCCGCCGAGGCGCACGAGGTCCTCCAGCGGGTGCTCAGCCGACCTCGCGGCCGCCCGCGAGCCACGTGGTCCACAGTGGACGAACCGGGACCGTGATCGGGCGCTCACCGCTGGTCACGACAGTCCACTTCGGCCGGAAAGCCGATCCATTCGAGCTTGACTTGCCACGCCAGCAAGGGGTTGACTCCACGGCACAGTCGAACACGTGTTCGAGCGTCCGCCGTCCTTCCCCGTGGCGGGTGTGCTCGTGAACCACGCGCGCCCACACGCGGGGAGGAGAACGACGGTGGTGTCCCTGGCCGGGGTCAGCACCGCATCCGGTGAGGAGTTCGCCGGACGCGTGCTGCCAGTACGGACCGAGCTGCGGGAAGTCCTTCCGTGGCCGGGATTGCGGCGCGGAGCCACCATCGCGCTGCGCGGCTCGACCTCGCTGCTGTTCGCGATACTGGCCTCCGCCACCGCCGAAGGCTCCTGGGCCGCCGTGGTCGGGCTGCCCGGGTTGAGCGTGCTCGCCGCCGCCGAAGCCGGGATCGCCGTGCAGCGC
>NZ_MUMH01000005.1 GCF_002155965.1 Allokutzneria sp. NRRL B-24872
GGGTCGCCGCGTCCAGGTCGGGCCCGTCGTAGGCCGTCGCGTAGGACTGGACCTCCTCGTTCCACCCGTTCTCGACCACGTCCGCGCGGATGGTGTCGCGCAGCTCCGCCCAGCTCGTCTCGGCCTTGCGGCCGTAGGCGTCCGCGAGCTTGATCGCGCGGTCCAGGGTCACCCAGCACATCACCTTGGAGTAGACGCGGTGCCGTGGCGCGGCGCGCTCCTCCCAGATGCCGTGGTCCGGCTCGTGCCAGCGGCGGCTGACGGCCTCGGCCATCGCCTCCACCATGCGCCAGTCCTCGTCGGTCAGCTTGCCGCGCGCCTCGGTGACCATCGCGACGAGGTCGACGATGGGGCCGAAGACGTCGAGCTGGACCTGCTGGTTGGCCAGGTTGCCCACCCGCACCGGGCGCGAGCCCGCGTAGCCGGGCAGCGTGTCGATGACCGCCTCCGGACCGAGGTGCGTGCCGTGCAGCGTGTACAGCGGGTGCAGCCGCTCCGGGCCCGGCAGCGTCGCGAGCACGCCGTGCACCCAGGCCAGGTACTTCTCCGCTTCGGCGGTCGAACCGAGGCGGACCAGCGCCTGCGCGGACAGCGCGGCGTCGCGAATCCAGCAGTAGCGGTAGTCCCAGTTGCGGACGCCGCCGATCTCCTCCGGCAGCGACGTGGTCGCGGCGGCCAGGAAGGCGCCGGTCTCGTCGTGCTGGAGACCCTTGAGCGTCAGCGCGGAACGGGCGACCAGGTCGCGCTGGACCTCCGGCAGGTTCAGACCCGCCAGCCAGTCGGTCCAGTACGCGCCAGCGCGGGCCCTGCGGTCGGCCTCGCTGACCTCGGCGGGGCCGAGATCGTCGCTGCCGCAACGCAGTTCGAGCACGATCGGCTGCTCCGGCGTCACCTCGACGACGGCGCGGGCCGACTCGTGCTGGCCGTCGGAGGTGATCGTCCACTCGACGCCGGGCGCGCGCAGCACGATCGGGTCGGAGGTGCCGAGCACCCGCAGGCCGTCCGCCTCGGCGGAGAGCTTGACCGCGACCTGGCCGAACTCCGGCCGCGGCGCGAAGTCGATCACCGCGCGGCTGTTGCCCGAGATGACCCGGACGATCTCCGTGCGGTGCGGCGGCGCGTAGTGGTCGAGGTAGTCGGTGACCAGCAGCTTCGACCAGCGGGTCTCCACCGTCATGGTGCCCGGCAGGTAGCGCTGGCCCAGCGGAAGGCCGTTGCGCTCCGGCTTGATGCCGAAGACACCCGCGGTCGGACCGCCGAGCAGGTCGGCGAAGATCGCGCCCGAGTCCGGCTCCGGGTGGCACAGCCAGGTGAGCTTCGCGTCCGGGGTCAGCAGCGCCACCGAACGCTCGTTGGCCAGCATGGAGATGCGCTCGATCGGCACCGCTTGCTCGCCGTAGAGCCAGGTGCGGCGCTCCTCCATCAGGAAGGCGAGCACCCTGGCCACGTCGGTGGTGTCAGCGATCTTGTACGCGGCCAGCGTCTCGCCGTCGCCGACCTTGATGCCCAGGTCCGGGCCGGTCAGCCGGGCGAAGGCCTTCTCGTCGGTGACGTCGTCGCCGAGGAAGATCGCGGCGGTCGCGCCGACCTGGTGGCGCAGCACGTCGAGGGCGTGGCCCTTGTCCGTCTGCACCACGGCCAGCTCGATCACGGCCTTGCCCTCGGTGACCTGCACGCCGTCCCAGGTGCACGGGCCGCTGCGCAGCGCTTCGAAGACGCGCTCGCCGACAGCGGGCTCGGCGCGGCGCACGTGCACCGCGACGCTGGCCGGCTTCATCTCCAGGTGCACGCCTTCGGCACCGTCGATGATGCCGTCCAGCTCGTGCTTGATCTTGGTCAGCAGCTGTCGGGCCGCGGCGTCCAGCGCGTGCACGAAGCCGACGTCGAACTCCGAGCCGTGGCTGCCGACCAGGTGCACCTCGGAGGGCAGCCGGGACAGCGTGGCGAGGTCGCGCAGCGCGCGCCCGGAGATCACCGCGACGGTCGTGGACGACAGGGTGGCCAGCGACCGCAGCGCGTTCACCGACTCCGGCAGCGGACGGGCCTGCTCAGGATCGGCGACGATGGGCGCCATCGTTCCGTCGTAGTCGCACGCGATCAGCAGCCGGGGAGTGCGGGCCAGCTGCACGAGCGCGCGACGAAGCTCGGCGGGAAGGGCTTCGGCGGTCAACGCCTGCTCCTACGGGGGCGTCGAAGGGACAACGGAAGTATGTGGAAAGCCAGGTGGAAAAGTGAATCCGGCTTTCTTTGTGCGCTTACGCGTTGTTCGTCTCCTGCGCGCCGAGTGCCTCAAGGAACGAACGTGCCCAACGGTCGACGTCGTGCGTGAGTACTTGGCGGCGTAGAGCGCGCATCCTACGGCGGCCCTCCGCCGGGTCCACGTCGAGGGCGGCCTGCAACGCGTTCTTCACGCCGTCCAAATCGTGTGGATTGACGAGGAACGCGCTGGTGAGCTCGGCAGCGGCGCCGGCGAACTCACTGAGTACGAGCGCACCCCCCAGGTCGTGTCGAGTGGCCACGTACTCCTTGCAGACCAGGTTCATACCATCCCGGACCGGCGTCACCACCATCACGTCGGCCGCGCAGAAGTACGCGACCAGCTCCTTCCGGTCCACCGACTGGTGCAGGTAGTGCACGGCCGGGTGGCCGATCTTGCCGAACTGGCCGTTGATCCGGCCGACGAGACCCTCGATGTCGTCGCGCATCTGCTGGTAGTGCTCGACCCGCTCCCGGCTCGGCGTCGCCAGCTGCACCATGATCACGTCCTCCGGGTCGATCCGGCCCTCGGCCAGCATCTCCCCGAGCGCGTGCAACCGGACGTCGATGCCCTTGGTGTAGTCCAAGCGGTCGACACCCAACATGATCTTCTTCGGGTTGCCCAGCTCGTTGCGGATCTCCTGCGCCCGCTTCTGCACGTCCGGGTCGTGCGCCAGCGCGTCCAGCCCCGCCGAGTCGATGGAGATCGGGAAGGCCCCCACCCGCACCATCCGGTCCCCGTTGGGCACCACACCCGGCCGCGTCCGCACGCCGACCGCACCCCGGCTCGGCTCCAGCCCCAGCAGGCGGCGGGCCAGCCACAGGAAGTTCTGCGCGCCGCCCGGCCGGTGGAACCCGACCAGGTCCGCGCCGAGCAGCCCCCTGATGATCTCCGTGCGCCACGGCAGCTGCTGGAACAGCTCCACCGGCGGGAACGGGATGTGCAGGAAGAAGCCGATCTTCAGGTCCGGCCTGCGCTCCCGCAGCATCGCCGGGACCAGCTGCAACTGGTAGTCCTGCACCCACACCGTCGCGCCGGGCGCAGCCGCCTCCGCCGTCGCGTCCGCGAAGCGCCGGTTCACCCGGACGTAGGCCTCCCACCAGTGGCGGTGGTACACCGGTGGCGCCACCACGTCGTGGTAGAGCGGCCACAGCGTGCCGTTGGAGAAACCCTCGTAGTAGTCCGCGACCTCCTTGGCGGACAACGGAACCGGGTGCAGGTGCACGCCCGTGTCCTCGAACGGCTCCACCTCGACGTCCGGCACCCCCGGCCAGCCCACCCACGCGCCGCTGCGGCTGCGCAGGAATGGCTCCAACGCCGACACCAACCCGCCAGGACTGCGCTTCCACCGTTCCGAGCCGTCGTCCATCCGCTCCAGGTCCACCGGAAGACGGTTGGCCACAACGATGAAATCGGCCTTCGACACGGGCGAGCTCGCCACCGGGAAACGCCTCCTCGACTGCCTGGCTGGATGAGCTGTGCGGAACAGGCGGCCACACCGAGGTTAGCCACTGCCGACACACGCCACGCCCGGCCGTTATCGCCGTCACATTCCGTCAGTTCATCGGCGTCCCACACTCCACCTTGAGCCGCCGAACGGCCCCTTTGACCTGCGCCGAGTCCACCCGGTGATCATCTCTAGGTTGCTTGCGCCCCATGCCAGTCCCGGTCTGCACGAGCCATCGGTGTGCTTACGATGTGCACGGGTCATGTTCTCACCGACCCGTGCTGGTGTAGCTCAATTGGCAGAGCACCCGCCTTGTAAGCGGAAGGTTGCGGGTTCGAGTCCCGCCACCAGCTCAATGCTGTTCGGTGCGCTGTGCGCACCTTCCCGGTCTCCTCGTACCGCCCGGGGGCCGAGCCCCCGGAACCCCCACGGTGCGAGCTCCTCACCCCGACTGCGTGCCCACGTTGGGTGTTGACCAGCCTTCGGCGGTCCCGTTCCAGCCTGCGGCGGTCGGTTCCAGCCTCGGGCGGGTGAGGTCAACGTTGCGGACACTTATCGGGCCTCTGGAGGGCAGAACACCGCGAAAAGTGTCCATGGCGCGCGAAAGGCAACCCCGCTGGGACGGGAAGCCAAGGTCGGCTTTACCTGGGGTGTGCGTGCCATACGCTCGCGCGAGGGCCGGGTGTTCTATCCCGTGCCCTTGCGAGGCCCAGGGGCACGGGCGAGGGGCCCCAGGTCAAGCCGACACCCACGCAACCAGCGCGCAGCGCCGACGGCGAGCAGAACGTGAAGCGTCAACTAGGCTCGCCACCGAGAAGCGCCCAGCGGTGATCGGAGAGGTATGTCCCACCAGGCCGAGCCCAGCCGTTACGACCGCATGACCTACCGGCGGTGCGGGCGCAGTGGACTCGACCTGCCAGCGGTGTCGCTGGGGCTGTGGCAGAACTTCGGCGCGGACCGGGGGTACACCGACGGGCGCGACATCGTGCTGCGGGCCTTCGACTGGGGCGTCACGCACTTCGACCTGGCGAACAACTACGGACCGCCGTACGGCTCGGCCGAGGAGAACTTCGGCCGGATGCTGGCGACGGACCTGCGCGGCTACCGCGACGAGCTGGTGATCTCGACCAAGGCGGGCTACGACATGTGGCCGGGGCCGTACGGCAACGGCGGCTCGCGGAAGTACCTGCTCAGCTCGCTGGACGCCTCGTTGACGCGCCTGGGGCTGGACTACGTCGACGTCTTCTACTCGCACCGCTTCGACCCGGACACGCCGCTGGAGGAGACCATGGGCGCGCTGGCGTCCGCGGTCAGCCAGGGCAAGGCGCTCTACGTCGGCATCTCCTCCTACTCGGCGGCGAAGACCCGCGAAGCGCACGCGATCCTGCGCGAGCTCGGCGTCCCGGTGCTGATCCACCAGCCCTCGTACTCGATGCTGAACCGCTGGATCGAGACGGAACTGCTGGACACCCTCGGCGAGCTGGGCATCGGTTGCATCGCGTTCTCGCCGCTGGCGCAGGGCATGCTGACCGACCGCTACCTCAACGGCGTGCCGGAGGGCTCGCGCGCGAGCCAGCAGGGTTCGTTGCGGCCGGAACACCTCAGCGACGAGAACCTGGCGCGGGTGCGGGCGCTGAACGAGATCGCGGCCTCACGTGGGCAGAGCCTCGCTCAGCTCGCGCTGTCGTGGGCGTTGCGCGACGATCGGGTCACCTCGGTGCTCGTCGGAGCGAGCTCGGTGCGGCAGCTGGAGCAGAACCTGGCCGCGCTGGACCGCCTCGACCTCTCCGCCGACGAGCTGACGGAGATCGACAAGCACGCCGTCGAGTCGGGCATCGACCTCTGGGCCACCTCCCGCTCCTCGGGCTGAGCGCCCTTAACAAGGGCACTCACGCGAAGGCAAGCGTTACGTAGCCTTCATCACGCATGTTTCTGCGAATGCGCAGGCACATGCGATTCGCGATCTTCGGTGACTGGCGTGAAAAAATTACTCTGTTACTTTCACATGACATGGCAGAAGGTCGCCAGCAACTCCTCCAGATCGATCAACCCACACTTGCCGACGGGGCCGAGATGTGGCGGGTCGCGCGCGATTCCGGGACCCTCGACCTGAATTCTCCCTACGCTTATCTGTTGTGGTGCAGGGACTTTGCCGGAACATCTGCGGTTGCTCGCTCAAAAGATGGTTTAGCGGGGTTCGTCACCGGGTACATGCGACCGGATGAGCAGGAAACGCTCATGGTGTGGCAGGTCGGCGTCGACTCCGCGCACCGGGGCCAGGGAGTGGCTTCCTCGCTGCTCCAGGCCGTGGTGGACCGCGCGGTGAGCCAGGGGGCGCGGTGGTTGGAGACCACCATCACCGCCGACAACCGGGCCTCCATCGCCCTGTTCTCCGCACTCGCCAGAAACCGCGGGGCCCGGCTCTCCGTCGGGGGCCTCTTCGGTGACGACCTGTTCGCGGGGAGTCATATCGCAGAGGATCTCTACCGGATAGGTCCTTTCGTCTAGTCGCTCTCCATCCAACGTATCCCGAGTCCGCTGACGGATGATCGGACGGTTCTTCATGGAAATCTTCGAGGCCCTTGAGTCGGAAGTCCGCTCCTATTGCAGGGGGTGGCCGACGGTATTCGACACGGCTACCGGCAGTCATATGACGGACGAGGACGGCAACCGCTACCTCGACTTCTTCGCCGGGGCGGGCGCGCTGAACTACGGGCACAACCCGCCGGAGCTGAAGCGGCAGCTGCTCGACTACCTCGCCCGCGACGGGGTCACCCACGGGCTGGACATGAGCACCAGCGCCAAGCGGCGGTTCCTGGAGACCTTCCAGCGCAGGGTGCTCGCGCCGAGGGGGCTGGACTACAAGATCCAGTTCCCTGGGCCGACCGGGGCGAACTCGGTGGAGTCCGCGCTGAAGCTGGCCCGCAAGGTCACCGGCCGGGAGCCGGTCATCAGCTTCACCAACGCCTTCCACGGGATGACCCTCGGCGCGCTCTCGGTCACCGGCAACGCGATGAAGCGCGGCGGCGCGGGCGTGTCCCTGTCGAGCACCGTGCCGATGCCCTTCGACAACTACCTCGACGGCCAGATGCCGGACTTCCTGCTGTTCGAGCGGTTGCTGCTGGACAGCGGCAGCGGGCTGGACCGCCCGGCCGCGGTGATCGTGGAGACGGTGCAGGGCGAGGGCGGCATCAACGTCGCCCGCGCGGAGTGGCTGCGCGGGCTCTCCGAGCTGTGCCAGCGCCACGACATGCTGCTGATCGTCGACGACGTGCAGATGGGCTGCGGCCGCACGGGCCCGTTCTTCAGCTTCGAGGAAGCCGGGATCACCCCGGACATCGTCTGCCTGTCCAAGTCGATCAGTGGCTACGGCCTGCCGCTGTCGCTCACGCTGATCAAGCCGGAGCACGACATCTGGGAGCCGGGCGAGCACAACGGCACCTTCCGCGGCAACAACCCGGCGTTCGTGACCGCGACCGCCGCGCTGGACACCTACTGGGCCGACGACGCGCTGGAGCGGGCGACGCTGGCCAAGGGCGAGTGGATCAACTCGGAGCTGTCGGCCATCGCCGCCTCCGGCGAGGGCATGTCCGTGCGCGGCAGGGGACTCGCGCAGGGGCTGGCCTTCGAGCAGGCCGACCGCGCGGGCAAGGCGTGCCGCGCCGCCTTCGACCGGGGTCTGCTCGTGGAGACCTCGGGGCCGGAGAGCGAGGTCGCCAAGCTCATGCCCGCGCTGACCATCACCGACGCCGAGCTGGAGCAGGGGCTCGCCCTGTTCGCCGATGCCGTGAGGAGCTGCCAGTGATCGTCCGGAACCTCTCCGAGATCGAGAACACCGAGTACGACGTCCGCGCGGAGACCTGGCGCAGCAGGCGGATCATCCTGGCCAAGGAGGGTGTCGGCTTCTCCGTGCACGACACCGTGCTCTACGCCGGGACGGAGACGGCGATGTGGTACGCGAACCACGTCGAGGCCGTCTACTGCATCGAGGGCGAGGGCGAGCTGATCAACGACGAGACCGGTGAGGTGCACCCGATCTCGCCGGGAACGCTCTACCTCCTCGACGGGCACGAGAAGCACCGGCTGCGCTGCAAGACCGACGTGCGCACCGTCTGCGTGTTCAACCCGCCCGTCACCGGCAGGGAGGTGCACGACGAGCACGGCGTCTACCCGTTGCTGACCGAGTCCGCCTGAACCCTGACGCGCGCGAGGAGCGAGAGATGACCACCTTCGACACCGAGACCCTGCACGGCAGCCTCGTCGAGGACAGGTACCCGACCCGCTGCAAGAACTACCCGATGATGCTGCGCCGCCCCGATCCCGTGGTGTGGCCGACCGAGGCCGGGACGACCGCGACCGGGCCGATCGACGCGGACACGGTCGCCGACTACGACGCCAAGGGCTTCCTGTCCGTCGACTCACTGCTCACCGGTGAGGAGGTGGCGCTCTACCGCGACGAGCTGGACCGGCTGGCCGCGGACCCGGCGATCAAGGCCGACGAGCGCACGGTGGTGGAGAAGTCCTCCAACGAGGTCCGCTCGATCTTCGAGGTGCACCGGATCAGCCCCGCGATCGCGCAGCTGGTGCGCGACCCCCGGGTCGTCGACCGCGCGCGGCAGCTGCTGGGTTCCGAGGTCTACGTGCACCAGAGCCGGATCAACTACAAGCCGGGCTTCAAGGGCGGCTCGTTCTACTGGCACTCCGACTTCGAGACCTGGCACGCCGAGGACGGCATGCCCGGCATGCGCGCGGTCAGCATCTCCATCGCGCTCACCGACAACCACCCGTTCAACGGCGGCCTGATGATCATGCCGGGCTCGCACCGCACCTTCGTCAGCTGCGTCGGTGAGACACCCGCCGACCACTACAAGGAATCATTGCGGGAGCAGGAGATCGGCACTCCGGACAACGACAGCCTGACGGTGCTCGCCGGGCGCTACGGCATCGAGCAGTTCACCGGCCCGGCCGGTTCGGCGGTCATGTTCGACTCGAACTGCATGCACGGGTCCAACGGCAACATCACGCCGTTCCCGCGCTCCAACATCTTCGTGGTGTTCAACAGCGTCGAGAACGCGCTCGTCGACCCGTTCTCCGCGCCGACGCCGCGTCCGCCGTTCATCGCGAGCCGGGACTTCACCCCAGTCGGGAACGGGTGATGGAGGTGGTGGCGGACCGCACTCGGGGTCGCAGGTCCGCCACCACCAGCTCCTTCCTGATCAGCTGCGATCAGCCCTGCGGCACGCGTGGCAGAGCGCCGTCGTCCATCCGCTGAGCAGGCGGAGTCGTCGGCCATTCGGCCGCGCAGTGGGTGTTCGGCGCGGGCAGGCGCAGCGAGGTCAGGTAGGTCTCGATGTGCCCGCGAGCGCACTTGCTGCGCGAGAACTGCCCGTGCCCGACGCCGTCGTAGTTCAGCAGCACGGCGTTCTTGATCTGCTTGGCAGCGGCCAGGTTCCAGTCGCGCGGCGTCGCGACGTCGTACTTCGCGGTCACCATCAGGATCGGCGGCGCGTCCTTGACCGCCAGCCGGTGCTGGGGGTTGGTGACCTTCGCGGGCCAGCCGAGGCACGAGGTGATGTCGCCCCAGAACGGGCTCAGCCTGGTGTGCGGGGCGACGCGCTCAAGGCGCTTGAGCATCGACCTGAACTCGGCGGCGCCGTTGACCCGCCACGACCAGTCCTGGCACCAGATCGCCTGGTAGGGGTTCTCCGCGAGTTCCGCAGGCGCCGCAGCCGCCGCGGCGACGCGCTCGCCGGTGTTCAGCGCGGCGAGGCGCGTGGCGAGCGGGAACCACCGCTGCTCCGGCTTGTACATCGCCACGAAAAGCTCGTCGCGCAGCGCGGAGGCGGTCAGGGACTTGCCGTTGGCCGGATCGGTCAGCTTCCCGGCTTCTGCCTTGGCGTAGAGCCCGTCCCACACCGCGCGGACGTCCTTGCCGTGCAAGGCACAGGGCTGGGTGCGCTCGCACCAGTCGGCGAACTCGGTGAAGGAGCCTTCGAGGTCGCGGGTCGCCGTCTCCAGGTACTGGTAGGCGGAGGTGATGCTGTGGTCCATGTTCGAGTCGATCACCATCGCGCGCAGCCGCTTGCCGAACAGCTCCGCGTACTGCTGACCGATCTGCGTGCCGTAGGAGAACCCGAGGAAGTTGACCTTCTCCTCGCCCAGCGCCGCGCGGATCGCGTCCATGTCGCGCACGGTGTGCACCGTGTCCACGTGGTCGATCAGCGGGCCGGTGTTCTTGCGGCAGTCGGCACCCAGTTCGGCGTTGTGCGCGAGCAGCGCCTTGAACTCCGCGTCGGTCACCGGGACCGCGCTCGGGCCGCGGCCCAGCAGTGCCTTGTCGCACTTGACGACGTTGCTCAGCCCGACGCCGCGCGGGTCCCAGCTGATGATGTCGAAGCGCTTGCGCAGCTCGCTGTCGTCCGGGATGCCCCGACCGGTGATGTAGCTGGTGATCCCGGAGCCGCCGGGGCCGCCCGGGTTGGCCAGCAGCACGCCGATGCGCCGCGCGGGGTCGGTGGCCTTGAGCCTGCCGATCGCGAGGTTGATCTTCTCGCCGCCGGGCTTGCCCCAGGTGAGCGGAACGGGAATCGTCGCGCACTCGCCCTTGAACTTGTCACCGCATTCCGACCACGCGATGGAGTCGGTGGGCGCGGCGTTGGCGACCGCCACTGGCGCGCACAACGACACGAGCGCCGTCGCGACCAGCAATGAGCCCGTCGTGGATCGTCTTCGCATTCTGTTGCCCCCAGATCAGCACCGTTGAAACGGGCGAACGCTATAAGAGGGGGCTCGGCCGGTGAAGCGCGTTTAAGTGATTCTTCCGCATCCGGACAGCGCTGGAGGGCCGTCCCAGGGGGGTGAGCACGGCCCTCCGACGCTCCCCGAGCGAGGGTCTGTGGGGTTAGAAGTTGTTCGCGTTCATGCTCGGGTTCACATTTGGCTGCGGTTGGTGCTCGTCGTTCCTGCGCTCCTCGAACTGCGCGTTGGTCTCCTGCGTGAGCCGCTGCGAACTCTGCCGCTCGCGCATGTTGCGCAGCACCGACAGCGCCACCGCGTGCGCGGCTCCGAGCAGCAGCAGGACGATGCCCAGCTTCGTGACCACCTGCTGCACCGCGCCCTCGACCGGGATGTTCACGGTGGAGAGCAGCATCAGCAGGCCCAGCGTGATGATGTGGAAGAGCACGCCGATCATGCGGCCCATGGAGTTCGCGGCCTTCTCGTCGGCGTAGGCCGAGCGGAGGTAACCGCGACTGGCTCGCATGATCAGCTGGCCGTCCGCGACAACGAGGATGGCGCCGACGATCAGAAAGGCGAAATAGGCGTTCAGGCTCTCTTCCACCGCCGACCTCCTCCGAGCTTGGGAACACTCGGATACCCCGTGCGCGCGGAGAGAAACCGGCTCAGAACCCGTAGTAGTCCTCGTCGAAGCCGTTTCCGGTGCACGAGGCCGCGAGATCCCTGCCCACCTGGTCGATCAGGTCGGACAGTTCGAGCCTGCCGAGCCATTCCCGGGGCAGCGCGGCGGCTCCGTGCAGCGCGCCGAGCAGGTTGCCGGTGATCGAGGCCGTCGAGTCGCTGTCGCCGGAGTGGTTGGCGGCCAGCCGCAGCGCGTCGGGGAAGCGCTCGGGTGTGCGGTGCGACAGCGCCGAGTAGACGGCGATCGCGAGTGCTTCCGGACCGACCCAACCGCCGCCGAGCCGTTCGATCGAGCGGTCCGACGGGCCGCCGGTGACCACGCGGCGGCCGAACACCTTGGCCTCGCGGACCTGTTCGGCCTTGGAGCTGTCGTACCCGGCCAGCGCGACGGCGGCGGCCAAGGCGTGCGCGGTCTCGCGGTCGTCGCGCAGCACGCGCCCGGTCGCCTGGTCGACGGCCTCCACCAGGGAGCGGCGGCGGATGGCCACGAGGTGCACGATCATCGCCAGCGCTCCTGCCGGAGCCCAGCCACCGGGACTGCCGTGGGTCAGCGAGGCGAACTCGCAGCCCAGCCCGTATGCGGTCTCGGCGGTCGGCGCGAAACCGGCGGGCGCGACGCGCATCACGCCGCCGCAGCCGCGCGAGTCGTTGATCGGGTGCTCCGGATCGGGAACCTCGGACAGCTCGTTGGCGCCCTGGAGCACGCGCAGGCAGGTCACGCCGGGCGCGCGGCTGGCGTAGAGCCGCTTGTCGGCGAGCAGGCCGACGGAGTCCGGGGAGGGCGCGCGCTGCTGCTGCGAGTCCAGCCAGCGCCGGTAGCTCAGCCACACCATCGCGGCGGGACCCCACTGCCCCTGGTGCTTGCCGCGCACCCAGGCCCGCAGGTAGCCCTCGGCGGTGAACAGCGTCATCTGCGTGTCGTCGGTGATCAGCCCGAGCCGCGGCGGGTGCGTGACGCCCGCGGGGCCGTACTCCTTGCGGATCTCGTCGAGCCGCATGAACTCCACGGGCGCGCCAAGAGCATCGCCGAGCGCCCCGCCCAAGAGGCATCCGGCGCCACGGTCTGCGACGACGGTCGGGTCCAGGGGCACACCACTGACCCTAGTGCTTTCAGCCGTTCAGCCCTCGGCTTTGCCGGTCTTCGGGAACGGTCGGCACTCGCATACCTGCCGGAAGGTATGCCGAACCTGTGACCAGCCTGTCCGTTCGGCCATTGGGCGGTAGCCGAAACGTCGTATTGTTTGCTGGTGCGATCATCGGCGGCCGAAGCGAGGGACCTGGAGTTCCGGCTGCTCGGTCAGGTCGAGGTGCTCGCGAACGGGATTCCGGTTCCGCTGGGCGGCGCCGGCGTGCGCAGGCTGCTCGCGCTGCTGGTGCTGGAGGCCAACCAGGTCGTCGGCCGGGGCCGCATCGCCGACGTGCTGTGGGAGGAGGAACCGCCCTCCACGGCGCGCACGATCATCCAGGGCTACGTCTCCAAGCTGCGCAAGCTCCTGGTCGAGCACGCTCCCGGCGACCGCGTGGAGATCATCACGCGCTCCTCCGGCTACCAGCTGCGCGTCGACCACGACCTCGTCGACCTGCGCAGGGCCACCGCGCTGATCGACCGGGCGCGTGGACTGCCGCCCGCCGGGCGCGCCGAGCTGCTCGCCGAGGCGCTGCGGCTGTGGCGCGGACCGGTGCTCGGCGGCGTGAAGGCCGGTCGGCTGGAGCACGTCGTCTACGAGCTGGAGGAACTGCGGCTGGTCGCGCTGGAGGACCGGATCGCCGCGGACCTGGAGCTGGGGCGGCACGCGGACCTGGTCGTCGAGCTGTCCGGGCTGCTGGCGCGGCACCCCTTCCGCGAGCGGATGGTCTCGCAGCTCGTGCTCGCGCTCTACCGCAGCGGCAGGCGGGCGACCGCGCTCGGCACCTTCCAGGACTTCACCGTCCGCCTCGCCGAGGAGCTGGGCATCGACCCCGGGCCGCAGCTGCGTGCGCTGCACGAGCGCGTCGTCCGCGACGACCCTTCGCTGCACTGGGCGCCCGCCGTCAGCGAGCAGGGCTCCTCGGTGCCGCGCAGGCCCGCGCAGCTGCCGCCCTCGCCCGCCGGGTTCACCGGCCGGGAGCGGGAGATCGCCGCGCTGGACGCGCTGCTGGTCGGCAGGGACGAACGCCCGAGCCCGGTGATCGCGACGGTGGTGGGCGCGGCGGGCGTCGGCAAGAGCGCGCTCGCGGTGACGTGGTCCCGCCAGGTCGCCCCTGAGTTTCCAGATGGGCAACTCTTCGCCGGACTGCACGGTTTCGACCCCGAGCACCCCGCCGCCGAGCCGAGCCAGGTGCTGCGCCGGTTCCTCATCGCGCTCGGCGTCGCCCCGGAGGCGGTGCCGGTCGAGGAGGACGAGCGCGTCGCGCTGTACCGGTCGTTGCTGGCCGGGCGACGGATGCTGGTGCTGCTGGACGACGCCCGCGACTCCGAGCAGGTCCGTCCGCTGCTACCCGGTGACAGCGGTTCGCTGGTGCTGGTGACCAGCAGGCGCAGGCTCGGCGGGCTCGCGGTGTCGGTCGGCGCGAGCGTGCTGACCCTGGACACGCTGCCGGAGTCGGAGGCCGTGCGGATCATCGAGGCCGCAGCGGGGGAGCGGGCCGCGCGCGAGGCGGTCAGCCTGCGGGTGCTCGCCCAGCTCTGCGGCGGCCTGCCGCTGGCGCTGCGGATCGTCGCCGCCCGGCTCGTGGTGAACCCGGACCGCTCCGCCGCCGACCTCGTCGCCGAGCTCTCCGACGAGCGGGAACGGTTGGCGGCACTGGACACCGACGATGCCGAGATCTCCGTGCGCGGGGTCTTCGACGTCTCCTACCGACACCTCTCCGAGCAGGCTGCGATGTTGTTCCGGCTGACCGGGCTCGTGCCGGGCCGCGAGGTCACGCCACTGTCCATGGCCGCGATGGCCAACATCGACCCGAGCGCCGCGCGGCGGGGGCTGCGCTCACTGGCCGCAGCGCACCTGATCGCCGAACAGCGGCCCGACCGCTTCGTCATGCACGACCTGCTTCGCTTGCACGGCAGGGAAAAGGCGCGCACGGACCTCAGTGAGCGGGAGCGGGTCGCCGCGCGGCGGCACCTCGTGCGCTTCTCCCTCGCGACAGCCGACCTGGCCCGGCGCGCGATCCGCCCGGCGGGCGACGAGCTGAGCTTCCCCGCCGAGCCGGGGCAGCGGCTGCCCGAGGTCGACACCCCGGCCAAGGCGCTGGAGTGGTTCGACGCCGAGCTGGGCAACCTGATCGAGCTGCAGCGCGGCATGCTGGAGGACGGCGACGACGTCGGGGCGTGGGTGCTGCCGAGGCTGATGCTGAACTTCCTCTCCGCCCGCAGCCTGGTGGACGAGTGGATCACCACGCACCGCCGCGCACTGCCCGCCACCGACCGCCTCGCCGACCAGCACGCCGAGGTCACCACGCGGATCGGGCTGACCGTCGCGCTGGCGCGGGCGAACCGGCACGCCGACGCGCTGGAGCAGGCGATGGCCGCGCGCGCCGCCGCGAAGGCACTGGGCAGCACGCGGGACATCGGCACCACCACGGCCAACGTGGGCATGGTGCTGATGGAGCTGGCCCGCTACACCGACGCACTGTCCTATGTGGAGGAAGCGCTGCGGCTGGCCGAGGAGTGCGACGACAAGCTGAACCGGGCGAGCTGCACGCTGAACCTCGGCTTCATCCAGAAAGCCTTGGGGGACATCGACTCCGCGGTCGGGTACCTGCGCGAGGGGATCGAGCTGAGCAGGCGGACCGGAGACCGCGAGACGCTGGCGCTCGGACTGGTCTGGCTCGGCGAGGCCATGGTCGAGCTGGGCGCGGGCGAGGTGGCCAGGACGCTGTTCGACGAGGCGCTGGGGATCGCCGAGCACATCGGCGTGCCGATCGAGCAGGCGCGCGCACGGCGCGGGCTTGGCGATGTCGCGCTGGCCGACGGCGATCCCGTCGCGGCGGGTGAGGAGTGGTCCAAGGCGCTGGAGCTCTTCGAACGGCTCGGGCTCGCCGAGGTGGAATCCGTTCGCGGCCGGTTGTCCGCGCTGGCCGGTCGGGCGGGGCCCGGATGAGCGGGCTGGGGTTCCGGGTGCTCGGACCCGTGGAGATCGTCACCGACCGCGAGGTGATCCAGGTCGGCAGCCGGGGCGCGCGCACGCTGCTGGCCCTGCTGCTGCTGGAGGTCAACCAGGTCGTCTCGGTCGCGCACATCGAGGACGTGCTCTGGGAGCGCCGACCGCCGTCGACCGGGCGCACGATCATGCAGAGCTACGTCTCGCGGCTGCGCAAGCTCTTCGCCGAGATCGCCCCCGGCGGCGAGGTGGAGATCGTCACGCAGCCGCCCGGCTACCTGCTGCGCGCCGACCCCGCGCTGATCGACGTGCACCGCGTGCAGTCGATGATCTCCGGCGTCGGCGAGCTGGACGCGCGGCGGCGGGCGGGGGTGCTCGGCGAGGCGCTGGCGCAGTGGCGCGGGCAGGCGCTGTCCGACCTCCAGTCCGAGCGCCTGCGCACCGGCGTCGGCGCCGACCTCGAAGAGTTCCGCCTCGGCCTGCTCGAGGACCGCATTGACGCGGACCTGGAGCTGGGGCGGCACGCGGAACTGCTCAGCGAGCTGTCCGGGCTGTTGGCGCGGCAGCCCTTCCGCGAGCGGATGATCGGCCAGCTGATGATCGCGATGCACCGCTGCGGCCAGCGCGCCGAGGCCATCGGCAGCTACCTGCGCTACCGCAGGCTGCTCGCGGAGGAACTGGGCGTCGACCCCGGCACCAAGCTGCGCGACCTCTACGCCAGCCTGCTGCGCGATGACCAGGAGGTGCAGGCCAAGGGCTCGCAGGCCGCCTCGCGCGGCACCACGACCGTGCTCCGCCCAGCCCAGCTCCCGCCCGCTCCTGCGGGGTTCGCGGCCCGGGAGAGCGAACTGTCCTGGATGGACAGCCTGCTCGGCGACGGGAACGGTTCGGCACCGCGCGTCGCGCTGGTCGTCGGCACCGCAGGCATGGGCAAGAGCGCGCTCACGGTCAGCTGGGCGCGCCGCGTGGCCGACCGCTTCCCGGACGGCCAGCTCTACGCGTCGCTGCGGGGGTTCGACCCCGAGCGCTCGCCCGTGGAGCCCGCCGAGGTGTTACGCCAATTCCTTGTGGCACTGGGGATCGCGCCCGCCGGAGTGCCCGTGGACCTCGACGAGCGGGTGGCGCTCTACCGCTCGCTGCTGGCCGACCGCAAGGTGCTCGTGCTGCTCGACGACGCGCGCGACGCCGAGCAGGTGCGCGATCTGCTCCCGGTCGCCGCCGGCTCGCTCGCCCTCGTGGCCAGCCGACGTCGGCTCGGCGGGCTGTCGGTCTCCTCGGCGGCTCGCGTGCTGACCCTGGACGCCTTGCCCACCAACGATGCCGTGCACATCCTGGCCGGGGCGCTCGGCGACGACCGGGTGGAGGACCCCGAGGACCTGCGCCGCCTCGCCGAGCTGTGCGGCGGGCTCCCGCTGGCGCTGCGGATCGTGGCGGCGCGGCTCGCGGTGAACCCGAACCGCTCCGTCGCCACCGTCGTCGCCGAGCTGGCCGACGAGCAGCAGCGGCTCGGCGCGTTGGGCACCGAGGACGACGACATCTCCGTGCGCGGCGCCCTCGACATGACCTTCCACAGCCTCGACGAGTCGCTGGCGCGGGTGTTCCGCCTGCTCGGAGTGCTGCCCGGCACCGACGTGACGCCGCAGCTGCTCGCCGTCATGGCCGGGGTGGAAGCGGCGTGCGCCAGGCGTTCCCTGCGCGCGCTCGCGGCGGCGCACCTGGTCACCGAGCACCGCGCGGACCGCTTCACCATGCACGACCTGACCCGGCTCTACGCGCGCTCGCTCGCCCGGTCACAGCTGCCGCACGCCACGCGCGTCGTCGTGGAGAACCGGGCCGTCGACCACTTCCTGACCGGGCTCGACCACACGCGGCGCGCGCTGCGCCCGACCTTCACCGGGCCGCACTACGCCGCCGAGCGCCCCGAGCTGGTCCCCACCGAGGTGGTCGACCGCAGGACCGCGATGAGCTGGCTCGACGACGAGTGGCCGAACCTGATGGCGCTGGTGCGCTTCACCCACGCCACCGGCCGGTTCGAGGCGACGTGGACGGCCACCCACATGCTCAGCGCGTACCTGTTCGCCCGCTGCCCGTGGGAGGTGTGGTTCGAGTTCACCGAGCTCGGCATCGACGCGGCGCAGCGGCTGGGCGACCGCTTCGCCGAGGTGCGGATGCTCAACACGGCGGGCCTGGCCTACCGCAACAGCGAGCAGAACGAGCTGTCCATGGCGCACTACCTGCGGGGCTACCGGCTCGCGGAGGAGATCGGCGACCCGCACCACGTCGCGCTGATCGCCACGAACATGGTGCCGGGTCTGTTCGAGCGCGGGGACACCGAGGAGGCCGAGCGCTACTGCCGCCTCAGCGTGGACCTGGCGCGGCGGATCGACGACATGTTCGTGCTGCCGCTGGCGCTGACCAACCTCGGCGAGATCTGCAAGCGCAAGGGCGAGCACGAGCAGGCGCTGGAGCACTTCCAGGAAGTGCTGGCGCTGCACCAGCGGATGGAGAACTTCGACCGCATCGGCATGGCCTGGCTCAACCTCGGCCAGGTCAGCGAGGCCATGGGGGAGCTGGAGGCCGCGGAGCGCTACCTCCGCGACGCCGCGCGCGACACCGCCGCCGCCGACTCGGTGCTGCTGGAGGCGTGGTCGTGCCAGAGCCTGGGCCGGGTGCTGCGGCTGCGCGGGGAGCTGGAGGAGGCCGCGACGGTGCTGACGCGGGCACTGGAGCTCTTCGGCGGACTCGGGCTCAGTTCGGCCGACGACGTGCGGGCTGAGCTGGAGAAACTCGCCGCTGAACGCGTCGTTTAGCGATCGTTTAGCGTCTCGCGTCGCGCGACTGGCAACCTAGGTAACGACGTCGTTTGGTTCGCGCTGGATCGGCGTCACCGGGTGGTCCTGGGGGAAACCTCACCAGAGGTCATGATCATCCGCTTTGTCTCGGCCGGCACCCGCGTCCCCGGGTGCCGGCCGATGGCAGTTTCAGGGGCGGTTTCGCGGCCCGGTCACCGAGGTATCACCTGGTCATGGCCAATGACGTCGTAGAACTCATCCTCGCCGACCACCGCCGCTTCGAGGACCTCTTCCGCGATCTCCGCAACCGCGACAACGACCGGGAGAAGCTGCTCGCCGAGCTGGCCGCCCTGCTCGTCGCGCACGCCGAGGCCGAGGAGAGCGAGGTCTACCCGGCGCTCAAGCGCTTCAAGAAGGTCGACGACCACGAGGTGGAGCACGGCGCCGAGGAGCACGCCGAGGGCCACCAGGCGCTGCTCGCGCTGATGGAGGTCGGCGACACGTCCTCATCGGAGTGGGAGGACAAGCTCGAAGAGCTCGTCGAAGCCCTCAACCACCACGTGGACGAGGAGGAGCGGACCATCCTCAACGACGCCCGCGACTCCGTGCCCGAGCAGCGCAGGGCCGAACTGGGCAACGACTTCGTTCGCGCGCGCCGGCAACACCTGGACGCCGACTGCGGCTCCCTGACCCACGTCCGCCAGCTCGTCAAAGCCACCGAACACCGCGTCGACTAGCGCGGTCCGAAGAACCCCGTTTCGTACTCCTAAGGGATGTCTCGTAA
>NZ_MUMH01000050.1 GCF_002155965.1 Allokutzneria sp. NRRL B-24872
CGGTCGGGGACGGCTGGACTTCCAGCGTGCGCAGGTTACAGCGGTGGGTGCGGCTGGGCTTCCAGCCTGCGCCGGCTCCAGCGGTGGGTGCGGCTGGGCTTCCAGCTTGCGCCGGTACCAGCGTGGGGTCGGCTTGACCTGGGGCCCCTTGCGCGTGCCTTCATTGGCCGGGCGGGCACGGGATGAGTCCCGGCCCACGCGGACGAGCGTATGGCACGCGCACCCCAGGTAAAGTCGACCGTTTCGTGTGCGCCTTGCGTTAGGTGGGGGTTGCGTTTTTCGGCGTTGCGGGCGCCTGGGAATTCACCCCTTAGAGCCATGATCCACTATTTAAACGGCGTAGAATAGAGACATGGACCCTGATGTTGTTCTCAAAACAGCGTTCACGGACATAGGTAAGGCCGTAGCCGACTTTTCCGTGACCCTGCTCGACTACATTTCCGACCTCGATCCACGAGACCGGGAATTCTCCGAGGAGATCCTGATGCGTGAACTGCGCGTATCGAGGGTCAAAGCAGCCAGGCTCATCGACCGAGCCACCGATCTCACCTCCCGCCCAGGAGTGTTGAAGGCGATGGCCGAAGGCCGAGTCGACGAGGGCAAGGCACTCATGATCATCGATCTGCTCCGAGTCCTCTCGGTCGTGCACGCCGCGATCGCCGAGGAAGCGTTGTTGGCGCACGCGGAGAAGAACCCGTACTCCACCACCCGCCAGTACGCGGTCAGGTTCATCCACCGCTTGGACCCGACCGCAGCCGAGCGTCGGTTTCAGGAGAAGCGCAAGACGCGCCTGGTGGAGAAGATCAACCAGGACGACGGCATGGCCCTGCTCCGGGTCCTCATGACCGCCCACGACGCGGCGATGGTCTATGACCACATCAACCGCATCGCCCGCTCCCTCCCGAAAGACGACCGCACCCTGGATCAGAAACGCTCCGACATCGCCCGGGACTTGTTGCTGGGCAGGGACACTCCGGCCCCGCAGGGCCGGACGATGGTGTACCTGACGATGCCGATCACCTCAGCCCTCGGTCTCACCCAGGACCCCGCGATCTTGGGCGGCTACGGCCCCATCCCCGCACCCATCGCGAGGGAGATCGCAGCGGGCGGTGTCTGGAAACGCATCCTCACCGACCCCGTCACCGGAGCGGCTGAAGAGATCAGCAACGTCTACCGGCCCACCGCCAAACAGCGCGAGCTGATTGCCGCCCGCTATCCGACCTGCATGGCGATCGGCTGCAACCAACCCGCACACCGCTGCGATCTTGATCATTGCCGTCGCTACAACGGCGAGAACACCACGATCGACAACCTGAGGCCGAAGTGCCGTCGGCATCACCGGATGAAGACGCACTCCAACTGGACCTGCACCAACCAAGAGGACGGCACCCACACCTGGACCACACCGAGCGGCAAGACCGAGGACGTCCACCCCACGCCCATCGCCGAACCGGCGCCGTTCTGACGAGCGGACCGTCAGTCGCGCACGACGAACACGCACTCGTTCCGCTCGGCGGCGCTTCGGTACAGCCAGGCGTACTGCGCCAGCAGGTCGACGAGCATGTCGAGGTCCCACGGCGCCTTGTACACGTGACCGGCGATCATCGCCTCGACGTCGAACACCTCCCGAGCCGAAGAGATCATGCGCTCGATGTGGGTGGCGACAGCGGCCGCTCGCTCCGGGCGGACGAACCTGAGCGGAACTCCTTGGGTGGCCGTGGCACCGGAAGAGAACGTTGTGGCGCCGAGTACCGCGACATGGCCCAGATCGTCCGGAACCGGCTCCTTGCCCTCCCTCCGCTCGCGGAGAGCAGCCAGAGAACGGCGTCCCACGCCTGCGTGCTGAACGTCCTGTCCAGGATGCCGGGGTGCCCGCGCATCACCTGGCGAACGGCCGGGCCGAGCGCTCGCCAGGTGATGTCTTCCTGCTCCTGCGCGTCAACAGCAGCGAACCTGCCGAAGAACTGCAACGCCTCGGCGAAGTCGCGGTCGACCATCGCGCGCGCCAACAAGGGCTCGTACGGGATCGCTCGGTACTCGGCGCTGAGACTCACTCCGAGATGCTAAGCGATCACACGGCGAACGTCGGGCGGTACAGGTCGACCCAGTGGTAGAGGTCGAGAACGCGCTCCAAGCCCTGCCGAACGGGACCGGAGACGGACGTGGCGCTGACGGCCGAGCGCAGCCAGGCGCGGTCGATCAGCGCGAACACGGGATTGTCCTTCTCCGACAACACGTCGGCGGCCTGAGCTTGCAGAGCGGTGACGTACTGGTCGGACTGGACGGAGGGGTAGGGGCTCTTCACGCGATCCGCCACGGATTGGGGGAGCACGTGGCGAGCCGCCGCGCGGAGGAGGCTCTTCTCGCGGCCGTCGAAGTGCTTGAAAGCCCAAGGGGCGTTGTAGACGTACTCGACGAGGCGGTGATCGCAGAAGGGGACGCGCACTTCGAGGCCGGTGGCCATGGACATGCGGTCCTTGCGGTCCAACAGCGCCCGCACCAAACGGGTCAGGTGCAGGTGGCAGATGACGCGCATCTGCCGCTCGGAAGCCGACTCGTTGTCCAGGAACTCCACCTCCGAGACCGCGGACGCGTACTGGTCAGCGACGTAGGAGTCGAGATCGAGGTCGAGGTCCTTGCGGAGCACAGCGGTGCGGTCGGTGTTGATGGAGTGCGAGAACGTCAGCCACGGGAACGTGTGGGTGGCCTTGGTCTGGAACCAGGGGTAGCCGCCGAACAGCTCATCGGCGGACTCGCCGGAGAGCGCGACGGTGGACTCCTGGCGGATTGCCTTGAACAGCAGGTAGAGCGAAGCGTTGATATCGCCCAAGCCCAACGGGATGTCCCAGGCGCCAACGACGGCGCGGCGCAGCGACGGGTCGGAGAGCGCGGTGGGATCGAGGACCACGTTGGTGTGCTTGGAACCGACGAAGTCGGCGACCTCGCGGACGAAGCCGGAATCGGAAGTGGTGCGCAGCTCGTCGGGGGTGAACTCACCGGTGAAGTCCACGGAGAACGTGCGCAGGTCGGGGATCGCCTTGGCGGCGAGGCCGGTGATGGCGCTGGAGTCGAGGCCGCCGGACAGGAGAACGCACTGGGGCACATCGGCGACGAGTTGGCGGGCCACGGTGTCGGTGAGAAGATCGCGGACGGTCTCGATCGTGGTGTGGCGATCATCGGTGTGCTCAGCGGTGTCCAGCGACCAGTACCTGTGGGAACGGAGTCCCGAACGGGTCAACGTGAGCACAGTCCCAGGTGGGACTTCGTTCATGTCCTTCCACAGGGACCAGCCGGGTGCCTTGGTCTGGCCGAACAGCTCTTGGAGGCAGGAGCGGTCGATCACCCGCGAAGCCAGCGGGTTGGCGAGGATGGACTTCGGCTCGGAGCCGAACAGCAGGCCGTCCGAAGTGCGCTGGTAGTACAGGGGTTTGACGCCGAGGCGGTCGCGGACGAGCACGAGCTTCTGCTCCCGCGAATCCCACAGGGCGAAGGCGAACATGCCGTTCAGCCGCTCCGCGACGGCCGCGCCCCAACGGAGGTAGCCGCGCAGGACGACCTCGGTGTCGCTGCGCGTCCGGAAGTTCTGCGAACCCAGTTCCTCGCGGAGCTCGGTGAAGTTGTAGACCTCGCCGCTGTAGACGAGTGTGACGCCGTCGGCCTCCATGGGCTGGGCGCCGCCGTCCAGGTCGATCACGGCGAGGCGGCGGTGCCCGAGCGCGACCTGCGGGCGCAGCCAGGTTCCCGCCGCGTCAGGACCTCGTTGCGACAGGGTGTCGGTCATCGCGGCGAGCACGTCGGCGTGCTGGGTGAGATCGGTGTCGTAGGCGGCCCAACCGGTGATGCCACACATCGTTGGTCCCTAGGGGTGGAGGCGGACGGGGAGGGCTTCGAGACCGTGCATCTGCGTGCTCTTGCGCCAGCGCAGCTCGGAAGCGTCGACGGCCAGCTCGATGCGCGAGAACCGGGCCAGCAGGTGACCGATCGCGATTTCGCCTTCGAGGCGGCCGAGCGGCGCCCCGACGCAGTAGTGGATGCCGTGGCCGAAGCCGAGGTGCGCGCCGGTCGGCCGGGTGATGTCGAGCTTGTCGGGCTCAGGGAACCTTGTGGCGTCACGGTTTCCGGCCAGCAGCGACACCATGACGAACTCGCCCTCGGGGATCTCCACCTCGCCGACGCGCACCGGGGCAGTGGTGTAGCGCGGAGACGCCATGTTGTTCGGCGTCTCGTAGCGCAGGAACTCCTCGATGGCGTTGGGCAGCAGCCCGGGGTCCGCGCGCAGCGCCGCGAGCTGCGATGGGTGTTGCAGCAGCCCGAGAACACCGTTGCCGATCAGGTTCACGGTCGTCTCGTAGCCGCCGATGAGCAGGATGAACGTCATCGCGATCAGCTCGGGGACCGACAGCTGGTCACCGCCCTCCGACGCGTGCACCAGCGCGGAGAGCAGGTCGTCGGTCGGCGTCGCCCGCTTCTGCTCGGCCAGGCCGGCGAGGTAGCCCGCCATCGCACCGGAGGCCGCGCCGATCTGCTCCGGCGGCGCGGTCGAGACCATCGCGTTGGACCAGCCGCTGAACTGCTCCTGGTCCTCGGCGGGAATGCCCATCAGCTCGCAGATCACCATGATCGGCAGCGGCAGCGCGAACGCCTTGATCAGGTCCACGGTGTCCACAGTGGACATGTCGGAGAGCAGCTGGTCGGTGATCTCCTCGATGCGCGGGCGGAGCCGGGCGATCGTGCGCGTGGTGAACGCCTTGTTGACCAGCTTGCGCAGCCGCGTGTGATCCGGCGGGTCCACGTTGAGCATGTGCGCGGCCAGCGAGCGGGAGAACTCGATCTTCTTGCCCTCGGCCAGCAACCGTTGGTGCTCGAGGCGGTCGTAGACGCCGTCGCTGCTGAGCCGCGGATCGGTGAGCAGCGACCGCGCCTCGGCGTGCCCGGTGACCAGCCACACCCGCATCCCGTCGGGCATCAGCACCGGGCGCGCGGGCCCTTCCTGGCGCAGCCGGTCGGCGAGCTCGTGCGGGTTCTGCAAGTACTCCGGGCCGAGCCGGGGCAGCTCCTCTACGTCCTGCATGGTCGTTCCTCCAGAAGCAGCGCGGGCAGGTCCTCCGGCCGCGCGAGCACGTCATCGGTGCGCCCGCTGACGGCCACCCGGCCGTCGACGAGCACGAGAATGCGGTCGGAGACCGCGGCGGCAACGTGGGCGTCGTGGGTGATGAACACGACCGCGAGCCCGTGCCGCTGCCGGAGCTCGCCCAGCAGGCCGAGCACGCCCGCCTGCGTCGAAGCGTCCAGCGCTGAGGTGATCTCGTCGCAGACGAGGACTTTCGGTCGCGCGGCGAGCGCCCTGGCGAGCGCGACGCGTTGCCGCTGACCGCCGGACAGTTCGCCGGGAAGACGAGAAGCGAACTCGGCGGGGAGCCCGACCGCGTCGAGCAGGCGGTCCACCTCCGCGTCGTACGGCTTCCGCATCCCCCGGATCTTGCGCAGCGGCCGCACCAGTGCGGTGCGGACGTCTTGACGGGGGTGCAGCGACTCCGCCGGATTCTGCGGAACCAGCTGGACGTCCGAGCCCGACACCGACCCGTCGCTGGGCTTGTGCAGGCCGACCAGGCACCGCGCGAGCGTGCTCTTGCCGACGCCGGAGGCACCGAGTACCGCGAGGCACTCACCCTCACGAACGTCGAGGTCGACGTCCTCGAGCACGCGGTTCGAGCCGTGGCCCGCGTGCAAGCCGTTGACTTGCAGAGCAACCTGACCATCCGAAGCGGACGGTGTGCGCGGAACCTCGGTTCGGGTCGGCGTTGAACCGTCCACTGTGAACACGCGGTCGACGAGACTGTCCACAGTGTCCAGATCGTGGCTGATCCACAACAGGGCGACACCGCTGTCACGGAGCCGCTTCAGCTCCTCCAGCACTTCTGCCTTGGCCAGCACGTCGAGCGCGGTGGTCGGCTCGTCCAGCACCAACAGCCGTGGTTCGCGCGCGAGGGCGATGGCGAGCGCGACGCGCTGTTGCTGGCCACCGGAGAGCTGGTGCGGGTAGCGGCCGACGAGCGTGGAAGGAAGCCCGACGCGCGCGAGCGGCAGGTCGGCGCCGACCTTCGCGTACGGGTTGAGCAGCAGGCCCGGGTCCTGGCCGAGGTAGCCGACGACACCGCCGCGCACTCCGGGATGTGGGGTGGGAAGCATCGCGTGGCCGTCCACATAGGACTGACCGCCGACGTGCCGCACTCCGGGGCGCAGGTGACCGAGCACCGCGAGGGCCAGGGTGGTCTTGCCGGAGCCCGACGGGCCGAGCACTCCGACGGCCTCGCCCGGCGCGATCGTGAGGTTCACGCCGTCCAGCAGCAGGCGGTCATCGGCCGCGAGGGACAGATTGTCCAGCTCTACCAGTGGTTTCATCCGAGCATCCCCCTGGAGCGCCGCGCCACGCGGTCGGCGAAGAGGTTCGAGCTCACCGCGAGCACCGCCACGCCGAGCACGGGCACGAGCAGCGCCCACGGTTGCAAAGCGGCACCGGGCAGCGCCTCCACGATCAACAGACCCCAGTCGGAGTCCGACACGCTCAACCCGAGGAAGCCCGCTGCCGCAACAAGATGGACCGACGTGACGAACCGCATCCCGGCGTCAGCCAACACGGTCCCGCCCACGAGAGGCAGGATTTCCCGGCCGAGCAACCACGCCCAGTTCTCCCCGCGCGCGATCGCGATCTCCACGTGCGCACGCCCGACTACCTGCGCGGCGGCTGCTTGCGTGACCCGCGCCGCGAGCGGAGCGCCGACGACCGCGACGGCGAGAACGAGCCCCACCCGGTCGGGCATGGCGGTCAAAGTCAGCAGCAGCACCAGAATCGGCGGCACGGCGGCGATCGCGTCCAACGGCCACATCAACGCCTGCCGCTTGGTGAGCGCCACGGCCAGGCCGACCGCCGCGCCGAACAGCACTCCGGCCAGCGCGGCGGCGAGGCTGGTCAACACCAACGGCCGACCGCCGTGCAGCATGCGCGACAACACGTCGCGGCCGAGGTGGTCGGTCCCGAACGGCAGCGCCCAGGTCGGCCACGAGTACGGCACTCCGACCGGCTTGGTCGGTGAGTTCGCGGCGAACTCCGGCCCCAAGAGCACGATCAGCGCCGCGATCGCGGCGAACGCGCGCTTCACGAGGCGGTCCGAAGGCGCGGGGTGAGCAGGCGGATCGCCACATCGGCGAACAGCAGGGCGAGCACCATGGCGCCGCCGAGGATGAGCGTCAGCGCCTGCACGACCGGGAGGTCTCCGGACTGCACCGACACCACCAGCAGCTCACCGATCCCCGGGTAGCCGAAGACCTTCTCCACCAGCACTCCACCACCGATGAGACTCACCCCGGTCACCAGCCAGACCTGCACGGCGACCGGTAGCACCGCCGGGACGACCGCCGTGCGGAACACGGTTCGCGATGGAACCCCGTTCAGCCGCATGAACTCCACGTGCGGCGACCGCAGCGCTGTCGAAGCCGTCGAGCGGATCACCCTGATGGCATAGGACATGCCGAGCGCGAGCAGGCTCAACACGGGCAGCACCAACGCGGACGGGTACGCGAGCGGACTGGAACCGGCCGGAATCAACGACACGGCGGGGAACCAGCCGAGCGTGATCGCGAACAGCAGCACCATGCCCACGGCCAGCACGAACTCCGGGATCGACGCCAGCACGAGCGCTCCGGCCGAGACCGCCCGGCGAGTCGCGGCGAGCAGACCGAGCCCGAGCGACAGCGGGACGAGCAACGCCAGGCTGAGCCCGGCCAGCAGCACGGAGTTCCCGACGCGGTCGCTCAACATCTCCGACACCGGCTTGCCCGTCGCCGACCGGCCGAGATCTCCCTGGACGAGGCCGCTGACCCATTCGCCGTAGCGCACGAGCACCGGCCGGTCGAGACCGAGCTGATGCCGTGCGGCCGCAACGCGTTCCGGCGTCGCGGTCGGGCCGAGCCGCGTGGTCACGGGATCACCGGGGAGCAGTTCGACGCCGACGAAGACCAGGAACGACAACAGCGCGAGCAGGACCGCCCCGGTGGCCAGCCCGCGGATCACGCCAGTCCGGCTTTGCCGAGGTACGGGTACTTGGCGAGACCGCGTACCTCGACGCCCGCGACGGCCTTGCGCTCCAGGCTCAGCGTGTCGGCGAGACCCCAGACGATCGTGTTGCCGCGATCGGTCATCACGTCCTGCACGGTCGTCCACGCCTTGCGCTTCGCGGCGTCGTCGACCGCGGCGAGCCCTTCCGCGAGGGCGGCGTTGAGCTGCGGGTCGTTCAGCGCGAGCGACGGGTAGGCGGCCAGGCGCGCGTAGGTCACCGGCAGGGGCAGCGCGCCGATGGAGAACGTCACGCCGTGGCTCGCCGCCATCGCCTTGGGCTCGAAGAACTCGGCGACGCCGACGATGTCCGGCTTCACCTTGAGCCCGACCTCGCGCAGCTGCTCGGCCAGGAGCTGGGTGGAGGCGTTGTAGCCGACCTCGTACTCCGTCGAGCGGATGGTGATCGACGCGCCCTCGGCCCCCGCCTCGCGGAGCAGCTTCCGGGCCTCGTCGACGTTGCGCTGGACGGGAGGGCGTTCCGCGAAGTACTCGGTACCGAATCCGTAGAGGTCGTTGCCGGGCTCGCCGTAGCCGAGCAGCACGCTGTCCACAAGGGACTGGCGGTCGACGGCGAGCCGGATCGCGCGGCGGGCACGCGGGTCGTTGAACGGCGCGATCGTGGAGTTGAGCACGAAACCGAAGCCCACGCGGTGCTTGCGACCGGCCGTGCGGACCTCGATGTCCGGGCTGCCGCTGCCCGCCTTGGCCATGCTGAACGGGATGTCACCCGCGTAGTCGGCCTGCCCGGTGCGAACCGCGTTCACCTTGGCCTGCGGGTCCGTCAGGCTCAGCAGGACCAGTTCGTCCGCGGTACCGGGAGAGTCCCAGTACCGGTCGAACCTGGTCAGCCGCGCCTCGCGGCCGGCGTCGAAGGCGGCGACGCGGTAGGGGCCGGTGCCCACGGCGGTGGTCGGGGTGAAGGAGGTGGCGCCGTCCTTGACCACCTTGGTCAGGAACGCGGCGATGATCAGCGCCGGGTCGCCGATCGGTTGCAGCGTCGGCACGACCAGCGTCCGGTCGTCGCGCACCTGCACCTTGGCCAGGTCGAAGTAGCTCTGCAGCTCGCTGGGCATGGGGCGCTCCGGCGCGCTCATGTAGCGGAAGCTGTAGGCGACGTCCTTGGCGGTGAACGGCGAACCGTCGTGCCAGACCACACCGTCGCGGAGCTTGAGCACGAAGGACTTGCGGTCCGCGGCGGGCTCCGCCGACAGCGCCAGGCGCGGGGTCGCGCGGCCGTTCTCGATGGAGAACAGCGAGTCGAAGAGCACGTCGTTGCGGACGAAGTCCACCGGCGACATCGAGTCGAACGGGTTGAGCGTGTCCGCGGTGCCGCCGCCGGTGAACACCGCGCGCAGGCTGCCGCCCTTGCGGGGCAGGCGCCCCGGGGCGTTCTCCACCGGCGCCGGGCCCGGGGCGGTGGGGCCGCAGCCGCCGAGCAGCGTCGCGGTACCGAGCGCGAGCCCGGCCGAGCGCAGCAGGGCACGACGACTCAACGGCATGGGGAACCTCCGGGACGGGCACAGCGGGGAGTGTTAGGTCGACCTAAGCGCGGTCAAGGTAACAAGCTGCCCAGGTGAGTTCAACGGGCAGATTTCAAGAGCGCGCTTCGTCACGTGAACGATCTGTGACCGGGGCGAACGCTGCGTGACCCGTGCGTACATCAGCATGTGACGATGCCGGAATCCGCGCTTACTGTGCTGGTGCGCCAAGGAAAACTGCGGCCAAACGCGAATCTTCGACCGTCCACTGTGTACACATTCGGGCGTTCGCATGGGTTCTGGATCACGTGCTGATCCGCTCCCTCGATATTTGGTAAGGGTTACCTTAGTCTCTTGAACGATGAACAAGAGCTTCGTCTGGAGAGGATCGCGATGAGCCCACGCTGGCTGCGCTGCCGCACCCCCCGTGCCGCCGCGCGCACGCGACTGGTCTGCTTCCCGCACGCGGGGGGCTCCGCGAGTTTCTTCGGCCCCTGGGGTGCCGGGCTGCCGGAGGACGTCGAGCTGTGGGCCGTGCAGTTCCCCGGGCGCGAGGACCGGATCGCCGACGCGGTCCCGGCCTCGATGGCCGAGGTCGTGACCGGAGTGCTCGCCGACCTCGGGCCGCTGCTGGACCGCCCGCTCGCCCTGTTCGGGCACAGCATGGGCGCGGTCGCGGCGTACGAGGTCGCCCGCGCGCTCGAAGCCCGCGGCGAGGCTCCGACCAGGGTTTTCGCCTCCGCGCGGCACGCCCCGGACGAGCTGGTCGGCGGTGACGTCCACCTTCGCGACGACGCCGGGCTGGTCGACGAGGTGGTGCGCGTGGGCGGTGCCGGGGCCGAGGTGCTGAAGGCGAATCCCGAGCTGTGGCCGGTGTTCCTGCCCGCGATCCGCGCCGACTACCGGGTCGAGGAGACCTACCGGCACCTCGCAGGAGCACCACTGCGCGCGCCGATCACCGCCGTGGTCGGCGAGCAGGACAGCGAGGTGACGCCCGCGCAGGCCGAGCGCTGGCGCGACTTCACCACCGGTGGTTTCGACCTGCACGTCGTGCCTGGTGACCACTTCTACCCCGTGCGGCACAACGCGATGCTGCTCGACTTGCTGACATGTCAACTGAACAAGAAGGACGTCCTGCGGTGACCATCGACCTGTTAGGCACCGTGGCGTCCGTGCTCAAGGTGCCCGCGGAGTCCCTTGACGAGCACGCGAACCTCATCGAGTCCGGCATGGACTCCATCGCGATGATGCGGGTCGCCGGCAAGCTCCGCCGCGCTGGCGCGAAGGTGAGCTTCGCCGACCTCGCCGAGCGCCCGGCCGTGGCCGCGTGGCGGGAACTGTTGGGCGAGAAGGCTTCCCCGCTGCCCAGAGCGGAGGTCGACGAGTTCGCGCCGTTCGAGCTGGACCCGCTCCAGCACGCGATGTGGATCGGCCGCGAGGAAGGCGTCGCCGCGCACTTCTACGCCGAGTTCGAGGTCGAGGACATCGATCCGGAGCGGCTGGAGGCGGCTGTCCGTACGGTGATCGACCGGCACGGAATGACCCGCGTTTCCGTTGACGCCAATGGACAGCAGCGTATTTCGCCGTCCAGTGATTGGCCCGGCCTCAAGGTGCACGACGGCGACGTTCGGGCAGAGCTCTCCGAGCGGATCGCGGACGGCCGGGTCTTCGACGTCCAACTGTCGCGTGTGGACGGACGCTACCGGGTGCACGTGAACCTGGACATGGTCGCCGCCGACGCGATGAGCCTGCGCATCCTGGTCAACGACATCGCCCGCGTCTACCACGGCGAAGTGTTGCCGCCCTTGGACTACAGCTTCCCCCGCTACCTCGCCGACCGGGCCGCCAGCCGTGACGTGGAGCAGGACAAGACGTGGTGGCTCGACAAGCTCGGCGAGCTGCCCGGAGCACCGTCGCTGCCCGTGTTGCCCAGCAAGGACCTGCGCGTCGAGCGGCGTCAGTTCTGGTTGGACCCCAAGGCTTCTGAGCAGCTGCGTGAGCGCTCGCGGAGCTTGGGTCTCACTCCGGCCGTTGTTCTCGCCACTGCCTTCGCCGAGGTCGTCGGGGCGTGGAGCAGCGAGCAGAACTTCCTGCTGAACATCCCAGTTTTCGGCCGCGAGCCGCTGCACGACGACGTCGATTCGTTGGTGGGCGCGTTCTCCAGTTCGGTGTTGCTGGGTGTGCGCACGGGATCTCCTTTCGTGGACGCGTGTCGGCGCGTCCAGCAAGACCTGCGCGAGGCGTCGAGCCACTCCGGGTTCACCGGCGTGGATGTGCTGCGCGAGCTGACCCGGGCCAACGGAGACCAGGTTGTCGCGCCGGTCGTTTTCGCGAGCACTTTGGACTTCGGCGAGCTGAACGGCCTCGGACGGCCGGTGTGGATGATCTCGCAGGGGCCGCAGGTGTGGCTCGACGCGCAGGTCACGGAGCTGGACGGCGGCATCCTGCTCAGCTGGGACGCCCGCGAGGCGTTCTTCGCCGAAGGCGTGCTCGACGCGATGTTCGCCGCCTTCACCGGCCTCGTCACCGCCCTGCCCTGGGACGAGCCGATCGGGACTTTGGGCACGATCAGGCCCGGGACTCGCGGTGAAGCGCCGGGAAAGCCGCTGTACCAGAGGTTCTTCGAGATCGCGGAGGCCGAGCCCGAGCGCACGGCCCTGGTGTGGGGCGAAGACGGCACGATGAGCTACGGCGATCTGTCGCTGAAGGCTCGCCGGGTCTCCACGATGCTGATGGCGCAAGGCGTTCAGCCCGGTGACGCGGTCGGCATCACGCTGCCCAAGGGAGCGGACCAGGTCGTCGCGGTGCTCGGCGTGCTCGCGGCCGGGGCCTACTACATTCCGTCCGGAGTGGACGTTCCCGCCGCGCGCCGGGCTCAGGCGCACGCCGCCGCGAAGGTCGTGCTGACGGAGTCCGTGCTGGCCGACGCGATCGACCACCGGCCACTGGACTCCGTGGTTTCGGTGTCCGGCGAAGACCTGATGTACGTGATCTTCACTTCGGGCTCGACCGGTGTGCCCAAGGGCGTTGAGGTCCCGCACCGCGCGGTCTCGAACACGATCGAAGCGGTGAACGAGCACTTCGGTGTCAGTCGGGATGATCGCACGATCGCACTGTCCGCTCTGGACTTCGACCTCTCCGCCTACGACCTGTTCGCGTTCCTCTCCTTCGGTGGCAGCGTCGTCCTGCTCAACGAGGAACAGCGCCGCGACGCGCACGCGTGGGCGGAGCTCATGCGGCGGTGGGACGTCAGCGTGGTCAGCTGCGTGCCCGCCCTGTTGGACATGCTGATCGTCGCGGGCGACTTCGGCGACCGCCTGTGGCTGGTCATGCTCGGCGGCGACTGGGTGACCGTCGACCTGCCCGGGCGGCTCCGCGAGCTGAGGCCGGGCTGCCGGTTCGCCGGGCTCGGCGGCATGACCGAGGCCGCCATCCACGCGACCGTCTTCGAGGTCGACGAGGTCGATCCGAACTGGAACGCAGTTCCGTATGGAACGCCGTTGCGGAACATGCGATGTCGTGTTGTTGACGCGCACGGCCGCGACTGCCCGGACTGGGTCGCGGGAGAGCTGTGGGTCTCCGGAGCCGGTGTCGCTCGCGGCTACCAGAACGACGTCGCCCGCACTGCGGAGAAGTTCGTCGAGTTCGACGGAGCGAGGTGGTACCGGACCGGCGACCTCGCCCGGTACTGGCCGGACGGCACGGTGGAGTTCCTGGGCCGCACGGACCATCAGGTCAAGATCCGTGGTCACCGCATCGAACTGGGGGAGATCGAGGCAGCGCTGACCGCCTTCCCCGGCGTGGCTCAGGGGATCGCCGTCGTCACCGATGAGCGCCGGATCGCCGCCGCCATCACGATGGCACCCGACCGCGACCTCATCGCGTCCTTTGTGGACTACCTGCTGGAGATGGCCCCCGACACCGACTCGCCCTCGGTGACGCAGTGGCTCGTCGGCCGCGAACCCGCGCCGTGGAGCACTGTGCGGTGGCAGGGCGGGCCGTTCGCGCACGCGCTCGCCGAGCGCACGGACGAGCTCGTGGCGATCCTGCACGGCGATGGCGACATCACGGAGTTCGACCGCCTCGGAGAGGTGGATCTCCAAGCCCTGCAAGCATCTTTGGCTGAGCGACTTCCCGCAGTGATGGTGCCGGACCGCGTGGTCGTCCTGCCCGCCCTGCCGATCACCGCCAACGGCAAGATCGACCGCGCGGCGCTGAAGCGCGAACTGTCCATGAAGGACGCTTCGGAGGAGCTCACTCCGCCGCGCGGCCCCGTCGAGGAGACCGTTGCCGCCGCGTGGTCGGAGCTGCTGGGTGTGCCAGTGCTCGGGCGCGAACAGAACTTCTTCTTGCTGGGCGGGGATTCCCTGCTGGCGACCCGCCTCGTCGGCAGGCTGAACGCGGCGGGACTCGGCAACGTCGCGCTGGCCGGGCTGTTCGCCAACCCGACGCTCGCCGCCTTCGCCGCGACCCTGACCGAGGGTGTCGCGCTCGTCACGCAGGTCGTCGCCGACCCCGCCAACCGCTTCGAGCCGTTCCCACCGACCGACGTGCAGCGCGCGTACTGGATCGGTCGCGGCGAGGACTTCACGCTCGGCGGCATCGGCAGCCACTTCTACCGCGAGTACGCCGTCCCGGACCTTGACGTCGTCCGGCTCGAAGCCGCCGTGAACGCGCTCGTGGCCCGGCACGACATGCTCCGCGCGGTCTTCGACGAGCACGGGCAACAGCACGTGCTGTCCGAGGTGCCCGCCTACCGGGTGTCCACTGTGGACAACCTCCGCGAGGGGATGTCGCACAAGGTCTTCGACCCGGCGGTGTGGCCGCTGTTCTCCGTCAGCGTCTCCCGGGACGGCGTGCTCGGCATCGGCACGGACAACCTGATCTTCGACGCGCTGAGCGTGCTGACGTTCTACTCCGAGCTGGGCGCGCTCTACGCCGATCTCGACGCCGAACTGCCGCCGGTCGGCATGTCGTTCCGGGACTACGTCCTCACTGGGACTCCGTCCGCTGACAAGGCCGAGGAGTACTGGACCGCGCGCCTGCCCGAGCTGCCGCCCGCGCCGCAGCTGCCGTTGGCCGTGGACCCCGCCGAGGTCGAGCGCCCGCGTTTCGTTCGCCGGGAGTCGGTGCTCGACGCGCGGCGGTGGGAAGCGATCACCGAACGAGCCCGCGAGTGCGGCGTCACGCCTTCGGCGGTGCTGATGTCGGCGTTCGCCGACGTGCTCGGCCGGTGGAGCGGGCGGGCCGACCTCACCCTCAACGTCACGCTGTTCGACCGCCGTGAGGCGCACCCGGACATCGCCAACGTGATCGGCGACTTCACCTCGTTGATCTTGGTGGACCACCACCCGGTGGCGGGGGAGGCGTGGGCCGATGGCACGCGCAGGCTCCAGGAACGCCTGTGGGGAGCCCTTGATCATCGCGAGGCGTCGGCGGTGTGGGTGCTGCGCGAGCTGGCCAGGCGCGCGGGCGAGGCCGAGGTGACCATGCCGGTGGTCTTCACCAGCGCGCTCGGCCTGCCGTTCCCGGAGAACTCCCTGCTGGCGGAGCCGGTGTGGGGGATCTCGCAGACCCCGCAGGTGTGGCTGGACCACCAGGTGTCCGAAGTGGACGGTGGGATCGCGCTCGTGTGGGACGCCGTGGAGGAGCTGTTCCCGGCGGGCATGGTGGACGCGATGTTCGCCGCCTACCTCCAGGAACTGGACTGGCTGGCGAACTCCGACTGGTCGGCTCCGGCCCCCGACCTGCTGCCCGCGAGCCAGCGCGGAGTGCGCGACACCGTCAACGCGACCGAGGGTCCGCGCTCGGAGGTGTTGCTGCACCAGGAGTTCTTCCGCATTGCGGAGGAGTCGCCGTCGCTTCCCGCGCTGCTGTGGGGAACTGACGGTTCGCTGAGCTACGGCGCGCTCGCCGCTCGTGCGCGCCGGGTGGCGTCCTTGCTGTTGGCGGAGGGGGTGCGGCCGGGGGAGACGGTCGCGGTCACCCTGCCCAAGGGCGTCGACCAGATCGTCGCCGTGCTCGGCGTCCTGGCAGCCGGTGCGGCTTACGTGCCCATCGGTGTTGATCAGCCGCCGGTGCGGCGCGAGCGCATCCTCCGGCTGTCCGGGGCGCGCGTGGTCGTCACGCCGGAGCTGGTCAGGAAGGCGGAGAGCGCCGAGCCCGCACCTGTCGTGCTCGGTGCGGACCGGCTCGCGTACGTGATCTTCACGTCCGGCTCGACCGGTGAGCCCAAGGGTGTGGAGATCACCCACTTCGCGGCGATGAACACCATCGCGGACGTGAACTCGCGCTTCGAGGTCACGGCCGCGGACCGCGTGCTGGCGGTGTCCGCGCTGGACTTCGACCTCTCGGTCTACGACGTGTTCGGCCTGCTGTCGGCCGGGGGCGCGGTCGTGCTGGTCGAGGAGGAGTCCCGCCGCGACGCCCGCCGCTGGCTGGAGTTGGTGCACCGGCACGGAGTGACCGTGTGGAACTCCGTTCCAGCGTTGCTCGACATGCTGCTCATCGTCGGGGACCGCGTGCCACTGCGGTTGGTGCTGGTCTCCGGTGACTGGGTCGGCCTCGACCTTCCCGGCAAGCTGGGCTGCCGGTTCGTCGCGCTCGGCGGTGCCACCGAGGCTTCCATCTGGTCGAACCACTTCGAGGTGGGTTCGGTCGACCCGTCATGGAACTCGATTCCATATGGGTTCCCGTTACGCAACCAGCAGTTCCGCGTGGTGGACGACTTCGGCCGCGACTGCCCTGACTGGACGGCCGGGGAGTTGTGGATCGGCGGCGCGGGCGTCGCACTGGGCTACCGCGGCGCGCCCGAGGCGACTGCGGCCCAGTTCGTCGGCGGGTGGTACCGCACGGGCGACATGGGCCGCTACTGGCCGGACGGCACCCTGGAGTTCCTGGGCCGCCGCGACCACCAGGTCAAGATCCGCGGTCACCGCATCGAGCTCGGCGAGGTCGAAGCCGCTCTGCAATCCCACCCCGCAGTGGGCCAGGCGGTGGTCAGCCAGACCCTGACGGCGGCCGTCGTGCCCGCTCCGCTCCCGCCGACCACGTCGATCAGCGGCGTCGTCGAGACCGTTGACCTGGGCGACCAGGCCGCCGCGGTGGCACCTCTGCTCCGCGAACTGCTCCCGGCTGCTTCACCGCAGCTGCGCGGACTCTGGGAGAACTGGCTGGCACATCAAGATCCCGCGCGCACAGGCCAGCACGCGGTGGTCGACCACATCTGGCAGCGACTCGACTGGTTCCGCGGAGTGCTGGAGAGCGGCACCGCCGCGGAGATCCTGACCGACCCGGTCCTGGCGCCCGCCAACGCCGGTGCGGAGAGCGTGCCGGTGATCGCTCGCGAGATCGCTGAGCTGGCGAAAGAGCTGGGACGGCCTGTTGAGGTCGTGGAGCTCGGCGGCCGTGAAGGTGTTGCCGCGCAACGACTTCTCGCGGAGCTCAAGCCTTCTGAGGTGCGCTACACGCTGATCGATCCGTCCACGTCGATGGTCCAAACAGCGGCGCGGCGGCTCGACGGAGTGAACTGCCAACGCATTCCCGAAGATCGAGTGCCGGAGTCGTTGCGGCACAGGTTCGACGTGGTGCTCGCGCACAACGTTCTGCACCGCTACACCGACGTGCGCCATGGGATCGCCGTCGCGGGGCTCCTCGCGCGCAGCGGCGGTCGGGTGATCGCGGTGGAGCCGACCGTGCTGGCGCCCATCGGCCTGCTCACGGCGGCGGTGCTGGAGAACGGCTTCGAAGGGCTCGACGCGGAGCGCAGGGCCAACGGGTCGCCGATGCTCGACGCACGGCGGTGGGCGGAGCTGTTCGCCGAAGCCGGGTTCACGGAGGTGGTACTCCGTTCCGTCGGGGACTCCGGCCTGGCAACCGTCCAGGGTCGTCGACCGGCCGACGCGGTGGACGTCGATCTCGACGACGTGCAGCGCCACGTCGACGGTCGCCTGCCCGCGCACATGATCCCCGAGCACATCGAAGTGCTGCCGTGGTTGCCGCTGAGCGCCAACGGCAAGGTCGACCGTTCCGCGCTGGCCGCCCCTACTGATGAGACCGCGGGGGAAGCCCCGCGCGGCGAGGTGGAGACGCGGCTGGCGGCGATGTGGTCGGACCTGCTCGGCGTCAGCGACATCGGGCGCGACCAGAGCTTCTTCGCGCTCGGCGGTGACTCGCTGCTGGCCACGCGGTTCATCCAGGAGGCGGAAGCGCGCTTCGGCGTGGTCATGCCGCTCCGCCAGTTGTTCGCCGCGCCCACGATCGCCAGCACCGCCCCGGCGTTCGAGGTCGACATCGAGGAGGGCGAGCTGTGATCGCGCTCCTCGGCGCCACCGGCGCTGTCGGCAGGCACGTCCTCCGCGCGCTGCCCGGCGAGGTTCGGGCGGGCAGTCGATCGTCCGGTGTGGACGTTCACGACGACCGGTCCCTTGCGGAGTTCGTCGCCGGTGCCTCGGTGGTGGTGAACTGCGTCGGCCCGTCGCACCAGACCGCCGCTCGCGTCGCCGAGGCCGCCGTGAACGCCGGGGCCGACCACGTGGACGCCGGAGGCGCTGACGCCGTTGTCGATCCGCGAGGTCAGCGCGTTGTCTTCGCGGCAGGGGCTTCGCCGGGCCTGTCCGGGCTGCTTCCCCGCTGGCTGGGCTCGCGCGGAACGAGGCTGACGATGTACTGCGGAGTGCTCGACCGGTTCACCACAGCTGGGGCGGAGGACTACCTCAACGGGGTCAACGAGCCCCTGGCGGCGTGGCGGAACGGCCAGGTGAAGCGTGGTGCGTTGACCCGTGTGTCCGATGTGGACATTCCGTTCTTCGACGAGCCGGTGTCGGCCTTCCCGTTCATGGACGCTGAAAACGAAGCCGTCGCTCGTTCACTGTCGCTTGTGGACGGTGACTGGTACAGCGTCGTGGAGGGCAAGCACCTCCTGCGTGCGCTCGGCGAGCGGAAAGGCCTGTGCGAGGCTTCCGCGCTGGACCTCGCTGGCCGGAGCCCGAGGGTGACCTTCGTGGCTGAACTCGACGGCCGGACCGCCGTGTTGCGCGCGGGCAGCGTCGCGGAGTTGACGGCGGCGATGACCGTGGCCGCCACCAAGGCAATCCTGCGCGGCGATGTCCCTTGTGGACTCCACCGCGCCGCGACCGTGCTGGAGCCCTTCGACGGCTTGGACGTGACGGTGTTCGACGCGCCGCTCGCCGACCTCGTTGTCGAGGAGGGCGCGCTGTGAAGGTCCTCGTTTGCGGGACGACCTTCGGGCAGTCCTACCTCGCCGCCATCGCCCAGCTCGCCGGGAACTTCGAGCTGGCCGGAGTCCTCGGGCGCGGCAGCGAGCGTTCTGTCGCCACCGCGCACCGAGCCGGAGTGCCGCTCTACACCGCCGTCGACCAGCTCCCCGATGACATCGACCTCGCGTGCGTGGTCGTGCGCTCATCGTCGATGGGCGGGCCGGGCAGCGAGCTGGCGCGGGAACTGCTCGCGCGCGGAATCAACGTGCTGCAAGAGCAACCCGTGCACCACGACGACCTCGCCGAGTCGCTCCGCGTCGCGCGCAGGAACAACGTGACCTACCGGCTCGGCGATCTGTACGCACAGCTGCCTGCCGCGCGCCGATTCGTCGCCGCAGCAAGGGAACTGGGCAGGCCGCTGTACGTGGACGCCGTGTGCGGGGTGCAGGTGTCCTTCCCGCTGCTGCACGTCATCGGCGACGCTCTCGGCACCGTGCGCCCGTGGAGCTTCACCAAGCTCATGGACGGCGAGCCGTTCTCCGTTGTGGGCGGCCAAATCGGCGGTGTTCCGGTCACTCTGCGCGTGCAGAACCAGATCAACCCGGACGACCCCGACAACCATATGCACGTGCTGCACCGGATCACCATCGGCACCGACAGCGGCACGCTCACGCTCAACGACGCGCACGGGCCGGTGTCGTGGACGCCGCGGCTGCACATCCCGGAGTCCGTCCGCACGTCCTTCGACTTCACCGCGCCCGACGCCGCGCACCTCGCCGAGCCGTGCACCACGCAGCTGGCGGGAAATCCTGGCAGCTACAAGGAATTCCTCACCGAGGAGTTGCCCGCGGCAATCGGCAGAGACCTCCTTTCGATGGTGGAGGGCGCGCGGCCGGACCAGTACCACCTGACGCTGTGCCGGATGTGGCAGGACCTGACGTCCCAGCTCGGCTACGCGTCCCTCCTCACCGGGCTCCCTCAGTGACGCGCGACGAACAGGTATTGCGACATCGGCGACAGCGGGTGCGCGTCGTCGGGCGTGACGTCCACAAGGGACAGTCCGGCCCGGTCGATGGCCTCGACCCACTGCTGCCGCGAGAGGAACGTGGTGCCGCTGCGCAGCCTGGCGTCCTCGGCGGCGGTCATCATGAACGCCTGGGAGATCAGGATCTCGTAGTACTCACGGGTGGGCTCGATGATCAGCAGCGAGCCGCCGGGCACGAGGAGGTCCTTGAGCCGCTTGAGGGTCGCGTCGGCGTCGCGTGCGTTGTTGAGCACGCCCGCCGCGATCACCGCGTCAAAGGTACCGAGGCCCTCGGGGTTCTCGGTGTCAATGTCGTAGATCCCGTAGCGGACCCACGGGTGCTCGGCGAAGCGCTCCTTGGCCGTGGTCAGGAAGAACGCCGACAGATCGGTGAACAAGTAGTCGGTGGCCTGCCCGGCCAGGTCGCGGATCACGACCTCGCTCGTCGCACCGGTTCCCGCGCCGACTTCGAGGATGCGCTTGGCACCGAGTCGCTGAACGTACTCGCTCACGCGGGCGTTGAGGTGCCGCGCGACGGCGGTGTCCCGGTAGAGCGCGTCGGCGATGTCCGTGCGCCCCTCGGGGAACAGCAGCAGCGTCGCCTGCTCCTCACCGGTCATGAGCTGCGGCAGCCGCTCCGCGTTGTGCCGGAAGTACGCGGCGACCTCGGCCGCGCCGAGATGCCCCGTCCACAGCTTCTCCGAGGCGTCCCAAGCCTTTTCGACCGCGTCACGGCTGATCGGCTCGGTTCCCAAGAAGCGATCACCTTGGCGGGCGAGGACTCCGTGCTCGGTGAGCGCGACGAGCCAGCGCTGCACGACACCGTGGTGCCGCTCCGCGACGCGCGCCGCATTCAGGATCTCCTCGGCGGAGTGGCTGACAGCGGCGTCGCGGAGCACGCCGTTCGCTTGCAGGGTAAGCAACATCGACGCCAGCACGGCGTCACGGAAGCGCGCGACGAACTGCTCGACGTGATCGAGGGTGAGAGTGTCCACACGGGACAGTGCTGGTCCGGGGAGGTCGAACCGCGCGGGCTCGCCGACGTAGTAGATCCGGTTCAGCTCGGACAGGTCGGTCATCGGCGCGGACGGCTCGGAGTTCAAGCGCTCCACCAACTTCGACGGCAGCGTCACCGCCGTGGCACCACTGCGCTCCAGCAGCGCGAGCGTGCGCGCAGGGTGGGCGTCGGGGTCACCGAGCACGACTGTGCCGCCCGCGAGCAGCGTCGCGAGCACGATGTCGCTCCCGGCTCCGCGCAGCGGGAACAGTACGAGATTGCGTTCCGTGCGACCGCCGAAAGCCTCCAGCCACGGGCCAACCCCGGGTGCTCCGGAATCGAGAGCTTCGCGCAATTCGGGGGCCGACCGCAAAGCGTCGTCCTCATCGACGCGACGGCGCAGAAAATCGATGTCGGTGACGTTCATGCGGTCACCCTAACTCGTCTAGCTGCGTGGATGTCAAGAAAGGGATTTTCGTCATGCTGAGGACGAGTCACGTCCTGTGTCGCGTGGAGGACATTCACGAGACGGTCCAGAATTTCATCGAGCTGGGTTTCGAGGTGGGCTGGGGAAGTGATCCCAAGAAAGCACGCAATGCGCTGATCTGGTTTTCCGAAGGTCCGTTCATCGAGTTCTTCGAGTTCCCGTCGAAGCTCGCCCCGCTGCGCTGGCCGGTCGCGCTGCGCTTCGGCAGGGGCATGGGCGCGCGGCTGCACAAGTGGTCCAGGCCGGGCAAGGGCTGGCGCGACCTCGCGCTGGAGACCGACGACACCGACCTGACCGCGACCAGGGCCGAGCTCACCGCGACCGGCGTGGAAGTCTCGCGGATCTTCCGCAACGGCCGCACCCGCCCGGACGGGCAGCGCGTGCGCTACCAGATGCTCGCGCCGAGCCCGGTCGAGCTGCCGTTCGTCGTCTCCTCCTACGACCCGCCGCAGCGCCCCGCCGAGGTCGAACACCCCAACGGCGCAACGGGAATCGCCGCGATCCGCTACGGGGTCAGCCGCGTCCAGCGCCCGCACTTCGACCGCTGTGTCCGCCCCGACCAGTGGCTTCGCCCAGAACCCGCGCTGACCACCGGCGTCATCGGTGTCCAGCTACACGGCCTCCGCGCCGAACTCGACCCGGCGAAGCTGCACGGCACCGTTCTCACCCCCGCACCCATTGAGGAGCCCCAGTCGTGACCACGCCAGAAACCCTTGTCGCAGACCTCAACCGCGCGGGCGTGAAGCTCTGGGCGGAGGACGGCAAGCTCCGCTACCGCGCTCCCAAGGGCGTGCTCACCGGTGACCTCCTCGAAGCTCTCCGTGCTGGCAAGGACGCTGTCCTTTCGTTGCTGCAGAACGAAAGCGGCGCGCTCGTCCCCGATCCCGCCGGGCGCAACGAACCCTTCCCCCTGACCGACGTCCAGGCCGCGTACCTGCTCGGCCGCAACGACGCGTTCGGCTTCGGCGGCGTCGCGTGTCACGTCTACGTCGAAGTGAGCTATCCGACGCTGGACGAGGACCGCTTAACGGCCGCGTGGAACCGCCTCATCGAGCGGCACGACATGCTGCGCGCGGTGATCTCCACCGACGGCTACCAGCGCGTGCTCCCCGAGGTGCCCAAGGTGACCGTGCCCGTCACCGACCTCCGCGGCAAGCCGGACGCACAGTCCACTTTGGACTCGATCCGTGAGGAGTTCGGCCACCACGTCTACGACACCACGCAGTGGCCGCTGTTCGACCTGCGCGCCACGCGGACCGACGAGCACGCCGTGCTGCACGTGTCGCTGGACTTCCTCATCGCCGACTGGGCCAGCATCGCGATGCTGCTGGGGGAGCTGGAGGCCCTGCACGCCGACCCCGCGCGCGAGCTGCCTGAGCTGGAGATGCAGTTCCGGGACTACCTGATCACCGAGCTGAAGATGCGGGAAACCGGCCGCTACCAGCGTGATCGCGAGTACTGGGCCGCGCGGCTGGACGAGCTGCCCGCAGCGCCCGAGCTGCCGATGGATCAGCGCGACCAGGCGCCGTCGTTCTCCCGCAAGCAACTCCGGCTGACCGCGCCGCAGTGGGAGGAGTTCAAGCGCCGCACGCACAGCTGGGGCCTCACACCCTCTTCGACCGTGCTCTCCGCCTACGCCGCCGTGGTCGAGCGCTGGAGCCAGACCTCGCGGTTCTCGCTCAACCTCACCGTGCTCAACCGCCTGCCGTTGCACCCGCAGGTGCACGAGGTCGTCGGGGACTTCACCTCGGTCAACCTCCTTGAGGTGGACTGGCACGCGGGCAAGACATTCGCCGAGCGCGCCGCGGTGATCGGCACGCAGCTCTTCGACGACCTGGACCACCGGCTGTACTCCGGCGTCGAGGTGATCAGGGAGCTGGCGCGGCGCCGGGGCAGGGAGGCCGCGCTCATGCCGATCGTTTTCACCAGCGCGATCGGTATCGGCAACACGATGACCGGCTGCTTCGACGGCTTCGGCATCACCCAGACCCCGCAGGTGTTCATCGACTGCCAGGCCATGGACGACGCGGACGGCCTCCGCGTGAACTGGGACATCCGCGACGGCGTGTTCCCGGACGGCCTCATCGACGACATGTTCGAGGCGTTCCAGTCGCTGCTGCTGCGCTTGGCCACCTCCGACGAGGCCTGGGACGCCACCACGCTCGACTTGCCGTGGTGGCAAATCGAGGAACGCCGCGCGGCCAACTCCACCGCCGCGCCGCTGCCGAACTCCCTGCTGCACGAGGAAGTCTTCGCGCAAGCTGAGCGGACACCCTCCCGCGTCGCCGTGATCGACTCACGCGGATCGGTGACCTACGCGGACCTCGCGGCACGGGCCAACGCCGTCGCGATCGCCTTGCGCGCGGCGGGATGTGCGCCCGGCTCGCACGTGGCGATCGTGATGGACAAGGGGATCGAGCAGGTCACCGCCGTCCTCGGCACGCTGCTCGCGGGCGCGGTCTACCTCCCGGTCGACACCGTGCAGCCCGTGCTGCGCCGCGAAGCGATCCTGCGCGACGCCGAGGTTCAGCACGTCCTGACGCAGTCGTGGGTGGGCGAGGGCATCCACGTCGACACCCTGTCGCCTGTCGCCGGTCCTGTCGACGGTGCCCCCGGAGACCCCGACGCGGCGGCGTACGTGATCTACACATCCGGATCGACCGGCAAGCCCAAGGGCGTGGTGATCAGCCACCGCGCCGCCGCGAACACCATCGTGGACATCAACTCCCGCTTCGGGATCACCGCCGACGACCGGGTGCTCGGCGTGGCGAACCTCGGCTTCGACCTCTCCGTCTACGACATCTTCGGCCCGCTGTCGCTCGGCGCGGCCTTGGTCTACCCGGAGCCTGCTCGCCGCGCTGACCCGTCGCACTGGGCGGACCTGGTGGCGGAGCACGGGATCACGGTGTGGAACTCCGTCCCCGCGCTCATGCAGATGTTGCTGACCTACCTCAACGTCGAGCTGCCCAGCCTCCGGCTCGCGCTGCTGTCGGGTGACTGGATTCCGACCACCTTGCCCGGCGAGGCTTCGGTGAAGCTGCCCGGGATGGAGCTGATCAGCCTCGGTGGCGCGACCGAAGCTGCGATCTGGTCGAACTACCACCGCATCGACGGCGTTCCGTCGGGCTGGCACAGCATCCCGTACGGCAAGCCCTTGGCCAACCAGGGTTTCCGTGTGCTCGACGCTCTCGGGCAGGACTGTCCTGTGTGGACTGTCGGTGAGCTGTGCATCAGTGGCGCCGGGCTCGCGCAGGGCTACCTCGGCGACCCGGAGACCACGGCGCACCGCTTCGTCACGCGCGACGGCGAGCGGCTGTACCGCACCGGCGACCTCGGTCGCTACCGCCCCGGCGGGGACATCGAGTTCCTCGGCCGCGCCGACACCCAGGTCAAGATCCGTGGCCACCGCATCGAACTCGGCGAGATCGAGGCCGCTCTCTGCGAGCACCCGGCCGTCGCGGCGGCCGGAGTGGTCGTTTCGGACGGTGCGCTGTTCGGCGTCGTCGAGACCGCGCGCATTTCGCCGGCTGTTCCCGATGACTCACGGCTGATCCGGATCGCCAGCGCGGCGAGCTCCACCGATCACGCGATCGCCGCTGTGCTGCACCGCGCGGCCGTCGAGTCCGACCGTCCACTTCGGATTCTCGAACTCGACCGCGAGCGCCCCGAGGTCGCGGAGGTGCTGGCCGGGCTGGACGCGGACTACCGGCTCGGCGTGCTTGACGTCGATCTCGACTACCGCGCGCAGGGCTTCGCGCCGAACACCTACGACGCCATCGTCGCGACCTCGTTCCGGAGCGCGTTCGTCGACCTCCTGGTGCCCGGCGGGTGGCTCGTGGTGAACGGACCCCGGCCCTGGGAGGACTCGGTCCTGGAGCTTCCCTCGCTCTTCGCCAAGCGGGTCAAGACCGATCGCGCTGCGGTGAGCGGGTTGGCCGACTTTGTGGCGCTGCGCCTGCCAGAGCACATGATCCCCGCCGAGATCCAGGTCGTGGACGCGCTTCCGTTGACCGGCAACGGCAAGGTGGACCGCCGCGCGCTCCAGGCGTGGCGGCCGACCCCGGTCGAGTCCGCTGCGTCGGAGGTGCCCGAGGACGAGCTGGAGGAGGCGCTGGCCAGGCGTTGGGCGGACGCGTTGCAGATCCCGGCGATCGGCCGCACGGAGAGCTTCTTCACCAGGGGAGCGGACTCGCTGATCATGGCGCGCATGGCCGGGCGCCTGCGCGAAGAGCTGCCCGAGGCGGAGCCAGTACCGTTTGACACTCTGCTCCGGCAGCTGCTCAACGAACCGACCGTCGCGCAGCTCGCGGCTTTCCTGCGCCGCAAGGCAGAGCCCGAGACGCAGGTCGTCAGCGGCAGCAACGCGGCACTGATTCCCTTCAGTACCAGCGGCGACGGCCCGGTCCGCGTGCTTTTCCACGCCGGTCTGGGCACGATGGAGTGCTTCCGTCCGCTGGCCGCGCGGCTGGTGGCCCAGGACCTCGGCCCGGTGCTCGGTATCGCGATCGCTGACACCGATGTCTACCTGGCGCTCGACCCGACCGAGGTCGTGGGCAAGCTTGCCGACGACTACACCGAGCGCCTGCTCGCCGAGGGGCACACGCGCTTCCAGCTGATCGGCTACTGCCTCGGCGGCATGTTCGCCACGGAGGTCGCGCGGCGGCTCGCGGAGCGCGGGGTGGAGGTCGAGGACCTGGTCCTGGTCAGCAGCCACCTGGTGTCCTTCGACATCCAGGACGAGCTGATGTTCGAGACCCTGTTCGTACCGAACCTCGGTATCACCTTGGACCAGATCGGGTTCGGTTCGGTCGACCCGCAGGCCGTCTCGGAGCAGTTCCCGCAGCTGGTTCGGGACAACGACGGCCGCGTTCCGGCGGGCTCGCTCGCGAAGATCGACGACTTCTTCGCGCGGCTCGGCGAGCTGTCGCAGGAGGAGCGCTTCGCGCGCTACGCCGCGGCGGCGTCCATGGTTCCGGAGATGGCGATCGGCATGTTCCGCGTCTTCAAGCAGAGCTTCCAATCCGCGCGCTTCGTTCCGCCGCCCTACGTCGGCGACATCAAGTTCCTGTGCCCCACAACGACCTTGGCTCCGGGCATGACCGAGCAGATGCTGGAGTTCTGGCGCGACGTCTGCCTCGGTGACTTCACTGTGTCCAATGTGGACGGTAATCACTTCTCGTGCATGAACGAGCCGCTCGTTGAGCAGGTCTCTGAGGGCATCAAGTTCGGGGGACTTCGTTGAGTGACAGCGGTATGAAGCCTGTGTCCGACCTGGTCGGGCTCTCGCCGGGAGTGCGCGGCCAGCTCACGCGGGCACTGGCGCTCGGGGCTCTCGGCGGAGCCGCCGGGGTCGCGGGTTACGTGTGCGTGGCGATGGCAGTCGGCGAACTGTTCGCCGCGCAGCCCTCGGGCTCCGCGCTCGCGTGGTGGGTCAGCTTCGCCTTGGTGGGCCTCGTCGTCTCGTTCGGGTCGCGGTGGCTGGCCGAGCAGGTCGCCCACCACGCGAGCTTCGAACTCGAAGTCGTGCTCCGCCGCCGTCTCGCCGACGCGCTCGCGAAGATGCCGCTCGGCGTCGTCCAGCGACTGGGGTCCGGGCGGATCAAGAAGGTCATGCAGGACGACGTCGCCGCGCTGCACAACGTGGTGGCCGACTCCATGCCGTTCTTCGGAGCCGTTGCGGCACAACCGATCGCGGCCCTCATCGCGCTCGGCGTCGTGCAGTGGAAGCTGCTCATCGTCGTCCTGCTCGTGGTGCCGGTGGCGATGGTCTCGTTCTCGCTGATGGCTCGCGACTACACCACGCAGCGCGCGAAGTACAACGACGCCAACGAGAACGTCAACGCCGCCGTCGTGGAGTTCGTCCAGGGCATGCCCGTGGTCCGCACCTTCGACGACGGCCGCACCTCGTTCCGCCGCTTCTCCGATTCGGTGGACGCGTTCACCGAGGCCATCGGCGCGTGGACCGCGACATCGCGCACGGCTTCGGTGTTCAACAAGCTCGTGATCGTGCCGCTGCCGACGCTGCTGGTGATCGCGGCGGCGGGCGTTCCGATGCTCGCGCTCGACTGGATCAGCGCGCCGGAGCTGTTGCTGGGCTTGCTGATCGGCGCGATGCCCATCGAGGCGATCTCGCCGCTGATGCACTTGACCAACTACGTCAACGACTCCAAGGCCGGGGCCGTGCGGATCGGCGAACTCCTCGCGATCCCGCCACTTCCGGAGCCCGCCGAGCCGCGCCTTCCGTCGGGCTCCTCGGTGTCGCTGAGCGGCGTGACCTTCAGCTACTCCACGGATCGCGGCGCGCCGGTGCTGGATGACGTGGACATCGACATCCCGGCGGGCACGGTGTGCGCGCTGGTCGGTCCTTCGGGTTCCGGAAAGTCCACTGTGGCCAGGCTCATCCCGCGTTTCTACGACGTGGACGAGGGTTCCGTTCTCGTCGGCGGCGTCGATGTCCGAGACATGCGCAGCGAGGACCTGCTCCAGCACGTCGCGCTGGTCTTCCAGGACCCGTTCCTGATCGAAGGCACCATCGCGGAGAACATCCGGCTCGGCAAGCCCGGGGCGACCGACGCCGAGGTCGAGGCCGCCGCCCGGGCCGCCGCGGCGCACGACTTCATCGTCACCGAGCTCCAGGACGGCTACGACAGCCAGGTCGGCGAGCGCGGAGGACGGCTCTCCGGCGGCCAGCGCCAGCGGATCACCATCGCCAGGGCGATCCTGTCCGATGCGCAGATCGTCGTGCTCGACGAGGCGACGGCGTTCACGGACCCGGAGAGCGAGGCCGCGATCCAGGACGCCATCGCCCGCCTCACCAAAGGCCGCACTGTCCTGGTGATCGCGCACCGACTGTCCACTGTGGTCGATGTGGACCAGATCGTGGTGCTGGACAACGGCAAGGTCGCGGAGCGCGGCAAGCACGCTGACTTGGTGGCAGCGAACGGGCGCTACGCGGCGCTGTGGGCTCGGCACGAACAGGCTTCTTCGTGGGGCCTCACCGGCAACCGTAAGGACGTGAAGCTGTGAAGCGCATCCGGTCCCTGATGATGCTGGCTGCGGGCCCGTATGCGCCGCAGTTCCGCGCGACACTGCGTACCTCGGTGATCGCCTCGGTGGTGCAGGCCGGCGCCTACGCGACCTTCATCCCGTTGCTGGCCGCCCTGTCGGCCGGGCGCATCGGTGAGGCTTGGGCGTGGGTCGGCGCGCTCGCCGTGCTCGTGATCATCGAGGGCGTGCTCCGCGTTCGGGAGAGCGCCTTCACCTACGACTACTGGCACCTCGTCACCGGAGCAACGCGAACCCGGCTCGGCGAGAGACTCCGTTCCATGCCGCAGCAGGAACTCAACCGCCGCGCGGCCGGAGACCTCACGACCGTTGTCGGCAGCAACGTCACGAGCGCGGCCACCGGGATCTCCTCGTTCTCCACGTTGTTCGTCCAGCTGGTGACCGTGCCCGCGCTGCTCGGTGTCGTCGTGCTGGTCGTGGACTGGCGGCTCGGCCTGGTGCTCGTCGCGGCGACCATCGCTTCGATCCCGTTGGTGCGCAAGCTCCGCGCGCTGTCCAACGCCGGGTTCCGGCGCGTTGACGAGGCGAACGCGGGCGCGGCCAGCCGGATCGTCGAGTACGTCCAGGGGCTGCCGGTCTTCAAGGCCACCGGCCAGGCGGGCGCGGACTCCGAGCGCTTGGTGTCGGTGTTCACCCATCAGCAGGAGGCGAACGCGGTGTCCAACCGCTCCGCCTCGGTTCCCGTTGCGGCGCTTCAGTTCTTGGTCCAGGTCGCGGTCGTGGCACTGGTGTCCTTGGGGTCGGCGTTCGTGCTCGACGCGCGGTTGTCCCTGCCACTGCTGCTCGCCGTGGTCGTCGCCGCCGCGCGCTTCGCTGAGCCGCTCGGGGCCGCCGTCACCATGACCAAGCTCTTCGAGATGGCCGAGGCCGCGCTGAGCCGCATCGGTTCCGTGCTCGCCGTCGAGCCCCTGCCCGTGCGATCGGGAGGGATCGCGCCCACGTCCTTCGACATCGCCTTCGAGAAGGTCGGCTTCACCTACGACGGGCGCACGTCCCCGGTGCTGCACGAGGTCGATCTCGTTGTCCCGGAACGCAGTCTCACCGCGCTCGTCGGCCCGTCCGGCTCCGGGAAGACCACCGTGACCAAGCTGATCACCCGCTTCGCCGACCCCCAGTCCGGCGTGATCAGGATCGGCGGGGTGGACGTCGGCTCCCTCGACCCCGCCGAGCTGCTGCGCCACATCGCCGTGGTGTTCCAGGACGTCCACCTCTTCGACGACACCATCCTGGCCAACATCGCGATGGGTCGCCCCGACGCTTCCGAGGAGGAGGTCGTCGAGGCCGCCCGCGCCGCCAACGTGCACGCCTTCATCTCCCGGCTGCCGCAGGGCTACCAGACGCGGGTCGGCGAGATCGGCTCCGCGCTCTCCGGCGGCGAACGCCAGCGCATCTCCATCGCGCGCGCCATCCTCAAGGACGCCCCCGTCGTGCTGCTCGACGAGCCCACCGCCGCGCTCGACACCGAATCCGAAGTCGTTGTGCAGCAGGCGATCGACAACCTCGTGCGCGGCAAGACCGTCGTGGTGATCGCCCACCGTCTGTCCACTGTGGTCGGTGCTGACCAGATCGTGGTGATCGACGGCGGCACCGTCGCGCAGCGCGGCACACACGAAGACCTCATCACCCAACCCGGCCGCTACGCCGACATGTGGTCCGCCCAGCTCCGCGCCCGCGACTGGCAGGTCCCCGCCTAGAAAACACTCCCACCCACATCACGTAGCCACAACGCGAGCGCCCGCGCCGAAGTGGTCTACACCACTCCCGTTTCGTACCGAAAGCGGGAAACAGAGCGCTCCCAACAGCCGCTTGGAGTACGAAACGGGTACTTGGCACGCCCGGCGCACGTTGGGCGAGCGCGGGGGCGAGGTCCTGAATGACTCATTAGTCAAGTTCGCTCTTGTGCGCCAAGCGGTTGGGGCAGGAGTTCGCAGGTCAGCATAGGGCTTCAGCGCGACTTCTGGCCTGCCTCGCGGAGCGAGGGGCGTCATGAAAGCCTTTCCAGTCGCCGCTGCTCCAAAGGATCAGATGGCGCTACTGTCGTGGCTGATCTTGCGCTATGAAGAGGCCAAGGGGACCGATTCTTGTTAGGCCGCCCCACGTGCGTAGCTCCTGAGGAACACCGCTCCACCCTGAACGTCAGGGTGGAGCGGTGGCATGCCTGCGGCTAGCGTAGTCGTTGCCAAGCAACGGTTTCAGGGCGCATTCCAGTCACGGCGAACTCGTGTACTGCAGCGCGAATCTGGACCAGAGGGATGACGGTGTTGTTCGGGAAGTCGTGCCCGACGCCCATGTAGCTGTATGACACCGCTTCCCATTCGGAGTTTTCCGGGGCGCGGCTGGCCCACACGCCGTCGTCGTCGCCGCATTGCATGACCCCGACGTCGAGGCCGCCGCCGAGGCCGACGAACAGCTCGATGGGCGGAGGGTAGTTCTCCAGGTCGGTGGCGCGGAACAGCGCGACCATCACCGCTCCGGGCTGAGCAGCGAGGCGGGTCAGTAGCTCGTCGGTGGCCTCGGCCCCGTCGAGTACTTCCCCGTCCTCGTCGCGGACGTCGTACCAGGCGTGCAAGACGGCGGTCACGGCGTGTTCCTCCTGAAAGTCGATCAGCTTGGCCCACGTCGGGGTGACCACGATCCGGACCATGCCCTGGTAGAGCGAGCGGACCTCGGCCTCCCACTCGACGCGCTGCGCGGGCGACATGGCGTAGCTGCCGTTCATCCGGAGGTACTCCTCGGGGATGCCGTCGACCACGTCCAGCTCGGCGCGCCCGCGGATGAGCAGGATCTTGGGCGGGTGCACCTCGACGTCGACGGTCAGCGCGACGGCCGGGTTCGCCCGCAGGGAGTGCAGTTTCGGCGCGTTGGTCGAGGTGCACATGACGATCTCCGAACCGTTCCAGGTGAACGCGATCGGGACGGTGCGGGGTGTGCCGTCCTTGGCCACGTAGGCGAGGCGGGTGATGTCGCGGGCCAGCAACTCCTGGCTACCCGGGCGGTTCAGGACCTCGATGACGTCGTTGTGCTCCATGCCCCTGGGACGGAGCTAGCCCCGAGTTCTCGACACAGAAGTCCAAGGCAGCGCCAAACCATCACCCGCCACACGCGGCACCAGGTGAACGTGCAGGTGGAACACGGTTTGCGTGGCGTCGGCACCCTTCGAAGTGATCAAGTTCGCCGCGGGCAGCTCCGCCATCAGCTCGGCAGCGCACCGCATCACGGCCGCCGTCACGTCAGGGTCGGAGCCCGCGTCCTCGACGTGCACGCGCGGCAGGACGAGCACGTGCCCCTCGTTGACCGCGCCGTGCGGACGGATCGCGACGGCCTCCGGCCACTCCGCGAGCACCACGGCGGGCGCCCGCCCGGCGACGATGGAACAGAACACGCAGCTCTGCACGCTCAAGCCGCCCAGGCGTTGACGATGTCCTCCGGTCCCCAGACGACGTCGAGCCCCGCCACGTCCACGCCGGAGAGCGACACCGCCACCAGGCCGGAGTCGTAGCCGGGCACCTGCGGCGCGGCCTTCATGAGCGCGGCGAGGTCGTGCTTGTCGAACGCCGCGGCCAGCCACTTGATCGAGCCGACGAACTGAACGTGCCGAGCCACGGGCGCGCGGTCGGCTCCCACCAGATCGACTTCGGGGTCGAACTGGCGGTTCCACCAGCCGCCGACCGCCTCGACCTCCCACGGTAGCTCTCCGGCAGCTGCCGCGAGCAGAAGTGCTTGCCGCACAAGCGGTTCCACGGCCTTGCCCCGCCAGCTCGACCAGCTCCGCCGCACGCGCTCGAACACCGCCGAAGCGGGAAGTCCACGCCGCACCAGCTCCGACGCCGAGCGCAGCGCGGCGAGGTAGAGCCGCAGGTTGGAGTCATCGACGCGGTACAGAGCGGGCTTGCCCGGCTGAGTCGACAACGGCGAATCGGCGACGAGCACCCGCTTCTCGTCCACGAGTCGGCGCAGCAGCGGCGACAGGACACCGGACGGGAGATCGGCGTGCCCACCGGCAGCGGCGGCGATGTTGGCGTGCGTGCGCTCTCCGCTGCCCACGGCTTCGAGGACGCGGCGGGCGCGGTCGGGGGCGGGGAACTCCGCCATCAGCGTCGCCTCCGGGACGCTGAACAGCGGCGAAGCCGGGTCCGCGCACTCCTCCCTGATGAACTCCAGCGCGGGGGTGCCGTGCGGCCACGCCCGCAGGATGCCCGGCAGGCCACCGGAGACCAGGTGCGCGTCGATCGCGTCAGCGGCTCCCAGCCCGAGAGCGTTCCCCGTCTCGGCGGGGTTGAGCGGGCCGAGCACCAGGGTGTCCGCGCGGCCGAAGAACGGCCGGTCGTAGGCGGTGAGCCGCTCCATCATGTGGATGTCGCTGCCGAGCAGGACCAGCAGCACCGGCCTGCGCGAGAGCAGCCGGTCCCACGCGGTCTGCAACGCGCCGTCGAACAGTTCGTCCTGCTCGGCCAGCCACGGCAGCTCGTCCAGCACGACGACGGCGGGCTTGTCCGGTAGGACGGAAGCGAGCACGCGGAACGCGTCCGCCCAGCCCCCGGTGCTCTGCGCGGGGACCAGCTCGGGGTCGACGGGCAGCGCCGACTCGCGCAGCTCGGCGAGGAAGGCGGTCACCGCCTCAACGGGTGAGGCGCCCTTGGTCGCGCTGAAGAACAGGTACGGCACGTCGGCCCGCCCGCAGAACTCCTGGACCAGGCGAGATTTGCCGACCTGGCGGCGCCCCCGGATGGCCAGCGCGCGGCCACCCCCGGTCGTGCCGATGCGCTCAAGGCGCTTGCCGAGCAGGCCCAGCTCGGTGCCGCGACCGACGAAACGCGTCGCCATGGCACCTCCCAAGTAGGTAGATTCAATCTACGTAGACTCAATCTACCTAAAATGTGGCGACGGCACACCCGGGCTAGGGTGCGGGCATGCCTCTGCTCGATCGCGTGTTGCTGGGTCCCGGTCCGTCCAACCCGTACCCGGAGGCGACGCTCGCCCTCGGCGCGCCGTTGCTCGGCCACCTCGACCCCGAGTTCCTGCGGTTGCTCGACGAGACCTGCGCGCGGCTGCGCACCGTGTGGGGCACCGCCAACCGCCGGACGCTGCCGTTGTCCGGGACCGGCTCCATCGGCATGGAAGCCGCCTTCGCCAATACCGTGCGCCGGGGCGATGTCGCCGTCATCGCGGTGAACGGCCTCTTCGGCGAGCGCATGTGCGACGTGGCCGGGCGCTACGGCGCCGAGGTGGTCCGGGTCGACCACGAGTGGGGGCAGCCGGTCGACGTGCAGCGCGTGCTCGACGCGCACCCCAGGCCCGCGATCGTCGCGGCCGTGCACGCCGAGACCTCCACGGGCGTGCGCAGCGACATCGGCGCGCTCTCCGCCGCCGTGCGCGCGCGGGACGAGGGTGTGCTGGTGATCGCGGACTGCGTGACCTCGCTGGCCGGATCACCCGTGCTCATCGACGACTGGGGCGTTGACCTGGCCTATTCCGGCACGCAGAAGTGCGTCGGCGTCTCGCCGGGCCTCGCGCCGTTCACCGTCTCGGAGCGAGCTTGGGCGCGCCGCGTCCCGCACCCGCCGACCTGGTACCTCGACCTCGGCCTGATCGGCGACTACGTCAGCGGCGGCGAAGGTGGCGGCCGGACCTACCACCACACCGCGCCGGTGGCGATGATCGCCTCGCTGCACGCCGGGCTCGGCCGGGTGCTCGAAGAGGGGCTGCCCGAGGTCTTCGAGCGGCACCGCCTCGTCGGAACGGCCCTGCAGAACGGCTTGGAGGAGATGGGACTCAAGCTCTTCGCGGCCGAAGGCCACCGGCTCCCGCAGCTGACCTCGGTGTGGGTGCCGGACGGCGTGGACTCGGCGGCCGTGCGCAAGCGCCTGCTGGCGGAGTTCGGCATCGAGATCGGCGCGGGCGCCAAGGAGTTCGCCGCGACCGTCTGGCGGATCGGCCTGATGGGCCACAACGCCAGGCCGGAGCGCGTCGAGATGCTCCTCGGCGCCCTGCGCAGAGTCCTCTAACAGCAAGGTGCTCTAGCAGCCGAAGGTCAGCTCGTCGGTGTAGCGGTCGTCGCCGAGGTAGAAGCGCGCCGCCATGGTGCGCTCACCGAGGTCGAACACCGAACGCCACAGGGTCCGGATCGGGTAGGGCACGTCGGCGCCGACCGCGTCGAAGTTCACCGAGTCGATCGCCGCGCGCACGCCCGGTCCGGACAGCACGTCCTTGGTCTCGGCGCTGATCCTGCGGTGCCGCTCGTAGGTCAGCATCGTCTCGTCGTTGTCGGCGGGCAGCTCGCCGGAGTGCTTGTGCAGCAAGTGGTTCGTCACGCACAGGGCGCCGCCGCCACCGTCGGTGATGTGCTCGTCCCCGCCCGCGCCGCGCTCCCACACGAAGCAGTCCCCGCTCGCGTCGGCGATCAGGTAGTGCAGCGGCGTGCCGAGGTCGTACTGCTTCGCGCCGAGCAGCGCGGCCCTGGCCTGCTCCGCCGTAGCGCAGGTGTCGAGCACGAAGCGCGGCAGTTGGATGCTGGACAGTCCGACCTGCGGCTCGACGAAGCTCGGCTCGCCCGCGTTCTCCGCGTCGGCGATCAGCAGCACCACGGCCACACCGTGCTCGTTGACGCCGTCCATGCAACCGTCCAGCGTGTTCATGGTGAGCACCGTGGTCGCGGGGCCGTCGGTCGGCCTGCTGCGCACGACGAACGGCCGTGACGCCATCGGCAGTTCCGTCCCACCCTTCGGCTCGCGACCGCTGAGCATCGCGAACAGGTCGGTCGCGCTCGTGGTGAAGAAGTCGTAGTTGCGGGCGAGCATCCCGCGACCCTCCTCGGTCGCGCTCGGCGGCAGGTAGGTCGCCGAGCACGCCGAGCCGTCCGGCACCCCGGTGAGGCCGTCCAACGAGTACGCATCGGACTCGAAGTCCAGTCCCAGAGCCGAAGCCGCGCCGCGCATCCGCTCGTGGTGCTGCGGCCAGTTGCGCTCGAACCACAGCCGCCGCGCTCGCGCCGTGCGCCGGTCGGCCGGTTCCGGTCGCCAGCCGTAGGAGCGCGCTGCCTCCTCCGCGAGGGCGCGACCGATCTCCGCCTGCCCGCCCGTGACCGCCAACTCGCGAACGATCATGAAGTCCTCGTTCGTGCCCGCGACGATTTCCCTCTGCACAGCCATCTCAGCTCTCCCTCCACATGGGCCACACCGTGGGCCCCTCAGGCAACGTCACTGGGTTTCCGGTGAGCCGGAACCCGTGGCGGGCGTAGAGCGGCACGTTGCGCTCCGAACTCGCCTCCAGGTAGACCGGCACGTCGACATCGCGCAGCCGCTCCGCGAGGAGCCTGCCCCGAGCCCCTGGCCCTGCTTCCCCCGCGCCACACCGATGAACGCGAGGTACAGGTGCTCTCGCTCGGTGGAATGGTTGCGCGCCAACGAGTCCACGAGGACGCGCAGGCGTGGCGGCATCTCCACTTCGGGGCCGGGCATCAAGGACGTGCCTGCCGCGACGGGAAGCCACACCGCTGCGGCGCCGTCGTCGAGCACGGCCAGCTCTCCCGCTTCCGCCGACGCCGCGACCAGCGGGGCGAACACCCGCGCCGCCCCAGCTCGGCGTTGCTCGACCGGGCCGGGGAACACCCACTCGACCACCGGGTCCGCCACGAAGGCATCGCACAGGATCCCGGTAGCGCGCTGCGTACGCTGTATCGAACTCACGAGAGCGACTGTGCCGACGCGCGTACGCTCACCGCAATGAAAACAAGGGCTTCTCGTCAAAACGCCAGGTCGGCGCCAATAAGCGTACTAGTACACTCGGCGTCGTGAGCCCGCCCTACCAGCGCATCGCCGCCGCCATCAGGTCCCGCATCGAGTCGGGGGAGCTGAGCCCCGGCGAGCGCGTCCCGTCCACGCGCGCGCTGACCCGGGAGTGGGGTGTCGCGATGGCCACCGCCGCCAAGGCGCTGGACCTGTTGCGGCAGGAGGGTTTCGTGGAGGCCCACCCCGGAGCGGGCACCGTCGTGCGCACGCGGGGAGCCAAACCGCGCCGGGAACCGCCGCTCGGCCAGAGCCTGACCCGCCTGCGCATCACCACCACGGCCATCCGTGTCGCCGACGCCGAAGGACTTGAGGCCGTGTCGATGCGCAGGCTCGCCGCGGAACTCGCGGTGGGACCGATGTCGCTCTACCGGCACATCGCGGGCAAGGACGAACTGGTGCACCTCATGATGCGCCAGATCTTCCGCACCCGGCCGCTGCCCGAACCGCCGCCGAAGGGCTGGAAGGAGCGGCTCAGCGTCGTGTGCCGGTTGCAGTGGGCGCTCTGCCGCGCGCACCCGTGGCTCGCGGAGTTGATCTCGGTGACCCGTCCGCTGCTCATCCCGGAGGCGATGCTGCAGACCGAGTGGACGTTGGAGGCACTGCGCGCGCTGCCGATGTCGCAGGAGGAGAAGATCAGGGAAACGTTGACGCTGCCCGCTTTCGTGCGCGGACTGGCGCTGTCGCGGGCCACCGAGCTGGACGCGGTGCGCGCGAGCGGCATGACCAGCAGCGAGTGGTGGCTCGCGCAGGAGGCGGAGGTGCGCGCGCTGTTCGCCTCGGGGCGCTTCCCCCGGCTGGCCACGCTGACCGAGGAGCCGGGCAAGAACCTGGACGAGCTGTTCGAGCACGCCCTGCGCGGTCACCTCGCCGGCATCGAGGCCCGGCTGCGCACGCCGTAGTCGCCCATTCCCTTCTCCAGCAGGTCGAACGCCTCGTCGATCACCTCGACCTGCCGCCGCCTGACCTCCTCGACCGCGGTGCCGCCGAGCACGCGGTCGACGGCCAGCTCGAAGATCGACATCAGCGTCGCGGAGATGTGCGCGGCGAACAGCCGGGCCGTGGTGGGCTCGGCGCCGTCCGCCTCCAGCACGGCGATCAGCGCGACGTGCATCTCCGCTCCGTGCTCGTACATCCGGTTCACCAGCGCCGGGCTCGCCCTGAGCACGCGCCACAGCGGGATCACGCCCTCGACGGCGCCGGAGAGCGGGTGCCGCGAGGCCAGCAGGTGGTGCTGGTGCCGCCGCAGCGCGCCGACCACCGACTCCGCCGCGGGCCGCTCGGCGAGCACCCGCCTCAGCTGCGTGATCCGCTCCGCGTGCCGGTCGAGGAACAGGTCCTCCTTGCGCGGGAAGTGGCTGAACACCGTCATCTTCGAGACCTCGGCCGCCGCGGCGACCTCCGCGACCGTCACGTTGTCGAAGCCGCGCGCCAGGAACAGCCCGGTCGCCACGTCCGAGATGTGCTTGCGGGTCGCCAGCCGCTTCAACTCGCGCAGACCTTGCTTGGTCATGGCGGGATACTAAGCCCGACCGGGGAGCGGGGAGGCGGTTCGCGCCTCCCCGCCACCTCATGCCGGGTTGATCTCCTGAACCCGCTGCGTCCCGTTGGCGACGCGGAAGGACTTCGCCAGGCGAGCCGGGCTGTCCGGCTTGGTCCGATCGGCGAGGAAGTACCAGTCCATCCGCACCGAGGACGGCGTCACGTCCAGCACCGCGGCTCCGTGCGAGTCGTACTCCACCCACTTCACGTGCCGGTTGAGCCCTTGCAGCGCCTTCTCCGCGATCACCGACGCCGTGCGCGGTGGCACGTGCAGCACGTCGTCGATGTTGTCGGAAGTGACCGACGGGCAGACCAGCTCCGTGGCCAGCGACGGACTCAGCGGGTACATGCCGGCGTCGGCGGGAACGTCGCACGCCCACGACGAGTGGACGTCGCCGGTGAGGAACACCGTGTTGCTGACCTTGTTGCGCGCCAACGCCGAGAGCAGCTTGCGGCGGTCGGCGGTGTAGCCGTCCCACTGGTCGGTGAAGACCACGCCGCCCTCGGCGGGCAGGCCCAGCAACGACAGCAGCGGCCCCAGGATGTGCGAGGGCAGCGGCGGGATCAGCGTCGGCGAGATCATCACCGGGTTGCCGACGAGCTTCCACCGCGCCGTCGAGGAGAGCAGCCCGTCGATCAGCCACGACAGCTGCTCACCGCCCGCGATCGAGCGGTTCGGGTCGTCGACCTCGCCGGATAAGATCTTCACCTGCTTGGACCGGTGGGAACGCAGGTCCAACATGGAGAGCTCGGCGAGCTTGCCGAAGCGCAGCTTGCGGTAGAGCCGGTCACCGGTGTTGCGCACCGGCATCCACTCGAAGTACGCCCGGCGAGCGGCGGCGCGACGGCTCGCCCAGTCGCCCTCGGTCGCCGGGTCGTGGTTGCCCGCCCCGCCAGACCAGGCGTCGTTGGCCGACTCGTGGTCGTCCCAGGTGATCGTCCACGGCGCCGCCGCGTGCAGCGCGCGCAGGTTCGGGTCCGTCTTGTACTGCGCGTGGCGCTGGCGGTAGTCCGACAGCGTCAGCGCTTCGCGCGGTGGGACGTGCGGGCGCACGGTGTAGCCGACCGGGAACTCGCCGGGCCCGTACTCGTAGAGGTAGTCGCCGAGGTGCACCACCAGGTCCAGGTCACCGCGCTCCGCGAGGTGGCGGTAGGCCGCGAAGTGCCCCGCCTGCCAGTTCGAGCACGACACCACGCCGAAGCGCAGGCGCTGGACGTCCGCGTCCGCTGCCGGAGCCGTCCTGGTGGTGCCGACGTCGGAAACGGCCTCGTTGAGCCGAAACCGGTAGTAGTAGGTCGTCGAGGGGGACAACCCCGTCGCGTCCACCTTGACCGTGTGGTCGCGGTCGGGGCCGGTCGCGACGGTGCCGCTGGCGATCACTCGGGTGAAGGCCCGGTCCGCCGCGACCTGCCACTGGACGTCGACGTTCGGGCCGGCCCCGGAGCCCGGCAGCGACGCCGGCGTCGGAGTGACCCTGGTCCACAGCAGCACGGTCGTCGGCAACGGATCGCCCGACGCCAAGCCGTGCTGGAAGACCTCGCTGGAGGTCGCGGTGGCGGGCAGGGCGGTCAGCCCGGCCACGCCCACCGCGACCCCCGTGGCGCGCAGCAGGGTGCGCCTGTCGAGAGGATTGCTCATGTTTCTGGCTTACCGGCAACCCGGGTGGGAACGGAAGCCCGACGATCAGGTGTTCCTCAGAATTCGTGCCAGTGCTGCGCCGCGTTGTTCCGGTCGCAGTGCCAGAGCTGCACGTCCTGGTCCGGCTTGCCCTGCGCCCCGCGCACGTCCAGGCACAGGTTGTGGTTCAGCCCGCTCCTGAGCAGCAGGCCGTCCCGGACCCAGCGCTGACCCGCCAGGTTGCCGCAGTGCCACACCTGCACGTCCTGGTCGGCGGCGCCGATCCCGCCGCGCACGTCCAGGCACAGGCCGCGGTTGAGGTCGCTGGCCAACTGCTCGCCGCGCTTCTCCCAGCGCTGACCGGGGACCTCGCCGCAGTGCCACAGCTGCATGTCCTGGCCGGCCGCCCCGACTCCGCCGCGCACGTCCAGGCAGAGGCTGAAGTTCAGGCCGGTCCGGTACTTCACCAGCGGGGCGGCCGAAGCGGGCACCGCGAGGGCCGCGAGCACGAGCGCCGACGCGGCGACCACGCTGGCGAACCGGGAAAAGAAACGCATTCCGATCTCCTTCGTCAGTGGAACAAGCCGAAGGTAGAACGGCGAGGGGCGAAAACGGCTCAGCTGACCTTTTCGTTGCCCCACAAGGCATCCGGAGAGGCAAGCAGGCGCAGTTCCTCGCGCGCCGCAGTAGGTTTGCTGCGCCGCATCCCGGCCGTGACGCACCGCTGCACCACCTGCGGTTGCTCGCGCCACAGGCGCAGCCCTCGGCGCAGCAGCACCGGCACCGGCTTGCGCGCCTCGGTCACGTCGCGGGCGAAGCGCCGCGCCGCGGTCAGCGACGCCGACGGTGCCAGCACGAGCGCGTCGGCGAGCACCCCGGCATCGCGGCAGTCGTCCACGATCCGGTCCGCGAAGAGCCCTTCCGCGATGAACAGCGACGAGTCGCGCACCGAGACCGTGCGCTCGCCCGACCGGCTGTCCGAGGCGATGTCGTAGATCGGCGCCCGCACCTCGCCGGACTCGGCCAGCTCGGTGATCGCCGCGACCGCGTCCTCGGCGTTCCAGGCCTCCGGGTGGTCCCAGTCCACCGCCCCGGCCTCGTCGCGGGGCAGCCTGGGATCGCGGCCCTCGCGGTAGAAGTCGTCCAACCGGAGCACGGGCCAGCCCAGGTGGGCGGCGAGGGTGGACTTCCCGGAGCCGGACGGACCGGCCAGCAACACGACGCGCGCGCGAAGGGTGGAAGACGACACGGGAAACGAGTCTCTCACGCCGCACACCCCCACAGCGACACTCACCCGCCCAGCCTTGACATCCGCCAAGTCCGCCAAACACCCGTTTCGTACTCCACTCGGGAAAGAGAGCGCTCCCAAATCCCGCTTTCGGTACGAAACGGGAGAGGTTTAGACCAC
>NZ_MUMH01000051.1 GCF_002155965.1 Allokutzneria sp. NRRL B-24872
CCTCGTGGGTGGAGAACGAGGGGCAGCCCAACGAGCAGGTGCGCTACATGGAGTACCCGGTGCTGACCGGGCTCTTCCAGTGGGTCAACGCCAAGCTCACCGCGGGCTGGACGGCGTTGGCGGACAACGGTTGGCTGCCGAAGACGATGCCCGTGGTCGTCTACTTCAACTTCACCGCGCTGTGGCTCGCACTGGCCTGGCTGGTCACGATCTGGGCGACCGTGCTGCTCGCGGGCAGGAGACCGTGGGACGCCGCGATCGCCGCGCTGTCGCTGCTCGTCGTGGTGCACGCGTTCACCAACTTCGACACGCTCGCGACGGCGTTCGCCGCTGTCGGCATGCTCGCGTGGGCGCGCAAGAAACCTGTGCTGGCGGGTGCGCTGATCGGGCTCGGCGCGGCGGCGAAGCTCTACCCGCTGTTCATACTCGGGCCGTTGCTCGTGCTGTGCTTGCGCAGCGGGAAGATGGGCGCGTGGCTGCGCATGACCGGCGCGACCGTGGCCGCGTGGAGCGCGGTGAACGTGCCGATCATGTTGCTGTACCCCAAGGGCTGGTGGGAGTTCTTCCGGCTCAACTCCGAGCGCGGTGTCGACCCCGACACGATCTACAACGCGTTGCAGTACTTCACCGGCTGGCTCGGCTTCGACGGTCCGCTGCTGCACGGCGAGGCGCCGGTCATCCTGAACACCTTCACCGGAGTGGTGTTCGCGGTGTGCTGCCTGGGGATCGGGTGGATGGCGCTGTCCGCCCCGGCCCGGCCGCGCGTGGCGCAGTTGATGTTCCTCGTGGTCGCGGCGTTCCTGCTGACCAACAAGGTGTGGAGCCCGCAGTACTCGCTGTGGCTCGTGCCGCTCGCCGTGCTCGCGCTGCCCAGGTGGCGGCTGCTGCTCGCGTGGATGGCCGTGGACGCGCTGGTCTGGGTGCCGCGCATGTACTTCTACCTCGGCGTGTCCAACAAGGGCCTGCCAGCGGACTGGTTCCTCGGCACCGTGCTCGTGCGCGACGCCCTGGTGGTGCTGCTGTGCGTGCTGGTGGTCCGGGACATCTACCGGCCGGAGCGCGACAAGGTCCGCTACGCGGGGCAGGACGATCCGACCGGCGGGGTGCTCGACCACGCCGAAGACCGATTCGTGTTGCGGCGCAAGCGAAAGCCCGCTCCGGTCGAGGAGGGCCTTCTCGTCGGGACACCTGCTGGAACCCCTGTCGATCCCGGTGCTGCCCCGACAGACAGGGGCCCCGCGCGCGAACAGGATTGACGCACTGTCCACCCCCAACAGGGAGCTGTGCGTGCGGAAGAAGTCCGCGCCGACCTGGGTGCTGACCGCGGCGCACTGCGTCGAGTCGTTCGGCGAGCGCCTACCGCTCGACCGCGCGACCGCTCGGGTCGGCTCCGCCCGCAACGACGGCGGCGAGGTCGTCGGCCTGAAGCGAGTGCTCCAGCACCCGGACTACGGCCGTCCCGGCCCGAACGAGCGCACCGGCATCGCACTGGTCGAGCGGGCTGAACCCGTTGCCGTGCAGCCGATTCCGATCGCATCGAGCACTCCGCCGATCGGCGCGCCCGCCCGCTCCATCGGATGGGGCAGGACGTGCGCGAAGGACACCGAGGTGAACTGCGTCAACCCGTCGAGGGAGTTGAAGCAGCTCGACACCTCGGTGGCTTCGCCGAAGGAGTGCGCGCGCATCACCGCCGACCCGCACGAGCTGCGCATCCGGTCGCAGGAGCCCGGCGGGACGACGTGCTTCGGCGACTCCGGCAGCCCGCAGATCGCGAAGATCGACGGCCGCTGGAGGCTGCTCGGCCCGCTCAGCCGCTCCGGTTCGGTCTCCGGCAGCACCGACTGCGAGGACCCGGGCGCGAGCTACGCCGACCTCAGCGCACACCGCGCCTGGATCTCCCAGCACACGGGTTAGAGCAGGGCGAGGTCGACGGCGGCGGCCATGGCCTTGAAGCCCGCGTCGCCGGGGTGCAGGCGGTCGCCGGAGTCGTACTCCGCGCGGATCTTCTGCGGGTCCTGCGGATCGCGGACGGCCTTGTCGAAGTCGATGACACCGTCGAAGACCGTGCCGGAGCGGATGAGTTCGTTGACCTTGGCGCGGGTCGCCTCCAGCGTCTCGGTGTAGCTCCGCCAGCCCTTGAACGGCGTGAGCGTGCCGCCGAGCACCCGGATGCCGCGCGCGTGCGCCTGCTGCACGACCTGGCGCATCCCGGCGACGATCTGGGCGGCGTCGGTCTGGTTCGGGGTCTGCTGGATGTCGTTGATCCCCTCCAACATGATCACCGTGCGCACCCCGGTGCTGGTGAGGACGTCGCGGTCCAGGCGGGCCAGCGCGTTCACCCCGGCACTGGGGTTGCCGCCGTCGAGCAGGACGCGGTTCGCGCTGATACCGGAGTTCAGCACGCCGAGCTGCAACGGCTTCGGCCTGGCGAGCAGGCGGTCGGCGAGGAAGTCCGGCCAGCGGCTGTTCGTGCTCGCGGTCCCGCCGACCCCGTCGGTGATCGAGTCGCCCAGCGCCACGACCGCTCCGCGCACCTGCGGGGCGAGCACGTCGACCCCGGCGACGTAGTGCCACACCGAGGTCTTCTCGGTGAACGAAGCGCCTGACTCCTCGGCGGCCTTGTCGCCCGCGCGCGTGAAGAACGACGTCTGGAGCGCGGCCGGGTGGTAGGTCACCGGCCCCGACGGGCTCGGCGTGAACGTGGTGATCAGCAGGTCTCCGTCCGCGGGCACCGCCAGCCGCACGGGATCGCTGACGACCTCCGCGCCCGGCGGGACGGTGATCGTCTTCGAGCCGCCGAAGGTCAGCTCGCGCATCGTGCCCGCGACCGCCTTCGGGCCCTTCCCGCTCTCCGCCACCGCCACCGTCGCGGTCAGCGGTAACGGCGCCTTGCCGAAGGCGTTGGACAGCCGCACCCGCGCCGCGTCACCGCCGACGCTGGTGTGCACGACGTTGCGGATCGAGTGGTTCGGATAGCCGTTCGGCGTGTTGTCCACGCCCGCCGCCGGAGCCGTCTGCCACGTGCCCACCCATCCGCCGAGCGCGCTCTTCACCGGCACGGCGGCGTCGACGGGCGCTTCCCCCGCCGTGGAGGACACCGTCGTGCACAGCACCAGCGCGGCGACCGCGGCGGCGGCCACCCCCACCCGTTGACCCTTGATCGACATGCGGACCGTCCTTTGCGCTCGTGCGGCGGAGGAAACCCACCTTCGCCGATCAGGGGTACTCGCACCAGGTCATGTCCGATTTGCTGTCCCCCCGGCTTGCGCCAGTGGCAAACGCCAGCCGCGTGTTTGGTGTTGTGCTTGTCTGGGGCGGTAAAATCGGGAGAACGTTCGAGCGCGATGCGGACAATGAGCAGAGGGAGGTCGGCTTGCGTCCCGACGAGATCTCTGTGGAACTTGCAGGCCCGCACGGTCGTATCGATCCTCGTGCTGTTGGCGAGGCCATCCTCGCGCTCGACAAGATGGTTCGCGGCGTGACCGGAGACCAGCCGGCGTCGACCGCGATCAGCCACCTGGCGATCGGGAGCGCTGTCGCCAGCATCCAGACGGACCAGCGACGCGTCGACGCTCTGCGTGAAGGGCTCGCCACCATTGCCACTGCCGCCGAGATTCCGTCGGGCTGGTCCGTCGACTCGGTCGCGGCCCTCCTCGATCTCCACCGGACCGGCAAGCGCGGTGGGGTCGAAGCCGTTGGACTGCGCATTGCCGGTGCGCTGTCCGACATCGACGACATCGTTGCGGCAAACGCCAAGCGGAGCATCGGCTCCACCCGCACTTCGCTGGGATCTGTTCGAGGTGAGCTGTACCGCTACAACGGCCGCCAGCGCACTGCGGCGCTGAGCCAGGCAGGGACTTTGAAGATTGTTGCCGTCTATTTCTCTATAGGTCTCGCGAGCAAGGTGAGAAGCGCGCTCGATGGTGAAGTTGAAATCTGGGGCGAAGTAACTCGAAATGTTTATGACGAGATCGAGTCGATTGTGCTCGAGGGTCTTGAGGTGACCGCGACGCCGAAGGCACAGGTCGCGCTGGATGACGTGGTGGGTTTGTTCGGGGCGGAGTGGACCGATGGTCTGGACTCCGTTGAATGGGTGAGGCGGCAGCGTGATTGCTAGGTCGCAGCTCCCCCTCGCGGTGGTCGACAGCTGCGTGATCGTAGAGATGCTCGTGTCGCTCGACCAGCATCGTCGAGAGTCCTCGGTTCACACCCTTCGCGCGCATGACAAGCGGTACCGCGTGGTGCTGCCCGCTCTCGTGCTCGCAGAGGTGACCGGTTCTGGCGCCGTGCGTGGTGACGATGGCGGACAGCTAGCGAGAAGTGAGCGCATCGCGCTGGCGCATGAATGGGTGCGCAGCAGTGATTTCCTCATCGCGGACATCACCGAACGGGTCGCGAAGCGGGCTGCTGGACTGGCGACCCAGTTCAACCTCAAAGGCGCCGACGCGTGCGTGCTGGCGGTCGCGGCAATGTGGAAGTGCTCAACGCTCTTCACCTGGGATCACGGTCTTCTCAAGGTCGGCGGGAGCTTGGACGGGCTGACAGTCCGCGAGCCCTACGTCCAAGGCCAGGTGTCGCTCTTCGGTGATTCCGGGGTCGGCTGAGGGGCTCGGGTAACCCCGATGGGTGCCGATGCGGATCTCCGCAGGTGAACGGCGCCGATCCGGGTTAGCTTCCGCAGGTCCCCCACCCGCTGGACCTGGACCTCGGATGCGCATTCGCCCCTTGTTGCTCGCGGTGCTCCTCGCCGCGGCCTCGGCGTGCCCGACGGCGCTCGCGGCGCCGGTGCCGAGCTACAACGGCACGCACTCCGGCCCGGCGACGCTGTTCGACCAGCGGACCCAACCCCCGCACTTCGGCTACGACCCGGGCCTGGCGGTGAGCCCGGCGGAGCTGGCGCAGAGCGCTCCGGACGCGGCGGCGACCTTCACGACGACGGTGGCGGCGGACCGGGGGGCGACCTTCTACGACGGAGCGCCGGAGTCGACGGCGGTGGGGTTCCTGCGGGTCCTCGAAGGCGAGGCGGTGGACCACCGCACCCCGCTCGCGACGCCGGACCACGACGGGGACCCGGTGGTGTTCACCCGCTACGTCAACGGCGCGAGCAGCGAGTTCTGCGCGAACAACCAGTTCAACCGCAACGGCAGGTTCGTCTTCGAGGAGGGGGCGCACTGCGCGGACCCGCTGGACGGGCCGGGCCAGGAGGAGCCTGCGGAGGACATCGCGACGCTGCGCTTCACGGTGCAGATCAGGCAGGACAACACGTACTCGGCGCGGGTGGACGCGGTGGACGGCGCGGGGCAGGTGGTCGAGGACTACGAGCCGCAGGGCCAGCTGCCGTACACCTTCACCGGAGTCCTACCGGGCGAGCCCACGACGAAGTACGTGCCGTTCGTCCGGCTGAGGCCGGGAGCGCTCACCGGCGGGCCGTGGAAGTACCAGGTCACGGGCTCGGACCTGAGCACGACGAGGCCGATGCCGACCGCGCGGATCGGGCAGGTGAACTGCGCGGACGGGCCGACGACGAGCGTGGAGATCGGCAACGCGACGGGCACGGCGACGGCGCGCTACCGGGTGCTGGTGGACGGCCAGGTGGTGCGCGCGGGGCTGCTGGGGCCGGGCGGAGCGGAGCGCGTGCCGGTGCCGTTGACGGACGGCACGATGGGCCTGGTGCAGGTCAAGCACGGCAACGACCGCACGGTGGCCGAAACGCGGCTGCGCGTGCACTGCGAGGTGGAGTTCGCGCCGACGACGGCCCTGAGCACCACCACGACGCCCCCACCGGCGGTGCACGCGGTGGCGAAGCCGCCGGACACGCGCGCGGAGCTACCGGGCCAGGCGCCGTGGGTCTCGGTGGCGATGCTGGCCTTCCTGGCCGTGATCGCGCTGGTGGTGCTGCACCTGTGGCACCGCACCAGGAGATCGGTCAGCTCGGCAGCGGCGCGTTCTCACCGATGTTGAGCAGCGTCTTCGTCAACGGTTTCGCCGACTCCAGGTAGCAGACCGCGGTGGTGTGGCCGAGCGGCCAGTCCTTGACCTCGGGCAGCCGCCACGTCAGCGTGAGGTCCTTCCGCCCGTTCGGCGCGGCGAGGTACTGGTTCGCCATGGCCTTGCAGTGCGGCTCCGACGCGGCGTTCATCTGCTCCGGGCTCGGCGCGGGGTCGGTCGCCTTGCCCAGCGACAGCACCCACGGCACGGCCTCGCCGAGGTGGGCCTGGTCGCAGGGCGCGAGCTTGAGCTGGTTGTCGCGCGAGGGCGAACCGGCGGTGCACACCTGGAACTTGTAGAAGTTCGCGCCAGCCATGGCCGCGCGCACGGAGCCGGTGCGGCTGACGGGCTTGTCGTCGGGGCCGAGCTCGACGGCGGCGCAGGTCAGCCAGCGCTCGCCCTTGGCCCAGCCGTCCTTGGTCGGCCACACCGGCCACGACTGGAGCCTGCTGGCGTCGAGCTGGTCGCCGACGTAGGCCAGCGCGTGCGCGCGGCACTTCGGCATCGCGACGGCCAGCAGCGCGGCCTCGTCCGGGTACTCCTTGGGCATGGTCGCCGGGAACCGCTCCGGCTGGGTGACCTCCAGCTCGTGCTGCTGAGCGCAGTCGACCACCACGAACCGCTTGCCGTCGATGCACTGCGAGGCCAGCGCCGTGCCCGTTCCCGCGGCGCTGGTCGTGGCCTGCGGGCGCGCCTCGCCTGGCTGGCTGGGCTGCTGCGTCACGGGCAGCGGTTCCGGGCTCACGGCCGCCGTGCAGCCGGTGAGCAGGGCGAACGCGGAGAGCGCGAGGACCGCGGTCCCGCTGCGCCGGTGCCTGAGCATGACCCTCCCCAAGGTGTTCTCCCTGCCAGAACGGTACCGGGGGCCGCACGGCGGTGTCCCGTGGTGTGAGCGGAGGTCACGCTTGGGGCCAGAAGAGTGACGTGACGAACCGTCGCGTCCTAACATCCGCCGATATCGCCACACCGCCGTGACCTGTAGGAGACCCGATGGCGTCAGGACGACCGTCCGGCGCGGACAGGACGAGGCCGACGGGACTGCGCTGGAACGCGTGGAACCTGCTGCTGCTCGTCCCGCTCGCCATGCTGTTCACCCCCATGCTCAACCTCGATGAGCCCCGCGTGCTCGGGTTGCCGTTCTTCTACTGGTCGCAGTTCGCCTTCGTGCCGATCGGCGTGGTCTGCGTCGGCCTGGTCTACGTCATGACCAAGGACGAGCCGGTCGCCACCGACAAGCCCGACCACCTCTCGGTCGACGACCTCGACGAGGGGGGCAAGGCATGAGCCTGGACAACGTGCAGTGGACCGAGCTGATCGTCTTCACCGTGCTGTTCCTGGTGGTCAGCGTGATGGGCTTCGTGGCGTCCCGGTGGAAGGCCGGTGACACGCTTGAGCACCTGGACGAGTGGGGTCTCGGCGGTCGCAAGTTCGGCTCGTGGATCACCTGGTTCCTGGTCGGCGGCGACCTCTACACCGCCTACACCTTCGTCGCCGTGCCGGCGCTGATCTTCGGCGCCGGGGCGATGGGCTTCTTCGCGCTGCCCTACACGGTGATCCTCTACCCGATCGTCTTCCTGCCGCTGCTGCGCATGTGGTCGGTCTCCCGGGTGCACGGCTACGTCACGCCGGCGGACTTCGTGAAGGGCCGCTACGGCTCCCGCCCGCTCGCGCTGATCATCGCGATCACCGGGATCGTCGCGACCATGCCCTACATCGCGTTGCAGTTGGTCGGCCTGGAAGCCGTGCTGCGGACGATGGGCCTCAACGGCAGCGGCTTCATGGGACACCTGCCGCTGTTCGTCGGCTTCCTGATCCTGGCGGTCTACACCTACCAGGCGGGCCTGCGCGCGCCCGCGCTGATCGCCTTCGTCAAGGACACGCTGATCTACATCGTCATCCTGGTCGCGGTGATCTACCTGCCCGCCAAGCTCGGCGGCTGGTCCACGATCTTCGACAAGTCGGCCGAGCTGCTGTCGGCGCCCGGCGCCAACGGCGCGCCCAAGGGCTCGACGCTGCTGACGCCGAACAACCAGCTCCAGTACGCGACGCTGGCGCTGGGCTCCGCGCTGGCGCTGTTCCTCTACCCGCACTCGCTGACCGGCATCCTGGCGTCCAAGGGCCGCAACGTGATCAAGCGGAACATGGTCGCGCTGCCCGCGTACTCGCTGCTGCTCGGCCTGCTCGCGCTGCTGGGCTACGTCGCGCTCGTCTCCGGCGCGAAGCCGATCACCAACGCGGCCACCGGGCGCCCGGACACCAACACGATCGTCCCGGTGCTCTTCGACCAGCAGTTCTCCGGCTGGTTCGCGGGAATCGCCTTCGCCGCCATCGGCATCGGCGCGCTGGTGCCCGCCGCGATCATGTCGATCGCCGCGGCGAACCTGTGGACCCGCAACATCTACAAGGAGTACGTGCGCAAGGACGCCACCCCGAAGCAGGAGGCCAAGCAGGCCAAGCTCGCCTCGCTCGTGGTGAAGTTCGGCGCGGTGCTGTTCATCGTGTTCGTCGACCCGCAGTTCTCGATCGACCTCCAGCTCATCGGCGGCGTGATCATCCTGCAGACGCTGCCGACCGTGGCGATCGCGCTCTACACCCGCTGGTTCCACATCTGGGGCCTGGTCACCGGCTGGATCGCCGGTATGGGCTACGGGTTCTGGTTGCTCTACCAGATCCCCAACCCGGCGGCGGGCAAGGCGCACTTCGGCGGTTCCGCGCTGACGCTGGACAAGCTCACGCTCTTCGGCTGGTCGCCGTTCGAGGGCTCCAAGGTGCAGATCTACGTCGGCTTCGTCGCGCTGGTGGTGAACCTGGTGGTTGCCGTGCTGGTCACGTTCCTGGCCAGGCAGCTGCGCAAGCCCAACGGCGTCGACGAGACCTCCCCGGCGGACTACCACGCCGACGAGGGCGACCCGAGCCTCAAGGCGGTCGCGTCGCACTAGAGAAGCACTTCCGCAGAAGGGGCGTCCTCGCAGGAGGGCGCCCCTTCTTCATGCCCGCAACCCACCTTCGGCCAGCGACCTCTCGACCTTCGACAGGCGCGCCCCGCTCACGCTGATCCGTAGAAATGCGCAGGTCAGAACATTGGATCGCGGGGAGGGAAACACAGGTGCGAAGCATGGCCATCCTGCTCGGCGCGGTGATCGTCGCCGGGAGCGCGTTACCAGCGCAGGCGGCGCCGGAGCCGTTGCGCGAGTTCCACCAGCAGCAGCCGGAGTGGAAGCCGTGCGCGTTCCACGCGGCGGCGGAGTGCGCGGACATCGCGGTGCCGATGGACTACGCCCGGCCCGGCGCGGAGCGGATCTCGATCGCGCTCAGCCGGATCAGGGCGAGCGACCCGGCGCGGCGGCGCGGCGTGCTGCTGAGCAATCCGGGCGGACCGGGAGGCGAGGGCCTGGAACTGCCGAAGGCGTTCGCGGGGACGCCGCTCGCCAAGGCCTACGACCTGATCGGCTTCGACCCGCGCGGCGTCGGCCGGTCGACGGAGCTGTCCTGCGAGGACACCGTGCCCGACCCGAAGGTGCGCTCGCGTCCCACCGATGCCGAGATGACCGTGCTCGTCGACCATGCGAGGGCCGTGGAAGCCGCGTGCGCCAAGGCAGGTGGCGAGCTGCGCAAGCACGTCAACACCGCGAACACCGCGCGGGACATGGACGTGATCCGTGCCGTGCTGGGCGAGAAGAAGATCAACTATCTAGGGTTCTCCTACGGCACCTACCTCGGCGCGGTCTACGGCTCGCTGTTCCCGGCAGCGGTGGACCGCAGCGTGCTGGACTCCGCCGTGCACCCGGACTGGGTCTGGCGCGACCAGTTCAAGCAGCAGGCGATCGCCACCAAGCAAAGCGTGCAGGCATGGGCTGAGTGGGTCGGCGAGCGGAACGAGTCCTTCGGGCTCGGTCGCTCCGCCGCCGAGGTGATCGCGGTTGTGGAGCGGATCTCGGCGCGGCTGGCGGTGAAGCCGATCGACGGCATGACCCAGACCTTCTTCGACCGCATCCTCGCCGCGCTGAGGTTCCGAGGGGGCTGGCAGGAGTTCGCGGAGATCATTAAGGGGATCTCGGAAGCCGTTGAGCAGCCCGCGCGCTCAGCGGACGCCGTCCGCGCACTGCGACTGCTGCACGCGGCCGGGATCACGCCGACCCGGCAGGGGGTCTTCGACGCCGTCCTGTGCGAGGCCGACTGGCCCACCGACGTCAGCACCTACCTCGACGACATGCGCACCTTCCGCGAGAAGTACCCGTACGGCGGCGGGATCGTTGCGGCGGCGCCGTTTCCGTGCACGTTCCGCTCCTTCACGCCGAAGGAACAGCCGGTTCGCTTGCAGCGCAAGGGATATCAGGCCGGACTGGTGGTGCAGGCCGAGGCCGACGCGCAGACCCACTACGACGGCGGCCCCGCGCTCGCCGAGCGGCTGTCGCACCACCTCGTCTCCGTCGCCGACGAGGGCGAGCACGGGCTCTACCTGTTCAACCCCTGCGTCACCCGGCACGTCGACCGCTACCTGCTCGACGGGGTCCTGCCGCCGTCGCGGTCGGTCTGCGCCGGTCAGCCGAGGCCTGAGGTCCCGGAGGACGGCGCGGGCGTCAACACCCGGTTCGCGCCGACGAAGTCACTGGAAGCCGCGGCGCGCAAGCTGATCGCTGAGGGCAAGGTCGGCCACAAGCCGTTCTAGCGGCCTCAGCGCGCGACGGCGGTGTGGAGGTGGACCACACCGCCGTCCAAGCCGTTGAAGGCCACTTCGCTCCACCCGGAGGTGCCGATCCACCCGGCGAGCGCGGGCGGGGACGGCCACGCCTGGATCGACTCGGCGAGGTAGACGTAGGCCTCCGGGTTGGAGCTGATCCGCTTGCCCATCAACGGAACCGCGTGCCGGAGGTAGGTGCGCCACAGCGCGCGGGGCAAGGCGGCGGGCGGCATGCTGAACTCGCACACGACGAGCCGACCGCCCGGCTTGGTCACCCGGCGCATCTCGCGCAGCGCGACGCGCGGGTCGGCGATGTTGCGCAACCCGAAGGAGATCGTCACCGCGTCGAAGGAGCCGTCGGCGAAGGGCAGCGCCATCGCGTCGGCCGCGACCCGGCTGAGGTCGGGGTGCCTGCGCCCGGCGACGTCGAGCATGCCGAGGGAGAAGTCCGAGGCGATCACGGTCCCACCGGCGCGGGCGAGGATCGCGCTGGAGGTCGCGGTGCCCGCGGCCACGTCCAGGATCGTGGTGCCGGGCTTCGCGTGTGCCGCCGCGGCCATCCGGCGGCCCCACGCGTCCATCCGCCCCCACCACAGGCGGTTCCGGGTGCGGTCGTAGCCCGCGGCCACCTCGTCGAACATCGCGGAGACCTGAGCCGTCTCCTTGTTCAGGTCAGCTCTCACCATGCCGGGATCGTATTCACCGCGCGGGCAGGACGACCAGCGCGATGTCACCGCCGTGCGGCGACTTGCAGTTGACCAGCACCTGCTGCTCGGTCGCGCTGGCGAAGCGGGGCGCGCAGCTGAGCGGGGCGTCGGCCCCACGCGGTGCGAGAGTGCGAACATCCAGTGCTCGCAACGATTTCTGCCCGTCCAGGTAGACGACACCCGGAGCGCCACCGAGGACGTTCCCGGCAATCCGGACGTCCTCCCGCGTCATCGTCCCGCTGCGGAAGTCGAGCACGGCGGTATCGGGAACGGCCACCCTGGAACGGCTGCCATCCCTGTCCTGCAAGGGAGTCAGGTTGGTGAAGGGAGCGAAGGAGGCCCGATCTCCGACGGTGCCGTCCCGGCGGAGCCAGATCAGCCCGTGATTCTGCTCGCCCTTGGCCGCCGTTTCCCCGGAGTCCGAAGTGTGCAGCAGCAGGCCGCCGTCCAGTGCGACGACGTCGAGCAGTGCGCACGTGGTCTTGCAGCGGCGATCGTCCTGCCGCACGGGGAACTTGGCCATCGCCGTTTCCCGGAGCCCGTCGAGGCGGATCACGTGGACGGTCGCGTCGGTGCAGTTGTTGCGCACGAAGTAGTTCTCCGCGCCGCCGACGCCGCTGACCCAGTGGTCGCCGCAGTTCGGGTTGGCCCCGCGCAGCACCTCCCGCCAGGCGCGCGTGCGGATGTCCAGCACGAACACCACGTCGTCGCGCATCCCCGGACGGCTGGCGTTGAGCAGCGCGACCTGGCCGATCCGGATCGGCGGCCGGGAGTCACCCGCGTCCCGCACGAGGTGGAACGTGCTGTCCGGCTGGAGCTCCGCCAGGTCCATGCGGTGCCGCAGCTCGCCGGTCATCAGGTCGAAGAACAGGCCGGCGCGGCGAATCCTGGCGAACAGCACGCCCTCGCCGGGATCGACCACGACCTGGGTGAGGTGGTACTTCTCGCTCAGGGCGAACTGCCACAGCACCTTGCCGCTCGCCGCCTCGGCGACGAACAGACCCTGGTCGGGCTGAGTGCTCTGGGCGCTGTCGCGCAACTCCACGACGACGCCGCGCCCCGGCACCAGGACCCCGTTGCCGTAGAGGCCGGGGCGCATCGTGCGAATCCACTCCGCCGTCTGCCCGGTGGCCGGTTTCGCGGCCGTGGTCGTGTGGTTGATCCGGCTCTCGTCCGTGCCGCGCATCAGCAACGCCGACCAGCCCCAGCCCAGCAGCAGTGCGGCGGCCAGCGCCGCGAAGGGCACGACCACCGGAACCGGGCGCGCCCGCACGAGCAGGACGATCGGCGCGATCAGCAGCAGCCAGCCCGCGAGCTGCAACGGCTCCTGCCTGCCGGTGCCCAGCAGCAGCGCGGTGAGGTCCGAGGGCACGTGCGGGACCAGAACGGTGTAGCCGGAGATCAGCAGCGCGGTCCCGAAGACCCCGGCGGCTGCCTTCGGGAACACCCACACGAGCCCCGTCGCCAGCAGCGCCAAACCGATCGTCAGCCAGCGAACGACCTCGTTGCCCGTCCAACTCGCGCTGAACAGCACGACGGCGCTGACCCCGGTCGCGCTGATCCCGACGGCGCTGACGAGTGCCCGTGTCCTGGTGTCCCCCACAACCCCGGGAGACTAGCCAAAGCGGAGCACCGGCACCCGCCATCCGGCCCAGCGTTTCCGGTTTCTGCTTGCATCTCAAGCAAACCCGGCTCAGCCTGCGGCTTCGTCGTGACGTGACAGGATGCGAAGGTGGACCACGACACCCTGAAGACGACCGTCCAGACCCTGTGGGACGGCCCCATCCTGTCCAGCCTCTCCGAGCTGGTGTCCATCCCCGCCGTCTCGCCGTCCTTCGACGCGGACTGGCAGCGCAACGGGCACTTGGACGCCGCCATCGAGCACGTCCGAGCGTGGGCTGAGGAGCGCGAGCTGCCCGGTGCGCGGGTCGACGTGGTCCAGCTCGACGGCCGCACCCCGGTCCTGCTCATCGACGTCCCGGCCACCCCGGGCGCCGAGGAGGTCGGCACCGCCCTGCTCTACGGGCACCTGGACAAGCAGCCGCCGGTGGGTGGTTGGTCGGAGGGCCTCGGCCCGTGGACCCCGGTCGTGCGCGACGGCAAGCTCTACGGCCGCGGCTCGGCCGACGACTGCTACTCCGCCTACGCGGCGCTCGGCGCGGTGCTCTCGGTTCGCGAAGCCGGTGGCGCGCACGGCCGGTGCGTCGTGCTGCTGGAGACCGGTGAGGAGTCCGGCAGCCCCGACCTGCCCGCCTACCTCGAACACCTGCGGCCCCGCCTCGGCGAGGTCTCCCTGGTGGTGTGCCTGGACTCCGGCGGCGCCGACTACGAGCGGCTGTGGCTGACCACCTCGCTGCGCGGCATGGTCGCCGTGGAGGTGCGCGTGCAGGTGCTGGACAGCGGTCAGCACTCCGGCATCGCCAGCGGTGTGGTGCCCAGCTCCTTCCGCGTGCTGCGCGCGCTGCTCGACCGCGTCGAGGACCCCGAGACCGGCCGGGTGCGGCTGCCCGAGCTGCACGTGGACATCCCCGAGGTGCGGGTGAAGGAGGCCACCGCCGCCGTTGCCGGGCTCCCCGGCATGGTCGTCGGCAGCTTCCCGTTCACGCCGGGCGTGCGCGCGGTCTCCGGTGACGAGCTGGAGCTGGAGCTCAACCGCACCTGGCGGCCGACGCTGTCGGTCATCGGCGCGGACGGCCTGCCCACCCCGGCCGACGCGGGCAACGTGCTGCGCCCGTCGACCTCGCTGATGCTGAGCTTCCGGCTGCCGCCGACCGCGGACTCCGAGGCCGCGCTCGCCGCGGTGCGCCGCGTGCTGACCACCGAGGTGCCCTACGACGCGCAGGTCGAGCTCAGCCGTGTCGAGCACGCCGACGGCTGGAACGCGCCGGACCTGGCGCCGTGGCTGAGCGAGGCACTGGACCGCGCGGGCTCCGAGGTGTTCGGCCAGCCGTGGGGCGCGCTGGGCATGGGCGGCTCCATCCCGTTCATGGGCCTGCTCCAGGAGGCCTACCCGCACGCCCAGTTCGTGATCACCGGCGCGCTCGGTCCGGACAGCAACGCGCACGTCCCGGACGAGTCGCTGCGACTGGATTTCGCGGCCAAGGTGACCATGGCGATCGGCCATTTGCTGGATGGTCACGGAAAGCGCTGAATCAAACACGGACCGTAGTTCGAATGCTCGTATAGTCATGCAGCCGTAATAAGCGAAACGGTGCGCCTGCCCCGGACGGATGGCAGGATTCCCAGATCTCGATCGATCTCCATCACGAGGAGTTACACCGTGGCCAGACGAACAGGGCTCAAGGCCCTCGCGCTGCTTCCGGCACTGGCGGTCGTTGTTGCCGGGTGCGGGTCCGGGCCGCAGCCGGGCGAGGCCAAGGGTGTCCCGCTCGTCGAGGCGGGCAAGCTCAAGACCTGCACGCACCTGCCGTACGAGCCGTTCCAGTTCACCAGGGAAGGCCAGATCGTCGGCTTCGACGTCGACCTGGTGAACCTGGTCGCCGAGGACCTCGGGGTCAAGCAGGACATCATCGACGGTCCGTTCGAGACGATCGAGTCCGGCGAGGACCTCAACGCCAAGAAGTGCGACCTCGCCGCAGCGGGAATGACCATCAAGGAATCCCGCAAGCAGAACTTCGACTTCTCCGCCCCGTACTTCAAGGCGACCCAGGCGCTGCTGGTCAAGAAGACCTCCGGCCTGAACAGCCTTGAGCAGCTCAAGGGCAAGAAGCTCGGCGCGCAGTCGGCGACCACGGGTCTTGACTACGCCAACAAGAACGCCAAGCCGGCCGGCGCCGAGGTCGTCGTCTACGAGGACCTGGGTCTGCTGCTGGAGGCCGTGAAGAGCGGCCAGGTGGACGCGGGCATCAACGACAACGGCGTGCTGCTGGACTACGCCAAGAAGAACTCCGACCTCGACGTCACCAAGGAGTTCGACACCAACGAGGACTACGGGATCGGCGTCCGCAAGGGCAACGACAAGCTCCGCGCCAAGATCGACGAGATCATCGCGAGCTCCAAGACCAACGGGAAGTACGACGCGCTCTACGAGAAGTGGTTCGGCAAGAAGCCTGCCAACAAGTAAGCGTCCCCTCGGGGCCGGTGCCGGGAGGTGGCACCGGCCCCGACGACTTTTCCCAACAGGAGTTACGCATGGCAGGCAAGGCCGGCCTGAGCAAGCGCCAGCGCGCCAAGATCTTCCGCATCTCGCAGTACGTCCTGTTGCTCGCCGTCGTCGTGTTCATCGCGGTGACCGCGGACTGGGCGCAGATCAAGCGGGCGTTCTTCGACTTCGACGTCGCGGCGGACCAGTTCCCCGAAGTCATCACCATCGCGCTCAAGAACACCCTCGTCTACACGGTCCTCGGGTTCGCCTTCGGCCTGACGCTCGGCCTGGTCCTCGCGCTGATGCGGCTGTCGTCGGTCGCGCCGTACCGATGGCTGTCCACCATCTACATCGAGTTCTTCCGCGGTCTGCCCGCGCTGCTGGTGTTCATCGCCATCGGCACCGGCATCCCGCTGGCCTTCCCCGGCACGTTCCTCAGCCGCGAGGTCGCGATCATGCTGGCGCTCGGCCTCGTCGGCGCCGCCTACATGGCCGAGACGATCCGCGCGGGCATCCAGGCGGTGCCCAAGGGGCAGGTCGAGGCGGCCCGCTCGCTGGGCATGTCCCAGGGCCGCGCGATGATCACCATCGTGATCCCGCAGGCGTTCCGGATCATCCTGCCGCCGCTGACCAACGAGCTGATCCTGCTCACCAAGGACTCCTCGCTGGCCTACCTGCTCGGCAGCACGCTCGCGCAGCAGGAGTTGGCCCAGTTCGGCCGTCAGGCGCTGACCTCGTTCAAGAGCCTCACACCGGTCCTGGTGGTCGGTCTCTGCTACCTGATCATCACGATCCCGCTGTCGCTGCTCTCCCGCAGGCTGGAGAACAAGTACGGCGACGGCGGTATGACGACCCGAGGGGTGGGCTGACATGACCGAGCCGATCATCGAGATCACCGGCCTGCGCAAGGCGTTCGGCCCGCTCGAAGTGCTTAAGGGCATCGACCTCAGCGTCAAGCGCGGCGAGGTCGTCTGCATCATCGGGCCGTCCGGCTCCGGCAAGTCCACGATGCTGCGCTGCGTGAACCTGCTGGAGGAGCCCACCGGCGGCAAGGTCGTCGTCGACGGCGTCGAGCTGACCGACGAGGACTGCGACATCGACAAGGCGCGCACCCGCGTCGGCATGGTGTTCCAGGGCTTCAACCTGTTCGCGCACCTGAGCGTGCTGGACAACCTGACCATCGCCCAGCGCAAGGTCCTCGGCCGCCCCAAGGGCGACGCGGAGATGGTGGCGCGGGAGAACCTGGCCAAGGTGGGCCTGAGCGAGAAGGCCGACTCCATGCCCGGCCAGCTCTCCGGCGGTCAGCAGCAGCGGGTGGCCATCGCCCGCGCGCTGTCGATGAACCCGGAGGTGATGCTCTTCGACGAGCCCACCTCCGCGCTGGACCCCGAGCTGGTCGGCGACGTGCTCGGCGTGATGCGCCAACTGGCTGACGAAGGCATGACAATGCTTGTCGTCACCCACGAGATGCAGTTCGCCCGCGAGGTCGCTGATCGCGTGCTGTTCATGGACGGCGGCTACGTGGTGGAGGAGGGCAAGGCCGAGCAGGTCATCGGCGCGCCCCGCGAGGAGCGCACCCGCTCCTTCCTCGCCCGCGTGCTCGACCCGGTGCACAGCGCGGGGGCCTGAGTTGGGCGTCGAGCTGGAGCTGCACTCGGCCCGGCCCGCGAGCAGCAACTGGAAGAAGTCCAGGACAACCCTGGTCATGGGCTCCTACGAACACGGGGAGCGGCTGGCCGAGGTGTTGTCCTGGCTTCCCTGGGACGGCACGGTGCGGCTGGGCCTTGTCGACGCCTCCGGCAACACGGTGTTCAACGAGCAGGAGGCCGAGGTCGCGCTGAAGGAGGTCCCCGACCTGCTCCAGCGCTGCTCGGCCCCTGAGCAGATCGCGGCCGTGCAGGACCTGGAACAGCTGCTGCGGGCGTGTTCCCGCACGCCGGGAAGCTACCTCTGGTTCATGGGGGACTAGGTCGGTTCGCGCTACTCTGCGGCCGCATCAGGAACTCACCCCGGAGCACGTTGACTTTCCCGGGGCCATGGACTCTCATCGGTGTGATCCACGTCTCAAGATCGTTCGAGGGCTGGAGGGCGCTTGTCCGTGCACAGGGCCGTTGCCGCTCTCGCCGTCTCGGCGCTGCTGCTGCCGCTCGCGGCGTGCGGTGGCGCTGACGAGGAACACACGCTCAAGGTCGTCTACCAGCGCTACGGCGAGGACGTCCGGGTCGAGGCGCACATGAAGCGCACCAAGGAGGCCTTGGAGCGCACGCACCCCGACATCGAGGTCGAGCTGATCCCGGTGGTGGCGCCGGAGAACGAGTACCTGACCAAGGTGCAGCTGATGCAGCGCTCCCCCGCCACCGCGCCGGACGTGCTCTACGAGGACAGCTTCAACATCAACGCCGACGTGGACGCGGGCTACCTGGCCCCGCTGGACGAGTTCCTGGCGGGCTGGCCGGACTGGCAGGAGTTCATCCAGGTGGCCCGGGAGAGCACGCGCGCCGTCGACGGCAAGACCTACGGCGTTCCGATGGCCACCGACACCAGGGGGCTGTGGTTCAACCGGCAGGTCTTCGCCCGCGCCGGGCTGCCGGAGAACTGGCAGCCGAGGACCTGGGCGGACATCCTCGACGCCGCGCGCGCGATCAAGGAGAAGGTGCCCGGCGTCATCCCGTTCTCCCTGCCCGCCGGGCGCGCCCAGGGCGAGGCCGCGGCCATGCAGAGCCTCAGCATGCTGCTCTACGGCACCAGGACCGCCACCCTCTACGACGAGGCCCAGCAGAAGTGGGTCGCGCCGAGCAAGGGCATGGCCGAGGCGCTCGGCTTCGTCAAGGAGGTCTTCTCCGGCGGCCTCGGCCCGAGCCCGGCCCAGGTCGCCGACCCGCGCTTCGGTGACGGCGGCATCGAGGAGCTGACCAAGCAGGGCAAGGTCGGCATCCGGCTCGACGGCAGCTGGCTGCCCGCGCACTGGAGCCCCGGCGGCAAGGCCGAGTGGGCGGAGTGGGCGCGCACCATGGTCCCCGCCGCCATGCCGACGCAGGCGGGCCAGGCACCCGGGCGGGTCAGCCTCTCCGGCGGCTGGACCCTCGCCGTCGGCGCCCGCAGCAAGAAGAAGGACGCCGCGTTCCGGTTCATCACCACCGCGCTCGACCGCGACGGCGCGTTCGCCTTCGCCGCCGGAGCCGGGCAGCTCCCCGTGCGCAGGGACATCGCCAGGGAGGACCCCCGCCTCGCCGAGCGCAACCCCTCGGTGGCCTTCTGGACGGGCTTGATCGACATCACCCACTACCGGCCGACGCTGACGATCTACCCGAGGGTGTCGCAGGAGCTCCAGATCGCCATGGACCAGGTGGTCAACGGCGCCGACCCCGACGACACCGCCACCGCGTGGTCCGCCAAGGTCACCCGAATCGTCGGCCCCGCCAACACCCGCGCAGGCTGAGTCCTCGTGGCTGCCGGGTTTGCTGGTCTTCAAGTGCCACAAACCCCGGGCGCCACCCGGGCGGGCTAATCGGCGCAATTCCCCGATAACCGCCCATACCTCTGGCGGTGTCCCCGTCCCGCCGCCTACTTGACCATGGAAGAGGTGGCGGGTGATCGGGGTGTGGGGCGGGTTGTGCCGTTGGTGCCCGCGGTGGCGCTGCTGGGGGTCTTCCTCATCGGCCCGGTGCTGTGGACGGTCTACCTCTCCTTCACCAACACCGCGCTCAGCGGCTCGGCCGCGCGGGCGCCGAGCTTCACGGGGCTGGACAACTTCGCCCGCCTCATCGAGGACCCGGCGCTGCTGAACGCGGTGTGGCTGACGGTGGTCTTCACGATCGGCTCGGCGGTGATCGGCCAGAACTGCCTCGGCATGCTGCTGGCGGTCCTGCTCGCGGGCCGGTCGAAGCTGCTGCGCTCGGCGGTCGGCGGCGTGGTGGTGCTGGCGTGGGTGCTGCCGGAGCTGGTGGCGGCCTTCGCGGTCTACGCCTTCCTCAACGCGGACGGAACGCTCAACGCGCTGCTGGCCTGGCTGGGCCTGCCGGGGCAGAACTGGCTCTACACGGCGCCGATGGCGGCGGTGGTGCTGGCGAACGTGTGGCGGGGCACGGCGTTCTCGATGCTGAGCTACCAGGCGGCCATGTCGGACGTGCCGAGCGATCTCCTGGAAGCCGCGCAGATGGACGGAGCCGGGCCGCTGCGCCGGTTCTGGCACGTCACACTGCCGACGATCAGGCGCACGGTGGTGACCACGCTGCTGTTGATCACGTTGCAGACGATCGGTGTGTTCGCGTTGATCTACGTGCTCACGGCGGGCGGCCCCGGCGAGGCGAGCCAGACGTTGCCGCTGCTCATGTACGAGCAGGCGTTCGTGTTCCGCGAGATCGGCTACGGCACGGCGACCGCGTTGGTGTTGCTGCTGGTGGGCGGCCTGTTCGCGGCGGTGTACGCGAGGACGCTGAGGGAGGAGCTGCGGTGATCTCCACTCCGCGCCGACGCGTGGCGACCGGCTTCGTGCACCTGGTGCTCGGCGCGATCGCGCTGGTGTTCGCGGCGCCGTTGCTGTGGCTGCTGACGGCGGCGGTCGACGAGAAGGCCGGACTGCGCACGGAGCTGCCGGAGCAGCCCGGACCCGCCAACCTCCTCGCGGTGCTGGACTGGGAGGTCGGCCTGCTGCCGATGCTCAACGGCCTGGCGCTCGCGGGCGGAGCGGCGTTGATCTCCGTGGTGTTCGCGGCGCTCGCCGCCTACCCGCTCTCGCGCTACCAGCTGCGGTTCAAGCGGCCGTTCCTCTACCTCGTGCTGTTCGCGACGGGCCTGCCGATGACGGCGGTGATGGTGCCGGTCTACAGCATGTTCGTGCAGCTGGAGCTGATCGACAGCACCTTCGGCACGATGCTCTTCCTCGCCGCCACCTCGCTGCCCTACGCGATCTGGATGACGAAGGGCTTCATGGACAACGTCCCGCTCACCCTCGAAGAGGCGGCGTGGATGGACGGGGCCTCTGGCATGCAGTCGCTGCGCCACGTGGTGCTGCCGCTGATGCTGCCGGGCCTGTCGGTGGTCGGCGTGTTCACGTTCATCTCCGCGTGGGGCAACTTCTTCGTCCCGTTCACGCTGCTGCTCGACCCGGAGAAGCAGCCTGCGGCGGTCGGCGTCTTCGCGTTCTTCGGCCGCGCGGGCCTGGAGTCCTACGGCCCGCTCGCCGCGTACTCGCTGCTGTACACCGCGCCCGTGCTGGGGTTGTACTTGATCGTCTCGCGCAGGCTGGGCGGGGCGTTCACCCTTGCCGGAGCGGTGAAGTGAAAGGGGTCCGATCGTGCCGAAGGTGCTCTCCGCCGAGTCGACCGAGCTGTTCACCGGACCGGCCGACGCGCCGCTCCAGGTCGTCCGGGTAACCCTTGACGGACCAGCGACCGTGCGCGTCACCGGCGCGGGCCTCGACACCCCTGAGCCGGTCAGCGGCGACGGCGTCGTCGAGGTCTCAGTGTCCACTTCGGACAGTCCGGGGACGGTCGTGCCCGCGCGGGTGATCACCGACCACGGCGCCGAGTTCGCCTTCGACCTCACCGTCGCCGAACCGGGCTGGACCATGCACATGGTCAGCCACTTCCACTACGACCCGGTGTGGTGGAACACCCAGGCCGCCTACACGACGGCGTGGGACGCGCTGGACTTCCCGGGATCGCCGCGATCGGCCTACCAGCTCGCGGGTTTCGACCTGGTGCGCGCGCACCTGGCACTGGCGCTGCGCGAACCGGAGTACAAGTTCGTGCTCGCCGAGGTCGACTACCTCAAGCCGTACTGGGACGCCTTCCCCGCCGACCGCGACGTGCTGCGCAGGCTGATCGCCGAGGGCCGCGTCGAGGTCATGGGCGGCACCTACAACGAGCCCAACACCAACCTGTGCAGCCCGGAGTCGGCGATCCGCAACTTCGTGCACGGCATCGGTTTCCAGCGCGACGTGCTCGGCGCGGACCCGCAAACCGCCTGGCAGCTCGACGTCTTCGGGCACGACCCCGCGTTTCCCGGCATGGCGGCCGACGCGGGGCTCTCCTCCAGCTCGTGGGCGCGCGGACCCTTCCACCAGTGGGGGCCCATGGAGGTGCGCGACGGCGTCCAGGGCGATCCGACCCGCATGCAGTTCCCCAGCGAGTTCGAGTGGATCTCCCCATCCGGTCGCGGTCTGCTGACCAGCTACATGGCCGACCACTACAGCTCCGGGTGGCGGATGGACGCCGCGCCCACGCTGGAGGAGGCGGCGAAGTCCGCGCTGACGTTGTTCCAGGGCCTGAAGAAGGTCGCCACCACGCGCAACGTGCTGCTGCCTGTCGGCACCGACTACACGCCGCCGAACAAGTGGGTCACGCGCATCCACCGCGACTGGAACTCCCGCTACACCTGGCCGAAGTTCGTGTGCGCGCTGCCGAAGGAGTTCTTCGCGGCGGTCCGCGCCGAGCTGGCCGAACGGGGTGAGGAGCCGACGCCGCAGAGCCGGGACATGAACCCGATCTACACCGGCAAGGACGTCTCCTACATCGACACCAAGCAGGCGCAGCGCGAGGCGGAGGACCTGCTGCTCGAAGCCGAGCGCTACGCGGTGTTCGCCTCGCTGCTGACCGGTGCGCGCTACCCGGACGCGGCCTTCGCGAAGGCGTGGGTGCAGCTGGCATACGGTGCTCATCACGACGGGATCACCGGCTCGGAGTCCGACCAGGTCTACCTCGACCTGCTGTGGGGCTGGCGCGAAGCGCGGGAACTGGCGCTCTCCGCGCGGAACTCCGCGTTGCGCGTGCTGACCGACCGCGTGGACTTTTCTCAGGCTGTGGGTCGCGGCGTGGTGGTGTGGAACTCGATTGCCGCGCCACGAACGGATCTCGTCACCGTGCACCTCGAAGACCCTGTGCACAACCGCGTCTCCGTTGTGGATGATGACGGAACCGAGCTGCCCGCGCTTGTGGATCATGAAGGCCACTCGGTCACCTTCCTCGCCCGCGACGTGCCCTCTTTTGGCTGGCGGGCATACACAATCCGACTGTCCACTGTGGATAAGTCCACTGTGGATGAACCTGTGGATTCTGTGGACAGCTCGACGTGGCTGCCTGTGGACGGGTACGAGATCGCCAACGCGCACCACCGGATCGCGGTCGACCCGGGTCGCGGCGGCGGAGTGGTCAGCCTCGTCGAGCTGCCGCACGGACGGGAGCTGATCGCGACCGGACGCGTCGGCAACGAGCTCGCGCTCTACGAGGAGTACGACCGGCATCCGCGCTTCGGCGAAGGCCCGTGGCACCTGCTGCCCAAGGGACCTGTGCGCGTCTCCGGCGACAACAACGCGGCGGTGCAGGCGTTCCAGTCGCCGCTCGGCCAGCGCCTGGTCGTGCGCGGCCAGCTCGGCACCGTCGGCTACACGCAGACGATCACCTTGTGGCGCGGCGTTTCCCGCGTCGACTGCTCCACCAAGGTCGAGGAGTTCACCGGCTCCGACCAGCTGCTGAGGCTGCGCTGGCCGTGCCCGGTGCCCGGCGCGCTCCCGGTGAGCGAGGTCGGGGATGCCGTGGTGGGCAGGGGTTTCGGCCTCCCGGACGTCGACTCCGCCGAGCACCCGTGGACGCTGGACAACCCCGCCTACACCTGGTTCGGGCTCTCCGCGACGGCTCGCGTGTCGGTCGGCGACAGCGTGCGCGCGATCGGGGTCGCCGAGCTGATCGCGCCCTCGCGCGCGGAGGCGGCTCCGCTGGCGCGCGAACTCACGGTCGCCCTGGCCCAGGCCGGAGTCACCGCGACGTGCAGCACCGCGGACGGCCCGCGCTACGGACACCTCGAGGTCGACTCGAACCTGCCGGACGTGCGGTTCGCGCTCGGCGGCCCCGACCGCAACTCCTTCACCGCCAAGGTCCTCGCCGAAGCCGACCCGTCCTACCGCGAGGAGGTGGAGCGCCAGCTGGGCGCGGCCGGCAGGGCCATGGTGTGGGTCCCGGCGGAGCGACCGCTTGCCGAGGTCTGGGTGCCGAGCGCCGATCTCCGCGCTGCGCGGGCACTTCCGGTCCTGATCATCGCGGGTGCTGATCTTGACGCCGCGATCGAGTCCATTGTGGACGATCTAGTTGATCACGAGATCGAGGTTCGGCAGGACGCGCCATCCGGGATCGGCGAGTTCGAGTCGCGCACGGTCGCGCTGCTCAACCGGGGCGTTCCCGGCTTCGCGGTGGACTCGGCGGGAACGCTGCACGCGTCGCTGCTGCGCTCGTGCACCGGCTGGCCCTCGGGCGTCTGGATCGACCCGCCGCGCCGCGCCACTCCGGACGGCAGCGGTTTCCAGCTCCAGCACTGGACGCACGTCTTCGACTACGCCGTGGTCAGCTCGGAGGGCGACTGGCGCAAGGGAATCCCGCAGCGCAGCGCGGAGTTCTCGCGCCCGCTCGTCGCCGTGCTCTCCCCGGAGGACGGCGTCGGCGGACTGCCCGGTTCCGGCTCGCTGCTGAAGGTCGAGCCCGCTGGCGGGGTCAGCCTGGCCGCGCTGAAGGCGCTGGGCAACCCGCTCGCCAGGGGCTCGGCGCACCCGGCCGATCCGGCGGAGGGCATCGCGGTGCGGCTGGTGGAGACCTCGGGACTGATGACCGAGGCGCGGGTGTCCTCCACGCTGCTGAGCTTCCTCGACCCGGCGACGGCGGACCTGCTGGAGCAGCGCGGGGACTCGCTCGCGGACACCTCGCTCACCCTGGCGCCGTTCGAGATCGCCACGCTCGTCGCCCGCCCCGAGCTGACCCGTTGGTCCACAATGGACGGTGCGCCGCTCGGGCCGGAGCGCGAGGTCGCGCAGCCGCTCTACACGCGCTACTGGATGCACAACCGGGGCCCGGCGCCGATGGGCGGACTGCCGGTCGCCGTGCACCTCGACCCGGTCACCGGGCTGGTCCAGCCGGGCGGCGACATCACGCTCACGCTGACCGTGGCCAGCGACTGCACCGACGCGCAACTGCACGGCGTCGTCCGGTTCGTGGTGCCGGACGGGTGGACCTGCGTGCCGCCGCAGCTGCCGTTCGGCCTCGCCCCCGGCGGGCACTGGCAGACGGAGGTGCAGGTCAAGGCGCCGAAGGGGGCGGTGGAGCTGCCGCACCCGATCCGCGCGCAGCTGGAGCTCACCGGCGAGGCGCTCCCACCGAGTTGGCTCCAGGTGGTCGAGGATGTGGCGATGCTGTCGACCGTGTCGGAGCCCGCGCAACCACTGCGGCTGGCCGGAGCGCCCAGTGCGGTCCGGGTGGCGCGAGGCGGGCGGGAGCGGCTCAGCGTCGACGTGGTCGGTGCGACCTCAGCCCCGGTCTCCGTCGAGGCGCAGCTGCTCACCCCGTGGGGCACCTGGGACGCGACGCCGGACTGGTGGCAGGTCCGCGAGGTCGTCGGCCGCGCCGAGTTCGGCTTCGACATCGCGCCGCCGCCCTGGGCAGAGCCCGGCGACTACTGGGCGCTGGTGAAGATCGCCGGTGCCGGGCGCATCCTCTACTCCGAGGCCGTCGCGCTGGTGGTGACCGCATGACCCCCATCGCCTGGGTCGGCGACCAGCCGGTCCTGCTCTCCGAGGTCGACAGCGCCGAGGCCGAGCTGCGCTCCGGTCGCGCGGCGACGACGCTGCCCGCGCAGGGCAGCAGCGAGGCCCGGCAGCTGCGCCGGTGGCTCGTGCAGCGCCTCACCGCGGAACGCATCGTCGGTCTGGTGCGCCCGCGCGAGGAAGCGACCCCGCCGGAGCTGGCGAAGATCGCCGCAGACCGTGCCGCCATGCTCGAACTCGGCAGCGTCGCCGCGTCCCTGCTGACCCGCAGTCCGCAGGCGCGCGCGGTGTTCAACGAGGTCACCGAGGAGATCACGGTGACCGAGTGCGAGGCGAGGCGCTACTTCGAGGCCAACTTCGAGCTGTTCTCCGCACCGGAGCGCCGCGTCGTCCGGCACCGCGTGCTGACCAGCCCGGAGCTGGCCGACCTCTCCGACAGTCCACTGAGGACGGTCGTGCGCGGTCAGCTCGCCGGGCCGGTCGAGCAGGCGCTGTTCGCCGCGCCGGAGCGCTCGGTGGTCGGCCCGGTCCGCGACCCCCTCGGCTGGCACACGCTGTTCGTCGAGCGCGCCTACCCGGAGAGCCGGGGCACCTTCGCCGAGGCGCGCGAGCAGATCACCGCCCGCCTGCTCGCCGCCGCCCGCCGCAGGGCCTTCGGCGACTGGCTGGACGCGCGCCGCGCCGAACTCGTCCGCCTGGAACCCGGCTACGAGCACCCCGGCGACCCCCGCCAACCCGACAACACCCACCGGCACTGACACCCGCTTCCCGTAGCGTTTCCCGGGTGACGGACGTGGTGCTCGCGCTGGACGTCGGTGGCACGAAGGTCGCCGCCGCGCTCGTCGACGGCCGGGGCGCCGTGCTCCGCGAGGCCAGGCGGCCCACCGCGGCCGGTGGCTGGGCGGCGGCGCGCGAGGCGATCGAGGACGTGCTGCACGGCGCTGACGTGCGCGGAGTCGGCATCGCCTGCGCCGGGCCGATCGACACCGTCGCCGGAACCGTCAGCCCGATCAACATCGCGGACTGGCAGGACTTCCCGCTCGTCCGCGAGGTCGCCGAGCTCGTGCCCGGCGTCCCCGTGCGGCTGGCCGGGGACGGCGTCTGCATGGCGCTCGGCGAACACCGCTTCGGCGCTGGCCGAAGCAGCGATCACCTGCTCGGCATCGTGGTGTCCACCGGTGTCGGCGGCGGGCTGGTGTTCGACGGCAGCCCCTTCGGCGGGCGCACGGGCAACGCGGGCCACATCGGCCACGTCGTCATCGAGCCCGGCGGAGCGCCCTGCACCTGCGGCGGTCGCGGCTGCGCCGAAACCGTTGCTGCTGGGCCACATCTCGTGCGCTGGGCGCGGGAGCGCGGCTGGACCGGCTCCGACGCGGGCGAGCTCGCGGAGTCCGCGCGCGCCGGGGACGAGGTCGCCAGCGCGGCCTTCGAGCGCGGCGGGCACGCGGTCGGACTCGCCATCGCCGCGACGGCGGCCGTGTGCGACCTGGACCTGGTGGTCATCGGCGGCGGCGTCGCCGAGGCGGGTGAGCTGCTGCTCGACCCCGTGCGCCGCACGCTTTCCACTCACGCCGGACTGTCCTTTTTGGACAAACTACGCGTCGAACGGGCCGAGCTCGGTGCCCGGGCGGGCCTCGTCGGAGCCGCAGCGCTCGTCGGCTAGGCAGTCCTGTCCGGGTGCCAGGCCCTGCCGAGCACCAGGTTGCCGAAGCCCATCCAGGACAGGTTCATCAGCCGTCGCGCCATGGCCTTCGGGCTCTCCTCGGGATGCTCCAGCCACCACTCGGCCAGCGCCTCCCCCGCCCCGGTGAGCGCGGCGGCCAGCGGCTCGGTCTGCCCCTCGGCGAAGGCCCCGACGCCCTCCTTGCCCGCGGCGCGGTCCAGCAGCGCGGAGATCATCGCGATGGCCCTGCGCCTGCCCTCGGCCAGCTCGGCGGCGAACGGGGCGCCCTGCGTGCCCGCCTGGCGGTGCAGCACCTGCCAGGAGTCGCGGTTCTCCCCGACGAAGGTGAAGAACGCCAGCACCCCGCGCCAGAGCTGCTCCTCGGGGTCGAGGTGCACGTCGACGACGCCGCCGATGGCCTCCATCATCCTGGTCGCCTCGCGCTGGATGCACGCGGCGAACAGCTCCTCCTTGGAGCCGAGGTAGGCGTAGATCATCGGCTTGGAGATGCCCGCGACGTCGGAGACCTCGTCCATCGACGCGGCGTGGTAGCCGCGCTCGGAGAAGACCCGTACGGCGGCGTCGAGGATCTGCCGCTCGCGCACGGCGCGCGGCAGCCGCTTGGCGCGCGGCGGAGGGGTCTCCCCCGCCACGTCCTTCTTGGTCATGCACCCACCTCAACGGGGTCTCGGGACGCTCTTGCGACTGAACCTACTCAAAAGTAGTCTTACTCATCAGTAGGTAAGCCTGGAGGTGCGCTGTGCCGAACACCGACCCGATCGCCGCCCTCGCCGAGGTCGACCCCAAGAAGATCAGCGACGACGAGTTCGTCGCACTGCTCTCCGCGGCATCCGACCTCGCGGACAGCGGAGCCGAGGTCGATCTCAGCGCGCTGGAGCCGCAGAAGTTCGCTCGCCTGGTCTCCCGCGCCTCCAAGGGTCAGATCGAAGCCGTCATGGTTCGTCCGGAACTGCGGGTCAAGGTACTGGATGAGGTCTTCCGGAGGATGGGAGCGCACTTCAGGGCCGACCGCGCCGGCTCGGCGTCGGCCGTCGTGCACTGGCGGATCACCCGTCCGGAACCGGACACCTACGACCGCTACGAGATGGTGGTCGACTCCGGCGAGTGCACCGTTAACAAGGACAACACCGGCGAGCCCCGGGTCTCGGTGACCGTGACGCCGCTGGACTTCCTCAAGCTGGTGACCGGGAACGGCTCCGCCCCGGTGCTGTTCATGACCGGCAAGCTCAAGATCAAGGGCGACCTCGGGTTCGCCGCCGGGCTGATGAACCTCTTCGACGTCCCCAAAGCCTGATCCCCGAAAAATAGGGAGAGCACACGTGACCTTCTCGCTCGAACTGTCCGAGGAGCAGACCGAGCTCAGGGACTGGGTGCACGGCTTCGCCAAGGACGTCGTGCGCCCCGCCGCCTCGGAGTGGGACGAACGCGAGGAAACGCCGTGGCCGGTCATCCAGGAGGCAGCCAAGATCGGCCTCTACGGCTTCGAGTCGCTGGCGACCTGCTACGCCGACCCCACCGGGCTGTCGCTGCCGATCGTCAACGAGGAGCTGTTCTGGGGCGATGGCGGCATCGCCATGGCGATCATGGGGACCGGCCTCGCGGTCGCGGGCATCTTCGCCTCCGGCAGCCCCGAGCAGCTCGCCGAGTGGGTGCCGCAGTGCTACGGCGACGCGGACGACCCCAAGGTCGCGGCGTTCTGCTCCTCCGAGCCCGAGGCCGGCTCCGACGTCTCGGCCATGCGCACCCGCGCGGTCTACGACGAGGCCAAGGACGAGTGGGTGCTCAACGGGCAGAAGGCGTGGGCCACCAATGGCGGCATCGCGGGCGTGCACGTGGTCACCGCGGTGGTCGACCCCGAGCTGAAGGCGCGCGGCCAGGCCGGGTTCATCGTCCCGCCGGGCACACCGGGCCTCGTCGGCGGCAAGAAGATCAAGAAGCACGGCCTGCGCGCATCGCACACCGCCGACGTCTACCTGGACGACGTGCGCGTGCCGGGCTCGTGCCTGTTGGGCGGCAAGGAAAAGCTCGACGCGCGGCTGGCCCGCGCCCGCGAGGGCAGGAAGGCGGAGGGCCAGGCCGCCATGGCCACCTTCGAGGTCACCCGCCCCACCGTCGGCGCCATGGCCGTCGGCATCGCGCGCGCCGCCTACGAGTACTCGCTGGAGTACGCCAAGCAGCGCGTCACCTTCGGCAGGCCGATCATCGAGAACCAGTCCATCGCCTTCACCCTCGCCGACATGAAGATGGAGATCGACGCGGCGCGGCTGCTGGTGTGGCGGGCGTCGTGGATGGGCCGGACCGGCCAGAAGTTCACCAGCGCCGAGGGATCGATGTCCAAGCTCAAGGCGGGCGAGGTCGCGGTCTGGGCCACCGAGCGGGCCATCCAGATCCTCGGCGGCAACGGCTACACGCGCGAGCACCCGGTCGAGCGGATGCACCGCGATTCCAAGATCTACACCATCTTCGAGGGCACCTCGGAGATCCAGCGCCTGGTCATGGCGCGGGCGATCTCCGGGATGCACATCCGGTGATGGTGCCTGCCGGCCGCCAAACCGCGCTGGCGGCCAGCAGAGCGGGTGGTGGACCCCGGGTCCCCCAGGTCGGGGGTCCACCACCCGTTCGCTCCGACTAGCGCAGCTTCGCGGCGACGAGCCCGCCGAGCGCGCCCTGGCCGTCCTTGTTCAGGTGCAGCACGGCTTCCTGGCCCTCCTGGCCCGGGGCGAGCGCGTCGAAGCCGCGGTAGTAGGTCGCGGCCGAGTCGCACTGCGAGTGCCCGGCGAACTCCTTGGTCGGGCGGACCGAGTCGGCGAGCGGGCTGACGAAGGTGGAGCCGGTCAGCTTGGCGGCGGCGCGCAGCGTCAGGTCGATACCGGTGACGAGCTTGCTGCCCTCGGCGCGCTCCTCCTTGGCGAAGATGGAGGCGTCGCAGATCGGGTCGGCTGCGGCGGCGCCGTTCTCGCCGTTGGTGAGCTGGCGGCCGTAGCCGACCACGACGACCTTGGCCTTGGGGCTCTTGGCCTTGATCTCACCGATGAGCTTGACCAGGTTCTTGCCCATCGCGGGCAGCTTCTCCAGCACCGGGCCCGCGGCGTTGGAGCAGTCGCCCTGCATGCACAGGCCGCCGAACTCGACGTAGCCGATGTCGTTGGCGCCCACGGTGAGCAGCACGACGTTGGTGTCCGGCTTCAGCACGTTCAGCTGCGACGGCTCGTTCTTGAACGTGGTGCGCATGTCGTCGATGCCGGCGCCGCTGCACGCGACGCTGGTGTACTCCACCTTGCGGCCGGCCTCGCGCAGCTTCGCGACGGCGACCTCGGAGTAGGAGTTGGAGCTGCGCCAGCAGGTTCCGTGCGTGCCGCGGTGGTAGACACCGGCGCCGGTGCCGGAGGCGGTGGAGTCGCCGAGCGCCACCACGTTCAGCGGTCCTGCTGCGGGGGCGGCGGCGGCGGCGGTGCTGAGGCCACCCGCGGTCATCGCGGCGGCCAGAGCGGCAACTGAAAGCAGACGCTTCTTCACGTTTCTCCTTGTGTGGCAACAGTTGTGGTCCGTATGAGGAACACTCCGGCTGAGCCCGAAAGGTTGTCCTCGGTTAGCGCAGCTGTGCGAGGACGAGCGCGCTGAGCGCGGCCTGACCGTCCTTGTTCAGGTGCAGCACGGCTTCCTGGCCCTCCTGGTAGGGCTCCAGGGCGTCGAAGCCGCGGTAGAAGGTCGCGGCGGAGTCGCACTGCGAGTGCCCGGCGAACTCCTCGCGCAGCTCGACCGAGTCGGCGAACGGACTGACGAAGGCGACGCCGGCCTTCTCCGCGGTCGAGCGCAGTGCGAGGTCCAGCGCGAGGGTGATCTTGTTGCCCTCGGTGCGCTCCTCGGCGGCGAACACCGTCGAGTCGCAGATCGGGTCGGCCGCGGCGGCTCCGTTGGCCCCGTTGGTGAGCTGGCGCCCGTAGCCGGTGGCGACGATCTTCGCCTTGGGGCTCTTGGCCTTGATCTCGCCGAAGAGCTTGGCCAGGTTCTCGCTCATGGCCGGGATCTGGTCGATGACGCTGCCCGCGGCCTTGGAGCAGTCGCCCTGCATGCACAGGCCGCCGAACTCGACGTAGCCGATGTCGTTGGCGCCCAACGTGAGCAGCACGACGTCGGTGTCCGGCTTGAGCGCGTCCAACTGAGCTGGCTGACCCTTGAACGGCCTGCGCACGTCGTTGATGCCCGCGCCGCTGCACGTGGCGTTGCGCAGTTCCGCCTGGCGGCCGCTCTCGCGCAGCTTCACCAGCGCGAGCTCGGAGTAGGAGTTCGTGCTGCGCCAGCACGTGCCGTGCGTGCCGCGGTAGTAGTAACCGGCTCCGGTGCCGGAAGCGGTGGAGTCACCGATCACCACCATGTTCAGCGGTGCGTTCGGAGTGGCGGAGGCGGTGGTGCCGAGGCCGCCCGCGGTGATCGCGGCGGCCATGACGGCGGCAGCCGTCAGCGTGCGGTTCTTCAAGTCTGCTCCGTTGTCGAGAGCACGTCAGCCGCGCTCAACCTTGTGACACGGCATCACATAATGCGGGTGAAACGGCGCGATCGCTTGATGAAAAGCTGATCCGAGCGCCATCTCCGACAAATGATAACCCGAACTCGGGAGCGGTGACGCTGAGGTTTCATTTCAGGGTGAAGCATCACCGGTAAGGGGCTCACCAGTTTGGGTAGGTGCAGACTGTTCGGTGTGGTGCGAACGGTAAGGGCACTTCCAGTCCGGTTCCGTCAAACGCCCGGAAAAGTGCCGTGCGGGCTGCTCGTACTCATAGCGAGCGAAACTCGGATTCACCGATCCGTTGTTCGTCACTTCCCGTGCCCGAATGCGTCCCTGGAGTGACAGGAACTTCTCGCCCAAAGCCATGAACTGCTCGTTCGCGGTGATCGCGAGCGCGGGCAGGCACAAGCGGCGGGTGGCGCGCGAGGAACCCGGGTGCATGCCCGCGACGAAGAACGCGTGCCCCCCGACGTGGAAGCCGAAGTTGGACTGCTCGGGATCGGAGGACGCGCCGTGCTGAACGCCGTGTTCCCGGCTGTCGAGGTCGTGGACGAGCTGGAGGTGCCGCCAGAGCACGCGTTCGAACTCGTGCTCGTCCATCCGTTCCGGCTCGTCGAAGGTGGCCACGAACGTGAAGAAGCTCGTGCCGGAGACCTTTTCGGTGAGTTCGCGGGTGTGCTCCAGCAGGTCCGCGTGGTGCAGCCGGGCCGATTCCGGCTCACCGATGGCCGGGTAATGCCGATGCGTGAGCGAACCGCGCTTGAGCGCCGCGCGGGCGCCGAGACAGCTGAACTCCGTGCTGTGCAGGAACCGCTCCAGCTCGGCGCGGACCTCGGCTCGGCGATCGGGCATGAGCCGAGTCAAACACCGTCGTGCCGGGGCGGCGCGCAAGTCTGGACCAATGACCAGACCCGCGAGGGGAACGGGGTTCCGTGACCACCCCCATGGGCCACGGAACCCCGCCCCGGACTACGCGGCGACCGGCGCGGCCCGCCAGTACTCGCCGTAGGCCGCCGCCTCCCTGGCGAGCCAGTCGTCGAAGTCCCGCCACTGGCGCTTGCGCGGCAGGTGCATCAACCGCGACCGCCGGACGTCGATCACCAGCGGCCGACCGCCCGGCAGGATCGCGGGCATCTCCAACTGCATCAGCCGCAGCACCGAGCAGGCCGCGGCCTCGGTCAGCGGCTCGTCCTTGAACCACAGGTAGGTCGCGTACCGGTGCTTGCCGTCGACCAGCCCGAGGTGCGGTCGCACGCGCACCCGGACGTCGTCGAAGACGCACTCACCGATGCCGACCTCGGTCAGTTCGGGCTTCCAGTCCTGCACGAGGCTGCACCAGCCCTCGGCGTTCTCCTCGTAGCTGCGGAGCTTCTTCGGGTGGGCGTTGTCGATGGCGGTGATCAGCTCGGAGAGGTCGTCCCCGGAGCGGCGGCCCGCCTGGATGGCGTCGAGCAGGTCGATGTTGTACCTGATCGCCCAGACGTTGGTGTTCTCGTGCATGTGCCGGTGCCTGCGCACCCGCTGCGCCTTCTCGGGTCCTGGCGCGTTGTTGTAGTCGATCCAGAGCGAAGTGGGGATGTGCTGCTGCACCCCGTACCTCCTTGACCAGCGGAGACCCAACACCGATGAGACTACGGAGGGGGTCTGACAATTCCGGGGGCAAAAGCCCAGGTCAGCTATGGCGGCCCTAAAATTTTCGGCATGACTTTCCTGCGCTCGGTCCTGCTGTTCGCGCTCGCCGCGCTGACCGAGATCGGCGGCGCCTGGCTGGTCTGGCAGGGCGTGCGCGAGCACCGCGGCTGGCTGTGGATCGGCGGCGGCGTGCTGGCGCTCGGCGTCTACGGGTTCGTCGCGACGCTCCAGCCCGACGCGAACTTCGGCCGGGTCCTCGCGGCCTACGGCGGCGTGTTCGTGGCCGGGTCGCTGGCGTGGGGCATGGTCGTGGACGGCTTCCGCCCGGACCGCTGGGACGTCATCGGCGCGCTCATCTGCCTCGCCGGGGTCGCGGTGATCATGTACGGCCCGCGCTGACCTGACCTGGGAAAGCGAAGCGCCCCCGCCGGAGTCGACGAGGGCGCTTCGAAGAACAGCCGAGATACGGCCGATCAGTACGTGATCGCCACCGACGGGTCGGCCATCAGCGCGCCGACGTCGGCGAGGAACTGCGAACCCTGCTGGCCGTCCACCACGCGGTGGTCGAAGCTCAGCGCGAGCTGGCAGACCTTGCGCGGCACGACCTGGCCGTCCACCACCCACGGCATGTCGCGGATGGCGCCGAAGGCCAGGATCGCGGACTCGCCGGGGTTGATGATCGGAGTTCCGGTGTCGATGCCGAAGACGCCGATGTTGGTGATGGTGAACGTCCCGTTGGCCATGTCCGCGGGCGAGGTCTTGCCGTTGCGCGCGGTCGTGGTCAGCTCTTCCAGGGCCACGCACAGCTCGCGCAGCGACATCGAGTCGGCGTCGCGGACCTTGGGCACCACGAGCCCGCGCGGGGTCGCCGCCGCGATGCCCAGGTGCACGTAGTCCTTGAAGACGATCTCGTTGCTCGCCGCGTCCCAGGTCGCGTTCACGTCCGGGGTGCGCCGGGCCGCGAGGCAGACCGCCTTGGCCGCGAAGGCCAGCGGGGTCAGCTTCACGTCGCGGAACTCCGGAGTGCCCTTCAGCCGCGCCCGCAGCTCCATCATCGGCGTGACGTCGATGGTCAGGAACTCGGTGACGTGCGGGGCGGTGAACGCGCTGTCCACCATCGCCTGCGCGGTGGCCTTGCGGACGCCCTTGATCGGCACCCGCCGCTCCCGCGTCCCGGCGTCGTAGCTCGCCGGAGCCGCGGCGGCAGCGGCGACCGGGGTCGGGGCCGATGCGGCGAGCGAGACGTCCTCGCGGGTGATCACGCCGTCCGGACCGGAGCCGGTGAGCCCGCGCAGGTCGACGCCGAGGTCCTTGGCCAGCTTGCGCACGGGCGGCTTGGCCAGCGGGACGAGGCCGGTGACCTGCTGTTCGACCACCACAGGAGTGATCGGCTCAGGCGAGATCGGGGCGACGACGGGTGCTGCCGCGACCGCGACCGGCTCGGGAGCCGGAGCCGCGGCACCCTTGCGCGGGCGGCGCTTGGCCGCCGTCGAACGCGGGCCGTAACCGACCAGCGTGGCGATCCGGCCGCCCGGCATCTCCTCGCCGATCTTGCCGGAACCGTTGACCGCGTCGGCCTGGGCGCGCGCGGCGGCGTTGGCCGCGACCGCGTCCGCCGGGCAGGCCCCACCGGGCTGCTCGACGACCGGGGCCGGGGCAGGAGCCGCAGCGCCGTTCGGGTCGATGTCGATGGTGATGATCGGGGTGCCGACGTCGAGGGTCTGCCCCGCGTCGGCCAGCAGCTCGGTCACCACGCCCGCGTACGGGCACGGCAGCTCCACGGCGGCCTTGGCGGTCTCGATCTCGACGATGATCTGGTTGACCGTGACCTCGTCACCCGGCTTGACGTGCCAGTTCAGGATCTCGGCCTCGGTGAGGCCTTCCCCGACGTCGGGCAGGGGGAAGTGCTTGTACTGCGGCATAGCGGACTTCCTCCCGGGTTCAGTAGGTCAGGGCCTGGTCGACGGCGTGCAGCACCCGGTCGAGGTCGGGGAGGAACTCCTCCTCCAACTTGCTCGGCGGGTACGGGGTGTCGAAGCCGGTGACCCGGAGAACCGGGGCTTCCAGGGAGTAGAAGCACTCCTTCTGCACCTGGGCGATGACCTCGGAGGAGATCGAGGACTCGCTGGGGGCCTCGGTCACCATCACCACGCGGCCGGTGCGGCGCGCGGAGTCGAACACCGGGCCCAGGTCCAGCGGCGAGAGCGTGCGCAGGTCGATGACCTCCAGGTCCAGCCCGTCCTCCGCCGCTGCGGCAGCGGCCGCCATGCAGGTCTTGACCGAGGGACCGTAGGTGACCAGCGTGGCCGTGCTCCCCGTGCGCAGCACGCGCGAGGCGAACAGCGGCTCCGGCGTGAGCGAGGTGTCCAGCTCCGCCTTCTCGTAGTAGCGCGCCTTCGGCTCGAAGAACAGCACCGGGTCGTCGCAGTCGATGGCCTGCTGGATCATCCAGTAGGCGTCCACCGCGTTGGAGCAGCTGACCACGCGCAGACCGGCGGTGTGCGCGAAGTAGGACTCCGGGGACTCCGAGTGGTGCTCGACCGCGCCGATGCCGCCGCCGAAGGGCACCCGCACCACGATCGGCACCTTCACCCGGCCCTGCGTGCGGTAGTGCAGCTTCGCCAGCTGGCTGACGATCTGGTCGAAGCCGGGGAAGATGAAGCCGTCGAACTGGATCTCGGCGACCGGGCGGAAACCGCGGATGGCCAGGCCGATCGCGGCGCCGATGATGCCGGACTCCGACAGCGGGGTGTCCAGCACGCGCTGCTCGCCGAAGTCCTTCTGCAGGCCGTCGGTGATCCGGAAGACGCCGCCGAGCTTGCCGACGTCCTCACCCATCACGATGACCTTCGGGTCGCGCTCCATGGCGGCGCGCAGCCCCATGTTCAGCGCCTTGCCCAGGGTCGTCGTCTTCGGCGGCTGTGCGGTGGCACCGGGTGCGTTGTTCATCGTCGGCGCGGCCATCAGTGCCCACCTCCAGCGGTGGTGTCGGCGAATCCGGACAGGTAGGCCTGGTACTCCTCGCGCTGGGAGCGCAGGGTCGCCGGCTCCTCCGCGTAGACGTTGCTGAAGATCCGGTCCGGGCTCGGGTCCGGCAGGTTCATCGTGTACTCGCGCAGCCGCGCGGCCATCTCGTCGGCCTCGGCCTGCACGCCGTCGAAGAAGTCCTGGTCGGCCAGTTGCTGCTTGACCAGGTAGACGCGGACCCGCTCGATCGGGTCCTTCAGCTTCCAGGCCTCCAGCTCGTCGGAGTGCCGGTAGCGGGTGGCGTCGTCGGAGGTGGTGTGCGAGTCCATCCGGTAGGTGAAGGCCTCGATCAGCACCGGGCCGTTGCCGTGCCGGGCCTCGCTGAGCGCCCACCTGGTGACCGCGAGGGTGGCCAGGACGTCGTTGCCGTCGACCCGGATGCCGCGGAAGCCGTAGCCCAGCGCGCGCTGGTAGAGCGGAACGCGGGTCTGGCGCTCCAGCGGCTCGGAGATGGCCCACTGGTTGTTCTGGCAGTAGAAGACGAGCGGGGCGTCGTAGACCGCGCCCCAGACCATCGCCTCGTGCACGTCGCCCTGGCTGGTCGCGCCGTCACCGAAGAAGGTGATCGTGGCTTCCCCGTCGTCGTCGCCGACCTTGCCCTCGAACTTCTGGCCCATGGCGTAGCCGGCCGCGTTCAGGCACTGGTTGCCGATGACGATCGTGTACGGGTGGAACCGCTTCTCCTGCGGGTCCCACGACCCGTGGTCGGTGCCCCGCCACATGCCCATGATCTCGGTCGGGTCGATGCCCCTGCACCAGGCGACGCCGTGCTCGCGGTAGCTCGGGAAGGCCATGTCCGTCGGCCGCAGGGCCCTGCCCGCGCCGATCTGGGCCGCCTCCTGGCCGAGCAGCGGCACCCAGATGCCGAGCTGGCCCTGGCGCTGCAGCGCGTTGCCCTCGCGGTCCGCCCTGCGCACGAGGACCATGTCGCGGTAGAGCCCGCGGATCTCCTCGGCCGTGATGTCGATGTCGAACTCGGGGTGGTGCACGCGCTCACCTTCTGGGGTGAGCAACTGCACGAGATCGGCTCCACCTTCGGTGGTCGCGCGCAATCCAGCGATGACCTGCTCCGCGGTCGGTCGGGCTGCGGTCGCAGCGGGGGCTACCTCGCTGGACGCGTCCGGCGGTGTGGCCGGAGGCTGCGTCCAGAAGTCCGGCGACGACATGCGTCTTCTCCTCGTGGTTGACGCCGCACCTCCCGCTTGTGGCGGTACGGCACGACTACGCCGTCGGGGTGCGAACGCCCACCGGATCGGGTGGGTGTCGCCCCGTCGACGATGACGGATCGCATTGCCGCCATCCTGACACGGCAAAGGCATGATCCGTGAGCCCTGCCACATGTGGCTTACGTATCAGCTTGTCCACTGTTTTCAACACCATGCGGGGCCGGAGCTCGGCCCCAGCCTCGCACGCCCGTGTGCACGGCCGATGGGATACCCGAGCTTACTGACGAGTAACCGACTCGTTGGTTGTTTGCGCACTGCGCACGCATTCGATTGACAAATTACTTAACGTGCTCTGTCCAGCACCGGCGGTAGATCGAGAGCATGTCCTCCCCCTAATTGACATTGAGGAGGACCGGCGTGCGAAAGCCGATCCGGCGCTTATTGACGATCTTCGCCGCACTGGCGGTCACACTGCCCCCGGTGCTGACCGCGCCCGCGTCGGCGGCGCCCGCCGCGTCCGTCGTCTCCGAGAAGCGCGTCGACTCGCGCACGCTCGACATCAGCGTGAGCTCCCCCGCGATCGGCCAGAACGGCAACGTCCGGCTACTGCTGCCGGACGGCTGGGACGCCAGGCGGCCCGGCCAGAGCTGGCCGGTGCTGCTCCTGCTCGGCGGCTGCTGCTGGAGCGACGGCGACGGGCACGAGAGCTGGGTGCAGAAGACCGACATCGAGGACTACGCCGAGCTGCGCAAGGTCATCGTGGTGACCCCGATCGGCGGCAAGGCCGGGTACTTCAGCAACTGGAAGCAGACAGGCGGTCCCCGGTGGGAGGACTTCCACCTGGACGAGGTCCTGCCGCTGGTGGAGAAGAAGTACGGCGGCGGCAAGAAGCGCGCGATCGCCGGGCTGTCTATGGGCGGCTTCGGCGCGCTGTCCTACGCGGGGCGCAGGCCCGGCATGTTCGCCGCCGCGGCCTCCTACAGCGGCACCGTGGACACGCAGCTGTTCATGCTCGGCCCGGCGTCGGTGCAGGCCGTCCTGCTCGGCGCGGGCCTCGACCCCAACGGCCTGTGGGGCGATCCGGTCAAGGACTCCAAGACCTGGGCGGAGCACAACCCCGCCGAGCTGACCGACAACCTCAGGAAGATCCCCGTCTACCTCTCCGCGGGCAACGGCGACGCGGGCCCGCTCGACGCGCCGGACACCGGCTTCGACGTGCGGGAGAAGACGATCGAGGGGATGTCGCAGCTGGTCGCGACCAAGCTCGCGCTCTCCGGCGGCAAGGTGCAGACCAACTTCTACGGCAAGGGCACCCACGCCTGGCCCTACTACGGCCGCGAACTGAAGAACTCCCTGCCGCTGCTCCTGGGCGCACTCGGCGTCTGAGCAGCCGGGCTGAGGGCAAAAAAATGTGGCCCCCGAGGGGGCCACCCTGTTGGCCGTGACCAACGTCGATGGGCAATAGGATAGCCGCCCTCAGCCCGGCAAGCATGGTCGCGAGTTCCGGTGAATCACCACCGTCGTCACTGGCGAACCGGATGCGGCTCGGCGCCAGGGACATCTGTGCTGATCTCCACCGGTAGCGACCTCAACGCTTGTTGCCCGACGCGGTGAGCGCTGCTCCTGGGCGCACTCGGCGTCTGACCAGCCGGGCGCTCGCTCAGCGGAGGCGGTTGAGCCAGCCGAGGAGGGTGCCGGCGTCGCGGCGGAAGGCGGCGGGGTGGTCGTCCGGGACGAACTCCAGCAGGGCGTAGCGGTCCACCCCGTCGTCGTCGAGCTCCGGCAGCACGGCTTCCCACAGGTCCGCCCGCTCGCCGAGCGGGAGGCGGTTCTCGCCCCAGCCGGCTCCCCACGAGAACACGTGCACGGTGGGCAGTCGCGGCAGCAGCGCGCGAACCTCGTCGACGGCCTCCTTGGTGTCCTGGGCGCCGCGCGGCTGCCAGTACGAGGTCACGTTGGGCATGTCGATCTCGGCGAGCAGCCGCTGGGTGGACTCCAGGGTGTCGGTGAGGGTGTTGCGGTGGAACTCCAGCGCGACCTCGACGCCCTCGGCGGCGGCGGCGTGGGCGCATAGGCGCAGCGCGGAGACGACCTCGGCGCGCTTGCCGGGCGTGATCTGCCGCGAGCCCCACGTCCCCGCCCAGACCCGAATCCTCGGGGCGCCGAGCGCGACGGCGGTGCGCAGCGCTCTGTCCACTTCGGACGGATCGGAGGCGCCCGCGCGGTAGTACGAGCCGTAGCCGGCGACGGAGATGCCCGCGCTCGCGCACTGGGCGCGCACCAGCTCGGCGGTCTCCACGTCGCCGGAGGGGACGTGCACGTCGCCGCCCCACTCCACGGCGGACAGCCCCGCCTCGGTGACCAGCTCGACGACCCTCGGCACGTCGAGGTGCCGGAAGGTGACCGACACCAGGCCGGGAACGATCACTGGTCCTCCTCTCGCAGCGGCCGCCGCTGGGACCTTAGCGGCGTCTCGATCATGCGCAGCCGCAGGAGCGGCGGTGCATCAGCCTCGCGGGCAGCCGGACGGTGCGCGCCCGGCGCCCCGGATCGGCGATCCTGGCGAGCAGCATCCGCACTGCCGTACGCCCGATCTCGGTGATCGGTTGCGCCATCGTGGTCAGCGGCGGGTCCACCAGCTCGGCCCACTCGACCTCGTCGTAGCCGACGACGGCGAGCTCCTCGCCGACCCGCACGCCCAGCTCCCTGGCCGCTCGCAGGACTCCTACCAGCATGTTGTTGTTCGCGGCGACCACGGCGGTCGGCGGCTGCGGCAGGGCGAGCAGCTCGCGCAGCGCCTCGGCGGCGGGCAGCACCCGGGACTCTCCGGAGACCATCAGCGCGTCGTCGGCGGGCAGGCTCGCGCGGTGCAGGCCGAGCAGGTAGCCCTTCCTCCGCTCGGCGCTCGTGGTCAGCCCGGCGGCCCCGCTGACCAACCCGATCCGGCGATGTCCACGTTCGGCCAGATGGGTGACGAGCGCGGCGGTGGAGCCGACGTTCTCCGGACCGACCTGATCGAACTGCCCGTCCGCGGGCAGCCGGTCCACGAGCACCGTCGGCACGCCGAGCTGGCGCAGCTCCGGCAGCACCGCGGCGCTCGCCCGGTGCGACGGTGTCAGCAGCAGTCCGTCCACCCGCCGGGAGCGCAGCGCGCGCACCGCGGCGTGTTCGGCTTCGGCCTCGTCGTGGGTGTCGATCAGCAGCGGGGTGAAGCCGGCCGCGCTCGCCTCGCCCTCGATGGCCTGCATCAGCTCGGCGAAGTACGGGTTGGCGACCAGCGAGATCGCCACGCCCAGCGTCCTGGTGCCACCGGTGACCAGCGACCTGGCGATGGCGTTGCCGGTGTAGCCCGTGCGCGCGACGGCGTCGAGCACCCGCTTCCTGGTCGCCTCGGCCACCGTCCTGGTCCCGTTGACCACGTGGGAGACCGTGGTGATCGAGACCCCGGCCAGCCGCGCGACGTCCCGCATCGTGACCACAGCCCCAGGGTGCGCCCGTGCCAAGCGTTTGCGCAAACGCTTGGCACCCGGGCCCGCGCGGGATTAGCGTCCCGCCACCAACCCGCCCAACCGGGAGGCACCCATGGGACGACGAGGTCCCCTAGGCAGAGGCGCCGCCGTGCTCGCGGCCGCCGCACTCGCACTCGTGGCCACCGCGTGCACCAGCCAGAAGGCCGGGGACACCGGGCGGGGCAACGACGACGGCAAGACCAAGGTCGGCCTGGTCACCAAGACCGACAGCAACCCGTTCTTCGTGGCGCTGCGCGAGGCGGCGAGCGCCCAGGCCAAGAAGGACAGCGCCGAGCTGGTCGCGCTCGCGGGCAAGTTCGACGGCGACAACGAGGGCCAGGTGGCCGCGCTGGAGAACCTGGTCCAGCAGGGCGTCGACGCCATCCTGATCACGCCGAGCAACTCCACCGGCATCCTCGGCGCGATCAAGAAGGCCAGGGAGAAGGGCATCCTGGTGATCGCCCTGGACACCGAGACCGAGCCCAAGGACGCCGTCGACGCCACCTTCGCCACGGACAACCTCGAAGCGGGCAAGTCGCAGGGCGCCTACGTGAAGGCCGCGCTCGCGGGCAAGGAGCCGAAGCTGCTGATGCTCGACGGCTCGCCGGGCGGCACCGTCGACGAGATGCGCCACCGCGGCTTCCTCGCGGGCATCGGCATCGCGGAGGGTGACGCGAAGATCCTGGGCAAGGAGTCGACCAACGGCGACCAGAACAAGGCCCAGCAGGCGATGGAGAACCTGCTCCAGCGCGCGGCCGAGGTGAACGCGGTCTACACGATCAACGAGCCCGCCGCGCGGGGCGGCTACGCGGCGCTGGCGGCCAGGGGCAGGGCGGCGCAGGTGCTGGTCGGCTCGATCGACGGCGGTTGCCAGGGCGTGCAGGACGTGAAGGACGGCAAGTACGCCGTCACCGTCATGCAGTTCCCGAAGAAGATGGCCGAACAGGGCGTGCAAGCCGCGGTCGAGTTCACCAAGTCCGGCAAGAAGCCCGGCGGCTTCGTCAACACCGGCTCCGTGGTGATCACCGACAAGCCGGTCGCGGGCATCGACTCCAAGGACACCGCCTGGGGTCTGCAGAACTGCTGGGGCTGATCCTGTTGCGCGCCAAGACTTCGGAGTTCATCCTCCGCACACCGGCGATCGGCCCGGCCATCGCGCTGGTGGCCGCCGTGCTGGTGTTCTCCTTGACCACCAACACCTTCCTCAACAGCGACAACCTCTCGCTGATCGTGCAGCAGTCGCTGGTGGTCGGCACGCTCGCGCTCGGTCAGACGCTGGTGATCCTGACCGGCGGCATCGACCTGGCCAACGCGGCGACGGCCGTGCTGGGCACCCTGCTGATGGCGAAACTGGTCGTCGGCGGGGTCTCCGGCACCGTCGCGCTGGTCACCGGGATCGCCGCCGCGGTCGCCATCGGCGCGCTGATCGGCGGCATCGTCACGGGCGCGAGCCTGCCGCCGTTCATCGTCACGCTCGGCATGCTGACCATCGTCACGGCGGTCAGCCGGATCTACGCCGAGGGCCGCAGCTACCCGGTCACCGACGACGTGCTCGGCCTGCTCGGCACCCGGCAGTACCTCTTCGGCCACGTCGAGGTCACCCTCGGCATGGGCCTGGCGGTGCTGATGTTCGGCGGAGCCTGGTACTCGCTGACGAAGACCGCGTGGGGCAAGCACGTCTACGCCGTCGGCAACGACCCCGAAGCCGCGCGGCTGTCGGGCATCAACGTCCGGCGCACCGTGCTCAGCGTCTACGTGGTCGCCGGGCTGGTCTACGGGATCGCGGCCTGGCAGGCGCTCGGCCGCGTGCCCAACGCCGACCCGAACGCCTTCCAGATGGGCAACCTCGACTCGATCACCGCGGTGGTGCTCGGCGGAACCAGCCTCTTCGGCGGGCGCGGCAGCGTGCTCGGCACGCTCGTGGGCGCGCTGATCGTGGCGGTCCTGCGCTCGGGGCTGACCCAGGCCGGGATCGACAGCCTCTACCAGGACGTGGCCACCGGCGTGCTGGTGATCGTCGCCGTCGCGGTCGACCGGTTCTCCAGGAGGAAGCAGCGATGAGCGAGCAGGTGCCGGTGCTGCGGGCCCGGGGGCTGGTGAAGCGCTACGGCAAGGTGACCGCGATCGACGGCGCCGACTTCGACCTGCTGCCCGGTGAGGTCCTGGCGGTGGTCGGCGACAACGGTGCGGGGAAGTCGAGCCTGATCAAGGCGCTCTCCGGTGCGGTCGTCCCCGACGAGGGCGAGATCAGCGTGGACGGCGAGCCGGTGCGCTTCTCCGGGCCGCTGGACGCGCGCAGGCACGGGATCGAGACCGTCTACCAGGACCTCGCGCTCGCGCCCGCCCAGGACATCGCGACCAACGTGTTCCTCGGCCGGGAACGCCGCAGGCCGGGGCCGCTCGGCGCGGTGCTCCGGCTGCTCGACTCGAAGGGCATGCGCGAGGAGGCGGCCAGGATTCTCGGCGAGCTGGACATCAAGATCAAGTCGATGGCGCAGACCGTGGAGACCCTGTCCGGCGGTCAGCGCCAGGGCATCGCGGTGGCCCGCGCAGCGGCCTTCGGCAGCCGCGTGGTGATCATGGACGAGCCCACCGCCGCGCTCGGCGTCGCGGAGTCGGCCAAGGTGATCGACCTGATCCGGCGCATCCGCGACCGCGGCCTGCCGGTGGTGCTGATCAGCCACAACATGCCGCACGTCTTCGAGATCGCCGATCGCGTGCACGTGCACCGGCTCGGCAAGCGCGTCGGCGTGGTCTCCCCGCGCGAACGCACGATGAACGAGGTCGTCGGGCTGATCACCGGTGCGCTGAAGCTCTCCGAGGACGGCACTGAGCTGGTCGAGGTCTACCGGTGACCGCTTTCGCGGACCTGCTGGCACGGGCGGCGAAGCTGGTGGAGCCGGGTGGTCGGCGCCTGCTCGGCATCACCGGCGCCCCGGGGGCGGGCAAGTCGACGTTGGCGGAACGGCTCGCCACCGAGCTGGGCGAGCGGGCCGTTCTCGTTGGCATGGACGGTTTCCACCTGGCCCAGCGCGAGCTGGAGCGGCTCGGCAGGGCGGAGCGCAAGGGCGCGCCGGACACCTTCGACGCGCACGGCTACCTCGACCTGCTGGTTCGGCTGAAGCGGGCGGAGCCCGGGGTGACGGTGTACGCCCCGGAGTTCCGCCGCGAGATCGAGGAGCCGGTGGCCTGCGCGGTCCCGGTGGCCCCCGAGGTGCCGCTGGTGATCACCGAGGGGAACTACCTGCTGCTCGCCGACCAGCCGTGGTCGCGGCTGCGCGAGGTGCTGGACGAGGTGTGGTTCCTGGCTCCGGACGAAGACGTCCGGCTCAGCAGGCTCGTCGCACGGCACGAACGTTATGGCCGAACCCGTGAAGAAGCGGAAGAACGGGCTTTGGGTTCGGATCAGTCGAACGCGGTCCGGGTAGCTGAAACAATGTCGCGTGCAGACCTTTGCGTTCACTCAGTTATCTAGAAAAGATTGCTCGTCATTGCTGACTGGTGACGCTGACCTGCGTGTCCGCGCCCGCTGGGGGCAGGGCCAGTGCGCCGAGCGCGGCGATGGCCATGACGACGAGGAAGGCGGTCCTCAGTTGAGAGCGCATGGGCTTCTTCTTCCTGTTAGCCCTTCCTGATTGTTCCGAAAAAAGATGACAGCTTCCTCCGGTGGCCGTCAAGAATTCCTGATCTACCCTTGATGAAGCTGCTTTTTTCATCTTTTCGCCGCGATTCGATGGAACGCGGCGCCGTTCGGTTCCGTCGGAGGCGCATGCCGCACGACCTGCGCGTCCCGCTGCCACCGCTGTTCGCAAGGCGCTTCCGCAGCGGCATGGTGATCATGGGTGCCACGCTGCTCGTCACGACACCGCTGATGTACGCGTTCCTTCGCTTCGTCGGCTCGATCCTGTCGCAGCGACCCGACCCGATCACGGCGGTCGTCATCGCGGTTCCGCCGCTGTTCGTGCTCGCGCTGGCCGTGACGATGCTGCTGGCGCGCAGGTGCCTCGACGGCGACCGCCTCGTCGTCGCCCGCGCCCGCACGATCCGCAACGCCCTGGTCGTCTGCCTCGGCGGGGTCGTGGTCGGCGCCGCGCTCATCGCCATCGTGCCGGGGCCGACGAACCCGCTGACCTACTTCGAACCGGTCGTGTACCTGTTCATGGGCGTGCTCGGGTTCTCGGTCGGGCACATGTTCGTGCGGCCCTCGCGCACCACGCTGCTCAAGTTCAGCGACGGGTCACTGACGGTCCGGTGAGGACGCGGACTCGTCGATGGGGCGCTTCATGTCCTGGCGGAAGCGGATCGCGCCGTAGACCGTCCCGGTCAGCACCACCACGAGGAACGCCACGATCGCCACGACCTTCAGCCACGGGTGCCGGTCCAGCAGGCCCGCCGCGTAGTAGCCGAAGAGGATCAGCAGCGGCGCCCAGGTGATCGAGCCGATCACCGAGGACCAGAAGAAGCGGCCCCGGTCCATCCGCGCGGCGCCCGCGATCATCGGCGCGAGCGTGCGCACCCACGGCAGCCAGCGGGCCGCCACGATCGCCCAGAACCCGTAGCGGTCGAGGAAGTTCCGCGCCCGGTCCAGGTTCTCCCTGTTCAGGACCTTGCCGCCCTCGCGGGCCAGCACGCGGGTCCCGGTGCGCACGCCGATCCGGTAGCCCACGTCGTTGCCCCAGATCGCGACCAGCGTCGTCGCGATGGCCAGCCCCCACGCGTTGCCGGGCAGCCCCTGCTGCGCGAGCAGGACCCCGGCGGTGAACAGCAGCGAGTCGCCGGGTAGGAAAAGCCCGATGACAAGCGCGCACTCGGCGAAGATGAAGCTCACGACCACGGCCCAGATCAGGACCGGGCCGCCGGTCCCCAGCGGGTCCCAGGCCAGGAGGGTCTGCGTCGCCGTCACCTCGTCGACCCTACGTGGACCCGCGAGCGGTCATCGGTGAATTCCTGGTTGACCGGGCGGGAGCACTCCGTGAGCAGTTCGTTGAGCCTGACCGTCCTCGGCGCGGGAACGCCCTACCCGCGCCCGGACAACGCCTGCTCGGGGTACCTGCTGCGGACCGAGGAGAACGCCGTGTGGGTCGACGCGGGCCCCGGCTCGCTGGCCAACCTCCAGCGGCACGTCTCCCCCGATCAGCTGACCGCGATCTGGATCTCGCACCTGCACGCCGACCACTTCGCCGACCTCGCCTCCGCCTACTACGCGCTGGCCTTCTCCGAGCTGCGCCCGCAGCGCCGCATCCCGGTCTACGGCCCCATCGGCTGGGGTGGGCGGCTCGAAGCGTTCCTGACGAACTCGCAGGTCGCCGCGATGAGCGCGGTCTTCGACGAGCACGAGCTGCACGACGGCCACCAGATCGACCTCGGTGACCTCCGCCTGACCAGCCGCGCCGTGCACCACGGCATCCCCGCGTTCGGGCTGCGCGCCGAGCACAACGGCAGGGTGCTGGCCTACTCCGGCGACACCGGCCCGTGCGCCGCGCTGGACGAGCTGGCCACGGGCGCCGACGTGCTGCTCTGCGAGGCCGACTCCGACGACCCGACCGAGGTCCACTGCACTCCGGAGGACGCCGGTGCGGCCGCGCGCCGTGGCGGGGCGAAGCGCTTGCTGATCACCCACGTCGGCCCCGCGATGACGCCGGAGGCAGCCGCCGAGCGCGCCGCGAAGGTCTTCGGCGGGCGCACGGCCGCGGTGTCGGACAACGATCTTTACGAACTGCGCTGAAGAGCCCTCGCCGAGCCGGGGCGCCTCGGTCTACGGTCGGTGCGTGGACACCGCCGCCCTCATCGACCAGCTCAAAGCCGCCGTCGGAGCAGACGGGGTGCTCACCGATCCGGACGTCACCACTGGCTACAGCCGCGACATGATGCCGCTGGCCCCCGTCGGCTCTCCGCTGGCCGTGGTGCTGCCCTCGGACACCGAGCAGGTGCGCCAGGTGGTCATGGCCTGCGCCGCCGCCGGGACGCCGATCGTGCCGCGCGGCGCGGGCAGCGGGCTCTCCGGAGCGGCCAATGCGATCGACGGCTGCGTGGTGCTGGTGACCACCAGGATGAACAAGATCGTCGAGATCGACGCGGAGAACCGGCTCGCCGTCGTCGAGCCCGGCGTGATCAACCTCGATCTCCGCCAGGCCGTGGAGAAGCACGGGCTGTTCTACCCGCCGGACCCGTCGAGCTACGACTGGTGCACGCTCGGCGGCAACCTCGCCACCAACGCGGGCGGCCTGTGCTGCGTGAAGTACGGCGTCACCACGGATTCCGTGCTGGGCCTGGAAGTCGTGCTCGCCAACGGCGACGTGCTGCGGACCGGGCGGCGCACGGTCAAGGGCGTCGCGGGCTACGACCTGACCAAGCTCTTCGTCGGCAGCGAGGGCACGCTCGGCGTGATCACCCAAGCCACCCTCGCGCTGCGCCCGCTGCCTCAGGCGCCCGGCACCATGGTCGCCTCGTTCTCCTCGACGGCCGCGGCCGGTGCGGCGGTGAGCCGGATCGTCCGCGAGGGCCTGGTCCCGTCGCTGATGGAGATCATGGACGCGGCCTCGATCAAGGCCGTCGAGCAGCACCTCAACACCGAGGTCGGCGCGGGCGCGGGCAGTGCCGCGCTGCTGATCTGCCAGTCCGACTCCGGCGGTGAGGCCGCGCTGCGCGAGCTGGCCGCGATCGAGCAGATCTGCACCGACTCCGGCGCCGACCTGGCGTACTCCACGACCGACCTCGAAGAGGGCCGGATGCTGCTGACCGCGCGGCGTGCGGTGCTCAACGCGCTGGAGGTCTACGGCTCCTGGCTGACCGACGACGTGTGCGTGCCCAGGACCCGCATCGGCGAGCTGATCAGCGGTTGCGAGGAGATCAGCGCGCGCTGCGGGCTGATGATCGCCGTCGTCGGCCACGCGGGCGACGGCAACATGCACCCGACGATCGTCTACGACGCGTCCTCGCCGGAGCAGTTCGCCAAGGCGCAGCAGGCCTTCGACGAGATCCTGGAGGTGGGCCTGCGCCTCGGCGGGACCGTCACCGGCGAGCACGGCGTCGGCAAGATCAAGCGCGAGTGGCTGGCCAAGGAGATCGGCCCGGTCGGCATCGAGGCGCACCGGGCGATCAAGAGGGCGCTCGACCCCGGGTCGGTGTTCAACCCGGGGTCGATGTTCGCCTGAGGTCCTCAGTCGGTCAGAGGTGCAGGGCGGGGTCGGTGACCAGCTCGGTGAGCTGTGCGGTGGTCAGCGCGATCTCCTTGCGGTTCGGCCCCTGGTGCTCGTCGAAGATCGGGTCGTAGTCGTAGGCCGAGGCCCACACCACGCTGCCGTCGAGGCGGTAGTGCAGCGCGCTCTCGATGTGCCGGGGTTCCTTGCCGGTCTCGATCCTGCTCACCGCGTTCAGCACCAGCGAGCCGTCCGCGAGCTTGGTCGCCGAGCAGGAGGCGGCGTTGTCGGCGCACCACTGGCGCGGCGACGGGGTGAAGTGGCCGGGCGCCTCGACCTGGTACGCCGTGGCGGTGCGGCCGATCTTGTCCTGGTAGATCGCCCACGTGGTCAGGTAGTCCTGGCCGTCCTCGATGACGCCCTCCCACTCCCCGCTCCACGGCGTGAACCGCAGGTCCTTGGCCTCGGTGACGACCTTCGGGAAGGACTGCGCCAGGCGCTCGCTCATCGCGGCGCCGAACTCACGCAGCTTCTCGGCGGAGTGCTTGGGCGGGACGACCCCGGCGGGCGGCCACGGGATGTCGGGCACCTCGCCGAAGCGGGTTGCTGGTGCGGGAACGTGGGGCGCGCGACCCGCGTCCACGCCGATCCGGGGCGCGGTCGAGTCGGCGGGAGCTGCGGAGGCGGGCGGGGTGAGCAGGGAGACCGCCGCGAGTGCGCCAAGCGCGCTGACCGCGAGACGGTGCCTCATCCTGGGCTTCATCTTGGTGATCACGCCCTACCTACGGGCGCGATCACCAAGGGGTTGCACGCTCAGTCGCGGTAGGTCTCGAAGACCTGAGTCTGGTCGGCGGACTCGCGGGCCGCGGCCTTCTTCTCCTTGCGCGCCTTGATCACCTCGATGATGATCGGCAGGATCGAGATGAACACGATGGCCAGCAGCACGGCCGTGAGGTTGTTCTTCACGAACGCGACCCCGCCGAGCGAGTAGCCGAGCACCGTGATGCCCGCGCCCCAGGCGATACCGCCGACGATCGAGTACGTGAAGTACTTCTTCGGCTCCATCCGGCCGACCCCGGCCAGCGCGGTGATGAACGTGCGCACCACCGGGACGAACCGGGAGAGCACGATCGCCCGCGCGCCGTACTTCTCGAAGAACTCGTGCGTCTTGTCGACGTAGTCCTTCTTGAAGATCTTGGAGTTCGGCTTGTCGAAGAGCGCCGGACCGGCCTTCCAGCCGATCGCGTAGCCGACGACGTTGCCGAGGATGCCCGCCAGCGTGATCAACAGGCAGACCAGCCAGATCGGCGTGTCGATCGCGCCGCTGGCCACGAACAGGCCCGCGACGAACAGCAGCGAGTCACCGGGCAGGAAGAATGCGAACAGACCGCATTCGGCGAAGACGATGAGGCAGATCCCCACGAGGGCGAAGTGACCCATCGACGTGATGATGTACTCGGGGTCGAGCCACTTGATGCCGAAGAGCGCCATCTCGGTCGTGGTGCTTGCGAGAGCGGGCAAAACGGTCGTCACGAGCGACCACGATACAGATTCGGGTCACAGCACGGACACGAGCCCGGCGACGGTCCCGACCGCCAGCCCGAGCAGCACCGCCAGCAGCAGCAGCGTCCGCGCCCGCAGCGGGGCCCGCTCGCCGTCCGTCCGCACGGTCGGCGGATCGGGGTCGACGCGCTCGGTCGGCCCGGTGCCCATGATCGCGCGCAGGGCGGCCTCGGTCGGCACACCGCTCGACCCGCTCGCCGGGGTGGAGGCGGCCTGTGCCCGCAGCGCTTCGGCTAGCAAGCGCTCCGGATCGTCTCCCTGGCCCATCCCTCCAAGGTAGCGGGGTCAGACCGCCGCCGTGTCCACCCACCCGCCGCGGTGCAGCACCGAACGCAGGCGCAGGTCGCCGTCCAGCACCACCAGGTCGGCGGCCAGCCCGGGGCGCAGCGCCCCGGTCTCCTCGGACAGCCCGAGCAGGCTCGCGGGGCGGGTGGAGCAGGCGAAGGCGGCGTCGGACACGCTCAGCCCGGCGTTGACCACGGCGTTGCGGAAGGCGGCGTCCATGGTCAGCGTGCTGCCCGCGAGCGAGCCCCCGGCCAGCGTCGGCACGCCATCGCGCACGGTCACCTGGAGTCCGCCCAGGTCGTAGACGCCGTCGCCGATGCCCGACGCGGAGATGGAGTCGGTGATCAAGACAGTCCGCCCAGCGCCCGCGTGCCGCGCGGCCAGCCGCACCGCGGTCGGGTGCAGGTGCACGAGGTCGCAGATCAGCTCGACGGTGACCCGCTCGTCGTCCAGCAGCGCGCCGATCGGTCCCGGCTCGCGGTGGTGCAACGGGCGCATGCCGTTGAACAGGTGCGTCGCCACCGTGGCTCCGGCGTCCACAGCAGGCCTGACCTGCGCTTCCGTGGCGTCGGTGTGCCCGATCGCCGCGATCACGCCGTTGTCGGCGAGCAGCCGCACCGCCTCGACCGCGCCGTCCAGCTCGGGCGCGAGCGTGATCATCCGGACCGCGCCGTCCCCGGCTTCGAGCAGCGTCCGCACCGAGTCGCGGTCCGGCGCGCGCAGCAACGCGGGGTCGTGCGCTCCGCAGCGCGCGGCGGAGAGGAACGGTCCCTCCAGGTGCACGCCCGCGACCAGGCCGTCCCTGGTGGCCTCGGCGAGCGCGGCGACCTGTTTGGCCAGCTCGGGGATCTCGCCGGTGACCAGGCTGGCCAGCATGGTGGTCGTGCCGTGCTTGCGGTGCGCGGCCACGGCGTGCGCGATCCGGTCGCCGTCGAGGGTGGAGAAGGACTCGCCGCCGCCCCCGTGGCAGTGGATGTCGACGAAGCCCGGGACGATCCAGCGGCCGCTGACGTCCACCACGTCCTCGCCCGGCAGCTCCGGCCCGGTCCCGGCGCCGAGCGCGGCGATCCGCTCGCCCTGCACGCGCAGCCACCCGGGGTCGAGCACCCCGTCCGGTGTGACGACCCTGCCTCCCACGAGCTTCATCGGCCCTCCCGCGCTTCGATGGCCATCAGCGCCGCCCCGAGGCACCCGGCCTGGTCGCCCAGCGCGGCCCGTCGCAGTTCGGGCCGCCGCTGGATGGTGATCAGCTCGTCCAGCCGCGCCCCGAGCGGCCCGGTCAGCAGCTCCCCGGCCAGGGCCAGCCCACCGCCGAGCACGACGGCCTGCGGGGCGAACAGCGTCGCGAGCTGGGTGATCGCCCTGGCCAGCGCGTCGACCGCCTCGCCCCAGACCAGCTTGGCGTCGGCGTCGCCGGCCCGCAGCGCGGTGGCCACGTCGACCGCTCCGCCGACCGCGCGCCCGCTGCGCTCGGTGTAGCGGCGGGCGACGGCCGAGGAGGAGGCGATGAGTTCGAGGCAGCCGCGCTGCCCGCACGCGCAGTCCGGCCCGTCGGCGATCACCAGGTGGCCGATCTCCCCGGCGTAGCCGCCGCCGGAGTGCGGCCGCCCACCGATGATCAGCGCGCCCGCGATGCCGGTGCCGATCGGCAGCACGACCAGGTCGTCGAAGCCCTGACCGGCGCCGAGCCGCGCTTCGGCGAGCCCGCCCGCGCGCACGTCGTGGCCGAAGGCCAGCGGCCCGGGGATCGCGGCGGCGAGCGCTTCGCCGAAGGGGTAGTCCCGCCAGCCGAGGTTCGCCGAGAACACCCCGATCCGCCGCTCGTCGTCGACGATGCCGGGCACCACGACGCCGACCGCTTCCGGGTTCTCGCCCTCGCTGAGCACGGCGACGATGTCGGCGACCTCCGCGACCACGGCCTCAGCCGTCGCGGTCCCGTCGGCGAGCTTCGGCGTGGCCCGGCGCAGCTGCCGGAGCACGGACGGCACCGGGCCGCGCGTCAGGGCTGCCTTGATCTCGGTACCGCCGACGTCGACCGCGACGACCGCATGGGAGCTGGACACCCTGGCATCCTGCGGTACCGGGCGGTGCTTGGTCTAGACCTTTCCCAGCGACCTCAGGTCTTGATGATCTTCTGGAGCGCGTCGAGGGCCCTGCTCGCGGTGGACTTCACCGTGCCGCGCGAGATGCCGGTGGACTCGGCGATCTCCGCCTCGGACATCCCACCGTAGTAACGCAGCACCAGCACCTCTCGCTGGCGCGGCGGCAGCTGGCCGAGCGCGGCGACCACGGCCTGGTGCTCGGCGGTGAGCATGGCCAGCGACTCCGCCGACCTGGCGTTGATCATGTGCGGCGGCTGGTACTCGCGGGCGGTCTTGCGGCGGCGCAGCACGGAGCGGCTGCCGTTGACCACGGCGGTGCGCAGGTAGCCGACGGCCGCGGCGCCGTCGCGCAGGCCGGACCAGTTGCGGTAGAGCCCGGTGAACGCCTCCTGGACCACGTCCTCCGCGGTCGCGGCGTCGTCGACGAGCAGGACGGCGAGGCGGACCAGGCGCATCCGGTGCTGGCGGTAGAGGTCCTCCAGCGTGAGGGTGCTCCCGCCGGGGCGGTCATCGGGGTCGAGCGCCCTGATGTGGCCGAGTGTCCGCTCAACCGTCTGCTCGACGGTGACCGGCCTCGGACCGGATTGTTGACCCAGGCCCCGCGCGTCGTCCCCTACCACGCGACGACCGTACCGAGGTTGGTCACCTCCGTGGCAACCAGCTTGGGAGAAGTCCCAGAAAACGTGACCTTCCACAGTCAATCGATCACGGAGCGCAGTGGTCTAGCGTTCGGCGGGAGATCATCCGAGGTAGGAGGGCCGTCATGGCGCGCTTCGTCGTGCAGTGGGAGTACAGCGCGGACAAGGACACGCGGTACGCCGCCCGCCCCGAGCACCGGGCGCACCTCGGTGCGCTCGCCGAGCGCGGGACCGTGCTCGCCGCCGGGCCGCTGGCCGACGACACCGGCGGCATCGTGGTCTTCGACACCGCGGACGCCGATGAGCTCAACGGCCACCTCGCCGCTGATCCGTACACCAAGGCGGGCGTGATCGTGAAGACCACCGTGACCGAGTGGAACCCGGCCCTCGGCGCCTGGCTCTCCTAGCTCCAGCACGTTCATGCCAGCGCCTCCCTGAGCGCGGTCCGCATCCGGTGCAGCCGTGCGCCGACCGCGCCCTCGGAGCTGTGCAGGATCGTCGCGATCTCCCGGTGCCGGAAGTGCTCGTGCACCTTGAGGTGCCAGACCAGCTGGTCGGTGCTCGGCAGCCGGGAGAACGCGCGCCGCACCCTGCTGAGCGCTTCGCCCGCCGTCACCACCTCGGCCGGATCGCACGCGTTCGACAGGGATTCCCGTCGTGCCCGCGATTCCCATGGGACTTCCGCCCATTTCTTCTTCGCCCGCAGCAGGGCGTAGCACTCGCGCCGCACAATCGTCGCGAGCCAGTGGCCCACGGCATCGGGATCGCTGAGCTGGTGGCGTTTTCGCCAGGCCCGCAGATATGCGGTCTGCACGGCGTCCTCGGCGTCGTACCGGTCCCCGGTGATGGCCCTCGCGATCGCCAGCGCGCCCGGCCGGAAGCGGATCATGCTCGCCGTGAAGTTCACGTCAAAGGTGTCGTCCGACATCTGCCACCGTCCCCACATCGGGGTGTTCCGCCCCGTGTTCCCCTGTTTTCACACGAGGGAGACGCTATTTTCCGGCGGGGGGCGAACCAATGGGCTCAAGTGCCCATTGCGCTGGTGGGAGGCTCGACGTAGCCTGACGCCCCCTCGTGGGGAGGTGGGGATGCGCGACGATCAGATCGCTTTCCTGATCGAGGCTGGCGCCGTGCTCGGCGGCTCCGCCGGCTCCTCGGAGAAGGCGCAGGAAATTCTCGCGGGCCTGCGCAAGGTCGTTCCCTTCGCGGCGTCCAGCCTCTCGACTTTCCATGGTTTCGACGTCGACCACAAGTCGCTCGTCAACATCGACTACCCGGCGCACGTGCTGGATCACCTCGATTCGTGGTTCGTGCGCAACGATCCCGCGTACGAGCACATGCGGAAGGTGAACAACCGGCCGCTGCGCTGGCGGGACACGCCTTTTCCGTACCGGGAGACGTTTTCCGCGCAGGAGGTGTTCCTGCCGGCCGGGTTCACCGAGGGCGTCACCGTTTGCCTCTACAACCGGCTCGGCGTCTACACCGGCAACCTGCACATCTCCACCGACGACGCCCGCCACCCGGCCGACTCCGACGTCGCGGTGCTGGTCGCCATGCAGTCCATGCTCGGTGGGCTGGTCGACCGCACGCGCTCCTTCCCGCCGCCGGTGTGGGAGGTCGACGACGCGGTGAACACCGTCTGCTTCTACCCCGGCCCGGTGATCGAGGGCGTGCCCGGCAGGCCGATCGGCCCGCACCTCGCCGAGGGATCGCCGCTGGTCAGGATGCTGCTGGCGCGCTACGCGAGGCAGCAGCTGCCGCAGCGGTTCTGGTGGCACTCCGGCGGCGGTGTGCTGCACGCGATCACCACGACGCGGTGGGATGACCGCGTGCTCGTGCTGGAGGAGGCCGCCGAACCGCCTTTCGGGCTGAGCGTGCGCGAGCTGGAGGTGCTGACCCTGCTCGTCGACGGCCGCACCAACGTCCAGGTCGCCACCGCGCTGCTGATCTCGCCGAAGACCGTCGCCAAGCACGTCGAGCGCGTGCTGCACAAGATGGACGTGCGCAGTCGCACCGAGGCCGCCGTCCGCGCGCAACGCGCCGGGCTGGTCCTGCTCAGCGAGTGAGAGCTAGTCCTCCGGCGGCCAGCGCTTGATGAAGGCGAGCACCATCTTCCCCTGGTCGGTCAGCTCGCGGCCCTTGCCCTTGCACGGCTCGCATGCGGGGTGGGTGTTGGCGGTGATGTAGGCCCTGGTGATCACCGAGTCGCCCTCGCGCAGCTGGAGGTACTCGACGTAGTTGAGCACCTCGTCGTCACCGCGGTCGGCCGCGTACTGCTTCAGCTCGTCCCACTCGTCGGCGATCTCGTTGATCTTCGCGGCGACCGGGGGCGCCAGCAGGAACCGCTCGGCGCGCCTGCGCTTGCGGAAGGCCTCCTCGCCGATGTGCTCGATCCCCGGCTCGGTGTTCTTCCCGCTGCCCTCGCAGACCGGGCACGGAACGTCCAACACCAGCTCCACCGCAGTGCCTCCCCGATGTGACTGCTCGTGCCCGAGAGGCTACTGAGGGTCGGCTTCCCGTGGTGCCCGGCGCACCCGTTGGTGTGCCGGAATCTGCCGGAAACCCTGGCGTTGACATCGGCGTCAAGGTCTAGCGTCGCCGAGCGGGAGGCGGACAGATGCGCATCGGAGAACTCGCCGACAAGGTCGGCACCAGCACCAGGTCCCTGCGCTACTACGAGAGCCAGGGCCTGCTCGGTGCCAGGCGCAGCGCCAACGGCTACCGCGACTACGACGAGCTGGACCTGCGGGTCGCCCGCGAGATCCGCTCGCTGCTGGACATCGGCTTCGCGCTGGAGGAGACCCGGCCGTTCGTCGCGTGCCTGCGCGCGGGCAACTCCGCGGGCGACGCGTGCCCGGACGCGGTCGCGGTCTACCGCCGCAAGATCGAGGAGATCGACGACTGCGTCGAGCGCCTGCACGCCGTCCGCTCCCACCTGGAGGGCCAGCTCGAACGGGCCAAGGAGCACAAGGAGAAGACATGTCCGCGCCTGCGCAGGAACACCTGACCGCCGTCACCGACGCGAGCTTCGATGAGGTCGTGCTCGGCAGCGACCTGCCCGTGGTGGTCGACTTCTGGGCCACCTGGTGCCCGCCGTGCCGGATGATCGCGCCGGTGCTCGCCGAGATCGCCGCCGAGCACGCCGGCAAGGTGCGCGTGGTCAAGCTCAACTACGACGAGAACCCCGTGGTCGGCGCCCGATACGCGGTCATGTCGCTGCCCACCCTGCTGGTCTTCGAGGGCGGCGAACTCGTCCGCGGGGTCGTCGGCGCCAAGCCCAAGACGAGGCTGCTCAAGGAGCTGGGCATCACCGACTGAAAGGTGAACAAGAACCAACGAACGGCCCTGCCAGCACGCCGAGATCACGAATTAGCGTCGAAGCCATCGGCCACCTGAGGACCCCGCTTTCCCTGCAACAGCAAGGAGAACTCAGAAAATGGCACTCTCACACCTTCGACGCGCGGTGATCGGTCTCGTCGTGGCCATGCCACTGGCGGCGGGCATGCAGGTCGCCGCGTCGGCGGCCCCCGCGGCCCGCACGGTCTACTTCGACAACAGCCAGGCAGGCGAGTTCGCCAAGGCCTGGGAGGACGCCGCCGTCGTCTGGAACAACAGCGTCAAGAACGTGAAGCTGGCCAAGGGCACGGCGGCCAACTCCTCCATCAAGATCCTGGTCGACAACGGCTGGCCGCGCGCGCAGCCGGGCCGCCTGGGCTCCGGCACCGTCTGGATGGGCCGCACCGCGGTCAACCAGGGCTATTACGTGCCGCGCATCGCCACCCACGAGCTGGGCCACATCCTCGGCTTGCCGGACCGCAAGCCCGGTCCGTGCTCCAGCCTGATGTCCGGCAGCACCGGCGGCGTCAGCTGCAAGAGCGTCCCGCCGAACGCCGCCGAGGCGGCCGAGGTGGACCGCAACTTCGCGGGCTCGCGGACCGCGGCGGCCTAGCCCCACCACACGTGACGGCGGGATCGGCCCGACTCCGGTCCCGCCGTTTACGCTGCCCGGATGGAGTTCTCCGTCGGCGGGTTCCCTTTCGCGGTGCACGTCGTGTTCTCCGCCGACCGCCTCGCCGGGCTCGATGACGCCGACCTCGTCGACGAGATCGCCGACCCCGAGGCCGACGCGACCGTGTTCCTGCTCGCCGGTCGCGCCGACGCGTGGCCCTCGCTCGGCCTCCGCGTCGCGTACGCCCCTTCCACCGGCGGTTTCCCCTTCGCCGTGCACGTGGTCCCGGAGACCGGCGTCCTCTTCGTCGGCGCCGGGCGCGGTGTGCACGCGTACCGGCTCGACCCGCCGCGCCCGCTGTGGCACGCCGAGACCGACTGCGGCTTCTGGGGGTGGTCCCAGCACGGTGACGTCGTGCTGATGTCCGCCGAACTCGAACTCGCCGCGTGGACGGCCGAGGGCGACAAGCTGTGGTCGACCTTCGTCGAGCCCCCGTGGTCCTTCGCGGTCGACGACGGCGTGGTGTCGCTCGACGTGATGGGCGAGCTGAGCGCGTTCCCCGTTCTCGGCGGGCCGAGTGTGACCGGCGTCTCTTAGGCTCCGCGATGAGTTCGTCCGCTCCGCGCGGTCCAACCATCAACCGAGCGCAGGAGGAACGCGTGGCACAGCTGCTGAAAGTCCAGAACTTCAACGTCTCCCGGGACGGTTTCGGCGCCGGTGAGGGCCAGAGCCTGGAGCGGCCGTTCGGCTCGGCCGACCCCGGCACCATGTTCTCGTGGGCGGGCGCGACGGCGAGCTGGCCCAACCGCACCGACCCCGGCGGCAGCCGAGGGCTGGACGACTACCTCACCCGCGACTTCGCCAACAACATCGGCGCGGAGATCATGGGGCGCAACAAGTTCAGCCCGCACCGGGGCCCGTGGGATGACCACTCCTGGCAGGGCTGGTGGGGCGAGGAGCCGCCGTTCCACACGCCGGTCTTCGTGATGACCCACCACGTGCGGCCGTCGTTCACCCTCTCCGACACCACCTTCCACTTCGTCGACAGCGACCCCGAGACCGTGCTGAAGCAGGCCAAAGAAGCCGCGCAGGGCAAGGACGTCCGGCTAGGCGGCGGTGCGGCCACCATCCGGCAGTTCCTGGACGCCGACCTCGTCGACACGCTGCACGTCGCGGTCTCGCCGCAGGTGGAGATCGGCGCGGGCTCGCGGCTGTGGACCTCCTCCGACGAGCTGCTGGACCGCTTCCACCGCGACGTCGTGCCGAGCCCGAGCGGAGTGGAGCACCACCTCTTCTGGCGCAGGTGACGGGCGTTCTTGATCGATGTGGTCGGTGTGTGAGGGCGGTTACCGCACCGCCTCGTAGGATGCAGCGGAGACGGCGTCGCCCCGAGCCAGCAGAACGCCCACGAGGAGGACGTTTCCATGCCGATCGCAACCCCCGAGGTCTACGGCGAGATGCTCGACCGGGCCAAGGCGAACGAGTTCGCCTACCCCGCGATCAACGTGACCTCGTCGGAGACCCTGAACGCGGCACTGCGCGGATTCGCCGAGGCGGAGAGCGACGGCATCGTGCAGATCTCCACGGGCGGCGCGGAGTTCCTGTCCGGCACCAAGGTCAAGGACATGGTCACCGGCGCCGTCGCGCTGGCGGAGTTCGCGCACGTGGTGGCCGAGAAGTACCCGGTCAACATCGCGCTGCACACCGACCACTGCCCCAAGGACAAGCTGGACGGCTTCGTCCGCCCGCTGATCGCGGTCTCCGAGGAGCGCGTGGCCAAGGGCCTCAACCCGCTGTTCCAGTCGCACATGTGGGACGGCTCGGCGGTCGCGCTCGACGAGAACCTGACGATCGCCACCGAACTGCTCGACCGCGCCTACAAGGCCAAGATCATCCTTGAGCTGGAGGTCGGCGTCGTCGGCGGCGAGGAGGACGGTGTCGACAACGAGATCAACGACAAGCTCTACACCTCCGCCGAGGACTACCTGAAGACCGTCGAGGCGCTCGGCGCCGGGGAGAACGGCCGCTACCTGCTGGCCGCGACCTTCGGCAACGTGCACGGCGTCTACAAGCCGGGCAACGTCAAGCTGCGCCCGGAGATCCTCAAGCAGGGCCAGGACGTCGTGGCGGAGAAGCTGGGCCTGCCCGCCGGCTCCAAGCCCTTCGACCTCGTCTTCCACGGCGGCTCCGGCTCGCTGCTGGAGGAGATCCACGAGGCGCTGTCCTACGGCGTCATCAAGATGAACATCGACACCGACACCCAGTACGCCTTCACCCGCCCGATCGCCGCGCACATGTTCGGCAACTACGACGGCGTGCTGAAGATCGACGGCGAGGTCGGCAACAAGAAGGTCTACGACCCGCGCAGCTACCTCAAGGCCGCCGAGCAGGGCATGGCCGCCCGCATCGCGCACGCCTGCGAGAACCTGAAGTCCGCTGGCCGCATGATCGCGGGCTGACCCGCACCCCCGCTCCGCAGAACGGCCCGGCACCCGCGACGGGGTGCCGGGCCGTCGCGCGTTCGGGGCAGGGGGCGCCGGGTGGCACGATGGTGCGATGAGCTTGCACGGCAACCTCCTCGGTCCCGACCCCACCGCGCTTCCGGAGCTCCCGGTCCCGCAGGCCGCCCTCGACAGCGGCACCGACCCGGCGCAGGTCGCGCGCGAGCACCCGTACTTCAGCGCCGCGTGGGCCGCGCTCGCGGAGCGCTCCCTGGACGCGGGCGACCCGGTCGCCGCCTACGCCTACGCGCGCACCGGCTACCACCGCGGGCTGGACCAGCTCCGCCGCGCCGGGTGGAAGGGCTTCGGCCCGGTGCCGTTCAGCCACGCGCCGAACCAGGGCTTCCTGCGCGCGCTGGCCGCGCTCGCCCGCGCCGCCGGGGAGATCGGCGAGACGGAGGAGTTCGACCGCTGCCGCACCTTCCTCGCCGACAGCGACCCCAAGGCGCCCGCCGAGCTCGGGCTGGCCTAGGCGAATGAGTCAGATGGGCGGCGCCAACGACTACGTCTTCCAGACCCGCTGGGTGGTGCCGGGCAGCACCGTCGGCGAGATCCGCGACGTGCTCAGCGATCCGCGCGAGCTGCCGAGGTGGTGGCCGGCGGTCTACCGCGAGGTCGTCGCCGTCGAGCGCGGTGACGACAACGGCGTCGGCGCCGCCTTCGACCTGTTCACCAACGGCTGGCTGCCGTACACGCTGCGCTGGCGGCTGACCGTGGCCGCGCACGGCGAGGACGGCTCGGCCTTCACCGGGCGCGGCGACCTGACCGGGCGCGGTGAGTGGCACTACGAGCAGCAGGGCGGCGACGTGCTCGTCGTCTTCGACTGGGTGGTGCGGGCCGACCGGCCGTTGCTGCGGCACGGTTCCGTGCTGTTCAAGCCCGCGCTGTCGGCCAATCACAACTGGGCGATGCGGATGGGCGAGCGCAGCCTGCTGCTGGAGCTGGACCGCCGTCGCGGGCGGAACGTGCCCGCTCCGCCGACCGCGCCCCGCTGGCCGATCATCGGCGCCGGTGTGGCGCTCGTCCTGGGCATTGCTGTGGCTCTTTCGCGTTCAAGGAGACAGCATTAGCCGGTGCACCGGGTCTGGGCAGAACTAGAACGCAGGCTGAAGCGCTGGCAGCGCACGGCGATCCCGATCGCGCAGTGCTCGCTGGCCGCTGGCATCGCCTGGCTGGTCGCGTTCTACGTCTTCGGCCACCCCCGGCCGTTCTTCGCGCCGATCGCCGCGGTGGTCTGCCTCGGCGTCTCCTTCGGGCAGCGCCTGCGCCGGGTCGGCGAGCTGGTGGTCGGCGTCAGCGTCGGCATCGGAGTCGGTGACCTGCTGATCTCGCTGATCGGCTCGGGACCGTGGCAGATCACCCTGGTCGTCGCGCTGGCCATGTCAGCGGCCGTGCTGCTCGACAGCGGAGCCGTGATCGCGTTGCAGGCCGGGTCCTCCGCGGTGCTGGTCGCGACACTGCTGCCGCCCGGGGACACCGGCGGGCTTGACCGCATGGTGGACGCCCTGATCGGCGGAGTCGTCGGGCTGCTCGTGGCCGGTCTGCTGCCCGCCAACCCCCTGACCGTGGCGCACCGCCAGGGCAAGGTCGTGCTCGACGAGCTGGAGCGGGCGCTGCGCGGGGTCGCCGACGCGGTGCGCGGGCACGACGCCGCGAAGTGCGCTGACGTGCTGGCGAAGGCCAGGGAGAGCCACAAGGCGGTCGAGGACCTGCGCACCGGGCTGGACGCCGGGGCGGAGATCGCCAGGATCGCCCCGATACGCTGGCGCCGTCGCGGTGATCTTGAGCGGTACCGGACGGCCGCGACCGCCGTCGACCACGCGTTGCGCAACACCAGGGTGCTGGTGCGACGGGCGCTCGCCGCGCTGCGCGACGACGAGCCGATGCCGGGCGGGGTCGCCGACGTGCTCGACCGGCTCGCGGACGCCGTGCGGACCCTCCAGGCCGATCTGGCCGAGGGGCGCGAGCCCGTGAAGGCCAGGGAGGAGATCTACGTTGCGGCACGCGGCGCGACGCTGGCCCTCATCGGTGAGGGCGGGTTCTCCTCGCGCGTGGTGCTCGCCCAGCTCCGCTCGATCGCGGTCGACCTGTTGCTGGCCACGGGGATCAAGCGCAACGACGCGATCGCCGCGCTGCCCCCGCTCAGCCAGAACCAGAAGCGCTGAGGCGCGGTCGTCAGCCGGTTTCGATCGGCGCGCGGTGCAGGACGTTGCGCAGCACGGTGTGCACGGTCTCGTGGTCCCGCTCGTCGTAGAGCTTGCAGTCGCCCCCGGTGAGGCCGTACCACTCCTCGGCCCCGTCGTAGCGGACCTCGGTGGTCAGCGTCCCGTCGTCGTCGTAGCGGGTGCGCAGTTCGAGGTCTCCGGTGATCACGCCGACCTCGTCGGTCATCACGCCGCCGGGCAGCGCGGTGAGCTTCGACGTCAGTTCGCCCATGCCGCACGTCCTTGTCCTTTGAAGGGGATGCGCCGACGGTACCGAGAGTGGTATCACGGCGCAGGGCGGCACCGGCTCGCCCCGCGAGCGGGGAGGGTGGAGTGAACCGGCACGGCTGGCTTCCCGCGCGACCCGGTCACGTCGTCGTGCTGACCGGGTCCCCTCGGTGGTGGATGTGGAACCCCGCCGCCGACATCAACGCCGTGCGCCGGTTGGCCCAGCACAAGCGCATCCGCTCCGTTCTCGGCGTCTTCGGCGGGATCGGGGCGGCGTTCGGGCTGCCTGCGGCGACCGTGCTCCTGGTGCTGGGCATCAACGTCGCCAACGTGCTCCTGGTCGCCCTGCTGCCGTGCCTGATCATCCTGGCGCTCGCCGGGGGGTACCTCGTGGTGGAGGCCGTGCGCAGCCGCGTCTCCGGCGGCGCGCACGCCGAGGTCGAGCAGCTGATGGTGGGCGTCGCCGACGAGGAGGACGTCCTGGCGTGGCGGGACTTCGAGGGCTACCCGGAGGACAACAGCCTCGCCCGCTCGCTGTGCGAACCGCTGACCAGCATCCAGCGCAGCGGCATCGGCGAGATGCACTTCGTCGACCCCTCCGGCATGGCGGCGCTGGAGAAGCGGGTGTGGGAGACGCTGGTCGAGCTGCGCGACCAGCTGGTGCTGCGCTCCGACCTCGCCGAGGCGCGCGGTCGCCCGGCCTTCGCCGGGATCGCCGCGGAGATGCAGCGCGAGGTCGACCGGCTGAACACCGTGGTGCACAACCTGTTCCGAGGACTCGTCGCGTTCGACGTGGCGATCAGGCAGTTCGACACCGAGCGCGCCCGCGACGCCGAGGTCACGCGAACCCTGTTCCAGGGCAACGAGATCGAGGCGCCGTCGCGGCTGCCGGAGCGGTTGCTCGCGATGCAGGAGGCGCTGCGCAGGGCGATCATCAGCTGACCGTCCAGTTGTCTGTCCTCAGAGGACGGACGTCCGTCCTCTGAGGACAGTGGAGGGCCGACCGTCAGCAGGCGCCGAGCATGCTGCTCAGCGCGCCCTTCTCGGCCTCGGTGATGGTGAGGCCCCACTTGGTCTTCGACCGGGTCCACATCTTCGCGTAGGTGCACCAGTAGCCCTGGGTCGGCGGCTTCCAGACGTCGGGCGTCTTGTCGCCCTTGTCCTGGTTCACCGAGTCCTTGACGGCGATCAGCTGCGGGCTGCCGAGGTCGTTGGCGAACTGCGTGCGCCGTTCCTTGGTCCACGCCTTCGCGCCGGAGCGCCACGCGGCGGCCAGCGGCACGACGTGGTCGATGTCGATGTCCGAGGCCGCGGTGTAGGTCTTGTTGTCGTACGGGCTGAACCACTTGCCCGACACGGACGCGCACTCGGCGTCGGTCTTCACGTCGGTGCCGTCGCGCTTGAGCACTTCCTCGCGGGTGTTGCACGCACCGGAAACCGGCTCCCAGTGCGGGAACTCCTTCCGGTCGTAGCCGGTCATCGGTCCCTCCGGTGCCACCCGCAGCGCCGCCAGCTCGGACTTGGCGGTGCCGGTGTCGGGGATTCCGGGAGGGGCGGCGGACGCGGGGCCGGTCACCCCGATCGAGACGACGCCGGCGATCAGCGTTGCGGGGAGCAGGGTTCTGAGCACGCGGGTGGTGGCGGACACTCGGGCCTCCGGTGGGTCGTTGGCCTGATTGCAGGGTCAATCCGACCATCACCCGTCAGAGTGAGTGAGGCAACACCTTCCGGTTACATCAGTACCAACAGCTCAGCAATTCCCTCCGAAGGTCGGGAAAGAACGGCCACTCAATCGAGACCTCGAATGAGCCGTAGATCTTCGGTGTGCCGGTACCAGATCCACTTGTCCGGCTGCCGCTCGTGCGGCACGCCGTCCTTCCAGACCAGTGTCGGCAGGCAGCCGATCTGCACCGCCCGGCCCGTGGTGACCGCCCTGCGCCTGCCGAGCAGCCCGCGCCGCAGCACGGTGACCTCCAGCCCGAGCGCGTGGTGCGGGACGACCTCCAGCGCGCTTGCCTGACCGCGCAGCACCTTGGCGTCGTCGCAGTAGGCGACCCCGCGCACCGGGCCGATCCGGCCCCGCCCGACCAGCACCCCGCCGACGTCGTCGCGCACCAGCGGGACCTTGTCCACCTCGCCGCGCAACGCCCTGCGCAGCGCCGCCCCGGGCTCGGTCGGCAGCCCCCACAGTTCCGCCACAGCGGAATTCCGATCAGAGGTGACGTAACCGACAGCGACCTCCTGGAGCCGCTCGGTGCGCAGCAGTCGCAGCACCACCGCGGCCAGGTCGGCGTCGGTCCCGGCGACCACCAGGCGCCGGTCGCCGAGGGTTTCCAGCAGCTGATCGACCTCGGCCTTGCCCGGCCGCTCGCCGATGCGGTGCGTCTCGACCCCCTCACCCTCGGTGATCTCCGCGTTTCCGCAGCACAACGCTAGTGCGTCCACAGTCGACTCCTGGTCTACCCTCAACTACCGGCATCCGCCCTCGTCGCTCAGCCGGACCTCTTTGGAGTATTCACATGCCTGCCATCGTCCTGATCGGCGCCCAGTGGGGCGACGAAGGCAAGGGCAAGGCCACCGACCTGCTCGGGGAGCAGGTGCAGTGGGTCGTTCGCTACCAGGGCGGCAACAACGCCGGCCACACGGTGGTTCTTCCCGACGGTCAGGACTTCGCCCTGCACCTGATCCCCTCGGGCATCCTCACACCCGGTGTCACCAACGTGATCGGCAACGGCGTCGTCGTCGACCCCGGGGTGCTGCTGGAGGAGCTGTCGGGCCTTGAGCAGCGCGGGGTGGACACCTCGCGGCTGCTGCTCTCCGCCGACGCGCACCTGATCATGCCGTACCACGTGGCCATCGATAAGGTTACCGAGCGCTACCTCGGCAAGGCCAAGATCGGCACCACCGGGCGCGGCATCGGTCCCTGCTACCAGGACAAGATCGCCCGCGTCGGCGTCCGCGTCCAGGACCTGCTGGACGAGAAGATCCTGCGGCAGAAGGTCGAGGCCGCGCTGGAGTTCAAGAACCAGGTGCTGGTCAAGGTCTACAACCGCCGCGCGCTCGACGCCAACCAGGTCGTGGACACCGTGCTCGCCTACGCGGCGAAGTTCGAGCACCGCATCGCCGACACCCGCCTGCTGCTCAACCAGGCGCTGGAGCGCGGCGAGACCGTGCTGCTGGAGGGCTCGCAGGGCACCCTGCTCGACGTCGACCACGGCACCTACCCGTTCGTCACGTCGTCGAACCCGACCTCCGGCGGCGCCGCGGTCGGCTCCGGCATCGGCCCGAACCGGATCACCACGGTGATCGGCATCCTCAAGGCCTACACCACCCGCGTCGGCTCCGGTCCGTTCCCGACCGAGCTCAACGACCAGTGGGGCGAGCTGCTGCGCAAGAAGGGCGGCGAGGTCGGCGTGACCACCGGCCGCGCCCGGCGCACCGGCTGGTTCGACGCCGTGATCGCCCGTTACGCCTCGCGCGTCAACGGCATCACCGACTACTTCCTGACCAAGCTCGACGTGCTCTCCGGCCTCGACCGGGTGCCCGTCTGCGTCGGCTACGAGGTCGACGGCGTGCGGCACGACGACATGCCGATGACGCAGACCGACGTGCACCACGCCAAGCCGGTCTACGAGGAGCTGCCGGGCTGGTGGGAGGACATCAGCCACTGCCGCACCTTCGAGGAGCTGCCCGCCAACGCGCAGGCGTACGTGCTGCGCCTGGAGGAGCTCTCCGGCGCGCGGATGTCCGCGATCGGCGTCGGCCCCGGCCGTGACCAGACGATCGTCCGGCACGCGCTGACCTGATCCGGCCGCACAAGGCAAAGGGGCACTCCGTGGATGCGGGGTGCCCCTTTTTGTCCCCATAAACGGGGGCATGCATTGCATTCTTCTATTTTTGCGCCGCGCGACCCTTTGCTATACATGCTCGCTCACGCGGGCAATTGTGCTCGCGAATTGCTCTCACTTATGGGGAATCGCACAATGCGTTCTGTCAAACTCTTCGCGGCCGCCGTCGCCGTGTCCGGACTCGCGACCGGTCTGCTGATCACCCCCGCCCAGGCCGCCGCCGGTGGCTACGAGCGGTGCCCCGCCACCACATGTGCCTGTTCAGTGGCCTGAACGGCACCGGGACGATCGCTGCCTACGCGCAGGGCTCGCAGGACACCTCGAAGCAGGGGATCACCAAGGCGCCGTCCGGCTGGAACCGCACCGGCACGCAGTTCTGCGCCTACGAGTCCACCGGTTACCGCGGCATGGCCACTCAGATCCACCCGGCCGGGCGCAAGGGCAACGACCCGTCGTGGAACATCCACCCGGTCTACTCGATCAAGAAGAAGTCCGGGAACTGCATTCCGTCCTGACGCACGGTTGGGCCGAACGCCGCCGTTGGGCCGGTCCAGTGAACCCCTGTGGCCCTGACGGGGCCGCACTCCGCGAACGCACAATCGTGGTAGCCGCGAAGTGCGTCGACCGGGGGGTTCGATGTCTGCGAGGAAGTCGGGGCGGCCGGAGCGCCCCATAAGCGATCCGGAGTCGCCGGCGGGCCGCATCGCCGCCCAGCTCAGGAATCTCCGCAGCAGCAAGGGGAATCCCACCTACCGCGAGATGGCCGACCGGGTCTGGTTCTCCGCGGGGACCCTGTCGGCCGCGGCGCGCGGGGACCACTTGCCGACGCGCGCGGTGGTGGTGGCCTTCGCCGAGGCGTGCGGGGCGGACCCGCAGGAGTGGGCGAGACGGTGGTACGAGGCGCAGAGACCGCCTCGTCCACCCTCTCCCCCGCCCCGCTGGCCGCCTTCCGCAGCGCCCCCGTGGCCGAGCTAGCGGTTGAGGAACTCGGCGCGGGCCGCGACGGCGGTGTCCGGGTTGTCGGAGAACAGCCCGTCGACGCCCTGCTTGAAGAACAGCGCGTACTCGTCGAACGCGCGGCCGTACTGCGCCGGATCGGTGGAGCTGCGGAAGTCCGCGGGCAGGAAGGTGTTCTCGTTGCGGAAGGTGAACGGGTGCACCTTCAGCTTCACCGCGTGCGCGTCCTTGACCAGGCTGGTCGGCTGCTTCAGGAAACCCCTGTCATCGCGCGGGATGATGCGGTCCTTGGCCGGGCCGATGCCCGCCGCGTAGGTCGAGATCTCGTGCAGCCCGGCGGGCTTCACCAGGTCGTCGTAGGTGCGCTTGTCACCGGAGGCGACGAAGTCGGCGGGGGCACCGGTGGAGTCGATCAGCTGGATCAGCGGGACGCGCAGCTCCCGCTTGAGCGCCTTGAGGTTGCCGACCTCGAAGGACTGCACGAAGACCTTGGCGCGCGGGGTGTTCAGCCCGTTGCGGTTGAGCGTGCGCACCAGCGCGGGCTCCAGCGGCAGCTTGATGGAGGTGAAGTACGTGGGGTGCTTGGTCTCCGGGTACACGCCGATGTCGCGGCGCAGCTCGCGGGAGAGCTTGGCGCGCAGGTCCAGCACCTCCTGGAACGTCGGCACCTGGTAGCGGCCGTCGTAGAGGGTGTTGCGCGGCCGGGTCTGCGGGATGCGCTCCTTGGCGCGCAGCGTCTTGAGCTCCGCCAGCGTCAGGTCCTCGGTGAACCAGCCGGTGAGCGTGACCCCGTCGATGACCTTGGTGCGCTTGCGGTCGGCGAACTCCGTGCGGGAGGAGATGTCGGTGGTGCCGCCGATCTCGTTCTCGTGCCGCGCCACCAGCACGCCGTCCTTGGTGGAGACCAGATCCGGCTCGATGTAGTCGGCGCCCATGCGCGCGGCCAGCTCGTAGGAGGCCAGCGTGTGCTCGGGGCGGTAGCCGGAGGCGCCGCGGTGGCCGAGCACGAGCGGACCGGTCTCCCGCTGTGCGGCGAACTCCTGCGCGGCGTCCGGAACGGCTTCAGGAGCGGCGGAGGCGGGCACCCCGACCACGCCGAGCACGGCGACTGCGGAGACGGCGAGCCCGGCGATCCGGGACGTCCGCGAGCGGCGAGACATCGTGGGAAACCTCCCCTGTAGTGGGCTTTCTGGTGCCCGTGGAGCCAAGCTGCCCGCAGCGTCGGTGGTGCCACCGTAGGGCTACGAGCTGGCAACAACGCGGTAAACGTGCCGTGGAGTATTGCCATCCGCCCCGCAGGATGGTCCCCTCTGTGAGCTGCACCACGCTGGAGGTGGCCGTTGACCGGTCCGACGGTCGACGAGCTGCTCGCCGACCACGACGAGGAACGCCCCGCCCGCCGTCTCACCGGGCGCTGGGAGTTCGGTGTCGGTCTCGCCGCGTTCGCCGTCGCGCTGCTCGTGCTCAAGCAGGTGTTCTTCCCGTTCAGCAAGGGCGGGCAGTACTACCTGATCATCTTCCTGGCGCTGGTGCTCCCCCTGGTTTTCCTGGTCTACCGTCCAGGGTTGTCCCGCTCGCAACGGCGCGAGCGGGACAACCCGCCGGTGTACGACTGGGTTCTCGCGGCCGTCGCGTTGCTGGTCGGCCTCTACCCGGTGCTCGGCGGCTTCGACGCGTTCCTGGACCGCCAGGGCTCTCTGTCCACAATGGACATCCTGTGCGGTGCGATCCTGCTGGTGCTCGTGCTCGAAGCGTGCAGGCGCACAACGGGTTTGGTGCTTCCGCTGGTCTGCGTCGCCTTTCTGGCCTACGCCTACTACGGCGGATATCTGCCGCCCAGTTGGACCATCGCGCACGCCGGCCTGGACTTCAGCCAGATCATCAACGCGCTCTACAACGACGCCAGCGGCTTCTACGGCACGCCGTTGGACGTCGCGGCCACCTACATCGTGCTGTTCACCATCTACGGCGCGATGCTGGAAGCCTCCGGCGCGGGCAAGTTCTTCGTGGACATCAGCTTCGCGACCTTCCGCAAGTCCGCGACGGCGCCCGGCAGGACCACCGCGCTCTCCGGGTTCCTGCTCGGCACGGTCTCTGGCTCCGGCACGGCGACGACGGTCAGCCTCGGCGCGGTGACCTGGCCGATCCTGAAGCGCGCTGGCTATCCGAAGGAGCAGGCGGGCGGGCTGCTCGCGGCCTCCGGCATCGGCGCGATCCTGTCCCCGCCGACCCTGGGCGCGGCCGCGTTCATCATCGCCGAGTACCTCCAGGTCTCCTACTTCGACGTGCTGCTCTGGGCGTTGCTGCCGACGGTGCTCTACTACCTCGGGATCGTGCTCGCGGTGCAGGCGGACGCGAAGCGCTTCGGCGCCAACGAGATCGACATCGACACCCCCAGCCCCTGGCAGGTGCTCAAGCGCGGCGGCTACCACTTCGCGTCGCTGGCGATCATCGTCGTGTTCCTGGCGCTGGACATCCCGCCCTTCGCCGCCGTGGTCTACGCCTCCGCCCTCGCGGCGGTCTTCGCGCTGGTGAGCAAGCTCCTCGCCGGTGGGTCCACTGTGGACTGGTTGCGCGAGGTCGCGGTGGCGCTCTCCAAGGGCGTTCGCGGAGCGCTGCCGGTCGTCGCGGTGTGCGCGGCCGCTGGCGTGATCACGTCGACGATCACCAAGACTGGGCTCGGCCAAGTGCTTTCCTCGGCGCTGGTGGACCTCGCGGGTGCGCTGGCCACCGACGCCACCGTCGTGCTGCTGCTGACCGTGCTGTTCTCGGCGGTCGCGGTCGGAGTGCTCGGCCTCGCGGTGCCGGTGACCGCCTCGTTCATCATCGCCTGGGTGGTGCTCGGCCCGGCCATGGCGACGCTCGGCGTCGATGCGCCCGAGCGGGCGATGTTCCTGTTCTACTACGCGGTCCTGTCCGAAGTGACCCCGCCGACCGCGCTCGCGGCGGTCGCGGCGGCCGCGATCACCGGCGGAGCCGTGATGCGCACGATGTGGCAGACGTGGAAGTACACGCTGCCCGCGTTCCTCGTGCCGATCGCGTTCGTGTTGACCGACAACGGCGCGGCTTTGTTGCTGCAGAAGCCTTTCCTGGACGTCCTGTGGGTGTTCGCGGTGTCCGCGCTCGGAGTCGCCGCGCTGTCGGTGACCACCGGTGGGTGGCTGCTCGGCCCCGCGAGGTGGCCGGAGCGGGTGCTCTGCGCGATCGCCGCGCTGATGCTGCTCTACCTCCAGCCGGTGGTGGTCTTCATCGGGCTCGCGGTCCTGGCCGCGGCCGTGGTGCTGCACCTGATCACCCGGCGCCGAAGCAAGGGAGTTGAGATCGATGCGTAAGACCCTGGCCGCGCTCGTCGCGGTGGCTTTGGTGGCAACGGGATGCGGCGGCAAGCGCGTCGACCCCAACGCGGGCGCTGGCGCTGGCGGCGCGAGCTGCGAGGCCGGGGAGGGCAGGCTGACCATCGCCACCGGCAACGCGGGCGGCGTGTACTACGTGGTCGGCGGCGGCCTCGCGCAGGTGATCAGCAACAACACCAAGATCCGCGCGACCTCGGCGGAGACCGGCGCGTCCGTGCAGAACGTGCAGCAGCTCGTCGCCGGGGACTACGACATCGCCTTCTCCCTCGCCGACACGGCCGCGGACGCCGTTGCGGGCAAGGACTCCTTCGCGGGCAAGCCGCAGAAGATCAAGGCGCTCTCCCGGATCTACCCGAACTACACGCAGGTCGTGGTGCGCGCGGACTCCGGCATCAACTCGGTCGCCGACATGCGCGGCAAGCGGATCTCCACCGGCTCGCCGAAGTCCGGGACCGAGCTGATCGCCAACCGGCTGATCCAGGCGGCCGGCCTCGACCCGGCCAAGGACGTGCAGGCGCAGCGGCTGGACCTCAACAAGACCATCGACGGCATGAAGGACGGCACGCTCGACGGGCTGGTGTGGTCCGGTGGCCTGCCGACCGCGCAGCTGACCGACCTGACCACGTCCATGCGCGAGCGGGTGAAGTTCCTCGACATCACCCCGCTGCTGGAGCCGTTGAAGAAGATCAACCCGGTGTACGACGCGGGCAGCATCCCGGCGGCGACCTACAAGCTGGCCAAGGACGTGCCGACCATCGTCGTGCCGAACCTGCTGCTGGTGCGGGACGACTTCCCCACGGCCAACGCCTGCGCGATCACCAAGCTGCTCTTCGACAAGCGCGCCGACCTGGAGAAGGTGCACCCGGCCGCCAAGGACATCCTGCGCGACAAGGCCAGCGCCACCGCGCCCGTCGAACTCCACCCCGGCGCCAAGCAGGCCCTCGGCTGAGCTAGGGGCGGGGGTCTCGGCCCACGAGCGCGATGAGGCGGGTCTGCGGGTCGGCGTCGTCGGGAACCTCGATCGGCGGGGCGAAGACGGCGGAGCCCTGCCACTTCGCGACCTCGGGCCGCATCGCGGTGTAGACGGCCTCGGCCAGCTCGGCGTCCAGTGCGTCGTCGTCGCCGATCGCCCTGGCCAGGTCCCACGCGTGCACGGTGAGGTCGAGTGTCATCTGCCAGCCGTACTCCGTCGCCGGGATGCGGCCGAAGCTCACCTCGACCTCGTCGTCCAGCGCGTCCGGCCGCTCAAAGGCGTCGCGGGCCTTGCGCGCCGCGCGCTGCCACGTGCCAACGGGGTCGTCGCCGAGCTGGTCGCCGTCGAATCGGTCACCGACCTCGTCCACGGTGGCACCCCGGAGCAGCAGCGGAGCCCACAACTGTTCTCCGACAAGGTGGTTCACCAGATCGCGCACGGTCCACTCCGGGCACGGCGTCGGCAGCTGCCACTGGTCAGCGCGCACCAGGTGGACTCGGCGGTCGAACTCCTCCATCGCGCGGTCGTGCGCCTCCAGCAGCTCCATGGGACCACCACATCAGTGCTCGCCGGGACTCGCCACTCGACGCGCCAGCGGTTTCGCGTAGACCACCAAACAGACACCGCGCCGTTGCACGAGCCGCTCCGCCACGGCGAGCACCATCCGATCGCGACGGGACAACGACGCCGACCGCAGCACTTGGCACAGCCCGCGACCACGCGGACGCGCGCCGACGCGGTACGTCATGACGTGCTGGCGGAGGAGGAACTCCGTCACCGAGCGCACGAGAGCGACCGTGCCGACCGGAAGCGCCCATTCCAATCTGTCCACTGTGGACAGACCAGGGACCTGGCGCAACCATGGGACGCGGTCAGTGAACGATGGCACCCGTCAAGTGTGGACCGCGCGCGGACCGAACGGAGAACTCCCAGCCGGAAGCGCTCCGCGCCGAACGGAACTCCACCGAGGACGGCAGCAGCACCGGGAGCTTGAAGCGGACGTCCACCGTGAACGCCTCCGGCAAGCGGCCGGAGAACGCCGCGAGGCAGTGCGCCTTGGTCCACATCCCGTGCGCGATCGCCCTGGGGAAGCCGAAAAGCCGCGCGGTGAGCTTCCTGAGGTGGATCGGGTTGTGATCACCCGACACCGCCGCGTAGCGCCTGCCCAGGTCGGAGCCGACCCGCCACAGCGCCGATGGGGGAGTCACGTCAGGCGAAGCAGGCGCTGAACCCGAGCCGGAGGACGTTCTGCGCAGGTTGGTGCTGACGCCCTCCCACACCACCTCCTCCCCCACCGTCGCCTCGGCGTGCACGTCGAACTGCCGCCCGCGCTCGTGCTCCCGCAGCGAATCCGCCCACACGCGCAGCCGCATGCCCTCACCGGCGAGCACTGGCCGGTGCTGGGTGATCCGGTTGCCGATGTGCACCAGGCCGGGCAGCCGGAACGGGAACCCGCGCTCGGTCATCAACCGCACTGCCAAAGGAAAAGCCAGGATGTGGATGTAGGTCGCGGGCAGCACGTCGCCGGTACCGAAGCCGCACACGTCGTTGTAGGCGGCCAGCGCCGCGCGGTCGACCACGACCTCCGGGCGCACGTACTCCACGCCGGGCAGCTCCGAACCGCGCGGGCCGAAGCTCAGCGCGGCCTTCGGGTAGAGCAGCCCCAGGCTGGGCGTGCTGTGCAGCTCGCGAACCGTCCTGACCGCGCTCATCACGCCCCCAACAGGCTCTGGCCGCAGACCCGCACGACGTTGCCGTTCACCCCGGCCGAGCCCGGATTCGCGTACCAGGCAATGGTTTCCGCGACGTCGACCGGGAGGCCGCCCTGCGCGAGGCTGCTCAGCCTGCGGCCCATCTCCCTGGTGAACAAGGGGATCGAGGCGGTCATCTTGGTCTCGATGAAGCCGGGCGCTACGGCGTTGATCGTGCTTCCGTTGCGGGCCAACGAGGGCGCGAGCGACTGCACCATGCCGATCACCCCGGCTTTGGAGGTGGCGTAGTTCGTCTGGCCGAAGTTCCCCGCGATGCCCGCGATCGAGGACACGCCGATGATCCGGCCGCCCGGGCGGAGCACGCCGCCGAGCAGCGCGTCGTTGATCCGCTCCTGCGCGGACAGGTTCACCGCGATCACGGAGTCCCACCGCTGCTCGTCCATCTTGCCCAGCGTCTTGTCGCGCAGGATGCCCGCGTTGTGCACGACGACGTCCACGCCGCCGTGCCGCTGCGCGAAGTGCTCGGCGATCCGGGCGGGGGCGTCCAGCGCGGTGATGTCGAGCTGGAGCGTGCTGCCGCCGACCCGGTTGGCGACCTCGGCCAGTTCATCGCCCTGCGCCGGAACATCAAGGCACACAACGGAAGCGCCGTCGCGTGCGAGCAGTTCCGCGATCGCGGCACCGATCCCCCGCGAGGCGCCGGTGACCAGCGCGGTCTTCCCGGCGAGCGGGCGCTCCCAGTCCTCCGGCTCCTTCACCTCGGCCACGCCGACGCGCACGACCTGGCCCGAGACGAACGCGGAACGGTCGGAGACGAAGAAGCGCAACGTGCTGGCGATCCCGTCCTCTGCGCCAGGAGCGACGTAGACGAGCTGGACCGTCGCGCCCCGCTTGACCTCCTTGCCCAGCGATCGGGTGAAGCCCTCCAACGCGCGCTGCGCCGTGGCTTCCTTCGAGGACGAGCAGTCCGATGGCGGGGTGCCGAGGACGATCACCCGGCCGCACGGGCCGAGCCGCCGGATCACCGGCTGGAAGAAGCGGTGCAGGTCCTGGAGCTTGGCGCTGTCGGTGATCCCGGTGGCGTCGAAGACGATCGCGGCGAAGCGCCCGTCGCCCTCCGGCGGGGTGCTGAGCACGTCGGCGCCCGCCCCGGTCAGAATGGCGGTGGCGATCGTGGCCAGCCTGCCGTCCTCCGCGCTGCCGACAAGCACCTGACCTGCTACAACGGGATCGCCTGGCTGGTGCCTGCGCAGCGGCGCGGGACTGGGCAGGCCGAGCTTGCGCACGAGCGCCCGCCCGAGCGGAGAGGTGCTGAACCGCTGGTACCGATCCGCCATGGAAGGCTCCCTACTCATCAGTAAGACTACTCGTCGGTAGGTTATGCTCGACAGGGTATCCCCGTAACCGCTGGAGGGGCACATGGCCGGGACCACACGCCGCGTGGCGATCATCGGGGGGAACCGCATCCCGTTCGCGAGATCCAACGGGCCCTACTCAGCCGCATCGAACCAGGACATGCTGACCGCCGCGCTGGACGGTCTGATCGGCCGCTTCGGGTTGCAGGACGAGCGCCTCGGCGAGGTGGTCGCGGGCGCGGTCCTCAAGCACAGCCGCGACTTCAACCTGGCGCGGGAGAGCGTGCTCGGCAGCAGGCTCTCGCCGCAGACCCCCGCGTACGACGTCCAGCAGGCGTGCGGGACCGGGCTCGAAGCCGTCATCCTGGTCGCCAACAAGATCGCGCTCGGCCAGATCGACGCCGGGATCGCCGGAGGCGTCGACACCACCAGTGACGCGCCGATCGGGGTCAACGAGGACCTGCGCAAACTGCTCCTGAAGTTCAACTCCGCCAAGAGCGTCGGCGCGCGGCTGAAGCTGCTGCCCAGGCTGCGGCCGAGCCACGTGGTGCCCGACGTCCCGCGCAACGGCGAACCGCGCACCGGCCTGTCCATGGGCGAGCACGCGGCGATCACCGCCAAGGAGTGGGAGATCGGCAGGCAGGAGCAGGACGAGCTGGCCGCCGCCAGTCACCGCAAGCTCGCCGTGGCCTACGAGTGCGGTTTCTTCGACGACCTGCTGACGCCGTTCCTCGGGCTGACCCGCGACCAGAACCTGCGCCCCGACTCCACTGTGGACAAGCTCGCGAAGCTGAAGCCGGTGTTCGGCACCAGGTCCAAGGAGTTCCGCGACGCCGCGACGATGACCGCGGGCAACTCGACGCCGCTCTCCGACGGCGCGTCGACCGTGCTGCTGGCCAGCGAGGAGTGGGCCGCCGAGCGCAGGCTTCCCGTGCTGGCGTACTTCACGCACTGCGAGACCGCGGCCGTGGACTTCGTGCACGGCGGCGAGGGCCTGCTGATGGCGCCGACCCACGCGGTGCCCAGGATGCTCGCGCGGGCCGGGCTCGACCTCGGCGGCTTCGACTTCTACGAGGTCCACGAGGCGTTCGCGTCGCAGGTCCTGGCGACGCTCAAGGCGTGGGAGGACCCGGGCTACTGCAAGGAGAAGCTCGGTCTCGACGCTCCGCTCGGCCCGATCGACAAGGCCAAGCTGAACGTCAACGGCTCCTCGCTCGCCGCGGGCCACCCCTTCGCCGCCACCGGTGGGCGGATCGTCGCCACCCTGGCGAAACTGCTGGCGGAGAAGGGGTCCGGCCGCGGTCTGATCTCCATCTGCGCCGCCGGTGGGCAGGGCGTCACGGCGATCCTGGAACGCTGACGACCACTATTCGAGCAGCACCCAGGTGGTGGTGCAGCGGACGGAGACGGTGACGGGCTGCGGCTCCAGCTTCAGCTCGCGCGTGTCCGGGGTGTAGGAGGTCGCGCTGGCCGCGTAGGCCATCCGCTCCACCCCGCCGCCGCCGTAGGAGTCGTCCCCGTCGGTGATCCGCAGCAACGGGCCGAGCCGCACGCCCAGCGCCGCCGCGTAGCCCTGCGCCCGGCGCCGCGCGTCCTCGACGGCGTGGTGCTGGGCGTCGGCAACGGCCTCGCTGCGGTCCGACAGCTCCCAGTCCGGCCCGTTGAGCCAGGCGGGCTCCGCCGCGATCAGCGCGCCGAGCAGTTCGTCCAGCTGCTCCCGGTCGGTGACCCGCACCGAGTAGTACTGCTCCGCGCCGGAACCGACCCGGTGCCCGTTCTCCCAGTTGGTGTGCACCGAGAGCCGCCGTGATCGGACCTCGACGCCCTCGCGGTCCAGCAACGGCTCGACCCGCGAGATCCGCGAGGTCAGCTCGTTCACCGCGGCGGTGCGGTCGTGCCCGTTCGCGCTGTAGGACACCCACAGCTGCGCGCGGTCGGCGATGCGTTCGACTTCCCCGGTCCCTTTGGTCACTACTTCAGCCACATCACCACAGTCCTCGCGAAGAGCCCGGCACGCAACGAGGTGAAGATCCCCGAACTTGAGGGTTTGAGATCCAACTGTGCGAGAAATCGCTTGCGGGCCACCGGGAGTTCGCTCACGCGTCCTCAACTGCATGAGCGAAGACCTGCGGATACGGGCTGCCGATCTCGCTGACCTCGACGATCTGGCGGAGATCCACACCAGAGCCCGTGCCTCCTACTACCGCGGCCACGTCGACGAGCGCGTGCTCGTCGACCCCGAACAGGCCGCACGGCGCAGAGACGTGATCGAGGGTTTCCTCTACTCGCCGGACCAAGCGCTGCTCTGCGCCGAGGTCGGCGGCAGGATCGTCGGCTTCACCGCGGCGGGCCCGAGCCACGACCCGGACGCCGACCCGACCAGCGTCGGCGAGCTGTACTCGCTGTACGTGGCGCCGCCGAGCTGGCGCAGGGGCGTCGGCGGCGAGCTGCTACGCGCGGCCGTGAGCAGGCTCCGCGTGTCCTTCGGCTACCTCACGCTGTGGGTGTGGGAGCACAACGCCAGGGCGCGGTCCTTCTTCGCGGCCAGGGGCTGGTGGCTGGACGAGATGGCGCGGCGGGCGGACTGCCCGAGCTTCGTCCGCTACCAACGGCACCTCTGACACCTCCCGTTCAGCTGACACCCATTCGGCCGTAACCTGGACCACGCCGTTACTTGTCCGGCCGGTGAGCCACCTCACCGGACAATCAGGTGCTAAACCTGCGGTTCTGGTGCATACTTGTCTTGTCACTCCAGACACCAGAACTTCAAGGGGATGCGAACTCAGATGAACCTCGTCGCGAAGATGCGTGCTCGTCGTGCCGACAACCGGACCCGCCGTGCCGTGAACCGCGCGATCGACGGCGCGGCCACCCCGGCCCTGCGTCACGAACTGATGGTCATTGCCAGCCAGCAGGTCACCACTCTCCGCTGAGGCCACTGGGCGGCGGACGTTCGCCGGCGACCTCGACCGCCGGCTCGAGCGGCCCTCCCGCCGTCCCGCCCAACGGAGTTACCAGCGCCCCTGAGCGGCCTCCCGCCGCCCAGGGGCGCTTTCACATCTCCAGACGTCACGCCGCCCGCGCATCCATCAAACGTGACCTAGGTCACATCCACGGCAGGGTGTAACAACTGCGGGCGCGTTCGCGATGACCACTATGACCCCGCGATGCTGTCGGACCCCCGACCTGGCAGCACCGCGGGGTTTCCCATGTCCGCAGCCCATGTCCGGCACCATGGCCGTTGTGAAGCGCGACGAGTTCTGGAAAGTCGTCGGACTGGCCGCCATCGCGGCCGTCGCTCTCGGCGCCCTGCTTGCGGTGGGGATCTCGGTGTTCGCCGAGGTCGCGGACTGGTTAGTGCAGCGCATGTCCGACGGAGAGCGCTGACAGCGCCCGGTCGTCCTCGTCGAACTCCTCGTCCGCGTTCTCCGGCGGGTTCTCCAGGTGCCAGCGGACCGAGCGCTCGATGCCGAACTCCACCGGAGCTGGCCGCCAGCCGAGCACGTCGCGCGCCTTCGAGCTGTCGAGGAGCAGGTGCTGCGCGTGCGCCCTGGTCAGGGCCAGGTCGGAGGGCACGAGTTCGCTCGGCACCTCGACCAGTTCCGCCTCGTGCCCGGTCGCGGCCAGGATCTGCCGGACCCAGGTCCCCAGGTCGTGCGTGCGCGGCTCGCCGATGTTGAAGATCTCGCCGGGTGCGCGGGGGTTGCCGAGCGCGGCGAGCACGGCCGCCGCGACCTCGCCGACGTAGCAGCGGGTCCACAGCCAGTTGGCCGGGCCGATCGGGATCTGCTTGCGCTCCGCGCGGACCCGGCGCAGGACGAACTCCTCCCGGCGCTGCGGGTCGCGCTCGCCGTAGACGGCGGACAGCCGCAGGACCGTGCCGCCGCGCTCCAGGTAGGCCGGTTCGACGTCGAGCTTGTCGTAGTCGTCCAGGCCGAGACCCTGGCCGCGGTGGGGAAAGCGGTGCTCGCGCAGCGCGCTCTCCTCGGGCAGCGGCGTCGGCTCGCCGCTCGTGCCCGCGCTGAACAGCTCGAACGCGCGGTAGACGTCCGCGCTGGACAACGCGACGAGCTGCACGTCCGGTAGGTGCGGCAGCACGGCGCTCACGTCCACCCAGCTCAGCGCGCAGGCGTCGATCACCGCGTCCGGGCCGAACGCGCGCACGTCCGCCGCGACCGAGGCGAAGTCCGCGCGCTCCGCGTGCAAGTGCTCGGTCCTGGCGGCGGGTTCTGCGCGTCCCCGGTGCACGACGAGGACGTCGTCGCCGCGCGTGATCAGCTCCTCGACGATGCGCCCGCCGATGAATCCGGTCCCGCCGAGAACGATCACTCGCATGGCCCCATCCGAGCACGAGTCGAGCGGTCCTGCTGTCCGATGCGGCAATTTCCGAGAGTCGGTGCCGACTAACGTTTCGTTTCGTGTGCGGCACCTGAGGCGCCGAACAGGGTGTCCAGGTGCCGCATGGCCATCGCCAACGCTTCCTCCGCCGTGTGCAGGCCGAGGTGGTAGTAGCTGGTGAGGCCGTCGACCACGCTCATGATGAGCATGCCTTCCCGCCGCGGGTCCCGGTCAGCCGGGATCTCGCGGCGCTCCAGCGCGGAGCTGAGCTGCTGCTCGAAGAAGTCCAGCAGCTTGTGCGCGCCCGCCCGTGAGTGCGCCAGCAGCCGCTCGTTGTCCAGCGCCTCCACGTAGAAGCTGATGTTGATGCGGCTGCCCTGTCGCTTGTGGTCGTCCAGCGGCAGCATCTCCGCGACGCACATCCGCAGCACCTCGTGCGGGGTGCGCTCCTCCAGCGCCATGACGCGTTCCGTCACCCGCTCAGTGACCTTCTGGCTGATGAAGTCCATGGCGAAGACCAGCATGTCCTCGCGGGTGCCGAAGTAGTGCTGGAGCTGCCCGAGCGACATCCCGGCCTCGCGCGCGGTCTCCCGCAGGCTCACCCGGTCCAGGCCCCGCTCGCCCGCCAGCTTCCACAGCGCGCTGACGATCGCCGCGCGCCGCTCCTCGTGGTCCACCTGCTTCGGCACCGGCTCAGCCTATCGCAATACGTTTGACTTATTACAGCTGACTTAATACGGTCGACTTGAAACCGAGGGGGAGACCGTGAACCTGAGACCACCTGCAAATCGAGTCGATCCGCGCGCCCGCCGCTGGTGGAGCGCGCAGGCGTGGGTGTCGCTCGCGGGGCCGATGTTGCTGGTCGCGCTGACGATGTTCGTGCTGTCGCTGCTGTTCTTCCCGAGCGCACTGGTGTGGCTCGGCCCGCTGCTGCTCGTGGTGCTCGTCGTTCCGGGGGTGCTGTACGCGCTGGTCATGCCGTCGTGGCGGTACCGCGTGCACGCTTGGGAGCTGGGCTCGAAGGCCGTCTACGCCGCGTCCGGTTGGTTCTGGCAGAAGCACCGCGTGACACCGCTGTCCCGTGTGCAGACCGTCGACACCACGCAGGGCCCGATCCAGCGCGCGTTCGGGTTGGCCACGGTTGTCGTGACCACCGCGTCGACGCACGGTGACGTGGAGATCGCCGGGCTCGCGGCCGAGGCAGCCGAGGACCTGGCCCGCCGCATCGGTGAGGCTGCCGAGGTCGTTCCGGGTGATGCCACATGAGCTGGCAGAAGCTCGACCGCCGCACCGTCGCGGTGCAGTGCGCGTGGCTCGCCGCGCCGCTCGCGTCCTTCGTGCTGACGCTGCTCGCCACGGGCGGCGACATCGGCCTTCGCGGCTGGCTCACCCTTGCCGGGATCACGTCGGGGTTCTTGGTGATCACCGTCTACGGCGTGGCGCGGCTGACCACCACGCGGTACCGGATCTCCGCGTCCACCTTCGAGCTGCGCACCGGCGTGCTCAACCGCCGTCGCCGCTCGATCGCGTTGGAGCGCGTGCGCAACGTCGACCTCACCGCGAGCCCTGTGCACCGCCTGTTCGGCCTTGTTGTGCTCCGCGCGGGCACCGCGGCCTCCGACGGCGGCACCGAACTCGTGCTCGACGCGCTCACCAAGGCCGAGGCGCACCGGCTCCGCGAGGACCTGCTCGCGCGCGTCGACCGCGCCGACGCGGACGATCCCGTCATCGCCACGATGAACTGGAAGTGGCTCCGCTACGCGCCTTTGACGTTCTGGGTCTTCGGCGGCCTGCTCATCGTGGGCGGCGGCGCGGCCCGGCTGCTCAACGGCCTCGGCGTCAAGTGGTGGGAACTCGGCTTCGCCAAGGAGGCGTTCAGCGCCTTCGGCCACAGCGCCCTGTGGCTCACGATTCCTTTGCTGGCACTGGGGCTCACGCTTCTCGGAGTGATCGGCGCGGTCGCCGTCTACATCGAGAACTGGTGGTCCTACCGCCTGGAGTGGACGGACGCGGAAACCCTCCAGGTCCGGCGCGGCCTGTTCACCACTCGCCTCGTGTCCGTTGAGCGCCGCAGGCTGCGCGGCTCCAAGCTCCGCGAACCGCTCCTGCTGCGCGCCGGTGGCGGAGCGCTGGTGGACGCGGTCGCCGGCGGGCTCGGCAACGAGGAGGAAACTCGCCGCCGCAGCTCCGTGCTGCCCCCGTCGCCGCGCACCGAAGCCGCTCGCGTCGCGCTCGACGTGCTCGGCCTCCCCCAGGACGCCGCTCCTGCCCTGCGGTCACATCCTCCTGTGGCACGGCGTCGCCGCATTGTGCGCGGCTTCGTCTTCGTGACGCTGCCAGTCACTTTTGTGTTGCTGCTCCTGGGTTTCCTGCTCACCAGTGTGCTCGTGCACATCGCGTGGATCTTCTTCGTCGTCGCCACGCCCATCACCGTGTGGTTCGGCCGCGACGCTTACCGCAACCTCGGCCACGGCATCTCCGGCGCGCACGTGGTGATCCGCTCTGGGGTGTTCAGCCGGGACACAGTTTTCTTGCAGCGCGAAGGGATTCTGTCCTGGAGCTTCGGCAGCAACCCCTTCTCGCGCCGCGCCGGTCTCGTCACCGCGACCGCCGCCGTCGCCGCTGGTGAGCAGGGCTACCGCGTCCGCGACCTCGCCGACACCGACGCCGTGGACTTCGCCCAGGCCGTGACCCCCGACTTCCTCACCGAGTTCCTGGCCTCACGATGACCGTCGCCACTCACGCAGCCTTTCGTCCAAAGTGGACACTGGCATGCCGTGTCGCTGGACGCGCGCGTGCAGTCCCTTGACCCGCTCCGCCGCGCGCACGGAGGACAGCGTTCCCAGTGAGGTCAACGCTTCCGAGGCGATGACCTCCGCCTGCTCGTACTCCTCGAGTTCGACGTACGCGGCGGCCAGGTGAATCCGGGTCTTGGCCTTCGCGGTGGCCCTGTCCGGTGGCAGCGCGTGTAGCGCCCGCTCCAACATCGCGGTTCCCTGGCGGGGCCGACCCGCGTCCCGAAGGCACTGCCCCACATCGGAGAGCAGGTCGGTCTCGCCGTAGAAGCCCAACCACTCGGGCTCGGGGTTCCCCTTGCGGTCAAAGGCTTTCCGCGCGTTCTCGGTCGCGGTGACCGTGGAGGCGGAGTCACCGAGGAAGGCGAAGCACCGTGCTTCGATGGCGTGCAGGTAGGCCGTGACCGCCGGAGTGGCGCGGTCCTCCGCCACCCGCAACGCCGACCTGGCCAGCGCCGCCGCGTGCTGGCCGCTCCGCGTGGCTTCAACCGCATCCGTGGTCGCCTGAGCGACATCGATCGTCATTCGGCTCATCTCGGCCAACACGTTCGCCGCGTAGGGCCGATCATCCGCGTGCATGGCCAGGTTCAGGGCCTGCGCGTAGTAGCGCTGCGCCAGAGCGTGCCGCCCGGCGTCGACCGAGGTGAGCCCCGCGAGCCAGGTTGCTTGTGCCACCGTGGAGTGCAGCGCTGGGGCGACGTCGTCGGAGTACTGCCCGTGCAGCACTCGCGTCGCGTTGTGGTGGAGCAGGTGAACGACCTGCTCGCGAGTTGCGCCACCGCCGTAGCGTCGTCCCTGCCGCTCGAAGTGCCGCACCGTCTCCTGCAACGCCTGAACGTCTGACAACCCGATGCGAGCGCCGTTGCCCGCTGCGCTTCCCCGTTCAGAGGGCAAGGTCGTGGCCAGGAAAGCAGGTTCGGAGAACGCGGCTGCCGCGAACCCGGAACCCAAGAGGAAGTTCCGCCGGTTGATGTCCCGCCCTGACAGCTCCGCCACGGTGTTGATCGTGCCATCGATCGACCGCGAGTAGCGAAAACCGTCGAACGTGTCGGCGTCATCCTCCGCCAGGGCCTCCCAACCGCAGTCGGGCAGGCGCACTGGATAGCCCAGGCGTCGCGAGAGCACCTGTGCGACCAGCCTGGGAACAGGGGACCGCGGTCGGCACCCGTCGAGCATCCTCGTGACGGACGTCGTGCTCGTGCCGAGGTGGATTCCCTGCTCCGCCCCGGCTTTCACGATCGCCCAAGCCAGCGCGGAACTGCTGAGCCCGGCTTCGGACAACAGGCGTCGCAGCGCCGTGTTCCCACCCATGCCCTCGATGGTCACCGTGCGCGGTTCCTTTGTGAAGTCGCTCGTCCGAAGTAGGACCCAAGTGAGACGTTTTTCGTGCTGATCCTGACGGTATTTGGATCTGTATTCACTGTGGGAAGCGGATGTGAGCTGCGCGAAGCCCTGTGCTCGTCGCGCGTCCAGCCCTGTGCTGTGGCGGTACGAATTCGGGCACACTTTTCGATGGGTCAAAGGCGCTCCGTGCGTCGACGTCTACGAGGGAAACTATTCCGATGGGAAGCTCGTGCTCCTCGTGCGCGGTGGGGAACTGCCGGAATGCACGAACCACGCGCACTTCGTTGAAGGCATTCCGGTCGTTCCGCTGACCTGGTCCGAGCACGTGTTCAGCCGCGTGGTGCGCGCATGGGGGCCCAGCGGTGAGCGTTCGAGTGGCCGGAGCGGCAGAGGGGACCAATACTTTCGGCGGGTTACCCGTTGGGAGGACTGGGATGGGTCTCACCGCGGACGAGGTCCGGGACAAGCGCTTCTCCAAGGCGCGGCTCGGACGGCGCGGCTACAGCGAGGTCGAGGTCATCGGGTTTCTCGCCGAGGTGGCGAACACCCTCGAAGGCCAGGGCGAGGTGAGCGCGGCGCAGGTGCACAACATCGCGTTCAGCACGTCGCTCGGCGTGGGCGGCTTCGACGAGGAGGAGGTCGACACCTATCTGGACCTCGTCGAGGAGGAGTTGGCCGCGCGGGCGGAGACCGGCTAGGCGCGGCTTCTTGAGTCCACTGTGGACGCTCAGGGGTTGCGCTGGTGCAGGCGCAGCCTGACGGACTCCGAGGTGACGCCACCGTCGGCGTGCCGGACGAGCTTGCCCCGGCTGACGAGGTCGTACACGCCCTGCTTGGAGATGCCGAGCATGGCTCCAGCGGTCGAGTACGACAGGCCGTTGGCCGTCGGGTGGCCGATCCGGTGCGCGACGACCTGCCCTAGCGGGGCCTGCCACCACGCCGCGGGCGGGTCGAACGGGCCGTCGCTCGGGTAGAGCGTCGCGACCAGCCGCATGGCGGTCCGGGTCGCGACCTCCTGGTCGGGGCCGAGCAGGTCCCGCGCCCAGACCTCCGCCCGCTCCCCGGCCTTGCGCTCCAGCTTGGTCAGCGTCCAGTCCGTGCCGAGCAGGATCTCCAGCGGGTCCAGCAGGTGGCCGGTCACCAGCTGGACCAGCTGCCGCGCCAGCGCTTCCTCGGTCACCGCAAGGGTCATCGCGAGCCTCCTTGACGGCGACCGTAAAGTACTTGACGGTTACCGTCAAGACACCTCGACGGAGCCGCTGGAGCCGTGCACGGTGATGGTCTGACCAGTGACGATCTCCTGCGTGGCGCGCGCGACGCCGACCACTGCGGGGATGCCGTACTCCCGCGCGACGACCGCGCCGTGCGAGTTCGGGCCGCCCATCTCCATCACCAGTCCGCCCGCCGTCAAGAACAGCGGCGTCCACCCGGGATCGGTCGACGGCGCCACCAGGATCTCGCCGGGGTGCAGCTCGGCGCCGACCGGATCGAGCACCACCCTGGCCACCCCGGTGACCGTGCCGGGGGAAGCGCCGGTCCCGCACAGCGCTCCGTCGACGGCGGCGCCGAGCGCTTCCGGTTCGGTGCCGTCGGAGAGCAGCATCCTGGGCACGTGACGCCTGCGCCGCTCGCGCTCGTAGTCTGCTCTGCGTTCCGTGACGAGCGCCGTGAAGTCCTTGCCCCGCAACGCTTCTCGCGCCTCGCGGAAATCGAGGAAGAACACGTCGTCGGCGCGGGCGATCGCGCCGGAGGCGGCCAGCTCGGCACCGACGAGCTTGAGCTGTTCGCGGACGCGGGCGAACGCCAGCACCAGGCAGTACTTCGGCAGCTCGCGGACTCCGGCCAGCGCGCGGATGCGACGCAGCGCCGTGCGCACCAAGCCCCCACGCCGCCCGGCACGCCTGGCCAGCTCCTCGATCATCGCCTCGGCCTCGGCGACGCCCTTCTCGAACTGCTTGTCGGCGGCCCACTCGGGGTCGTCGACCCTGCGGTAGTTGGCGATCATGCCGCGCACGTGCGACGGGTCCTCCGACCAGCGCGGGACGCCCAGGTCGATCTCGGCGACGGCGCGGTGGCCGTACTTGGCCAGGAAGCGGTCGAGGTCGCCGTCCGAACCGTGCTTGGCGATCCGCCACAGCTCCAGGTCCATCTCCGTGGTGACGTTGTGCGGCATGCCCTTCAGCACCACGCGGACGTCGTCGACGGAGTCCGGGTCGCCGATGATCTTCGGCATCGCCGCGATCAGCGCGAAGGTGCCGAGCACGACCGGCATGACGCGCACGACCCTCGGGATCGTGATGTCGGTGAAGATCCGCGTGATGAAGTCCAGCCGCTGCTCCGCGGTGAGCCCAGGGCGCGTCCTCGTGAGCTGGTCGATCTCCTCGGCGTAGCGGAAAGCGTTGGCGCGCACGGCTTCCGGGCGCAGAAGCGCGTGCACGGCCCTGGGCGGGGCGCCGAGCCGCACGGCGGTTTTGACGAGCTTGCGCAGCGTCGGGCCGCGCTTGGTGGTGGTGAGCGCGAACCTCGGGTCTTCGGTCAGCTGCTGGAAGATCTCCGCCGACCTGGCCTCCATCATGCCGAACAGGCGCGGGATGAACGTCCTGCCGACGGGGTTGCGCAGCGCCGTGGTGATGTCGACGTAGATGCGACCCGCGCTGTGCGTGAAGATCGGAGGCCCGTCCAGCGGATCTGCGACCGGGATGCCCGCGCGCCGCGCACCGGCGCCCATCGCCAGCTGCATGCCCGCGAGGCCCGCCGGGGTGAAGGGCGCGAACACGCCCTGCGCCACGTTGGCGGAGAAGTACGCGCGCGGACCGTCCTTTGTGGACTCAGGGATCGGGTAGAGCGTGGTGATCGGGCGGGATTGGGTGAGCCACAACGCGCCGTCGGAGTCCAGTGCCCACTCCGTGTCCTGGGGTGAGCCGTAGTGGTCCTGCGCGCGCTTTCCCAGTTCCACCAGCTGCTTCAGCTGCTCGTCGGTCACGCAGTAGTCCTCTGTGGACAGTTCGACGTGCTCCGTCCCGCCGCCCGCCCTCGACCGGATCGCCATGTGCTTGTCGCCGATCCTGCGATCGAGCACGCGCCCGTCCGCCGCGACCACGAAGTGATCCGGGTTCACCGCGCCGGACACCACTGCCTCGCCGAGGCCCGGACTGGCGTCGACCACGAACTCCGAGCGCGTGCCGGTCACCGGGTTCGCCGTGAACATCACGCCCGCCACCTCGGAGTCGACCATGCGCTGCACGACGACCGCGAGGTGCACAGTGCTCTGGTCGATGTCGTTGGAGTCGCGGTAGCTCACCGCGCGGTCGGTCCACAGCGACGCCCAGCACCTGCGCACCGCGTCCAGCACGGCCTCGGCGCCGACCACGTTGAGATAGGTGTCCTGCTGCCCGGCGAAGCTCGCGTTCGGCAGGTCCTCCGCCGTCGCCGACGAGCGCACAGCCACCGGCACGTCCTCGCCGAGCGCGCGGTAGGCGCTGCTGATCTCCTCGGCCAGGTCGGTCGGAACTGTTGCGCCGCACAGCATTTCCCGTGCTGTGGCGGGCTCGTGCGCGTGGACCGGACCGGTGACCTCGATCATTCTCCGGTAGGCGTCGGTCGTGACGCAGAAACCCGGTGGCACCGGGATTCCCGCGTTGATCAGCTCGCCCAGGTTGGCGGCCTTGCCACCGACCAGCTCGCCCATGGTGCTGTCGAGCGCGGCCAGGTCCACGACCACCTCGCGCCGGCTACTCCCCCGTTGTTCCCCTGCGCTCATCGCGATGTCTCCTCGCGGCCTCGGCCAGCAGGGTCGTCGACCGCGCGACGGTCCGCTGGTCCTCCTCTGACAGGTACGCCATCAGCTCCAGCTGCGCCTCGGCCCGCCTGAGCTCGAAGCCGCGCAGGAACTCCCGCCCCTCGTCGGTGAGGTGCACCCGCTTGGCCCTGCGGTCCTCGGTGTCCTCGCGCCTGCCGACGAGGCCCTTCGCCACCAGTTGCTCGACCATCCGGCTCGTCGCCGAGACGGAGCGGCCGACGTGGTCGGCGAGGTCCTTGACGGTGGGCGTCCGGCCCGCGTCGAGCACGTAGAGGGTGGCGACGTGGACGAGCTGGAGGTCCCCCACCCCGCGGACCACCGACACCAGGAACTCCGAGAGGAGCGCGCGGCGGACCGCGCCGATCTCCTCGGCGACCCGGTCGCTGTCGGGGGTGCTCACGACGGCCTCCAATTGATTGCGTCCTTGCAACTAGTGCATGCATGCACGTTAGCGCGCGCTGGCTGAACAAATCAACAGGTGATGAAAAGATGGGCTCGAACGCTGCCCGAAGGGGAACTGGGATGATCGAGGCCGACGTGGTGTCCGCTGTTCATCGAGTGGGGGTAGCAACGCGATGCGGGACGTGCTATTTGACCTGATCAACGGCATGGCAGGCAGTAGCCCCGTCCTCGACCGGGTGATGCTCTTCGCCGCAGGGCCGTTGATCTACCTGCTGTTCGCGGCGGCCGGGATCGTCTCCCTGCTGGCCATGCGCAAGCAGGACCGGACCACGAACCTGTGGATGGCCGGTCAGGTCGGCGCGGCCCTGCTGCTCGGCTTCCTGGTGAACCGGGTGCTGCGGATGATGGCCTTCCACGAGCGGCCGTTCCAGACCCGCCCGGTCACCCAGCTCGTCCAGCACGAACCCGGGGTGTCCTTCCCCAGCAACCACGCGACCGCCGCGATCACCGTCGCGCTCGTCGTCGGGATCTTCGTCTCCGCGCTGTGGGGCTGGCTGCTCGCGCTGCCCGCGCTGCTCGTCGCGTTCTCCCGGGTGTTCGTCGGCGTGCACTGGCCCTCGGACATCATCATGGGCGGGATCGTCGGCATCGTCGCCACGCTCGTCGTGTGGTGGGCGGGGAAACTGTTGCTGCGCAAGTACTCCCCTGCCGAGCAGGACGAGGAGGACGACCTCGCCGAGCTGACCGCGGTCCTGCCGCGCGTCCCGGCCGCCGAGGAGACCGTCGTGCTGCCGAAGATCCGTCGCTGACGTGGACTGGGTGCCCGAGGACATCGACCTGACGCGGCCGAGCGCCGCGCGGATGTACGACCACTTCCTCGGGGGCTCGCACAACTTCTCCGTCGACCGCGAGGCCGCCGCAGCCGCCGAGCAGGCCTTCCCCGGGGTCCGCTTGGCCATCCGGGCGAACCGCTCCTTCCTCCGTCGCGCGGTGAAGTACTTGGTGGACAAGGGAATCCGTCAGTTCCTCGATCTGGGTTCGGGCATCCCGACGGTCGGCAACGTGCACGAGATCGCCCAGGGGGAGTGCGAGGACGCGCGCGTGGTCTACGTGGACGTCGACCCGATCGCGGTCGGCCACGGGCGGCGCATCCTGGCGGGCAACCCGGACGCGGCCGCGGTGCGCGCCGACCTGCTCGACCCCGACCAGGTGCTGGCCCAGCCCGAGGTGCGCGAGCTGCTGGACCTGGACCGGCCGGTGGCCGTGCTGATGGTCGCGGTGCTGCACTTCGTGCCGGACGAGCAGGACCCGTGGGGCGTGGTCGCCGGGTACCTCGACCGGCTCGCGCCCGGGAGCCACCTGGTGCTCTCGCACGGCACCAACGACGACTTCTCCGACGAGGAGAACTCCGGCTTCGAGACCGTGCGGAAGGTCTACCAGCGCACGGCCAGCCCGATCGTCGTGCGCACCGAGGCCGAGGTCGCGGCGTTCTTCACCGGACTGGAGATGGTGCCGCCCGGCCTCGTGCGCCTGTCCGACTGGCGGCCGGACTCGGCTGAGCAGTGGAAGTCGTGGCGGTGCGGCATCGGCAGAAAGCCGTCGCTCGACTGACCTGGGCCGATCGGATGATCGCGTTCACTCGCCCTGTTGAAGCCGCCGTTCTCGCGTTCGGCGGTCCGGGGCCTCCTGCGGACGGTTGGGCGAGGCCTCGCCCGTGTGGTGGACTGCCCTGGCGAAATGCTGATCTGGGGAGGAACCCGCATGCCCGAGTTGTTGGCCGGTACCCAGCGCGCGCTGCTGCGCCGCCTCGCCGTCGACCAGAGCGAGAACCGCGTCCCGTCGATCGTCGCCGCGGTCGTGCGCGACGGAGCGCCGGTGTGGATCGGCGCGCGGGGCCAGGTCGACGGCGCCGAGCCCACCTCGGACACCCAGTACCGGATCGGCTCGATCACCAAGACCTTCGTGGCCGCGCTGATCATGCGCCTGCGCGACGAGGGCAAGCTCGACCTCAACGACCCGCTCGACCGCTTCGTGCAGGGCACGCCCGCCGGTGCGAGCACGATCGCGCAGCTGCTCTCGCACACCTCCGGGCTGACCGCCGAGTCGCCCGGCGAGTGGTGGGAGCGCGTTCCAGGCATGCCCGCGGACGAGCTGATCTCCTTGCTGGGCAAGCAGTCCGTGCCGCACCGCGCCGGTCGCCGGTTCCACTACTCCAACCTCGGCTTCGGCCTGCTCGGCGAGGTCATCGCCCGTGCGCGCGGGATGAGCTGGATGGAGGCCGCCGAGGCGGAGATCCTGCGCCCGCTCGGCCTCGGCCGCACCACCTTTCTCGCTCAAGCTCCGCACGCGCAGGGCTACGCCGTGCACCCGTGGGCCGACGTGCTGCTGCCGGAGCCCTCGCACGACGGCGGCTCCATGGCCCCGGCCGGGCAGCTCTGGTCGACCGCGACCGACCTGGCGCGCTGGGCGGCCTTCCTCGGCGGGGACACCGGCGACGTGCTGCATCCCGACACCGTCGCGGAGATGCGCGAGCCCGCGATCGTCGACGACGCCGACGAGTGGCGCGGTGGGCACGGCCTCGGCCTGCAACTCATGCGGCACAAGGGAAGGCGCGTCGCCGGGCACACCGGCTCGATGCCGGGCTTCCTGGCCACCGTGTGGGTCGACCCCAAGGACAGCACCGGCGTTCTGTTCCTGGCCAACACCACGACCGGCGGCGGGTACAACCTGCTCGCCGACTACTTCGACCTCATGGCGGAGCGCGAGCCGCGCGTGCCCGCGACCTGGACGCCGATGCCTCAGTCCGAAGTGGACAGTGGGCTGCTCGCGCTGACCGGGCAGTGGTACTGGGGGCCTTCGGCCTACGCGTTGCGGCTGCGCCAGGGCGGCATGCTCGACCTGACGCCGATCAACGGCCGCGGCAGGTCCTCCCGCTTCCGCCTCGACGAGCACGGCGCGTGGATCGGGCTGGACGGCTACTACGCTGGCGAGGAACTGCGCGTGGTGCGCGGGGCCGACGGCGAGGTCAGCCACCTCGACCTCAACACGTTCATCTTCACCAGGACCCCCTACGACCCGAACGCGGCCGTTCCCGGCGGCGTGGACGAGGCCGGGTGGCGCGGTCTGTGATCGGCGAGGGGCTGCGGCTGCGGCACCCCCGGCCGGAGGACCACCTGCGGCTGCTCGCCGTGCTGGACGAGTGGTGGGACGGGCTCGGCGGTGAGGCGGGGTCGCGGCAGCGCGCGTTGTTGTTGCCCCGCCTGTACTTCCAGCACTTCACCACGACGAGCTGGTTGGTGGAGGACGAGCGGGACCGCCTCGTCGGCTTCCTGATCGGGTTCCTGTCCCAGACCGACCAGGACGCCGCGTACGTCCACTTCGTCGGCGTGGACCCGGGCCTGCGCCGGTCGGGCCTCGCGCGCAGCCTCTACCAGTGCTTCTTCGACCTCGCGCGGGAGCACGGGCGCAGTCGGGTGCACTGCATCACCAGCCCGGAGAACACCACTTCGCTCGCCTTCCACACGGCCTTGGGCTTCCTCGTGGAGCAAGGTGAGAAGGTCGTCGACGGCGTGTGGGTGCAGCCGGATTACGACGGTCCCGGACTGGACCGGATCTCCTTCGTGCGCAGGCTCTGACCCCGGAAAACCGTTGTCGGGGGGACCGCGTGGGTCCCCCCGACAAGGGGTTGGGTGAACGTCCCCCAGGTGAGCCCGACCCCCTCGGTCCAGACCCCTGCGATCACCCTGGTCTAGCTGGCCTTTGCAATGCACGTGCATCGTATCCACGTTTCACCGCTCTTGGCAATGCGCCCGCATTGCCAAATTTCCGGCGCTGGCGGTACCTCGCGAACACAGGTACCTTGCGCTGCATGGTAGCGGGGGGCTTCAAAGCAGTCAGCCAGATGCGGCGCGGAGTCCTGGAGTACTGCGTGCTGGCTCTGCTGCGGGACTCCCCGCGCTACGGCGTGGAACTCGTCCAGACGCTCGGCGCGAGCGGGGCCCTCACCACCAGCGAGGGCACCATCTACCCGCTGCTGTCCCGGCTGCGCCGCGACGGGCTGGTGGAGACGACCTGGCAGGAGTCCGTGTCGGGGCCGCCCCGGCGCTACTACTCGCTGACCAGGGCGGGGCACGCCTCGCTCGCGGAGTTCACGGCGGAGTGGACCCGGTTCCGCGATGCCGTCGAAGGATTCCTGGCCCCCTCGGAGGGACGATGAAGGTGATGGAAGACCAACTCATCCGCGACTACCTCGACCGCATCGGCGCTCCGGAGGAGATCGTCCGCGCCGCTCTCGAGGACCAGCCTGTTCCTCCGCCGCCCCCTGCGCCCGCGTCCTCCACCCTGCGGAGGGCGTTGATCGCGGTGGGCGTCGTCGTCGTGTTCCTCTTGGTCGTCGGCTTGGCCTTCTTCCTGTTCTCCGCGTCGCCGAGCGCTCCGCCCATGCCGTAGTTCGGCGGTGGCGCGGAGTCCCTGGCACGCTGAGGCCGTGGATGGGGACCCGCCGCTGCTGATCGTCGACGCCGCCAACGTCGTCGGCTCCGTCCCCGACGGCTGGTGGCGTGATCGGCGCGGCGCCAACGAACGCCTTCGTGACTCGCTGATTCCTTTGCGCGACAACGGTTTGCCGTCGTTTCCGGGGCCGCTCGAAGTCGTCCTCGTCGTCGAAGGCGCCGCTCGGGACGTGTCAGGGGTGGAGGGCGTCCGCGTCGTCTCCGCGCCCGGCTCCGGCGATGACGCGATCGTGGACCTCGTGCGGTCCTCCGCTTCTCGGCACTGCGTCGTGGTCACCGCCGACCGCGGCCTCCGCACCCGCGTCACCGAGCTCGGCGCCGACCTCCTCGGCCCCCGCGCCGTCCGCTGACCGGTTTCGCTCAGCTGAGCGATTGCCTGAACGATGTGCCCGGCTTGGTAGTTCCCCTTCTTCGGCCCGCCGCTGACCATGGCGAGGAGGGGGAAATGCGATGTACCAGGTACCGGGCTGAAGCATGGCTCAAGGGGACGTCGGCGATCGCGTTCGCGTTGCGGCCGACATTGTGCGGGCTGCTCGGTCGCGTGTGCTCGACGCACACGAGCTTGCCGCCGACGCGCGCGACGCTGTGGCGGTCGCGATGGAGGGAAGCGCGCCGGAGCACCACACGGGCGCGGTCGGTGTGCTGTCTGAGACCGTCTCCGTGATCGAGGGGGCCGCCGAGTTCGCCGGGGCGCTCTGCGCGGCCTTGAGTTGCTTCGCCGATCGCATGGGGCGGGCCGGGAACGGAGCCGTGCTCGCCGTACCTGCGGCCATCTCAGCGTTCGTGCCGCCCGGAGCTGGGGCGGCCGTACCGCCGGGACGGTGGAAGGGCAAGACAGCGAAGGAGCACGTGCTCAACGGCGGCGTGGACATCGGCCGTGCCGCGACGGGAAGCAAGAAGATGCCGACGCGGCTGTTGTCCTCTTATGCGGAGCTGCACGAGCTGTTCGCGGCGCTACGCGTGGGCGCGGAGCTGGCAGACAAGCCGAACTACCCGGGGCAGTTCTACCGGTTCCCCGATGGGACGACGCTCGCGTACCGGACGCACAGCCGTAGCGGCGGAGATAATGACCCGACGCTGGACTTCACCGCCCCGAACGGTCAGACGACGACGCTCACCACCGAGAAGGCAGCGCTCAAGGTGCACGTGAATGAACAGGACGGCACACCGTGAACTATGACGACCTCAAGGCATACGTTGCGGCGTCCTTCGAAATCGACTGGATGTCACTGATCGACATCGTCGCGTACTACCGAGAGACCGCCGACATCGGCACAGCCTCCACGGACCTGCTCTTGCAGGGCGCCACCGCCGCCGCCCAGCTCGTCCGCGACGGCGCGATGATCCCCGGCGACCTCACTCCCCGCTTCCAGCCGTGGCCGACCACCCCGGAGGAATCGGCCGCCCGCATTGAGGCTGAAGCCGCTGAGCTTGCCGCGACGGGCGGTCCGCTCGAAACCGGCGACATCGCGTGGTTCACCGCACCGGAGGACTTCCCCAGTTAGCCCTGCGAACGCCAATGGGCGCCCGGGTTCATCGTCTCGGCGCAGTCGAAGTCCCTGATTCGCGCTTTCATCCCGAGACCTCCGGAATGCGTGGGCGCGAAGACGCGCTGGGCCGCGCCTTCCGCGGCCGTGGTGTCGAACTCCCAGCATGTGAGCGTTGGAATGCCGTGCGGGGCGCCTCGTGTTGACTGCTGGCGTGACCTCTGCGAAGCCCCGCGCCCGGGTGCGCGCCCCTGAACTCACCGGTCGTGGCTGGCTGAACACCGGCGGGGCGGACGTCAAGCTCGCCGATCTGCGCGGCAAGGTCGTGCTCCTGGACTTCTGGACCTTCTGCTGCATCAACTGCCTGCACGTGCTCGACGAGCTCCGGCCGATCGAGGAGGAGTTCGCCGACGTCCTGGTCACGATCGGCGTGCACTCGCCGAAGTTCACGCACGAGGCCGATCCGGAGGCGCTGAGGGCGGCGGTCGAGCGCTACGAGGTCCACCACCCGGTGTTGGACGACCCGGAGCTGGGCACGTGGCAGCAGTACGCGGTGCGTGCCTGGCCGACGTTGGTCCTGGTCGACCCGGAGGGCTACGTGGTGCACGTGGCCGCGGGGGAGGGCCACGCCGAAGCGCTGCGCAGGGTGATCCGCGAGGTGATCGCCGAGCACGACGCCAAGGGCACGCTGCACCGGGGTGACGGCCCCTACGTCCCACCGCCCGCGCCGGAGACGGTGCTGCGCTTCCCCGCCAAGGCGATCCGCACGCCGAGCGGCTCGATCCTGGTGGCGGACTCGGGCAGGCACGGCCTCGCGGAGCTGGACGAGAGCGGTGAGAACCTCTTGCGCCGCATCGGTTCTGGCGTGCGCGGGAGGGCGGACGGGGACGCGCCGACGTTCTCGGAGCCGAACGGTCTCGCCCTGCTGCCGCCCGAGATCGCCGAGCGGGTGGGCTACGACGTGGTGGTGGCGGACACGGTGAACCACCTGCTGCGCGGAGTCCGGCTCGCGGATGGGCGCGTGTCCACTGTGGCCGGTACCGGGAACCAGTGGCGCGACGGGAGAACGGGCGGACCAGGACTTGAAGTCGATCTTACGAGTCCGTGGGACGCCGTGTGGTGGCCGCCCGCCAACGGTGTCGTGGTGGCGATGGCCGGAAATCACACGATCGGGCTGTTCGATCCTTTGTCGGGCAACGTTTCCCGATTTGCCGGAACGACGGTGGAGGGCCTGCGGGACGGCGCGGCCGACCAGGCCTTCTTCGCGCAGACCTCGGGCTTGGCCGCCGATGAGGACCGGCTGTGGCTCGCCGACTCGGAGACCTCGGCGCTGCGGTGGATCAGCAAGGGCGACAACGGTTTCACGGTGCACACGGCGATCGGCGAGGGGCTGTTCGACTTCGGCCACCGGGACGGTCCGGCGAAGCAGGCGCTGCTGCAACACCCGCTCGGCCTGGCGCTGCTGCCCGACGGCAGCGTCGCGATCTGCGACACCTACAACGGCGCGGTTCGTCGCTACGACCCCGTCGCGGACGAGGTTTCCACGCTGGCAACGGACATCGCCGAGCCGTCCGGAGCGGTGCTCGTCGACGGGGAGCTGGTCGTGGTCGCCTCCGCTGCGCACCGCCTGGAGCGGCCCGTTCCCCCTGGTGTGAGCGCGCAACTGGTCGCCGGAGCCGCGCAGCAGGTGCGCAGGCTGCCCACGGACATCGCCGCTGGCGAGGTCGAGCTGGTCGTGGTGTTCACGCCGCCGCCCGGCGAGAAGCTGGACGAGCGCTACGGCCCGCCGACCAGGCTGGAGATCACCTCTTCGCCGCCGGAGCTGCTCGTCGAGGGAGCGGGCGCGAGCACCGGGCTGAGCCGCCGCCTGGTCATCGCCGAANNCAGGCGGCGAGCTGCGACGTCGACGCGGAGCACCCGGTGTGCCGGTTGGCCCGTCAGGACTGGGGCGTTCCGGTCCGGGTGGACCAGCGCGGACTGCGGCGGTTGCCGCTGGTCATGGGCGGAATGGACGAACAGGCTGAGTGATCCGCGTCACCGACCGGTGCCATCCGCGCGCGTTACACCGCAACGAAGGTCTGGTGTGTGACCGGTATCCGTGGTAGCTCGCCCCGGCGCGCCCAGTAAACTCCGCTGGTGCCCGATGCCAAGCTCGAAATCCAGCTTCTCCACGATCGCGTCATGGTGAAAGTCGTGCGGGAGGCGGGGGAGCGGCGCAGCGGTGGTGGGATCGTCATCCCGGCAACCGCCCAAGTCGCGAAGCGCTTGTCGTGGGGCGAGGTGTTCGGGGTTGGCAACCACGTCAGGACCGTCAAGGTCGGCGACCGCGTGCTGTTCAAC
>NZ_MUMH01000052.1 GCF_002155965.1 Allokutzneria sp. NRRL B-24872
CGCTCGCGCAACTCCGCGAGCAGCGGCTTCACCTCCAGGCCGGGGATCAACGCCCGGAACAGCCGGGAGAACCGCTCCAGCTGCCGGAGGTCGGCGAGCAGCGCCTCGTCCGCGCCGGGGTACTGCACCTTCACCGCGACCTCGCGGCCGTCGTGCCACCGCGCCCGGTGCACCTGGCCGATGCTCGCCGCGGCGGCGGGCACGTCGTCGAAGGAGGCGAAGCGCTTCTCCCACGACCGGCCGAGCTGCTCGGCGAGCACCCGGTGCACCGTCTTCGCGGGCAGCGCGGGCGCGGCCGACTGGAGCTTGGTGAGCGCCTCGCGGTAGGGCGCCGCCATCTCCTCGGGGACGGCGGCCTCGAACACGCTCAGGGCCTGGCCGAACTTCATGGCCCCGCCCTTGAGCTGGCCGAGGACGGCGAACACCTGCTCGGCCGTCTTGGCCGAGAACTCGGCGCTGATCTCGTCGGAACTGCGCCCGACCAGTCGCTTGCCCCACCCCGCGGCGACCCGCCCCGCGGCACCGAGCGGCAGGCTGGCGAGCTTCGCGGTGCGGTGCACGGTGCGGCGCGGGATCTCTGTCACTGGTCGATTCTCTCCCGAGAGGCCCGCCCGACGCAGCTGTTTCCCGGGGCTGGCTGGGCACGCGTCCAGGTGGCCCGAGCGGGGGTGAGTTGGTTGCCTACATATAAGCAGACCCCCTCTCGCCCCTGCCACAGGCGCAGCCGTCGTGTGGCGGCTGGTGCCGCAGGAAGGTCTTGCCCCGCACGGGGTCCAGCTCGATCGCCGCGTTCCACGTCGGCGGCAGCCCGTTCATCCCGCCGGGGTGGGACAGCATCAGCAACAGCTGGCCGGTGGCCACGGCGGCCGCCGCGTGCGCGCAGACCAGTTCCTCGGCCGAGGGCAGGGCCCCGAGCTGGCTGGACACCAGCCCCCAGCCCGGATCTCGATCGCTGCGACGCAGGTCGACGCAGGTCAGGCAGCTCGTTCGACCGGGGATGACGAACGGCCCCACCAGGGCGCTGGTCTCGTGCAGCTCGACGGCCAGGTGCGGGACGCCGCTGGACATCAGCTCCGCCCGCAGCTCCTGGTCCCGCACCACCGAGCCGGTCAGGACCACGAAGTTCGGCGTCGAGCGGGCGCGCGTCGCGATGCGGCGCACGTTGCCGAGCCCGGCCGAGCGCAGCAGTGCCGTCACCGCGTCGGCCACCCTGCCGCCACCGTGCACGTGCACCGTGGCCCGGTCCCGTTCGGCCAGGATGTCGCCGCAAGCTCGGTTGAGCCGCAGCGCCCAAGCACCAGCGTCGGTCATCAGGCCTGGAGGGGGTTCCCGTTGGCGGGTGGCGGGGGAGCCGGTGGCCTCTCGGTCCAGCACGCCCGCGTGGTCGAGCGCGATCAGCAGCCCGGCCAGCTCGGAGTCGGTCTCCACCTCGTCCTCGTCCTGGAGGTCGAGCAACTGCGCGAGGGTGTGCCTGCCGTCGAGTTCGCGCAGCGCGCGGGCCAGGTCGGGGGTGAGTTCGTCGACGACCACCGCGCGGCGCGGGTCGACGCCGATCTGCACGGTGCTGTCGCCGCGCCAGAGGACGGGCAGGCCCGGGAGCAGGCGCGGCCGCCGGGGCAGGGGCCGTCTCGGCGGGAGGTGCTTCCTCCGGGCGATCGCCGGGAAGGAAGGAATCGGTGTGGGGATGGGAGTGGTTGCCATGTTTTCGACGGTGGCACCGGTTGTCCGGCCCGACAAACCGTTGTCCACAGGGAGCGGGGGTTGTCCACAGGCTGTGGGTAGGTCTTGACAGGCCGGTCAGCGCGGCGAAGTGATTACGGAGAGTGGCCTCCGGGTCGCGTCGACCCCAAGGCCACCCCCGAGGAAACCCCGCGCTACGACGCCTTGCCGAGGATTCGGGTCATCTTCGTACCGCACGTCGGACAGAGGCCCTTAGCCATCCTCCGACCGTTCTTTTCCTCGACTTCTCCCTGGAAATCCCGCTTTTCGCGGCACTTGACGCAGTAGCCGTTGTAGGACTCCGCCACGGCTTCCCTCCCTTGCTCGAACTGCCCCCGCGGTGAGACGGGAGCACCGAGAGCACGTCTCACCGTCCGTGCTCGCGACTCGGCGTCACGCTACCTGTGCATCTATGTAGATGCGCGCATGACACGTCCAACGTGTGATTGCGCCGACGACGTGTGGACAAACGGGAGCACGCTGTCGGTGCCTCGTCGTAGCGTTCTCCTCGTGACACAGGCGGAAGTTGAAGTCCGTCGAAGCACGCGACGACGGCGCACGGTCACCGCGTACCGAGACGGGGACAAGGTCATCGTGCTCATCCCGGCGAGGATGAGCAGGTCCGAGGAAGAGCACTGGGTGGCCGAGATGCTGGCCAGGCTCCAGCGCAGCGAGACCAAACGGCGCTCGCCGGCACGGGAGTCCGACGAGGCGCTGCTCCTGCGCTGCGCCAACCTCTCCGCCCGCTACCTGGGCGGGAAGGCGCACCCGGCGAGCGTCCGCTGGGTGCCACCGATGCGCACCCGCTGGGCGTCCTGCACGCCGAGCGACCGCACCATCAGGATCAGCGAGCGGCTGCGCGACGTGCCGCCGTGGGTGCTCGACTACGTGCTGGTGCACGAGCTGACGCACCTGCTCGTGCCCGGCCACGGGCCGAGCTTCTGGGAGCTGGTGCACAACTACCCGCGCACCGAGCGCGCGGTCGGCTACCTGGAGGGGCTGTCGGCCGCGGCGGGCTGGGGGATCGAGGTGGAGGACTAGCGGAGCGGGGGATCAGGGAAGGACCAGTCGGTCGATCCGGCGGGCCGCGAGGTACCACGCGTCGGTGCTGCGGCTCTGCCGGACGATCGCCGGTCGAACGCCCTGGTCCACCAGCTTCGCCCAGGCCGTCAGGAAGGAGAGGCCGGGAACGGTGCCCTCGGGCAGCACCAGCGCGACCGGGCGGGGCAGCACCTGCGGAGGATGGCGGTCGAACTCGCTGGCCAGGCGGGCGATGACCGAACCGATCGGCTTGCGGGCACCGCGCGGGTCGATGAGGCCGAGGTCGTGCTCCAGCGGGTTGAAACCGGCCAGCCCCGGGTTCAGGTCGTGCGAGCACCACCAGGTGATCCCGAACAGCTCGCCGCAGCTGGCCATGTTGCGGATGGAGCGCTCGGTCCACTCCGGGATCAGCGCGGCGTCCATCCACTTCGTGGACACACCGGTCTCCTCGATCCACACCGGGCGGCGCAGGTCGGTGTGGAAGGCCTTGAGCAGTTCGACGAAGTACTCGGAATAGTGCAGGGAGGGGGTGGAGAGCGGACCGAAGCGCTGGATGACGTTCGTCCAGCCCGCCCACGTGTGGCACGCGGTCGCGGCGCCGCTGGTGGCGAGGCCCTCGCGGGTGAAGTAGGCGTTGTTGAGCCACGGGTAGTGGTCGATCCCGGAGACGTGCAGCTTCCCCGGCGCCACGCGTTCGCAGGTGGCGAACAGGGCGGAGTGCCAGGCGTCGCCCTGCTCCGGGGTGATTGCCATGCCCAGTGGCTGGGCGAACCAGTTCACCTCGTTGGACAGGTCGAAGCCGAGGAAGCGGCGGTGTGCGCCGATCCGCGTGGCGATCGCCTCCAGCAGCGCGTGCTGCGCGGCGAGCGCGGTCGGGTCGGTGAACATGTTGCGGGCTCTGCCGGTGCTGTTGTCCAGCAACCACGGCGGCACGAACAGGAAGCCGCTCAGCGCGCCGTTGAACACGGTGACCTCGACGTCCAGCCGGACCGCGTCGGCGAGGTCGAGCAGTTCGGCGAGCCGGTCGAGCATCTCGCCGCGCACGTGCCCGGTGTTGGGCTGGAAATCCGGCCAGAGGCACATGATCCGGATGTGGTCCATGCCCAGCCCGGCGATGTCGGCGAGGTCCCGGACGATCGACCGGCGGTCCCAGTCCGACCAGCTGAACCACCAGTTCCGGCTGGGCGTGTAGTTGACGCCGAGCCGGACGCGGCGCTTCGGCGCGCTCCCCGCCAGCATCCCGGTGGCGGGCGCTCCCGCGACGGGCGCGGCCGCCATCCCGCGCAGCACCGTTCGTCTGTCCACAGTGGACTCCTTGAGGCTGACATCGTTGTCGCGGCGGCGAAAACCAGCCTCGTCCGCTCCGAGCGCCTCGGTCAACCGCCGATCGGAGCGCAGCGTCCACCCGCGCCTGACCCCCGTGAAACCACTGCGGCATTGGTTACGTCTGGCGCAACCAATGCCACAGTGGTTTCACGAGCGGGCGGGGGTCAGGAGCCGGGGGAGCCCTCCTCGGGGGCCTCGCCCTCGGTGCGCTTGAGCTCGGCGATCGGGTCGACGGAGGACTCGCCCCAGCGCTCGGCGAACTCCAGCGGGTCGTCGAGGTCGGCCGAGGTGGGGATGAAGTCCGGGTGGTCCCAGACCGAGTCGCGGCCGGTGATCCCGTGCTTGTCGGTCATCAGCCGCCAGAGCCCGGCCGCCGCGCGCAGCCGCCTCGGCCGCAGCTCCAAGCCGACCAGGGTGGCGAAGGTCTGCTCGGCCGGGCCACCGCTGGCACGCCTGCGCCGCAACGTCTCCCGCAGCGCGTCGGCACCGGGCAGCCGGTCGCCGACGGCCTCGGCGACCACGACGTCCACCCAGCCCTCGACGAGCGCGAGCAGGGTCTCCAGCCGGACGAGCGCCGCCTGCTGCTCCGGGGTGTTCTGCGGCTGGAGCATGCCGGAGGACATCATCTCCTCCAGCGCCTGCGGGTTGGCCGGGTCGAACTGCCCGGCGAGGCCCTCCAGCGCGGAGGTGTCGACCTTGATGCCCTTGGCGTACTCCTCGACCGTGCTCATCAGGCGCTGGCGCAGCCACGGCACGTGCGCGAACAGGCGGTGGTGCGCGGCCTCGCGGGCGGCGAGGAACACCATCACCTCGTGCGCGGGCCTGCCGAGGCCCTCGGTGAACTTCTCCACGTTCGCCGGCAGCAGCGCCGCGACGCCCTCGCTGCCCAGCGGCAGACCGACCTCGGTGGAGGTCAGCACCTCGGACCCGAGCTGCGCGAGGCTGCCGCCCAGCTGCGAGCCGAACGCGAACCCGCCCATCTGGCCGATCATCGCCAGCAGCGGTCCCGCCGCCTGCTTTGCCTCCTCCGGCATCGCGTCCACCCACGCGCCGGACATCTGCTTGGCGACCGGGTCGCACAGCCGCTGCCAGCTCGGCAGCGTGCCCTCGACCCAGTCGCTCGCCGACCACGCGACCGCCTTGCGCGCGCCCGCGGGCAGCGACGTCGCGGGGTCCAGCCACAGCTCGGCCAGGCGCACCGCGTCGGCCACCGCGCTCTCCTGCTGCGCGGTCGGCTTCGTGGTGCCGCCGGAGGTGCCGAGCTGCTGCACGGCCAACTGCTTGGCCAGGTCGTAGTTGACGGGGCCGCTCGACGTGCTCGCCTGGCTCAGCACCTGACCGAGCTGGCTGAGCATCTGGCCGAGCTGGTTCATGTCGAAACCACCGGCACCGCCGGCACCGGCGAAGGGGTTCTGCCCGCCAGGGGGCACGCCCTGGCCGAAGCCGAACCCGAACCCCTGGTTGTGATCCTGGGGCCCCTGGTTGTCCTTTCCCTTGCGCTCCGGGTCCTTGTCCGGATCGGAGCCGCTGAACCCGAAGGGCAGATCGCTCATGCATTCCACGGTACGCGGCACGCGGGTCCCGCACCCGGGCGCGGGGTGGCCGGATGCGTACCCTGTGCGCTTGTGACCCGCCGCACCTGGACCCTGTTGCTGAGCATCGTGCTCGTGCTCGCGCTCGGCCTGGTCGGAGGCTTCGTGAGGGTGCCGTACGTGGCGCTCGGCCCCGGCCCGACCTACGACACCCTCAGCAAGGTCGGCGGCGTTCCCGTCGTCGAGCTGGCCGGGCACGAGTCCTCGGACTTCGGCGGCCACCTGACGATGACCACGGTCGGCGTGACCGACGGCGTGACCGTCTTCGGCGCGCTCGGGCTGTGGGCCGGGGGCAGGTTCGCGCTGGTCCCGCGCGAGGAGGTGTTCCCGCCGGAGAAGACCAAGCAGCAGGTCGACGCGGAGAACACCAGGGCCTTCCAGCTCTCCCAGACCAACGCCGAGGTGGCCGCGCTGCGCTACCTCAAGTTCCCGGACAAGGTGGTCGTCACCTCGGTCACCGCGGACGGTCCGTCCACCAAGGTGATCCAGCCGGGAGACCGCATCGTCGCGGTCAACGGCCAGCCCGTCGCCACCGCCGAGGAGGTGCGCGCCGCGCTCGTGCGGACCAAGCCCGGGGACCAGGTCGCTGTTCGCTACCAGCGCAACGACGTGCCCGAGACGACCGCGCAGGTGACCCTCGGCGAGCGCCCGGAGAAGGGGCCGGACCGCCCGACCTACGGCTTCCTCGGCGTGACCCCCGCCGACCGCCCCGCGCCGGACTTCCAGATCAAGATCAGCCTCAAGGAGGTCGGCGGGCCGTCGGCCGGGCTGATGTTCGCGCTGGCCATCGTGGACAAGCTGACGCCGGGCAAGCTCAACGGCGGCGCCTCGGTCGCGGGCACCGGCGAGATCGACATCGAGGGCAAGGTCGGCGCCATCGGCGGCATCCCGTTCAAGATGCGGGCCGCGCGCGAGCAGGGCGCGACGGTGTTCCTCACCCCCGCGGAGAACTGCGCTGAGGCCCTGCAGCGCGTTCCGGAGGGACTGCGCCTGATCAAGGTGGAGAACCTCGCGGGCGCGGTGGAGGCCCTCCAGGCCGTGCAGGAGGGCAAGCCGACCCCCGGCTGCTGACAGCCGGACCGGGGGTCCGCCCCTCCCCCTGCTGAGCTCTCCTAGCCGTGCTGGAAGGTCGAGCGCAGCGCCTCGACCAGGTTCGGCGCGAGGTCGGGGTGCTCGACCAGCTCGTCGGCCGCGGCCTCGGACCCGTCGCTCTTCACCCGCAGCAGGCAGATCCCCGTCTCCTGGTCGCGCAGCACGCCCGCGACCAGCCGGGCCTCGCGGCGCAGCGGGTGCTCGGCGATGAACTTCTCCGCCGCGGCCGGATCGGCCTCCTCGTCCGGCAGGTCGGCCTCGGCCTCCGGCGGGAGCATGAGGATCTCCTGCGTCAGCACGCAGCCCGCGACCGCGTCCGGCCACACGATCCTGGCCAGCGTCGTGCCGAGGTCGTCATCGGGCAGCGAGTCCTGGGCGATCGGGGTCAGCATCGCCTCCGGGTCGATGCGTTCGGCCAGGCCCGGCTCGCGCTCGACCAGCTCTGCGGTCGGCACCAGGGCGAACAGTTGCGGCGGTTGGTCCCAGCCCGCCGAGGCGACGAAGTCCTCGACCTCGCGCACCGCCGCGGGCAGCGCCACGGAGAAGGTTCCGGATTCGGATGGAGATCCCATGGTGAGCATGTTTTCATCCCCCCACGTGAAGGCCGTCACGGGAACCCGGAAGGGGCCTCGTAGAGTTGGACATATCGGGACGCGTGTCGGCGTCGTCGAACCTTCGCGGTCCAACCACCGCGCTCGCGCTCCCGTCGCCTGAGGAAACCTCTCCTAGGAGCGTGCCACGTGGCCATGCGGCCCCCGGTCGGAATACCGAAGCTGTCCAAGCGCAGCCGGATCTTGCTCATCATCGGCGCGGTGCTGCTGGCAGTGGTCGTGGCCGCTTCCCGCCTGCTCGGCACCTACGTGAACTGGCTGTGGTTCGGCGAAGTGGGCTTCCGCACGGTGTTCAACACCGTGCTGTTCACCCAGATCGGCCTGTTCGTCGTCATGGGCCTGGTCGTCGCCGGCCTGCTGATGCTGAACCTCGCCATCGCCTACCGCGCACGGCCGGTCTTCGTACCGGTCAGCGGCCCGGACGACCCGGTGTCCAAGTACCGCTCGGCGATCATCCAGCGGCTGCGGCTCGTCGCGTTCGCCATCCCGGTCGTCGCGTTCATCGCCGCCGGTGTCGCGGCCTCCTCGGACTGGCAGATCGTCCAGACGTACTTCAACGGTGAGAGCTTCGGCACCACCGACCCCGAGTTCGGCCTGGACATCGGCTTCTACGCCTTCGGTCTGCCGTTCTACACCTGGCTGATCTCCTGGGGCTTCGTGATCATCGCGGCGTCCTTCGTCGGCGCGCTGGTCACGCACTACATCTTCGGCGGCATCCGGCTCGCCGGACGCGGCGGCCAGCTCTCCGCGCCCGCGCGCATCCAGCTCGCCGTGCTCGCCGGTCTGTTCGTGCTGCTGTACGCGGCCTCGTACTTCTTCGACCGCTACGAGCTGATGTTCTCCAACAGGAACAGCAACTTCTTCGGCGCCACCTACACCGACCTGCACGCCGTGCTCCCGGCGAAGCTGATCCTCTCCATCATCGCGATCTTCTGCGCCTTCGCGTTCTTCGCGGCCGCGTTCCTGCGCGACCTGAAGATCCCGGCCATCGCCACCGTGCTGCTGGTGCTCTCCAGCCTGCTCGTCGGTGCGGCGTGGCCCGCGTTGCTGGAGCAGTTCTCCGTGCGCCCCAACGCGATCCAGAAGGAGTCGCAGTCCATCGAGCGCGCGATCGCGGCCACCCGCGACGCGTACGGGCTGACTCCGGACAAGGTGACCTTCACCGAGTACCCGGGCCGCTCCGAGTCCACCCCGCAGGAGATCCGCACCAACGCCAACAACCAGGGCACGATCTCCAACGTGCGGCTGCTCGACCCGAACGTGCTCGCCCGCACCTTCACCCAGCAGCAGCAGCGCAAGAACTTCTACGGCTTCGGCGACAAGCTCGACGTCGACCGCTACAAGGTCAACGGCCAGCTGCGCGACTACATCGTGGCCGCGCGCGAGATCGACCCGAAGAACCTCGCCGAGAACCAGCAGAACTGGATCAACCGGCACCTGGTGTACACGCACGGCAACGGTTTCGTGGCCGCGCCGGCCAATACCGTGAACTCCGCGCTGCAGGACACCAGCGGCCAGGGCGGCTACCCCGTCTACACGGTCAGCGACACCAGCGGCCAGGGTGACATCAAGGTCGACCAGCCCCGGATCTACTACGGCGAGCTGGCCACCGACTACGCCATCGTCGGCGGGCAGGACAACGGCAAGGACCGCGAGTACGACAGCGACGGGGTCGCCTACCGCTACACCGGCGCCGGTGGTGTCTCGCTCGGGAACCTGTTCAACCGCCTGGTGTTCTCCGCCGCGTACGGCGAGCGCAACATCCTGTTCTCCGGTTCCATCGGCAATGAGTCCAAGATCCTCTACAACCGGGACCCCAAGACCCGGGTGAAGATGACCGCGCCGTGGCTGACGCTGGACAGCGACCCGTACCCCGCCGTCATCGACGGCAGGGTCAAGTGGATCGTCGACGGCTACACCACGCTGGAGAACTACCCGTACGCGCACCGGACGCAGCTGAGCCAGGCCACGCAGACCTCCCAGGGGGTCCGCCAGCCCGCGCAGCAGTTCAGCTACATCCGCAACTCCGTCAAGGCCACCGTCGACGCCTACGACGGCTCCGTGTCGCTGTTCGCGATCGACGAGAAGGACCCGGTCCTCAAGACCTGGTCCAAGGTCTTCCCCGGCACCGTGAAGCCCGCCAGCGAGATCCCGATGTCGCTGCGAGACCACATCCGCTACCCGGAAGACCTGTTCAAGGTCCAGCGCGAACTGCTCGCCAAGTACCACGTGAACCGGCCGGACGTCTTCTACTCGCAGAACGAGTTCTGGGACGTTCCCGACGACCCCACCGACGAGCAGCAGCCCAACGTCCAGCAGCCGCAGCCCCAGCAGCCGGGCGCACCGACCCCGCAGAGCACGCAGGGCGGCAAGCTCCCGCCGTACTACGTGATCGCGCAGGCACCGGGCCAGGCCAAGCCCACCTTCCAGATCACCAGCGCGCTCACCGGCCTGCGCAGGGAGTTCCTCTCCGCCTGGGTCTCGGCGTCATCGGAGTTCGACGGCTACGGGAAGATGACGGTCCTCCAGCTGCCCACCACGACCCAGACCATGGGCCCGGGGCAGATGCAGAACCAGTTCTTCTCCGCGTCCAAGGTCACCGAAGCCAGGACGCTGTTCCAGAACCCCAACGCCAACGCGGTCAACGGCAACCTGCTGACCCTGCCGGTCGCGGGTGGACTGCTCTACGTCGAACCGATCTACATCCAGCGCAAGGACCCCAACGCCTTCCCTCAGCTCGCCAGGGTCCTGGTCGGCTTCGGCGGGCGCGTCGGGTTCTCCGAGACCCTCGCGGGCGCGCTGGAAGAGGTCTTCGGCAAGGGCGCCGGTGACGGCACCACGCCGCCCAACACCGGTGGCACCACGCCGCCGGAGAACCCCGGTGGCGGTGGAACCCCGCCGCCCAACCCCGGTGGCGGGCAGCAGATCACCGCCGAGCAGGCCAAGGCGATCCAGGACATCGGAGCCGCCATCAGCCGCCTCCGCACGGCAACGCAGTCCGGCGACTTCGCCGCGATCGGCCAGGCCCAGAAGGACCTGGAAGACGCGACCAAGCGCTTCAACCAGAAGTAGTGCCTGAGCCGGTGGCGTCACCCGATTTGCCTTCGGAGGACGCCACCGGCTAGGGTTAGGACAACAACGCGGGGTGGAGCAGTTCGGTAGCTCGCTGGGCTCATAATCCAGAGGTCGCAGGTTCAAATCCTGTCCCCGCTACCAATTGGGCAATCCCCGTTCGCAGAATGCGCGGACGGGGATTGTTCGCATTTGCGCCACGGGGGGCCGAGCCCCCCGGACCCCCACGGTGCGGGCTCCTCGTCTTTTCTGCGTGGTTGTGTTTCAGGTCACCAGCGGGCGCGCCCGCTTCGCGCACGCCTGGGCCTCGGCCTGCGGCCATGGGCCCAGTTCAAGCGTTTCGTGTGCTTACCGGGGCTTTTGCGAGCGAAGCTGCGCGATAAGTGTCCATAGCGTGCGAAAAGCGACCCCGCTGGGACGTGAGTCGAGGTCGGCTTTACCTGGGGTGCGCGTGCCATACGCTTGCGGGCGTGGGCCGGGGATTCATCACCGTGCCCGCCCGGCCCACTTCGGCACGCGCGAGGGGCCCCAGGTCAAGCCGACGCCAACGCAACCAAAAGGCCACTGGCCAGCCGATTTGCGTATTGAGGCAGGGGTGGGTTAAGGTTTACTCAGCAACGCGGGGTGGAGCAGTTCGGTAGCTCGCTGGGCTCATAATCCAGAGGTCGCAGGTTCAAATCCTGTCCCCGCTACCATGTGAAAAGATCCCCCGGCCGTCAGGTCGGGGGATCTTTGCGTTGGGGTGGCGGCTACTTGAGGTCGCGGACCCAGGTGTGGGCGCAGGCCGGAGAGCAGACGCGGCCATCACCGGAGATCGCGGTCGACCGCTTCAGCGACTTCCCGCACACCATGCACTTGTCCATCGACTCGGGCTTCTTCGTGAGCTGGGTCGGGACGAGTGACTTCGCCCGCTGTTTGACGCCCTCCTTGACCTTGCTCGTGACCTGCTCTCGCTTCTCGACCAACTTCGTCCGGAACCAACTACGGTGCACGGTCGACCTCCCTGCTTTCCCTGGCCGATCGGTGGGGCGCGCACGCCTGCTGGCGAGCCCCAGTGCGGCCGATCTTCGGGCCTCGGCCGCCGGGCTCGATAGCCCGGAAGGGGTAAGTCCACCGGGTTGGATCGCGAAAACCCACGTAACGGTCAGTGCCGGTCGCGCAGAGTAAACAGCTGCCCGCCTGGCTCGGGCGCGCTAGGTTGCGGAGCGTGACTCCCGAGACAGTGGTGGGGCTGCTGGCCGGCCCCGAGCGGCTGCGCGTCGTCGCCGCGCTCGTACTGGGCGCGACCTCGATCACCGCGCTGAGCGAGGCAACCGGACTGGACCCCAAGGCCGTCGGCAAAGCCCTCAGGAAGCTGGAGGACGGCGGACTCGTCGAACCGGGGTACCGCCTGCGCACCGAGGTGCTGACAGAACTGGCGAAGGCGTCAGCCCCCACTGAGAGCGGCGACGACCACGGCTACGGCGACTCCGACCCGAAGACGGAAGCGCTGCTGCGCACCTTCGTCAAGGACGGGCGGCTCATCGGGATGCCCGCACAGCGCGGACGCCGACGGGTGCTGCTGGAGCACCTGGTGCAGTCCTTCGAACCGGGCGTGCGCTACCCGGAGAAGGAGGTCAACGTCATCGTCCGCGCGTGGTGCGAGGGCGGGGCGGCCGACCACGTCTCCGTGCGCCGCTACCTCATCGACGAGGGCCTGCTGACCAGGGGTGAAGGCCAGTACTGGCGCTCCGGCGGCTGGCTCGACGTGCTGCCGCAGAGCTAGCGGGGGGCTAGGACGGGTCGGAACCGCGCACGGCAGCCCACCACAGCGCGATCGCGGCGGTGATGAGCGTGGCACCGAGCCACACCGGGAAACCGCCGGCGTCCAGGTACGCCCAGAACAGGCCAACCAACGGCGCGGGCATGATCAACGCGGCGTCGGCGCGGAACTGGCGCAGGGCACTGCTGGAGGCCGCTGTGCGCTCCTCGATGTCCTCGCCGGGACGCACGGGGTTGTCGGTGCGGCGGCCCTGCGGCTCAGTGCGGACCGTGGAGCCCGAGGAGTACAGAACCGTGCCCGCGTGGTCGACGGCGAGCAGGCGGTCGGTGCGCGGATCACCGTGCACGGACACCTCGACCGGCGACGGCATGCCGACGAGCACGGGGTCGTAGTACACGGGAATCCAGCGCTGCGGCCCGGATTCGGTCTCCAGCCAGGATCGCGCGATCAGTCCTTTTTGGACACGAACGCGGCGGACGATCACCTTGTGGGTCGGACGGTTCGTGAGGCGGACGCGCCGCAGCACGAAAGCGAGGAACACCGCCACCGCGGCGAACGCGATGACCGCGCTGAAGGACAGTCCGCTCGCCGCGCGGTCGAGCTCGGCGAGCAGGACGGCACCGGGGATCGCGGCGTGCTGCGGATTGCTCGGCTCGTAGGCGACCTCGGAGCGCGTGCCCACGGGCGGGGGAGTCACGGCCAGCTCCACGGGCGCGGTGACCTGGGCGCCGTTTGGCAGTGGCCAGCGCACGTCGACGAAGTAGTCGCGCACGGCGGTGATCTCGCCGACGGCACGGGCGCTGAGGCTGCCCATCCGCGACTGCGCCGAGTTGTAGGACAGCAGCGACAGCGTGGCGATGGCACCGCACACCAGCAGCACCAGCACGGTGGTCACCAGTCCGTGCCGGAAGGCGCGGACGCGGAACGGCGACGGGTTCGACTTCACCGCGGGAATTCCTGACTCTGATGCGGAAAAGGGCCCGCGAGGCGAACTCGCGGGCCCTTCCCGGAACTACCGGCCTACTTGAGGAAGCCGATCTTCTCGTACTCGTAGTCGGCGAAGCCGAACGCGCCGAAGTTGGCGATGTTGTTCTTGATGCCGATGGCGTTGGGGCGCTGGTAGAGCAGCAGCGAGTGGCCGGTCTTCCAGATCTCCTCGTCCGCCTTGTTCGCCAGCTCGGCGCGCTTGGCGTCGTCCAGCTCGGCGTTGGCGTCGGTCATCAGCTTGTTGATCGTGTCGTTGCCGATGCGCCCGTAGTTCTGGTTCACCGCGACCGGGTCCAGCCGGTAGATCGAGCCCTTGGAGCTGGCCGGGGTCGGCGTGCCGATCCAGGCGAAGTGCGAGATGTCGAAGTTGCCCTTGAAGACGTACTCCTTGAAGAACAGCTCCGAGGGGACCGTCTGGATGTCCACCTTCACGCCGATCGCGCCGAGCATCTGCTGGACCTGCTTGGCCTCGTTGGCGCTGACCTCGACGGCGGTCGGGATCACGTCGCGGACGACGAGCTCCTTGCCGTCCTTCTTGCGGGTGGCGCCGTCCAGCTTCCAGCCGAGCTCGTCGAGCTCCTTGGCCGCCTGGTCCTTGTTGAGGGCGACGAGCTGCCCCTGGTCCTTGTAGTCCTTCAGACCCTCGACGTAGATGTGGTTGTTCAGCGGCTTGGCGTCCGGGATGATCGCGCCGACCTGGGACTTGGCGATCGTGGTCCGGTCGATGGCCTTCTGCAGCGCGAGGCGGACCTTCGCGTCCTCCAGGATCGAGCCCTTGGCGCCGTTGAAGGTGATGTGCCGGAAGTCGGGCGCCAGCGCCTTGCGGACGACCGCGCCCGGAACGGGAACGACCTGCTGGAAGGTGCTCACGCTCGGGCCGATGTCGATGAAGTCGATGTCGTTGGCCGCGAACGCCTGCGCCTGCGAGTCGATGCTGATCTGGCGGTAGATGATCCTCGCCAGCTTCGGCTTCTCGCCCCACCACTTCTCGTTGGGGACGAGGGTCAGGATCTTGGCGCCGCGGTCGACCGAGTCGAACTTGAACGGACCGGCGCTGTCGATCGGCTTCTCTTTCCAGCCGTCGTTGAACACCTTCGGGTCGGTGTTGGTCGAGGCCGGGTAGAGCATCGCGAACAGGGTGCGCCAGTCACCGAACTTCTTCTTCATGGTGACCTTGACATCCTGGTCGGTCGCGCCGCGCTCGACCTTCTCGATGTCCTCGTAGCCGGTGGTGCTGGAGGTGATGAACGCCTTGTCCGCGCCGCTGCGCGCCTTGAACTGGGCGTCGAAGTCCTTCCAGGACAGCTGGGTGCCGTTCTGCCAGACCGCCTTCGGGTTCAGCTTGTACTCGATGATCTGCGGATCGGTCGAGGTCAGCTTCGCCGACTCCACGTAGTCCTTGTTCTCCGACAGCACGCCTTGGGCGTCCGCCTTGAACATGGACGGGATCAACGCCTCCATGATGCGCGCGCTGTCGGCCAGCGTGCCGTTGAGGTGGCCGTAGTTGAACTGGGTGGAGAGCTCGCTGACCGGCCAGCGGAAGTCCCCGCCCTCCTTCAGCTCACCCGCCGACTTCACGTTGATGTCGTTGGCGTTGACCTTGCCCTGAAGGTTGTTCGCCGGGTTGCTGCCGCCGCCACCGCACGCCGTGAGCACGAGTGCTCCAGCCGTCAGGGCGGCAATCAGCACCGCTGGTTGCCGTCGCCCTAGCATCACGCCAGTCCTCCACTGCTTACCTAGTCGCCCGCGTTGGTTCACCGGGGCGTTGATTCAGGTGGACACTACGTCGAACTTTTTCAGCTCGCCCAGCACGGACGTATAACACCACATCCGCACTTATTCAGTTGGGTGTTACACGACTTCGCGGACCTCGGCGTAGTGGCACGCCACCTCGTGGTCATCGCCCCGCCGCGCGCGAGGGGGGTGCTCGTCCAGGCACGCCCGCTGCTTGTCCTCCGGCAGCGCGGCGAACTTGAAGCAGCGCGTCCGGAAGCGGCAGCCGCTCGGCGGGTTCGCCGGGCTCGGCAGGTCACCGGTGAGGATGATCCGCTCGCGCTGCCGCTCCTTGATCGGGTCCGGGATCGGGATCGCCGACAGCAGCGCCTGCGTGTACGGGTGCTCCGGCCTGCCGAAGACCGTGTCCACGTCGCCGATCTCGACGATCTTGCCCAGGTACATCACCGCGACCCGGTCGGCGATGTGCCGCACCACCGACAGGTCGTGCGCGACGAACAGGTACGACAGGCCCATCTTGGCCTTGAGCTCGTCGAGCAGGTTGATCACGCCCGCCTGGATGGAGACGTCCAGCGCCGAGACCGGCTCGTCGAGCACGACCAGCTTGGGCTCCAGCGCCAGCGCGCGGGCGATGCCGATGCGCTGCCGCTGACCACCGGAGAACTCCGCCGGGTAGCGCGCGGCGTGCTCGGCCCGCAGGCCCACCAGGCTGAGCAGTTCCGGCACCCGCTTCTGGATGTCGGCCTTGGCGAAGCCGTGCACCAGCATCGGTTCGGCGATGATGTCGCTGACCGGCATCCTCGGGTCCAGCGAGGCCATCGGGTCCTGGAACACCACCTGCATGTCGCGGCGGATGGCCTTCTTGTCCTTGGCCGGGATGTTGCCGACGTCGCGGCCCAGCACCGAGATGCTGCCCGAGGTCGGCTTCTCCAGGCCGAGGATCTCCATCAGCGTGGTGGTCTTGCCGCAGCCGGACTCACCGACCAGGCCGAGCGTCTCGCCCTCGCGGATGTCGAAGGTGATGCCGTCCACCGCGTGCACGGTGCCGACCTTGCGGCGCATCACCACGCCCTTGGTCACGGCGAACTGCTTGACCACCTGGTCGACGGAGAGCACGACCTCGCGCTGCTCGCGCGGCAGCTTCGCCACCTCCGGCTGCTCCACCACCTCGGCGCCGAAGACCTCGGCCGGGTCGGCGTCGGTCGCGGAGATCTCCGAGCTGCGGATGCACGCGGCGCGGTGCGGATCGGCCGAACCCGCGCTTTCGTCCACAATGGACAGCGGGGGTTCGGCGTCGTCGCACGCGGCCACGTGCATGGGGCAGCGCGGGCCGAACGGGCAGCCCGGCGGCAGCGCCACCAGTGACGGCGGCTGGCCGACGATGGGCACCAGCGGCTGCTTCTCCTCGGCGTCCAACCTCGGGATCGAGCCGAGCAGGCCCAGCGTGTACGGCATCCGGGGCGCGGCGTAGATCTCCTCGACCACCCCGGACTCCACCGCGCGGCCGGCGTACATCACCAGCAGCTTGTCGGCGAAGCCCGCGACCACGCCCAGGTCGTGGGTGATGATCACGATGCCCGCGCCGGTGACCTCCTGCGCGGTCTTCATCACCTCGAGCACCTGGGCCTGCACCGTCACGTCCAGCGCGGTGGTCGGCTCGTCCGCGATGATCAGGTCGGGGTCGTTGGCGATGCCCATGGCGATCATCGCGCGCTGGCGCATACCGCCGGAGAACTCGTGCGGGAACGCCTTGGCGCGCTGCTGCGCGTGCGGGATGCCGACCAGGTCCAGCAGCTCCACCGCGCGGTTGGCCGCGGCCTGCTTGGTGACCTTTCCCTTGCCGTGCACCAGGATCGTCTCCGCGATCTGGTCGCCGACGGTGTACACCGGCGTCAGCGCGGAGAGCGGGTCCTGGAAGATCATCGCGATCTTCTTGCCCCGGATGCGCGAGAGCTCGCGGTCGGAGCGGCCGAGCAGTTCCCTGCCCTGGAAGCGGATCGAGCCGGTGATCTTCGCCTGCTGCGGCAGCAGGCCCATCACGGCGAGCGAGGACACCGACTTGCCGGAGCCGGACTCGCCGACGATGCCGAGCACCTCGCCGGGGCTGACCTGGTAGCTCAGGCCGCGCACCGCGCGCACCCTGCCGTCCTCGCTGGGGAACGACACGTCCAGGTCGGCGACCTCCAGCAGCGGGCCGCCGGGGGTCGTGGTGCTCTCGTCGAACTGGATCTCAGCAGTGGTCATCGGTCGTCGTCCTCACGCTTGCGCGCCGTCGCCTGCTCCGCGCCTGCGGGCTGCTCCTGCGCCTCGTCCCGCTTGCCGCGCCGCTTCTTCTTCTCCTTGGCCCTGCCCTTCTGCGAGCTCGGGTCCAGCGCGTCGCGCAGACCGTCACCGACGAAGTTCACCGCGAGCACGGCGAGCACCAGCAGGCCACCGGAGAAGACGAACAGCCAGGGGAAGGTCAGCGACGCGCGCGTGCCGTCGCGGATCAGCGTGCCGAGCGAGACGTCCGGCGGCTGCACGCCGAGGCCGAAGAAGCTCAGACCCGTCTCGGCCAGCACCGCGCTGCCGACGTTGATGGTGCCGTCGATGATCAGCAGCGAGGCCATGTTCGGCAGGATGTGCTTGCCGATGATCTTCCACGGCTTCTCGCCCATGAACCTGGCGGCCTTGACGAACTCCCGCTCCTTCAGCGTGAGCGTCATGCCGCGCACGATCCGCGCGGTGATCATCCAGTTGAACGCGGCCAGCAGCAGCACGAACCACAGCCAGTTCTCACCGCGCAGCGAGGGGCTGATGATCGCGATGATCAGGAAGGACGGCAGCACCAGCAGCAGGTCGACGATCCACATCAGCGTGCGGTCGGACCACTTGCCGAAGTAACCGGCGGCCGAGCCGACGACGGCAGCGACGAAGGTGGAGATCAGCGCGACCAGCAGACCGATGGTCAGCGACTTCTGCAGTCCGCGCATGGTCTGCGCGAAGACGTCCTCGCCGATCTGCGTGGTGCCGAACCAGTGCGAGCCGCCGGGCGGCTGCAGGAACGCGCTGTAGTCCTGTTCCTTGTAGTCCCAGGGGGAGAACAGCGGGGCGAGGAACGCGGCGGCGTAGAGCAGCACGATCGCGATCAGCCCGGAGACGGCGAGCTTGTTGCGCAGGAACCTGCGCACGATCAGCGCGCCGCGGCCGGTGGCCTTGCTCGGCTTCACCGCGGCGTCGACGGGGCCGCCGCCCGCGGCGCCGGTGGTGCCGGTGGAGTCGCCCTCGTTGAGGTTGACGGTCATGGTTCTCCTCCTCCCCTAGACCCGGACGCGCGGATCGAGCGCCGCGTACAGCACGTCGGACAGCCAGCCGGAGACCAGCACCAGCACGGCGGTGAACAGCGTCACCGTCGCCACGATGTTGGTGTCCTGCTCGTTGATCCCGGTCAGCAGCCAGTCACCCATGCCGTACCAGGTGAACAGCCGCTCGGTGAACACACCACCGGTGATCAGCAGGCCGAAGCCGAAGGCGAACAGCGTCGCCATCGGGATCAGCGCGGTGCGCAGGCCGTGCTTGAACAGCGCCTTGGCCCTGGAGAGGCCCTTGGCCTGCGCCGTGCGCAGGAAGTCCGAGCCGAGCACGTCCAGCATCGCGCTGCGCTGGTAGCGGCTGTAGAAGGCGATCTGGCCGAGCGCGATGGTCAGGGTCGGCAGGATCAGGTGGTGCAGCCGGTCCAGCAGCATCGCCCACCAGCTGCCCTCGAAGCCCGGTGTGTACTCACCGGTGAACTTCAGGACCGTGACCCCGGTGGCGTTGTTGAGTTGCAGCGCCCCGTACTTGAGCAACGTGCCGAGGAGGAACACCGGGGTGGACAGGATTATGAAGGAGTACAGGGTCGCGAAGTAGTCGCTGAACTTGTACTGCCGGATCGCGCTGACCACGCCGAGCAGAACTCCGAGCAGCACACCGACCAGTGTTCCCAACAGGAACAGCCTGAGGCTGATGCCCATGCGCCTGCCGAGTTCCTCGGTGATGGGCGCGCCGACGATCGTCTCGCCGAAGTTCCCCTCGGTGACGACTCCGCTGAACCAGGTGAAAAAGCGTTGGGGAATCGGCTGATCGAGGTGCAGACTCTGCTCCACCGCGGCGATGGCCGACGGCGGAGGTGGTGGGTTGAGCTCGCGCAGCTTCGTGATGGGGTCGAACGTCAGCGATGCGAGGCTGAACGCGAGGAATGTCGCGACCAGGCACAGCACCACGTAGTTCACCAGCCGGCGCAGCAGGAATCCGATCACCTGCCATGTCCTTTCCCGGACGACGCACTCCCCGAGGTCCCCCTTGACCTCGCCGGAGTGTTTCGAGCCCTTGTCGAGCCGTGACGATAACGCGCACGTCCAGAGTGGTCAGGGCGCAGATCCGCGCGACTGTCCGTGCTGACACGTGCGTATTCAGTGAGCTGAACCGGATCGACCTGCGGAACTGCGACGGGCCGTTATTGATACGTGATGATCTGTCACGCTCACGGGCCTCATCCGGCGGTCTATACGGTGAATAACTGAACGTGAACCGTTTAGCACATGCGTCCCCGGGCCACCTGTTCGCCGTCTTGATCACAGCGTGCGGTCGCCGTCCCCGGCGGCGTTCCGGGGCCGAACGGGTGATCAACGATCACGTTCGTCCCAGTGCCGTCCCGGGGCTCCCGAGGGGCCGCGACGGGCCCGCGACTAGCCACAGTGGACAGATGTGCAGACCACTGTGGACAGCGGGGGAAAGCCGTGGCACCGTTGACAAGGTGACTGAACTGAACGCAACCGCGGCAGCGCTGCTCGGCCTGCTGCACGACGGTCCGAAGACGGGCGGCCAGCTGGTCGCGTCCGCTGGGGAGCGCTTCGGTGCGTTCTTCAGTGTCACGCGGAGCCAGGTGTACCGCGAACTCCCCGCGCTCGCCGCGGCCGGGCTGCTGAAGCTCGGCAAGCAGGGTCCGCGCTCCAGCCAGCAGTACGTCATCACGCCCTCCGGGAAGAAGGCGTTCAAGACGTGGCTGGCCACCGAGCCCGGTCCCGACCACCTGCGCAGCCCGCTGATCCTCCGGCTGGTGCACGCGGGATCGCTTGCTGGCAAGCAGCGCGTCGCGATGGTCGACGCGGCGAAGCAGGCCTACAACGCCAAGCTGGAAGAGCTGAAGACGCAGGCCAAGTCCGCGGAGGACCCCTTCGCGAAGGCGGCGGCCGATTTCGCCGTCTCCCACACCAAGGCCGTGCTCAAGCTGCTCGACGCGGTTCCGACTTCCTGATCTTGCGGCAGGAATTCGACGGGGCCGTCCGCACCACGCGGGCGGCCCCTTCGCTTTCTCCCGAACTTCCACCGCGCATACCGGCGCACGCGGCCGCCGCGAAGTCAGTACGATTTCCCGACGTGAACCCCGATGTCGCTGCCGACCTGAAGGACCTCTCCGCAACGCTCGCCGGTGTCGAGGCGGTGATGGACCTCGAGAAGCTGCGCGCGGACGTGGACGAGCTGGAGGAACAGGCCGGTCGGCCGGACCTCTGGGACGACCAGGAGCGGGCCCAGCAGGTGACCAGCCAGCTCGCCTACAAGCAGGCTGATCTGCGCAAGGTCACCGATCTGCGCCAGCGCGTCGAGGACATCGAGGTGCTCTATGAGCTGATGGCCGAGGAGGAGGGCTCCGAGGCCGAGCTCGCCGAGGCCGACGCCGACCGCGCCAAGCTGCGCGAGCTGATCGCCTCGCTCGAGGTGCGCACGCTGCTCTCCGGCGAGTACGACGAGCGCGAGGCGCTGGTGACCGTGCGCGCCGAGGCCGGGGGCGTCGACGCCGCCGACTTCGCCGAGATGCTGATGCGGATGTACCTGCGCTGGGCCGAGCGGCACGGCTACCCGACCGACGTCTACGACACCTCCTACGCGGAGGAGGCGGGCATCAAGTCCGCGACCTTCCGCGTCCGCAGCCCCTTCGCCTACGGCACCCTCTCCGTCGAGCAGGGCACCCACCGCCTGGTGCGGATCTCGCCCTTCGACAACCAGGGCCGCCGCCAGACCTCCTTCGCCGGGGTCGAGGTCGTCCCCGTGGTGGAGCAGTCCGACCACGTGGAGATCGACGAGAAGGAACTGCGCGTCGACGTCTACCGCTCCTCCGGCCCCGGCGGCCAGGGCGTCAACACCACCGACTCCGCCGTCCGGATCACCCACCTGCCCAGCGGCATCGTGGTGTCCTGCCAGAACGAGCGCTCGCAGCTGCAGAACAAGGCCACCGCCATGGGCGTGCTCCAGGCCAAGCTGCTGGAGCGCAAGCGCCAGGAGGAGCGCGCCAAGATGGACGCGCTCAAGGGCGACGGCGGTTCCAGCTGGGGCAACCAGATGCGCTCCTACGTGCTGCACCCGTACCAGATGGTCAAGGACCTGCGCACCGAGCACGAGGTCGGCAACCCCGGCAACGTCCTCGACGGTGAGATCGACGACTTCCTGGAGGCGGGCATCCGCTGGCGCCGCCAGTCCGCCGACGCCGGCTGATCGGCGAGCTGATCCCCGCGCGCAAGCGCACGCCCGCGCGGCCGCGTCCCCCTGCCGGGGGACACGGCCGCGCGTCGTCAAACACGCCGTCACCAGGTGCGACACGCCGACTACCCGTTTGTCGGCTTGCGGCGAACACGCGTCACACACCCGGTGGGTAAACTCGCGCCTCGTGATCCGGCTCGAACACGTGTCCAAGGTCTACAAGACCTCGACCCGACCCGCGCTCGACGATGTCTCGGTGAACGTGGACAAGGGCGAGTTCGTGTTCCTCATCGGACCGTCAGGCTCCGGCAAGTCCACGTTCCTGCGCCTGCTGCTGCGCGAGGAGGTGCCCTCCAAGGGCACCCTGGTCGTCGCGGACTGGAACGTCGGGCGCCTCTCCCGGCGCCGCGTTCCCCGGCTGCGCCAGCGCATCGGGTGCGTCTTCCAGGACTTCCGGCTGCTCTCCAACAAGACGGTCGCCGAGAACGTCGCCTTCGCGCTGGAGGTGATCGGCAAGCCGAGGCACACCATCAAGAAGGTGGTGCCCGAGGTGCTGGAGCTGGTCGGCCTCGAGGGCAAGGCGGACCGCATGCCGCACGAGCTCTCCGGTGGTGAGCAGCAGCGCGTGGCCATCGCGCGCGCCTTCGTCAACCGGCCGCTGCTGCTGCTGGCCGACGAGCCGACGGGAAACCTGGACCCGGACACCAGCCAGGACATCATGCTGCTGCTGGAGCGGATCAACCGCACCGGCACCACCGTGCTGATGGCAACGCACGACCACTCCATCGTCGACGCCATGCGCAGGCGGGTCGTCGAGCTGCACCTCGGCAAGGTCGTCCGCGACGACGCCAGGGGCGTGTACGGGGTCGGCCGCTGACCGGCCCGGTCCCCACCAGCCCTCCCTCCGCCAGCCACCACTAGGAGCACCACTCCCGATGCGCGCCAGTTTCGTGTTCAGCGAGGTCATCACCGGTCTACGCCGGAACATCACGATGACCATCGCGATGATCCTCACGACCGCGATCTCGCTCGGCCTGCTCGGCGGTGGTCTGCTCATCGTGCGGCTGATCGACAACACCGAGAAGCTCTACTACGACAAGGTCGAGGTCTCGGTCTTCCTCACCAACGACGTCAGCGCCTCCGACGGGCAGTGCCAGCAGCAGATCTGCTCCGGCCTGCGGCAGTCGCTGGACAACAACGCGATCGTCGAGGACGTCGTCTACCAGAACCGCGACGAGGCCTACACGCGGTTCAAGGAGATCTTCTCGGCGCAGCCGGAGCTGGTGAAGCTGACCCGCCCCGAGTCGCTGCCCGCGTCCTTCCGCGTGAAGCTCAAGGACCCGCAGCGCTTCGACGCGATCTCCAAGGAGTACACGGGCAAGGTCGGCGTGCTCCGCGTCGTCGACCAGGACGTGCTGCTGAACCAGCTCTTCGAGTTCTTCGGCAGCTTCCGCAACGCCACCTTCGCCGTCGCGCTCGTGCAGGCGCTGGCCGCACTGCTGCTGATCTCCAACACCATCCAGGTCTCCGCGTTCACCAGGCGGACCGAGGTGGGGATCATGCGGCTGGTCGGCGCGACGCGGTGGTACACCCAGCTGCCGTTCCTCATCGAGGCGGTGGTCGCCGGTCTCACCGGTGCGATCCTCGCGCTCGCCGGCCTGTTCTTCGCCAAGGGCACGTTCGTGGACGACGTGCTCAAGGCGCCGATCGAGGCCAACATCATCGCGCCGCTGGGCTACGCCGACGTCTTCCAGGTCTCGCTGCTGCTCTTCCCGATCGGCGCGGTCATCTCGGCCATCACCGGCTACGTGACCCTGCGCCTCTACGTGCGCCTCTAACCGCTTTCCCGGCCACGTAGCATTGTCCTCATGGCCAAGGAACGCGGCGAGAAGGTGATCGCGCAGAACCGCAGGGCGCGGCACAACTACACCGTCCTCGACACCTACGAGGCCGGCGTCGCCCTGGTGGGCACCGAGGTCAAGAGCCTGCGCGCGGGCAAGGCCTCGCTCGTCGACGCCTACGCCTCCGTTGACGACGGCGAGGTGTGGCTGCGCAACGTCCACATCGCCGAGTACCACTGGGGCACGTGGACCAACCACGAGCCCCGCCGCAAGCGGAAGCTGTTGCTGCACAGGGCCGAGATCGAGCGGCTGATCGGCAAGACCAAGGAGAGCGGTCTCTCCCTGGTGCCGATGTCGATGTACTTCAAGGACGGCAAGGTCAAGGTCGAGCTGGCGCTGGCGCGCGGCAACAAGGCGCACGACAAGCGGCACATCCTCGCCAAGAAGACCGCCGACCGCGAGATGGCGAAGGCGATCGGCCGCGCCCGCAAGGGATACCGCGACTGATGCCGCCGGGCTCGGACGCCGAGGTCGCCGCCTGGGTGCGCGACCTCGGACTGCCCGGCCTGGTCGACCTGCACGTGCACTTCCTGCCCGAGCGCGTGCTGGCCAAGGTCTGGGCGTACTTCGACCACGCCAGCGCGAACTACGGCGTGGACTGGCCGATCCACTACCGCACGAGCGAGCCGGAGCGCGTGGAGTCCTTGCGCGCCTTCGGGGTTCGCGCGTTCGCGCCGCTGGTCTACCCGCACAAGCCCGGCATGGCCGCGTGGCTCAACGACTGGGTCCGCGCGTTCGCCGCCGAGGTGCCCGAAGCCGTCACCACCGCGACGTTCTTCCCGGAGCCCGAGGCGGAAACCTATGTGCGCCAAGCGATCGAGGCCGGAGCGCGCTGTTTCAAATCGCACGTGCAGGTCGGTGACTTCGATCCGCGCGATGAGCTGCTGAGGCCGGTCTGGGGCCAGCTCGCCGACGCCGACCTCCCCGTGATCGTCCACTGTGGACACGGTCCGCTGCCCGGGACGCACACGGGACTCGACGTCTTCGAGGAGGTGTTGCGCGAGCACCCGCGCCTGGTCGCGGTCATCGCGCACGCGGGCATGCCGGAGTACGACCACGCGCTGCGCCTGGTGCGGCGGTGGCCCGGCGTGCACCTGGACACCACGATGGTCGGCGTCGAGTTCACCACCACGCTCAGCCCGCTGCCGAAGGACTGGACGGCCCAGCTCGCCGACCTTCCCGATCGCATCGCACTGGGCACCGACTTCCCGAACATCCCGTACTCCTACGCCGAACAGCTGCGCGCGATCGCCGGCTGGGCGGAGTCCGACGACCGGCTCGGCGCCGACTTCCTCCGCTCCGTCCTGCACGACACCCCCGCGCGGCTGCTCGGCCTGTCCTAGCGCGTCGAGAGGGCCTACTTCGATGCCGGATCTGGTGCACTCCTGTGGTGCCCCGACCCGGAGGACCGGCATGTGTGGGACAACCGGTCGAGCTGGAGCTACTGCCGATCAGCCAGGCGGTGCGCGAAGCGGTGGACCGGCTTCGCGCGGAACTCGGACCGGCGTGGGAGATTCGGGACGAGTTCGGGGACCTGCACGAGGACCCGGACCTCGACCGCTACCTGGCCGACCCGGCAGGGTTCGACCGGACCGGGCACTAGGAGACCTTCGACAGCGCCGCGTCCTCGGCGAGCCCGGCCGCGAAGTGGTGGGTCAGCTTGGGCAGGGCGAAGCGCAGGGGGTTCCCGTGGTCGTCGATCCGGCGCGCGAGGTGCCGGTCGAGCAGCAGGTCCAGGCTGCGCTCCGCGTGCCCGTTCGACGTGCCGAGCAGGGTGGCCAGCGTCGCGACGGTGAACTCGGGCGACTCCAGGGTGCCGAGGCGGTCCAGCGCGGTTCTGCCGATCAGGTCGAGCTCGGCGTAGCATGAGCTGAGCCGGGCGCGCACGGACTCGTCGCCCGCGACCAGCTCGTCCAGCGGGTTGGCCGCTGAGACCAGCCGCCGCGCGACCTCCTGGAGCGCTCTGCCGTTGGCCCGCACGGCGGCGATCCGCACCGCGAGCGGGAGGTGGTCGCAGGCGTCGGCGATGAACTCCGCGTACTGGGCCGCGTCGGGCTCCTCGACCGCGTTCGCGCGTCCGAGCAGCATCCGCGCGCTCTCGCCCGACCGGAACCCGCCCAGCTCGACCAGCTCGGCCGAGTCCAGCCCGAGCAGCCTGCTCCTGGCCGTCACGATCGTCGCTGACCTGGGCGAACCCGGTAGCAGTGAACGAACCTGCGACTCGTTCGCAGCGTTGTCCAGCACGATCAGCACCGATCGGTCGGCGACGAGCGTGCGGTAGAGCGCCCGTCGCTCGCACGGGTCGGTCGGCTGCTCCGCAGGGCCGCGGCCGAGCGCGCTGAGCAGGTGGCCGAGCGCGTGCTCCCCGGTGTGCTCGGCGAGGTCGAGGTAGAGCTGGCCGTCGGGGAAGCTCTCGGCGGCCAGGTGCGCGGCCCGGATCGCGAGCGCGCTCTTGCCGGACCCCGCGGCCCCGGTCAGCACCAGCAGCGGCCAGCCGCCCGTCGCGGCCCTGGCCAGCCCGGCGGCGAGCGTGCTCAGCTGGGCCTGCCTGCCGACGAAGTCGGTGACGCCTCGGGGGAGCTGGCGCGGGACGGTCCGCCGCGCGGCCTCGCTCCGGGGGTGGGCGGCCGCGGGGAAGCCGGGCGCCTTGCCGGAGAGCACCGCCTGGTGCGCCCGCCTCAGGTTCGCGCCCGGGGCGATGCCCAGCTCGGAGGCGAGCAGCTGCCTGCCGTGGTCGTAGACCGCGAGCGCTTCGGTCTTGCGCTCGCCGAGCAGCAGCGCGGTCATCAGCTGCGCGCGGAACTGCTCGTGCAGCGGGTGCGCGCGGACCAGGCAGAACAGCTCGTCGACCACCTCGGGGTGCCTGCCGCCGAGCAGGTCGGCCTCGATCCTGGCCTCTTCCGCCGCCAGCCGCCGTTCGCGCCACGCCTCGGCCTGCCGGTTCAGGAACTCGACATCAGGAAGGTCGATGAATGGCTCGCCCCGCCATAGCGACAGGGAATCGCGCAGCGTCCGCGCGGCGCGTTCGGCGTCACCGGCAGTCAATTCCGTTCGCCCTCTGGCGAAAAGCTCATTGAAACGATCGATGTCCAACTCGCCCGGATTCACGGTGAGGCGGTAACCGGCTCGTTCCAGGTGGAGGCGGTCGGGGGCGCCCGCGGCGGCAAAGGCTTTGCGGACCTGGTAGACGTAAACCTGAATATTTTTTCTCGCGGAGCGTGGCGGATTGTCGCCCCAGAGTGCCGACACCAGGGCGTCGGCGGAGAACGCCTGGCCAGCGCGACACAGCAGCAGGGCGACGAGCGCGCGCTGCTTGGGCGCGCCAAGATCGACCCGTCCATCCGGACCGATGATCTCCAGTGCCCCCAGCACCCGGAAGTCCATCACTTGCACCATTCAGTTGTGATCCGGACGAGTTAATGCTCCACCAACAAGTTAACCCTCTTGTGAACACCTTGCAAGCAGGGCGTTATAGCGAATCCATACCCGGACTTAACCGGCTGAACGCAAGCTCTTTCGTGTTAGCTCGGATGAGCTGAACGTCACTACTGGAGGAGCCTGAACATGGGGTCTTTGACGTTCTTCAAGCGTGCCGCGGCGGTGCTGGCGATCACCCTGACGGCCTTCGGCACCGCGGCTGGGGCCGCCAGTGCCGCCCCTGCCGCCCTCGCTGACCAGGCGAGCGTCACCAGCGAAGTCGAGGCGCGGGCCTCCTGGTCGCACAAGTTCAGCAAGAGCACCACCCAGGGCCTCTACGCCGCCGTCATCACCGGTGGCGCCCTCGCGGGCAACGGCGCGTGCATGAAGGTCGCCCCCGGGTTCCTCAAGATCGCCTGCCCCGTCTTCGGCGCCTTCGTCGCCAACTACTTCGTCAACAACCCGCCCGCGGGCCGGTGCCTGCAGGTCAGCCTCACCACCAGGCCCTCGGCCAACGCCCAGTACGTCAGCTGCTGAACCCGCTCGACCCCGGCCCGCCCTGCCCTGGGCCGGGGTCGAACCGGTGCGCGGAAGAACCCACTGGCGCGAGGCGGTAAACTTCGAGGAGTTGCCACCAAGCCAGGGGGTGAACGGTTTCGACTCTGGACGATGATTCAGGGGAAGCGTGCAGGTGCAGGCGAGAGACCACCTCAAGCGTCGCCGCAAACCAACAAGCGCCGAGGCTAAGAGCCAGCGCGACTTCGCCCTCGCTGCCTAAGTAGCGGGGCAAGTCTGTCGGCCCGGGGATGTCTCCGACCCGGTTCCCGGCATCAGCTAGGGGACTCACCGTCACGGCCGGTCGCGGGTCGTGGCGGAACACCAAACAGCGACTGGGCCCGTCACACCGGACTTGTCCGCGAGACCGGTGGGGTCAAGCAGAGGCACAGCGGACTGCGCACGGAGAAGTCCTGATGAACCGGCAGAGGACCCGGGTTCGATTCCCGGCACCTCCACTGTGCTGTTCAGAGCCCCCCAGCTGGCGCTGGGGGGCTCTGAACAGCA
>NZ_MUMH01000053.1 GCF_002155965.1 Allokutzneria sp. NRRL B-24872
TGGAAGTTCGCGCCGGCGCGACCGAGACCGGGGCTGAGATCGCGGTGGCGGTCAACGGCCAGCGGCAGCGCACCGTGCTCGCCGTGCTGCTGCTCGCTCCCGGCCGGGTCGTCTCGGTCGACAGCCTCGTCAACGCGGTCTGGGAGGGCACGCCACCGGCCACCGGGCGCACCCAGATCGCCATCTGCGTAGCGGGGCTGCGCAAGGCCTTCCGTGCGGCTGGCTGCGCCGACGACGTGATCATCACCAGCTCGCCCGGCTACAAGCTGCTCGCCGACGAGCACGTGATCGACGCGGTGCGGTTCGAGCAGGAGTGCGCCAGCGCCGAGCAGGCCGCGCGCGAGGGCCGGACCGAGCAGGCCGCGGCAGGCGTGCGGGCGGCTCTGGCGCTCTGGCGCGGCCAGGTGCTCGCCGGGATCTCCGGGCAGGCGGTGGAATCCGAGGCCGCGCGACTGGAGGAGCTGCGGTTGTCCGCGACCGAACGGCTCACCGCACTGCGGCTGGAGCTGGGCCAGCACCGCGAGCTGATCGGCGAGCTGACCGCACTGGTGCGCGACCACCCGTTGCGGGAGCAGGCGCGCGCCCACCTGATGCTGGCGCAGTACCGCTCCGGCAGGCGGGCCGAGGCGCTGGAGACCTTCCGCGCGGGCAGGCGGCAGTTCATCGACGAGTTCGGGATGGAACCGGGTCCCGCGTTGCAGGGCCTGCACCGGGCGATCCTCAACGACGACGCCGACCTGACGCTGGCCGAGACCGTCGCGCCGCGGCGGGAGCCGGTGGCGCGCGGGGTGCCCGCGCAGCTGCCGACCTCGCGCGCGCGGTTCACCGGGCGCGCGGCCGAACTGTCCACTTTGGACGGAATGCTGGACGGAACCGGGCCCGCGGTCGCGTTCGTCACCGGAGCTGCCGGGATCGGCAAGACCGAACTCGCGTTGCGCTGGGGACGGCGCGTCGCCGAGCGGTTCCCGGACGGGCAACTCTTCGTCGACCTCCGCGGACACGACGTCGCGGCCGAACCCGTTGGCGCACAAGATGCTCTGGCCGGTTTCCTGCGCGCGTTCGGAGTTCCCGAAGCACGCATCCCGGCCGATCCCGCCGAGCGCTCGGCGCTCTACCGCAGCCTGCTGGACGGCAAGCGGGCGCTGGTCGTGCTGGACAACGCCGCCTCCTTCGCGCAGGTGCGTCCGCTGCTGCCGGGCAGCGGCGACAATGTCGTGCTGGTGACCGGGCGGGACCAGATCGGTGAGCTGCTGGGCGAGCACGGCGCGCTGCGGCTGCGGCTCGCCGCGCTCAGCCGGGCCGAGTCTGTGGAGCTGCTGGACGCGGGCGCGGGCGATAAGGACGCGGCCGGGCGGCTGGCCGAGCTGTGCGGCGGGCTGCCCCTCGCGCTGAGCACCGCCGCGGCGCGGTTGGTGGCCAAACCACACTGGAGCTTGACGCGCCTCGCACGGCTGGCCGAGGACGAGGACCGGCGGCTGGACGAGTTCGGGGTGCGGTCCAGCTTCGACGCGAGCTACCGGCGGCTCTCGCCCGCTACCGCCACGCTGTACGCGCGGCTGGGCGCGCTGGACGTGCCGGACTTCGCGGCGTGGGTCGGCGCGGCGGTGCTCGACCGCGAGCTGGCCGAGGCGGAGTCGTTGGTGGAAGAGCTCGTCGACTCGCAGCTGCTGGAGGTCACCCCGGCGGACGACGGCGCGACGCGCTATCGCTTCCATCCGCTTGTTCGTTGCCATGCAAGGGAAAAGGCGAGCCAGAGCGAGTCCTTCGCCGCGTGCAGGCGCGCGTTCGACATGTGGGGCGCGCTCGCGACGACGGCGGTGGACCAGCAGCCGAGGGATGTTCCCGGCGGGCTCGACGCGCGTGATCTGGTGGGTGATCCGGCCACCTGGTTCGAGACCGAGCGGGCCTCGGTGCTCGCCGCGATCGAGCAGGCGTTGCGGATGGGCTTGGTGCTCCAGGCGTTGGACCTCGCGTCGGCGGCGTGGCGGCTCGGCCACCGCGAGGCCGACGCCGCGCACCCGGTGCTGGCGATGGCCTTGGCCGAGAAGTTGGCCAGCTGACGCTCGATATGGAGCCGATAAGGCGGCTTCCTACCGTGGCCCCATGCGCGTGTTGTTCTTGCCGATTCCCGGAATCGGACACTCCTTCCCGACCGTTCCCCTGGCATGGGCGCTGCGCGCTGCCGGGCACGAAGTGCTCTTCGGCACCGCCTACGCGGGCGTCGCCGTGGAGCGGGCCGGGCTGCCGGTCGTCGACATCGGCCTCGGCGCCGACCAGCCGGAGGTCTTCGCCGAGCTGGAACGGCGCTACCCCGAGCTGAACGCGAAGATGCGCGGTGACAACGGCGCCGGGCTCACCGACATGCTCGAAGCGGTCCCGGTGTTCGCCGGGATCACCGAGCAGATCACGCTCCCGGTGACCGATCTGGCCGAAGCGTGGCGGCCGGACGTGATCGTGCACGGCGCGCTGCACGGCGCCGCGTTGATCGCCGCGGCCAAGCTCGGAGTGCCCTCGGTGGACCTCGGCGACGGTTTCGGCCGGACCGTCGACGTGCCGGAAGCCATGTACGAGAGGCTTTCCCACGCCTTCGCCGAACACGGCGCGCCCGGACTGCCCGAGACGCGGATCAAGATCGACGTGGCGCCGCCGAGCATGGTCGGCGGGTCCTCGGAGGGCTGGCCCATGCGCTACGTGCCGTTCAACGGCGGCGCGGTGGTGCCGGACTGGTTGCCGCCCAACGCTCCTGAGCCGCAGCGGCCCCGGATCGGCGTCACGCTCGGCTCGGTCGCGGTGCACCTCGGCGGGCTCGGCCCGGTCGCGGCGGTGCTGGAGGCCGCGGGTGACCTGGACGCGGAGTTCGTGCTGGCACTGGGAGACGTGGACACCGAATCGCTCGGCCCGATCCCGCCGAACGTGCGGATCGCCGGCTGGGTGCCGCTGTCCGCGCTGCTGCCGACCTGCACCGCGCTGGTCCACCACGGCGGTGGCGGCACCACTTTGACCGCGCTGCACAACGGGGTCACGCAGATCGTGCTGCCGGGCGGTGGTGACGGCAACATCAACGGCGAGGCGGTGGACAAGCGCGGCGCCGGGCTGTTCGTCCGCCCTGAGGCCGTGGACCCCGCGATGCTGGAGCGCGTGGTCACCGACGAGAAGATGCGTTCGGCCGCCGAGGAGGTCCGCGCGGAGATCGCCACGATGCCGACCCCCGCCGACATCGTCTCGCGCCTGGAATCCTTGTGATATCGGGTAAATAAGAGGCGTTCCTACGCTCGAAGCGTGACTTCAGCCATCCGTGCAGACGTGTCGGTGTCGCGGACCGCCCGGCACGTCGTGGCGCTCAGCCGCCGGAACCTGTTGCAGTTGTGGGCGGAACCGCTGCGGCTGGTCGACGCCACGGTCATGCCGATGGTGCTGTCGCTGATCTTCCTGTTCCTCTTCGGCGGGGCGATCAGCAAGGGGCAGGGCGAGTACGTGCTCTACCTGATGCCCGGGATGATGGTGGAGGCCATCGCGTTCGCCTCGCGGGCGACCGGGATCGGGCTGAACCTCGACTTCGCCACCGGGATCATGGACCGCTTCCACGCGCTGCCGATCGCGCGCTCCGCCGTGCTGGGCGGGCGGATCACCGCCGACGTGGTGCGGATGGCCGTCGCGCTGGCGGTGATGTTCGGCTTCGCCCTGCTGGTCGGGTTCCGGGTGCGCACCGGGCCGGTCGAAGTGCTCGCCGCGGTCCTGCTGCTGCTGGCCTTCGGGTCGGCGCTGTGCTGGGTCTCGGCCTACGTCGGGCTGCTCGTGCGCAGTCCGCAGGCCGTTGGCAGCGTGGGCTTCCTGTGGATGATCCCGTTGCAGTTCGGCAGTTCCATGTTCGTGCCGCCGGTGACCATGCCCGGCTGGCTCCAGGCGTTCGCCGCGATCAACCCCGTCACCTCGGTCTGCGACGCGGCGCGCGGCCTGCTGGTCGGTGGTCCTGTCGCGCAGCCCGTGCTGCTGTCGCTGGCGTGGATCGTCGGCCTCACCGCGGTTTTCGCGCCGCTTGCCGTGCGCAGGTACACGCGCAGGAGCTGAACGCTGTTTCACACCGCCCCCTGTGGAGTCCATTGTGGAGAGTGGGAATCGATGAGCAGTCCTTTGGTGGTCGTCCTCGGCGCGTCCGGCTTCGTCGGTACCGCGCTCACCCGGCAGTTCGCCGGCCGCGACGTGCGGCTGCGCTTGGTCTCGCGGCGGCGGATCGTCGCGCCGACCGGCTGCCGGGCCGAAGTGGAGACGCTGGCCAGTGATCTCACCCAGCCCGGTGCGGTGGCCGAGGCCGTCGCGGGGGCGGACGTGGTGATCCACCTGGCCGCGCACATCGCGGGTTCGTCGACCTGGCGCGTTGCCGAGGGCGACACCTCGGCCAAGCGCGTCAACCTCGGGGTGATGCACGAGGTCATCGCGGCGCTGCGCGGGCGGGAGGAGCCGCCGGTCGTCGTGTTCGCCGGCTCCATCTCGCAGTTGGGTGAGCCGCGCGGACCGCTGATCACCGGCCGCGAGCCCGACGAGCCGGTGACGGAGTACGACCGGCACAAGCTCGCCGCTGAGCGCGCGTTGAACGAGGCCACCGCCGGCGGTCTCGTTCGCGGTATCACGTTGCGGCTGCCCACGTTGTACGGTCAGGGAATCGGACCGTCCTCTTTGGAGCGTGGGGTGCTCGCGGCGATGATGCGGCGGGCGTTCTCCGGGCAGCCGTTGACGATGTGGCACGACGGTTCCGTTGCCAGGGACCTGCTGTGCGTTGACGACGCCGCGCGGGCGTTCGTGGCAGCTATCGACAACGCGGACGCTCTTGCTGGGCGTCCTTGGCTGATCGGGACGTGTGTGGCGACGCCGATGGGCTCGGCGTTCCACGCGGTCGCTTCGCTCGTTTCGGAGGTCACGGGCGAGCCTGTCGTGCCGGTCGTCCAAGTTGAGCCTGAGCACGCGGTCACCACCGACCTGCTCGATTTCGTCGTGGGCACAACGGAGTTCGGCTCGGTGACGGGCTGGGCGCCGCGCGTCGAGCTGACGTCGGCGTTGCGTGGGGCTGCGGAGACCATGCACGCCGAGCGCGCTCCCGCGCCTGTTTCGGTCAGCTAGGGGCCGTCGTTGCGTACCCAATGCGGCATTCGTTACGTCTCGCGAAACAAATGCCACATTGGGTACGTAAGCGGGGGTGGGGTGAACGTGGTGATACGGCGGCAATAACGCGGCCTCGTAGGTTTGCGAAAGGCAGAGCCAGGACGCGCTAGGAGCCAGCGGGATGGATGAACAGCTGTCGGCGGAACAGCGGCACCGGATGCTCGTCGAGTGGAACGACACGGCTCGCGATGAGCCTGCGGAGTCGTTGACGCGCTTGGTTGAGCGGCACGCGCGGCGGACGCCGGACCAGGCCGCTGTGCTGTGCGGCGAGGTGCGGCTGAGCTACGGCGAGCTGAACGCCAGTGCGAACCGGTTGGCGCGGCATCTCGCAGGGTTGGGCGTGGGGCCCGAGTCGGTGGTGGCGATCGCGTTGCCCCGCTCGGAGCGCACGGTGGTGGCGATTCTCGCGGTCCTCAAGGCGGGAGCGGCTTACCTGCCGATCGATCCTGGGTATCCCAGGGACCGCGTGGCATTCATGGTGTCCGACGCCCGGCCGGAGATCGTGATCACTGACAGTGCGATCGACCTGCCTGCGGCGAATGTGTTGCTGCTGGACGACCCTGCGGTTGAGAAGGCGATATCTGCTTGCGCCGCAGCAGATCTCGTGGTGGATGTTGATCCGGCGAACCCTGCTTACGTCATCTACACGTCGGGCTCGACCGGGACGCCGAAGGCGGCGGTGATCGAGCGGCGTTCGCTGGACGACCACCTGCTCACCGCCTGCGCCGAACACCCTGCGGTGCAAGGCGTCTCGATCTGGCACACCTCCGTGTCCTTCGCGCACACCGTGCAGCAGTTGTTCCCGCCGTTGGCGGTGGGCGGTTGCGTGCGGATCGCGAGCCTGGAGCCGGGTGTGTCCGATGTGGACATCACGTGCACCTTCCTCAAGGCCACGCCGAGTCACTTGCCGTTGCTGGACGAGCTGCCGGGGAACTTCTCGCCGACGCAGGAGCTGATGCTGTGCGGTGAAGCTCTGCTGAGCGAAGCGGTCGACCAGTGGCGGCGGGCGCACCCGGAGATCAGGGTGGTCGGCGGCTACGGTCCGACCGAGGTCACGTTGCACTGCGCGGAGTTCGTGATGCAGCCCGGGGACGAGACGCCGTCCGGGGTCGTGCCGTTGGGCCGTGTGATGCCGAACTCGCAGGTCTACGTGCTTGATGAGCGACTGCAGCCGGTTCCGCCGGGCGTCGCGGGAGAGCTGTACCTCAGCGGCTCGGGCGTGGCGCGCGGCTACTACCGGCGGCCGGGGTTGTCCTCGGAACGCTTTGTCGCCAACCCTTTCGGTGCTCCGGGCAGCCGCATGTACCGCACGGGCGACCTGGCGCGCTGGCGGGAGGACGGCATCCTGGAGTTCGGCGGGCGCGTGGACAACCAGGCCAGCGTTCGCGGTTTCCGGATCGAGCTGGACGAGGTCGCGGCGGCGGCGGTGTCCCACCCGGATGTGGCCTATGCGGCGGCCGTCGTGCGCGAGGACCGGCCTGGTGACAAGCGGATCGTCTGCTACGTCGTCGCGGCGGGCAAGCCGGTCGACAGGCGGGTGCTGCGCGAGCACATGAGCGAGTGGCTGCCGGAGTTCATGCGGCCGTCGCTGATCGTTGAGCTGGACGCGCTCCCGTTGAACCCCAACGGGAAGGTCGACCGCCGGGCACTGCCAGCTCCGGAGTTCGCCGCAGATGGGCGCGCGCCCGAGACCGACGACGAGAAGGTCCTCTGCGGACTGGTCGCGGACGTGCTCGGACTGCCCTCGGTCGGCGTGGACGACGACTTCTTCGAGCTGGGCGGGCATTCCCTGCTGGCGGTGCGGCTGCTCGGCCGGATCAGGTCGGCTTTCGGCGTCGAGCTGTCGCTGAGCACGGTCTTCGAGTCGCCCACGGTCGAGAAGCTGCTGTGGTGCTTCGACACCGCCGCGAGCGCGCGGCCCCCGCTGACCGCCGTCGAGCGGCCGGAGCTGGTCCCGTTGTCGTCGGTGCAGCGGCGGTTGTGGTTCATCGACCAGTTCGAGGGGCCGAGCCCGAACTACAACGTCGTCTGGGCGACGAAGCTCTCCGGGCGGATCGAACGCCTCGCCCTCGACGCGGCTCTCGTCGACGTCGTCGGGCGGCACGAGGCGCTGCGCACGGTCTTCTTCGAGCACGAAGGCGCGCCCTACCAACGAGTCCTGCCACCCGCTCGCGTGCTGTCCACTGTGGACTTCAGTGAGGAGGCGCTGGCCGCGGCGGTACGGCACACCTTCGACCTCAGCGCCGATCTTCCGGTGCGGGCGACCCTGCTCTCCCGGTCGAAGACCGAGCACGTCCTGCTCCTCGTCGTGCACCACATCGCCGCGGACGGCGGTTCGCTGATGCCGTTGACGCGCGACCTCTCCACGGCGTACGCGGCCAGGGTCGCCGGGAAGACCCCTGACTGGCAGCCGCACGCGGTGCAGTACGCGGACTTCGCGTTGTGGCAGAACGACCTGCTGGCCGCCGAGGAAGAGAAGCAGATCGACTTCTGGAAGCGGACGCTGGCCGGAGCGCCGGAGCTGCTGGAGCTGCCGCTCGACCGCCCGCGCCCGGCTGAGCCGAGCTTCCGGGGCGACCGCGTGCCGTTCTCCGTGGACGCGCGCCTGCACGAACGCCTGGCCGGGCTCGCCAGGGAGACCGGCACCACGATGTTCATGATCGTGCACGCCGCGCTGGCGGCCCTGCTGACCAGGATGGGCGCGGGCACGGACATCACGCTGGGCACCGCGTCGGCCGGGCGCGTCGACGCGGCGTTGGAGGAGCTGGTCGGCTTCTTCGCCAACACCTTGGTGCTGCGCTCCGACACCTCGGGCGAGCCGGGGTTCCGCGAGCTGCTGGGCCGGGTTCGCGCGGCGGACCTCGCGGCCTACGCCAACCAGGACGTGCCGTTCGAGCGGCTGGTGGAGGTGACCAATCCGACCCGGTCCCTCGCGCACACCCCGCTCTTCCAGATCATGCTGACCTACGAGGACGGGGTCGGCTCGCGGGTCGAGCTGCCCGGAGTGTCCACTTCGGACTACCCGATGGGTGCGGGCGTGGCCCGGTTCGACCTGTCCTTCTTCGTCTGGGAGAACCCGGCCGGGGCGGGGATCGACGGCTACCTGGAGTACGCGACCGACCTGTTCGACCGGTCGACGGCCGAGCGGCTGGTGTCCTTCCTGGTGCGCCTGCTCGATGCGGCGATCACCGAGCCGGAGAAGCCGATCGGGCGGCTGGACCTGCTCTCCGAGGCCGATCGGAACGCGCTTCTGGTGGAGTGCAACGACACTGCCGCCGACGTGCCCGACGCACTGCTCACCGAGATGATCGCCGCGCAGGTGCGACGCGTGCCCGACGCCACCGCGGTGGTGTGCGGAGCCGACAGCCTCACCTACGCGGAGCTGGACGCGCGTGCGAACCGGCTCGCGAGGTGGTTGGTGCGCAACGGGGTTGGGCCGGAGCGCTTCGTCGGTGTGGCGCTGCCGAAGTCGACGGAGACCGTCGTCGCGCTGCTCGCGGTGCTCAAGGCGGGCGCGGCCTACCTCACCGTGGACCTGGCCTACCCGGCCGAGCGGATCGCTTACATGCTCGACGACGCGGCCCCGGTGCTGGTGCTCACCCGCTCAGATCTCGCCGCTGGAGTTCCGGCTGACAACCTTGTGCTGCTTGACGAACTGGACCTCAGCGAGCTGTCGGAGCACGAGTTCAGCGCAGCGATCTCCATGCGCAACCCGGCGTTCGTCATCTACACCTCGGGTTCCACCGGGCGCCCCAAGGGAGTTGTGGTCGAGCACCACTCGATCAACCACTACCTGGCGTGGAGCCGTCAGCTGTACACGGAGGTGCGCGGCCGGGCGCTGGTGCACTCCTCGTTGTCGTTCGACCTGACCGTCACCGGGGTTTTCGCGCCGCTGACCGCAGGTGGCTGCGTGCAGCTCATCGAACTGGACGACGAGGGCAGCGCCGACGACGTGGCGCGACCGACGTTCGTCAAGGCGACGCCGAGCCACCTGCCGATGCTGATCAACCTGCCCGCCCGGTTCTCGCCGACCGACCAGCTCGTGCTCGGCGGAGAACCGCTGCTGGGCGAGGTGCTGGACGAGTGGCGGGCGCGCAACCCCACGGCCACGGTCTTCAACGAGTACGGCCCGACCGAGACCACCGTGGGCTGCATGGAGTACGTGATCAAGCCGGGTGACCGCGTTGTTCCCGGCGTGCTCTCGCTCGGCAAGCCCAGCTGGAACACGCAGATGTACGTGCTGGACGGCAACCTCAACCCGGCTCCGGTGGGAGTCGCGGGGGAGCTGTACATCGCGGGCGATCTGGTGACCCGCGGCTACCACAACCGGCAGGGCCTGACCTCGGAACGCTTTGTCGCCAATCCTTTCGGGTTGCCCGGAACGCGGATGTACCGCTCCGGCGACCTCGGCCGGCGCCGCGCGGACGGGCAGCTGGAGTTCATCGCCCGCGTCGACGACCAGGTCAAGGTGCGCGGCTACCGCATCGAGCTCGGCGAGATCGAGGCCGTCGTCGGCCAAGCCCCCGGCGTCGGCGGTGTCGCGGTGATCGTGCGCGAGGACCGCCCCGGGGACAAGCGGCTGGTCGGTTACGTGGTGGCGGACGGGGCGCTCGACGTGGAGGCCCTGCGGGCGAGGTGCGCCGAGTACCTGCCGGAGTACATGGTGCCGTCCGCGTTCGTCACGCTGGACTCGCTGCCGCTGACCCCGAACCGCAAGCTCGACCGCAAGGCGCTGCCCGCCCCGGAGTACGGCGAGTCGTCGAACGGCCGGGCACCCGCGACGCCGCAGGAGAAGATCCTCTGCGAGCTGTTCGCCGAGATGCTGGGCGTTCCCTCGGTCAGCGTCGATGACGGCTTCTTCGCGCTGGGCGGGCATTCCCTGCTCGCCGTGCGCCTGCTCAGCCGCATCCGCTCCGCCTTCGGCGCCGACCTGTCGCTGCGCGAGCTGTTCGAGGCGCCCACCGTCGCCGCAGTGGCCACCGCAGTCACCACTGCTGTCACCGCGAACCCTGTCGAGAAGGCCCGGCCGGCCCTGCGCCGCATGCCGAGGCCGGAGGAGGTCTCGTGATCCCCCTGTCCTTCGCGCAGCAGAGGCTGTGGTTCCTGCACCGCCTCGAAGGCCCGAGCGCCACCTACAACGTGCCGCTCGCGGTGCGGCTCTCCGGTGCGCTCGACCTCGGCGCGCTGCGGGAAGCCCTCGGTGACGTGGTGGGGCGGCACGAGTCGTTGCGCACCTGCTTCCCCGAGGTCGACGGCGAGCCCCGGCAGCACGTCCTGCCTTCGTTCCGCCCCGATGTGTCCATTGTGGACATCACGGAGGACGTGCTGGCGGGCGCGATCACCGAGACCACCAATCGGACCTTCGACCTGACCGCCGAAGTGCCGCTGCGCGTGACGCTCTTCCGGCTCGGCGGCTCCGAGCACGTCCTGCTGATCGTGACGCACCATGTGATCTCCGACGGCTGGTCGACGCGCCCCCTGCTGCGCGACCTGTCCGCCGCCTACGACGCTCGGTCTGCCGGTTCGAGTCCACAGTGGACTGATCTGCCCGTGCAGTACGCGGACTACGCGCTCTGGCAGCAGGAAGTTCTGGGCAGCGAGGACGATCCGGGCAGCCTCATCAGCCGCCAGCTCGGCTACTGGACCGACGCCCTGCGCGGAGCGCCGGAGCTGCTGGAGCTGCCGACGAGCAAGCCTCGCCCCGCCGTCGCTTCCCACCGGGGCAACAAGGTCAGGGTGCGGCTCGCCGCTTCGTTGGCGGAGCTTGCCCAGGAGACCTCGACCACGCCGTTCATGGTGTTGCAGGCCGCAGTTGCCACTCTGCTGACCAGGGTCGGCGCGGGCACGGACATCCCGGTCGGCACGGTGGTGGCTGGGCGCACGGAGGAAGACCTGGAGGACCTGGTCGGGTTCTTCGTCAACACGTTGGTGCTGCGGACGGACACCGCTGGCGACCCGACGTTCCGGGAGCTGCTGGCGCGCGTCCGCAGCGCTGATCTCGATGCTTTCTCGCACCAGGACGTGCCGTTCGACCGTGTCGTTGAGGCCGTCAATCCGGCGCGCAGCCTCGGGCACCACCCGCTGTTCCAGGTCGCCCTCGTGCTGCAGAACGCTGACGCGGACGGGGTGTCCCTGCGCGGCTTGGACGCCGAGGTGCTGCCTACCGACCTGATCGGTATCGCGAAGTTCGACCTGTCGTTCAGCTTGCAGGAGACCGCTTCCGGCGTTGTGGGCACGCTGGAGTACGCGGAGGACCTGTTCGGCCAGGCCGCTGCCGAGGCCCTGGCCGCGAGGTTCGTTCGCCTGACCGAAGCGCTTGTGTCCAATCCGGACAGTCGCATCGGCGAGGTGGATCTGCTTGCTGAGGAAGAGAAGCAGCAGATCGAAGCGTGGAACGACACCGCGCGGCCGTTGCCTGGAGGCGACATCGCTTCGCTGTTCGAAGCGCAGGCGCGGTTCACTCCGGACGCGGATGCGTTGGTTTACGGCGCTGACACCGTCACTTGCGCGGAGCTGAACGCGCGGGCCAACCGGCTGGCGCACCGTTTGGCGGATCTCGGCGTGGGGCCGGAGGTCGCGGTCGGCCTGCTGGCGGCGCGGTCGATCGATCTCGTCGTGGCGATGCTCGCGGTGGTGAAGGCGGGCGGTGTCTACGTTCCGCTGCACCCGAGCTACCCGGCGGCACGGATGTCTTGGGCGATGCGGGAAACGCGGGCCACCGTGCTGCTCACCGACCTGGCCATGGCTGACCGGGACTTCGAGCACGAAGCCACGGTGGTTGTGTTCGACGCGGAGCCGCTTGACGACTACCCGGAAACCGACCTGGGCGTGCGCCCGCATGAGGAAAACCTCGCGTACGTCATGTACACGTCGGGTTCGACTGGGACGCCGAAGGGGGTGGCTGTCACCCACTCCGACGTGATCGCGCTCGCTTCTGACCAGCGGTGGCAGGGTGAGTCGCAGCGGCGGGTCCTGCTGCACTCCTCGCACGCCTTCGACGCGGCGACCTACGAGGTGTGGGCACCGTTGCTGGCGGGGAACCAGGTGGTGATCGCGCCGGACGGCGACATCGACGTCCGCGTGCTGACCGAGGTCCTGCGCTCGCATGAGGTCACGTGCGTCTTCCTCACCACTGCGCTGTTCAACCTTGTGGCAGAAGAGAATCCGGCGGGGTTCTCGACCGTGCACCAGGTGTGGCACGGTGGCGAAGCGGTGTCGCCGAGCGCGGTGCAGCGGGTGCTCGACCACTGCCCGGACACGCGCGTCGTGCACGTCTACGGGCCGACCGAGACGACGACCTTCGCGACGTGTTTCCCGACGCAGGCGCCGTATCGCGCTGAGGGCACCGTGCCGATCGGCCGCGCGATGGACAACCTCCGCGCCTACGTGCTCGACTCCGCGCTGCGCCCTGTGCCGCCTGGTGTGGCTGGGGAGCTGTACCTGGCCGGGGATGGGCTCGCGCGCGGCTACGTGGGGCAGCCCGGGTTGACGTCGGAGCGGTTCGTCGCGTGCCCGTTCGGCGGCCGGATGTATCGCACCGGTGACGTGGTGCGGTGGAACTCCGATGGGCAGATCGAGTTCGTGGGGCGCGCCGACCACCAGGTGAAGGTGCGCGGTTTCCGCATCGAGCTGGGCGAGATCGAGGCTGCGCTGTCCGCGCATTCCTCGGTGGCGCAGGCGACAGTGCTGGTCCGCGACGACCGCTTGGTGGCCTACGTGGCTGCGAAGAGCACGGCTGGGCTCCGCGAGCACTTGGCGCGGCACCTGCCGGAGTACATGGTGCCCAGTGCCTTCGTGGTCTTGGATGCGTTGCCGCTCAACAGCAACGGCAAGGTCGACCGCAAAGCCCTGCCGGAGCCCGACTTCGGCGGTGTCGCGGGCCGGGCGCCGCGTACTGCGCGCGAGGAGATCCTTTGTGGACTGTTCGCGCGGCTCCTCGGGGCGGAGCGGGTCGGCGTGGAGGACAACTTCTTCGACCTCGGCGGGCATTCGCTGCTCGCCTCGCGCCTGGTCAGCCGGGTTCGCGCGGAGCTGGGCGTCGAGCTGAGCATCCGCGATCTCTTCGAGGCGCCGACCGTGGGGAAGTTGGCGGAACGGCTGGCTTCGGCCGAGGGCGCGCGGCCCGAACTGCGGCCCGCAGGAGAGCACGACCAGCTGTCGTTCGCGCAGCAGCGGCTGTGGTTCCTGCACGAACTCGATGGCCCGAGTCCGACGTACAATGTGCCGTTGGCGCTGCGGATGGTCGGCGACCTCGATGTCGACGCCCTGACGGCCGCCCTCGGCGACGTCGTGGAGCGCCACGAGCCGCTTCGGACGGTCTTCCACTCGGTGGAGGGCACCCCGCGACGCCGCGTGCTCGACTGGACGCCGAGCATCACCGTCGCGCAGGGTGATCTGCTGGCGGAGGCCCGTCAGTCGTTCGACCTCAGCGATGATATTCCGTTGCGCGCCAAGCTGTTCAGCTCAGATGGCGAGCACGTGCTGCTCATCCTCATGCACCACATCGCCACCGACGGCTGGTCGCACGGACCGATGTGCCGCGACCTGGCGGAGGCGTACACCGCGCGGCTGGCTGGGAACGCGCCGGACTGGGCGCCGCTTCCGGTCTCCTATGCGGACTACGCGGTGTGGCAGCGGGATCTGCTGGCCACCGAGGAGAAGTCGCAGCTCGACTACTGGCGCGGCGCTCTGGACGGCTTGCCCGAGCTGATCGAGCTGCCGACCGACCGGCCTCGCCCCGCGGTCGCCTCGCACCACGGCGATGTGGTGTCGTTCGACCTCAGCCCGGAGCTGCACGAGCAGATCGTCGCCGTGGCGCGCCAACACGGTGTCACGGTCTTCATGGTGGTTCGCGCCGCGCTGGCCGTGTTGTTGTCCCGCATGGGTGCTGGGACCGACATCGCGCTCGGAGCGCCGGTCGCTGGCCGCTCGGACGAAGCTCTTGACGGGCTGGTCGGCTTCTTCGTCAACACGTTGGTGCTGCGAACGGACCTGTCCGGCGATCCGTCCTTTGTGGACCTGTTGGCTCGGGTGCGGGAGACCGACCTCGCCGCGATGGCGCACCAGGACGTGCAGTTCGAGCGCCTGGTGGAGGTGCTGAACCCCGACCGTTCGCTGGCGCACCACCCGCTGTTCCAGGTCGCGCTGACGGTGAACCGGGGCATCGCGGGCGGGATCGACATGCCGGGCCTCACCGCCACCGCCGAGGACGTGTCCATCGGCGTGGCGAAGATGGACCTGGTCCTGGACGTGATCGAGTCCGACTCGGGAGCGCGGGCGAGCGTGCAGTACGCCACCGATCTCTTCGACCGCGCCACCGTTGAGACCCTGGTCGAGCGCTTCCTCCGCGTGCTCACCGCCGTCACATCCGCTCCTGACACCAGGATCGGCGCGCTCGACGTGCTGAGCGCGGACGAGCGGCACCGGTTGCTGGCTGAGTACAACGACACCGGCGTCGAGCTGCCGGCGGCCACGATCCCGCACCTGTTCGAGGAGCAGGTCCGGCGCAACGCCGATGCGCCTGCTGTGCGGTTCGGCGAGGTCTCGCTGAGCTACGCCGAGCTTTCCGGCCGGGTCAACGGCCTCGCTCGGACCCTCATCGCGAAGGGCGTCGGTCCGGAGCGCGTCGTGGCGCTCGCCCTGCCGCGGTCGCTGGACATGGTGATCGCGCAGCTCGCGGTGCTCACGGCGGGCGGCGCTTACCTGCCGGTGGACCCGGACTACCCCGCCGACCGCATCGATTTCATGCTCTCCGACGCTCAGCCCGTGCTGACGATCACGCAGCTGGACGATCTTTCTGATGGGGCGGCTCCGGTCACCGATGCCGACCGCATCGCCCCGCTGAGCGTGGACAGCCCGGCGTGGGTGATCTACACCTCCGGCTCGACGGGGCGGCCGAAGGGGGTCGTTGTCTCGCATCGCGGGCTCGCCTCCCTCGCGGCGACGCACGTGCAGAACTTCGAGGTGGGGCCGGGCAGCCGTGTGCTCCAGTTCGCTTCGCCGAGCTTCGATGCGGCGGGGTGGGAGTTGTGCATGGCGCTGCTGTCGGGCGCGTGCTTCGTCCTCGCGCCCGCTGAGCGGCTTCAGCCCGGTGAGCCGCTTTCCGCGCTGATCACCGAGCAGGGCATCACGCACGTGACGCTGCCGCCGGTGGCGCTGGGCGTTACTGAAAACCTGCCGACCGGGCTCACGTTGGTGGTGGCGGGCGAGGCGTGCCCGCCGGAGTTGGTCGGCCGGTGGTCGGTCGATCGCCGGATGATCAACGCTTACGGTCCGACCGAGACCACGGTCTGCGCGACGATGAGTTCTCCGTTGTCCGGCACAGTGATTCCGCCGATCGGCCGTCCGATCGTGAACGCCAAGGTCTACGTGCTCGACGCGCGTCTTCAGCCGGTGGCGCCCGGTGTGACGGGCGAGCTGTACGTGACTGGCGCGGGCCTGGCGCGGGGGTATCTGGGGCGACCGGCTCTGACGGCTGAGCGGTTTGTGGCTTGTCCGTTCGGTGGGCGGATGTATCGCACGGGTGACTTGGCGCGGTGGAACTCCGATGGGCAGGTGGAGTTCGTGGGTCGTGCTGACCACCAGGTGAAGGTGCGTGGTTTCCGCATCGAGCTTGGTGAGATCGAGTCCGTGCTGGCCACTCGCGTCTCCCAGGCGACGGTGATCGTTCGCGAGGATCGCCCCGGGGATCGCCGGATCGTGGCTTACGTGGTCGGCGATGCGACTGGTTTGCGTGAGCACGCGGCGAGCCAGTTGCCGGACTACATGGTGCCGTCGGCGTTCGTGGTGCTGGACGCCCTGCCGGTCACGCCCAACGGCAAGATTGACGTGAAGGCGTTGCCTGCTCCGGCGGCCGAGGTCACGGGGGCGAGGGCGCGCAATCCGCGTGAAGAGCTGCTGTGCTCGCTGTTCGCCGAAGTCCTTGGTGTGGAACGAGTCGGCGTCGATGACAACTTCTTCCACCTCGGCGGGCATTCGCTGCTGGCCACCCAGTTGATCAGCCGAATCCGCACGGTCTTCGGTGTCGAGCTGCCGGTGCGCGTCCTCTTCGAAGAGGGCACGGTCGCGCGGCTGGCTGAGCGCGTCGACGGCGCGGAGTCCGCGCGCACCGCTCCGACGCCTCGCCCGCGTCCTGAGCGTCCGCCGCTGTCCTTCGGCCAGGGGCGCCTGTGGTTCGCCTACCAGTTGGAAGGCGCCAGCTCGACGTTCAACGTGCCATTGGTGCTGCGCCTTACCGGCGACCTCGACTGCGGCGCTATGCGGGACGCTGTCACGGATGTGGTGCGGCGGCACGAAACCCTGCGCACGGTGTTCCCGGACAACTACCAGCTGGTCCGCGATGTCTTCGAGGTGCCTTTCACGGTCGCCGAGGTCTCCGAGGACGACCTGCTGCCCGCCGTTCGTTCCGCGGCCGACTTCCCGTTCGACCTGGCCGAGGACCTCCCGACGCGCGCGACGGTGTTCAAGATCAGCGAGGACGAGCACGTCCTGTTGCTGCTGATGCACCACATCGCGGCGGACGGCGCCTCGATCGGCCCGCTGCACGAGGACCTGGCCGCGGCTTACGCGGCGCGGCGGGCCGGGCGTGCTCCTTCGTTGGCGCCGCTTGAGCTGTCCTATGTGGACTACTCGTTGTGGCAGCGCGAACTGCTGGGCACCGAGGACGAGCCGGGCAGCGTCGTCGCGGCGCAGCTGGACTTCTGGCGTAGCTCGCTGGCAGGGCTGCCGGAGCTGATCGAGCTGCCGACCGATCGGCCTCGGCCGGCAGTGGCTTCCTATCGCGGCGCTGACCTGTCCTTCGAGATGGGCGAAGAGCTGCACAAGGCCGTTGTCGCGTTGGCGCGCCAGCACGGTGTCACGGCGTTCATGGTCGTGCGCGCGGCCCTTGTGGCGCTGCTGTCCCGCATGGGAGCTGGCGCGGACATCGCGATCGGAGCGCCGATCGCCGGGCGCTCGGACGAAGCTCTTGACGGGCTGGTCGGGTTCTTCGTCAACACGTTGGTGCTGCGAACTGACGCGTCCGGTGATCCGTCCTTTGTGGACCTTCTGAAGCGCGTGCGGGAGTCCGACCTCGCGGCATACGCGAACCAGGACGTGCCGTTCGAGCGCCTGGTCGAGGTGCTGAACCCGGACCGCTCGCTCGCGCACCACCCGCTCTTCCAGATCAGCATGAACTTCCAGAGCGACGCCGAGTCGTTCTGCCAGCTCGACGGGCTCGACGTCGAACCGATCGACATCGGCGTCGGAACGTCCAAATTGGACTTGCAGTTCGGCTTGCGCGAGTCGTACTCCGCCGACGGCACTCCTGCGGGCGTGAGCGTCAACGTGCAGTATGCGGCCGATCTCTTCGACCACAGCACGGTCGAAGCGCTGTCCGCGCGCTTGCTCCGCGTGCTCGAAGCGGTCGTGGGCGATCCGTCGCAGCGCATCAGCGCGGTGGAGGTGCTTGCCGACGACGAGCGGGCCCGCTTGCTGGACGAGTACAACGCCACCGATCAAGACGTTGCCGCAGCGGTCATCCCGGAGCTTTTCGCCCGCCGTGTCGCGGAGAACCCGGATGCTCCGGCGGTCGTCTTCGAGCGGGAGACAGTCTCCTACGCGCAGCTCGACGCCCGCGCGAACCAGCTCGCCCGACACTTGGCGAGCCAGGGAGTCGGCCCGGAAACCATTGTGGGAGTGGCACTTCCGCGCTCGGTGGACCTGGTTGTCGGCGTGCTCGCCGTGCACAAGGCGGGCGGCGCGTACGTGCCGATCGACCCCGACTACCCGGCTGACCGCATCGAGTACATGATCACCGACGCCAAGCCGGTTGGCGTGCTCACGACTCCCGAGCTGGCGTCGCGGTTGCCCGAGGGCACCACGGTGTTCGAGGTCGGCGGGGTGGCGGACCTGCCGTCGCACGAGCTGGAGCGCCCTGGCCTGACCGTCGACTCCCCGGCCTGGGTGATCTACACCTCCGGCTCGACCGGCAGGCCCAAGGGCGTGGTGGTCGCACACCGCGGCCTGGCCGCGCTTTCGGCGACCCACGTGCAGAACTTCGAGGTCGGGCCAGGAAGCCGGGTGCTCCAGTTCGCTTCGCCGAGCTTCGACGCGGCGGGGTGGGAGTTGTGCATGGCGCTGCTGTCGGGCGCGTGCCTGGTCCTCGCGCCCGCTGAGCGACTTCAGCCTGGTGAGCCGCTGGCCGAGGTGATCCGCGAGCAGGGCGTCACCCACGTGACGCTGCCTCCCGTGGCGCTTGGTGTCACGGAGGATCTGCCGGAGGGCTTGACCCTGGTGGTGGCGGGTGAGGCGTGCCCGCCGGAGTTGGTCGGCCGCTGGTCCGTCGACCGCCGCATGGTCAACGCCTACGGTCCGACCGAGACCACGGTCTGCGCCACGATGAGCGCTCCGCTGTCGGGAGCGGTCGTGCCGCCGGTCGGCCGTCCGATCGTGAACGCGAAGGTCTACGTGCTCGACGCGCACCTTCGGCCTGTCGCGCCGGGAGTGACCGGTGAGCTGTACGTGACCGGGGATGGCCTGGCGCGCGGCTACCTCAACCGGCCTGGTCTGACGGCGGAGCGCTTCGTGGCGTGCCCGTTCGGTGGGCGGATGTACCGCACGGGTGACTTGGCGCGGTGGAACTCCGACGGGCAGTTGGAGTTCATTGGGCGCGCGGATCTTCAGGTGAAGGTGCGCGGCTTCCGCATCGAGCTTGGTGAGATCGAGTCCGTGCTGGCTGCTCGTGTCTCTCAGGCGACGGTGATCGTCCGCGAGGATCGCCCGGGGGACAAGAGAATCGTGGCCTACGTCGTCGGTGACGCGACCGGTCTGCGTGAGCGCGCCGAGAGCCAGTTGCCTGACTACATGGTGCCGTCGGCGTTCGTGGCGCTGGACGCGCTGCCGGTCACGCCCAACGGCAAGATCGACGTGAAGGCGCTGCCCGTTCCGTCCGCCGAAGTCTCCGAGGCGAGGGCGCGCAGTCCGCGTGAAGAGCTGCTCTGCACATTGTTCGCGGAAGTCCTCGGCGTCGGCGAAGTCGGTGCGGACCAGGACTTCTTCGCGCTCGGCGGGGACAGCATCCTGTGCATCGAGCTGGCCACCTCAGCTCGCCGCGCCGGGCTGGTCTTCTCCGTCCGCGACATCTTCCAGCACCGCACACCCGAAGCCCTCGCGCTGGTCGCGACCGGGGACGACACCGCGCCCGTCACGCAGGACGACGACAGCGGGGAGTTCGCGCCCGTCCCGATCATGGAGTGGATGCGCGAGCTGGGCGACCCCTTCGAGGGCTACAACCAGTCCGTCGCCGTGCGCACACCGAAGACCGCCCGATTCGACGACTTGGCGAAGGCACTGCGCGCGGTTGTCGATCACCACGGCGCGCTGCGCACGCGACTGTCCACAAAGGACGAGCGCTGGAGCTTCACCGTCGCGGAGCCGTCTCGGCCCGCGTTGACGAGGGTCGACGTCGCCGGGTTGACCGACGACGAGTTCGCCTCCGTTGCGAAGGAACAGGGTGAGTCGGCGCGGCTGCGGCTGGCTCCGACCGAAGGTGTGCTGCTCCAAGCGGTGTGGTTCGACTTCGGCCCCGACACGGCCGGGCGCCTGCTGTTGGTGGTGCATCACCTCGCGGTCGACGGGGTCTCGTGGCGAATCCTGTTGCCGGACTTGGCCTCCGCGTGGCGCGCCGTGGTCGCCGGGCGCACTCCGTCACTCGACCCGGTCGTCACGTCGGTGGCGTCGTGGTCGCGCCGGATCGCCGAGCAGGCCAAGGAACGCGCCTCCGAGCTCGACCTGTGGCGCTCGGCCCTGGAACAGCCGGAGCCGGTGCTCGGCAGTCGTGCACTCGATCCGAAGCTCGACACCGTTGGCACCGTCCGCTATCTGACCACTGAACTGTCCACTGAGGACACATCGGCGCTGCTGACCACCGTGCCCACCGCCTTCCACGCGGGTATCAACGACGTCCTGCTGACCGGCGTCGCGCTGGCGCTCGGGTTCTGGCGGGGCGGCGGCAGCGAGGTCGTGCTGAACCTGGAGGGCCACGGCCGCGAAGACGTCGTCCCGGGCGCGGACCTGTCCCGCACGGTCGGCTGGTTCACGAGCCTCTACCCGGTCCGGCTCGACCCGGGAACGGCGGACTGGACGGAGGTCCGAGCGGGTGGTCCCGTTGTGGGCCGAGCCCTCAAGGCGGCCAAGGAGCAGCTGCGGGCCGTGCCGGACAACGGGATCGGCTTCGGGATGCTGCGCTACCTCAACGCGGAGACGGCGCGGGTGCTCGCGCCGCTGCCCGTGCCGCAGGTGGCGTTCAACTACCTCGGCCGCTTCGGTGGCAGCTCCGGCGGGCGCGGCAAGCCCGTCGACTGGACCCAGGTCGACGACGTCCCGACGCCGCAGGCTCGGGACCTCGACCAAGCGGTCTCGCACACCTTGGAGATCAACGCGGCGGCGGTGGACGACGCCGAGGGGCCGCGCCTGCGGGTGACCTGGTCGTGGGCCGGGGACCTGCTGTCCGAGACGGCCGTGGCCCGGCTCGCGGAGGCGTGGTTCGACGCGCTGCGCGGCCTGGTGCGGCACGCCGAGGACCCGACGGCGGGTGGTCTCACGCCGTCCGACCTCTCGTTCGGCCTCGACCAGGACGAGATCGACGAGCTCGAAGCGGAATTGGGGATTCTGGAGTGAAGCGATCAGCTCTCGAAGACGTGCTGCCCCTCTCGCCGTTGCAGGAGGGCATGTACTTCCACGCCAGCTACGACGAGGGCGGGGTGGACGTCTACCACTCCCAGTTCGTGCTCGGCCTCGGCGGAGCGGTGGAGCCCGACGTGCTGCGGGCCGCCGCGTCGGCGCTGCTGCGGCGGTACCCCGTGCTGCGCTCGGGTTTCCGGCTGCGCAAGAACGGCGAGCCGATCCAGGTGATCCACCGCGCCGTGCCGGAGGCGTGGGCTGAACTCGATCTGTCCGGAATGGACGATCAGCGCCTTGACGACTTCCTCGCCGAGGACCGGCAGCGCAGCTTCGACCTGGCCAAGCCGCCGCTGATGCGCTTCACCCTGGTCAAGCTCGCGCCGACCGCGTACAAGCTGGTCATCACCAACCACCACATCCTCGTTGACGGGTGGTCGTGGGGCGTGCTGATGGAGGACCTGTTCACCCTCTACGCCCAGCGCGGCGACGCGGCCGGGATGCCGTTGGTGGTGCCGTACCGCAACTATCCGGAGTGGTTGTCCAAACAGGACAGTCAGGCGTCGCTGCGGGTGTGGCGCGAGGCGCTGGAGGGCGTTGATCGGCCCACCGTGCTCGCCCCGGACATCGCGGGGGAGTCCGTCGTGCCCGCGCGGATCACCGTTGCGCCGGAAGGTCTTGGCGCTGAGGTGGACCGCGTGGTGCGGGCCAACAAGCTCACTGCGGCCACACTGGTCCAAGCCGCGTGGGCCTCCGTGCTCCAGGCGGTGACCGGCCGTGAGGACGTTGTCTTCGGCACCACTGTTTCCGGGCGAGCGCCGGAGATCCCCGGTGTGCAGAAGATGGTCGGGATGTTCATCAACACCGTCCCGGTCCGCGTGCGGCTCTGCTCCGACGAGCCGGTCGCGGACAACCTCGTGCGGCTTCGGGACGAGCAGTCGACGTTGCTGGCGCACCAGTACCTCCGGCTCACCGATGTGGTCCGGCAGACCGGTTTGCCGACGCTGTTCGACACGTTCGTGATCTTCGAGAACTACCCCGTCGACTTCTCCGCCCGCGAGATCGCGCCTGGGGTGCGACTGACCGACGTCGGCGGCCAGGACGCGGCGCACTACCCGATCCGGTTGGCCGCCGCGCTGACCGACCAGCGGCTGGAAGTGCTGCTGGAGTACCGACCCGACGTGTTCGACGCCGAAGCCGCGCAGTGGATCGCCGACGCCTACGTGCGGGCGTTGTGGGACGTGGTGCGGCGGTGGGACGAGCCCTTCGGCCAGCCCGTCGAACTGTCCGATGTGGACCGTGAGCGGATGTTCGGCTCTTTCGCGGAAGTGGTGTCGGAACCAGCGGAGCCCGTTCGCTCGCGCCGTCCCCGCGACTCGCGCGAGGAGATCCTGTGCGGCCTGGTCGCTGAGGTCCTGGGGCGGGAGAACGTCGGCGTCGACGAGGACTTCTTCGCGCTCGGCGGTCACTCGCTCAGCGCGATCCGGCTGCTGTCGCGCGTCCGCGCGGTGTTCGGCGTCGAGCTTCCGGTGCGGGTGATCTTCGAGGCGCCGACCGTGGCGTTGCTGTCCGAGCGCGTTCGCGGTGGCGGCTCGACGCGGCCCGCGCTTCGACCTGGGATCAGGCCCGCGCATGTCCCGCTCTCCTCCGCTCAGCGGCGGCTGTGGTTCATCCAGCAGCTCGAAGGCCCCAACGCCACGTACAACCTGCCGATGCCCGTGCGGCTGACCGGCCAGTTGGATCGCCAGGCGCTGATCTCCGCGCTCGGCGATGTGGTGGCCAGGCACGAGAGCCTGCGCACGGTCATCGCTGAGCACAAGGGCACTGCGCACCAATGGATTCTCGACGCCTCGACCAAGCCTGTCGTGCAGGTCGTCGACGTCACGGAGGAGGAGCTGCCCTCGGCGTTGCGCACTGCGGCGGCCACCCCCTTCGACCTCGCCCGTGACCTGCCGATCCGTGGTTGGGTCTTCGCGCTGTCCGAGCGCGAGCACGTGCTCCTGCTGGTGCCGCACCACATCGCCATGGACGGCTGGTCGGCCGGTCCACTGTGGAGCGACCTCGTCGCCGCCTACAGCGCCCGCTGCGCAAGCACGAGTCCACAGTGGACTCCCTTGCCCGCCCAGTACGCGGACTACGCGCTGTGGCAGCAGGAACTGCTCGGCAGCGAGCAAGACCCCGACAGCCTTATCAGCGAGCAGCTGGCGTTCTGGCGGGACACCCTGACCGGCTCGCCGGACTGGTTGGAGCTGCCCACCGACCGGCGTCGCCCCGCCGCGCCCAGCCGCCTCGGCGACACGGTCGAGTTCGCCACCGGGGCTCAGGCCCACGAGGGACTGGCCAAGCTGGCGCACGGCAGCCAGGCCAGCGTGTTCATGGTGGTGCACGCGGCGCTCGCGGCCCTGCTGACCAGGCTCGGCGCGGGCACGGACATCCCGATCGGCACCGCCGTCGCGGGGCGTGGCGACCAGGCGCTGGACGAGCTGGTCGGCTTCTTCGTCAACACCCTCGTGTTGCGCGCCAACACCTCCGGCGACCCGACCTTCCGCGAACTCCTCGCCCGCGTGCGGCAGACCGACCTGGCGGCGCTCGCGAACCAGGACGTGCCGTTCGAGCGCTTGGTGGAGGTGGTCAACCCGGTCCGCTCGGCCGCGCACCACCCGCTGTTCCAGGTGATGCTGGCGTTCCAGAACACCGGGGGCGAGATCAGCGAGCTGCCAGGGCTGACCGCGACCGCGGAGGGCTTCGGCGTCGGCGTCGCCAAGTTCGACCTGTCCTTCAGCGTGCGCGAGACCTTCGACGCGGACGGCGCTCCGGCCGGGCTCGAAGGAGTCCTGGAGTACTCGGCCGACCTGTTCGACCGCGACACCGCCCGCGCGATCACGGATCGATTGGTGCGGCTGCTCACCGAGGCCGCCGCCGACCCGGACCGGGCGCTCAGCGGCCTGGAGCTGTTGTCCGACAAGGAGAAGCAGCAGCTCGTCACACCGCCGACCGCCGCTGAGGTCTCCACCCTGCCGGAGCTGTTCCAGGCGCAGGTCGCGCGCACGCCCGACGCGCCCGCCGTGGAGTGCGAGGGCGTCGTCCTCACCTACGCGGAGCTGAACGCGCGCGCCAACCGGCTCGCCCACCACCTGATCGCCGAGGGCATCGGGCCGGAGAGCATCGTGGCGCTGACGCTGCGCCGCTCGATCGACTACGTGGTCAGCGTGCTCGCCGTGAGCAAGGCGGGCGGCGCCTACCTCCCGGTCGATCCGGAGTACCCGGCGGAGCGCATCGACCACGTGCTCAGCGACGCGAAGCCGGCCATGACGATCACATCGTCCATTGTGGACGGATTGGCGAGTTTCCCGGACACGGACCCCGTCGTCGAGATCACGCCGGATCACCCGGCGTACGTCATCTACACGTCGGGTTCGACGGGCAAGCCTCGCGGGGTCGTGGTCACCCACGCTGGTCTGGCGGCGTTGTCGGCCAACCAGGTCGAGCACTACCGAGTCGACGGCGACAGCAGGGTGTTCCAGTTCGTGTCGCCGAGCTTCGACGTCTCCGTGGCCGAACTCAGCCTCGCGTTGTTGTCGGGTGCGTGCTTCGTGGTGCCGTCGCGTCAGCTCGCGGGCGCCGAACTCGCCGCCGCGCTGGTCGGACAGCGGATCACGCACGTGATGGTGCCGCCGTCGGTGATGAGCGGTGTGCCCAAGGTCGAAGTGCCGTCGCTGCGGGCGTGGATCACCGGCGCGGAAACGTGCCCGGAAGACCTGGTCGACTTCTGGGCGCGCGACCGGCTGATGATCAACGCCTATGGCCCGACCGAAGCGACCTGCGATGTCACGTTCACGGCGTGCACTCCGGGGCGGCCGTTGACCATCGGGACGGCCATCGACGGCATGGGCACCTACGTGCTCGATTCCTCGCTGCGCCCGGTGCCGCCGGGCGTGGTGGGGGAGCTGTACATCGCTGGGCGCGGGCTCGCGCGGGGGTATCTCGGCGATCCCGCCACCACTGCGGCGCGGTTCGTGGCCAGCCCGTTCGGCAGCCCGGGCACGCGGCTCTACCGCACCGGCGACCTCGCCAGGTGGCGCGGGGGCCGGCTGGAGCTGGCGGGTCGGGCCGACACGCAGGTCAAACTGCGCGGCTTCCGGATCGAACTTGGCGAGATCGAGACCGCACTGCGCCGCCACGACGAGGTCGACGCGGCGGTGGCGATCGTGCGGGAGGACCGTCCCGGAGATCGGCGGCTCGTCGCCTACGTCGTCGGGGGCGTGTCTAGCCCAGAGCTGCGGTCCTACCTGGCCACGCGCCTCCCGGACTACATGGTGCCGTCGTCCTTCGTCGCCATGGACGCGCTTCCGCTGCTGCCCAACGGGAAGCTCGACCGCAGGGCGCTGCCGGAGCCGGTCGTCGAGACCTCCGACAGCGCGCCGCGAACCCCGCGCGAGAAGGTCCTTTGTGGACTCTTCGCGGAGGCGTTGGGCGTCGCGGAGGTCGGCGTCGACGACGACTTCTTCGAGCTGGGCGGGCATTCGCTGCTCGGCGTCGAGCTTGCCGGGCGCGTCGGCACGGTCCTGGGCGCGGAGCTGACGGTGCGCGCGGTGTTCGACGCGCCGACCCCGGCTGCTCTGGCCGCGCTGCTCGACGGTGAGCCCACGCAGCGCGATGCCTTCGGAGCGTTGCTTCCATTGCGCACCAAGGGCAGCCGTCCGCCACTGTTCTGCCTGCCGCCGATCGCGGGGATGAGCTGGCGCTACACCGGCCTGCTGCGCTCGCTCGATCCGGAGATCCCGGTGTACGCGCTCCAGTCGCGCGGCCTGGACGGGGAGGAGGAACGCCCGCAGACGATGGAGGCGATGGTCGAGGACTTCGCCGAGCTGATCCGTTCCGTGCAGCCCGAAGGGCCGTACCACCTGGTCGGCTGGTCCTTCGGCGGCAACCTCGCGCACGCCCTCGCGACCCACCTGGAGGACGTCGGCCTGCTCGCGATCCTCGACGCCTACCCCGCCGAGGAGGACAAGCGCGGCCAGTCCGACCGAAAGGCGTTGCTGGCCAGCATGTTCGAGGAGTACGCCAAGGCGTACGGCGACGACGGCGCGGACGTGCCGCAGGACGAGGAGACCTTGCGCGCGCGGATCGTCGACTACCTCGGGCGCGGCGCCAGCGAGCTGAGCCGGCTGGACGAGCGGCGGCGCTCCACCGTGCTGGAGGTGATGGTGACCAACGCGACCCTGGCGCTGACCCACGAGCCCGAGCGCTACCCCGGTGACGTGGTCCTGGTGGTCGCGGGCCGCAGCCGCAAGGACTGGGCCACCCCGGAGAGCTGGAAGTCCACTGTGGATGGAGAGATCATCGTGCACGAGGTGGACTGCCTGCACGAGAACATGATGGAGCCGGGCCCCGCGTCGGAGATCTGCGAGATCGTCGAGGCGGGCCTGCCGCAGGAGGTGCGACGATGACCGTGATCGCGGAAGCCGCCCTGGATCTCGGCGATCCCCAGCTGTACAGCTCGGAGGAGCGCTTCGCGCTGTGGCGGGAGCACGCCGCCGCCGACGCGCTGGTGTGGAGCGGGCCGGGCAGCTCGCCGCGCGGGTTCTGGTCGGTGTTCTCCCACGAGGCCTGCCGCAAGGTGCTCTCGCCGACGGCGCCGTTCACCTCCGAGTACGGCATGATGATCGGCTTCGACGCGGAGCAGCCCGACAACTCCGGCGGCAAGATGCTGGTGGTCACCGATGGCGAGCACCACACCTACCTCCGCCAGATGGTCGCCCCCTTCCTGTCCAAGGCGATGGCCACCACCCTCGGCGAGTTCATCGACGAGGAAGTGCGCGCCAGCGTCGACGAGGCGTTGGAGGCGGGCGGGGCCGACGTTGCCCTGCGCATCGGCCCGAGCCTGCCCGCCGCCGTGGTCTGCGAGGTGCTCGGCGTGCCCGCGGAGGACCGGGAACGCTTGGTGGAGCTGACGAATCACGCCTTCGGCGGCAACGACAGCGCCTTCGACAAGATGTCGCCGAGCGAGGCGCACTCCGAGATCCTCATGTACTTCTACGAGCTGGTGTCGCGACGCCGCCGCGACCCGGGCGACGACCTCGTGAGCACCATGCTCGCGGACGGGCGGCTCGGCCCCAGGGACGTGCTCGTCAACTGCAACAACGTGTTGATCGGCGGCAACGAGACGACTCGGCACGCGATCACCGGCGCCTTCCACGCGCTGAGCACCGTGCCGGAAGCGCTGCCGCGGCTGCGCGAGGACCCCTCGCTGCTGGGCAAAGCCGTGGAGGAGGTCGTGCGGTGGACCTCGCCCGCGATGCACGTGCTGCGGGTCGCGACGGAGGACGTGGAGCTGAACGGCCGCGTGCTGACCAAGGGAACGCCGGTCGTCGCGTGGCTCCCGGCGGCCAACCACGATGAGCGCGTCTTCGCCGATCCCCGTGCGTTCCAGGTGGATCGGACCCCGAACCGGCACCTCGGCTTCGGCAACGGCCCGCACCACTGCCTCGGCGCGGCGCTGGCCCGGGCGGAACTCGCGGCGGTCCTCCGGGTGCTCGCGGAGCGTGTGAAGGAGATTTCCCTTGCCGCGCAGCCGAAGTGGATGCGGTCGAACCTGACCCAGGGCTACGTCGGCTTGCAGGTGGACTTGCACTGAGTCAGTGCACGGGAAAGAGGGGGCGGAGTCCGCCCCCTCTTTTTCCTGTCCCTCAGGCCCTTCGCGCCAGAACCGGCAGGTTGCGCGCGCCGTACATGCCGCCCGACGGGTGGTAGCGGATGTCGGCGTTGGGGTCGACGCGCAACTCCTTGAAGCGATCGAAAAGCACGTTCAGCGCGATCCGCCCTTCCAGCCGCGCCAACGGGGCGCCGAGGCAGAAGTGGATGCCGTGCCCGAACGCCACGTGCGAGGTGTCGCGGCGGATGTCGAAGCGCTCGGGCTCCACGAAGCGCCGTTCGTCGTGGTTGGCGGAGATCACCCACGGCGTGACCATGCTGTTCGCCGGGATGAGGTGCCCGGCGACCTCGACGTCGCGCGTGCTCACGCGGCTGACCGTGGTGAAGGGGGAGCGGTAGCGCATGACCTCCTCCAGCGCGTTCGGGATCAGCGAGCGGTCCGCGCGCAGCTCGGCGAAGGCGTCGGTCCACGTGTCCAGCGTCTGCACCGCGTTGCCCAGCATCAGCGTGGTGGTGAGGTGCCCGGTGTGGAACAGGATCGAGGTGAACTTGACCAGCTCGTCCTCGGTCAGCCGCGAGCCGTCGACCTCCGCGTGCACCAGGCTGGTGATCAGGTCGTCCTTCGGGTCCGTGCGGCGCGCTCGGCAGTGCCCCAGCAGGTACTCGTTCATCTCCCGGGTCGCCGCGTCGAAGACCTCGATGAAGTCGTCCGCGCCCGGGTCGATCACGCCCTGGAGGTCGGTCAGCTGGTCCACCCAGACGCGGAACAGGTCGGCGTCGGCGGACGGCACGCCCAGCAGCTCGGCGATGACGATCACCGGCAGCGGGTGGGTCAGCGCCTCGACGAGGTCGAAGGAGTCCGTGTCGACGCGGTCGAGCAGCTCGGTGGTGACCTCGCGGATGCGCGACTCCAGCCGCGCCACCACCCTCGGCGTGAACGCGGTGTTCGCCAGCCCGCGCAGCCTGCGGTGCTCCGGTGGGTCCATCGAGTTGATGTTGCCGCCGGTGATCGGCTTCAGCTGCTCGAACACCCGGCTGGAGTCGTTGGAGAACACCGAGGGGTCGGTGATCACCCGGTGCACGTCGTCGTAGCGGAACACGTGGTACTGACCGCGGTCGAACCACACCGGCTGCTCCGCGCGCATGTGCCGGAACCAGTCGAACAACGTGTTCCCGCCGTCGACCTCGGGCACGGAAGTGAGTACTTGCTCGGTCATGATGGGTTCCCGTCACGTGGCGAAAGCCTGTTCCGGCCACGCTAGGACGGGACCATATTGGGCGGTTATCCCCGGTGATACCGCCGCGATAGGCCGCGCGGATAGCTTCCGATGCGTGCAGCAGACGAGCGTGTTCCCGGCAAGGGTGCTGCGGCAGTCGCTGGCGATCTGCCGCAGGAACCTGTTGCAGCTCAAGGGCGATCCGTTGCAGGCGTTCGACGTGATCATGCCGATGCTGCTCGCCGGGGTCTTCATCTCGGTGTTCGGCGGGGCCATCGGCGGAGCCGCTGTCGGCGCCGACTACAAGCAGTACCTGTTGCCGGGCATCATGATCCAGGCCGTCTCCGTGGTCTCGATGGCCACCGGCATCGGCCTCAACATGGACTTCGACAGCGGCATGATGGACCGCTTCCGCTCCATCTCGATCGCCCGGTCCTCGGTGCTGATCGGCCGGATCACCGCGGACCTGGTCCGGATGGCGGTCGGGTTGGCGCTGGTGTTCCTGTTCTCCCTCGCCATCGGGTTCCAGCCGAGCGGCGGCGCGCTGGCCACGCTCGCCTCGATCGCGCTGATGCTCGCCTTCGGCGTGGCCCTGGCGTGGATCTCGGCGTTCATCGGCCTGGCCATCCGCTCCCCGCAGACGGTGCAGTCGGTCGGCTTCGCCTGGCTGGTGCCGGTGCAGTTCGCCAGCTCGCTGTTCGTGCCGACCGACACCATGCCGGACTGGCTGCGCCCGGTGATCGAGCTCAACCCGATCACCCTGGTCTGCGACGCCTGCCGCAACCTCATGCTCGGCATCGACGCCACCTCCGCCGTGCTCGGGGCGCTGCTGTGGATCGGCGCGCTGATCGCGGTGTTCGCGCCCGCGTCCGTCGTGTGCTACTCGCGCCGCTCCTGACCAGCGATATGGCCGCAATAAGCCCGCGGCCTAGCGTCGCCGGTGGACAACCACGAAAGGAAGCACGCCATGACGAACCCCTTCGAGGACCCGGACGGCACCTACCTCGTGCTGGTCAACGACGAGGGCCAGCACTCGCTGTGGCCGTCCTTCGCGGAGGTCCCGGCGGGCTGGACGGTCGCGCACGACAAGGACACCCGCCAGGCGTGCCTTGACTACGTCGAGCAGAACTGGACCGACATGCGCCCGCGCAGCCTCGCCACCGCGATGGACCGGGGCCAGTGACGCTGGGGATCGAGGTCGAGCGCCTGGAGAAGCACTACGGCGACCACAGGGCCGTCGACGGTGTCGATCTCCAGGTCCCGGTCGGCACGGTGCTCGGCCTGCTCGGCCCCAACGGGGCGGGCAAGACCACCACGGTCCGCATGCTGGCCACGCTGATCCCGCCCACCGGCGGGCGGGCGCGGGTGTGCGGCTTCGACGTCGCGACGCAGCCGAGGCAGGTGCGCGAGCTGATCGGGCTCACCGGCCAGTACGCCGCCGTGGACAAGGACATCTCCGGCCGCGACAACCTGTACCTGATCGCCAGGCTGCTCGACCTGCCGAAGAAGCGGGCGTGGGCGCGGGTCGAGGAGCTGTTGGAGCGCTTCGACCTCGTCGCGGCGGGCGGCAAGCTCGTGCGCGAGTACTCCGGCGGCATGCGCAGGCGCCTGGACCTGGCCGCGAGCCTGATCGGGAACCCGAGGGTGATCTACCTCGACGAGCCGACCACCGGCCTGGACCCGCGCAGCCGCAACGGTTTGTGGGACGTGGTCCGCGATCTGGTCGCCGAGGGCTCCACCGTGCTGCTCACCACGCAGTACATGGAGGAGGCCGAGGCGCTGGCCGATTCCGTCGTGGTGATGGACAACGGCGTGGTCATCGCCTCGGGCACGCCCGCCGAGCTGCGGGCCAGGGTCGGCGGGCAGACACTGCGCGTGAAACCCGTGCGGGAACAGGACTTGACGGCCGTCGTCAACGCGCTCGCGACCGTGCGGCTCACCGGTCACGTCGACCACGAGGCGGGCTTGGTGCAGCTGCCCATCTCCGGTCCGGACGACCTGACCGACGCCGTGCGCGCGATCTCGGGGTCCGGACTCGCCGTCTCCGCGATCGACACCAGCACGCCGAGCCTGGACGAGGTTTTCCTGACGCTGACCGGGAAACAGCGCGACGTGGTCGAGCTCCAGCGATAACCCCGACGATAACGGGAAAAAATGTCGCGTCGATAGGTTTTCCCTTGAGGCCAGGCTGATGTGAGCGGAGGGGACCTCGATGGGAGCCCGGGACTTCTGGCAGGACGTGCTCGGGGCGGCCGGGTTCACCGCGCTTCCCCGCTGGACCGCACTTGTCGACGCTCCTTCCGGGATCGCGGAGCACGACATCGCGCTAGCCGCGACGCCGTCGGCCGCGGAGCTGCTTGCCGCGCACGCCAGGGTGATGAGCGCGCTCAGCGGTGAGCCGGAGATCCGCACCGGCTACGCGCTTTCAGGTGGGGCGCCGTTGCCTTGCGCGATCGCGGTCGGTGGCACCTGGCCCGAACTTGTTGTGCAGGCGGACAAAGCTGCGACGGAGATCGCCGACCACTCCACCGAGCCGCTGCCCGAGGGCTCGCACTTCGAGGTTGTGCTCGGCGAGATCACGGAGCTACCGGAGGATGTCGTCCTCGCAGTGTCCGAAAAGGACGGTCGGCTTCGTCTGGCCTACCGCACGGAGGCTTTCGACGCCGACCACATCGCGCGGATCGCTGGTTACTACCGCACCGCGCTCGACCGGCCCGGCGCCGCGAGCCTGCTTTCCACCGAGGAGCTGGGCTTCCAGTTCGACGGCCTCGCCGGACCGGAACGCGAACTGCCGGACCGCCGCTTCCACGAGCTGTTCGAGGACCGCGTCCGCCAGCACCCCGACAAGATCGCGGTTGAGCACGGTGAGCACAGCTGGACCTACGCTGAGCTGAACCGCCGCGCGAACCGCATCGGCCGGGCGCTGCGCGCGCGAGGGCTGTCCTCCCAGGACGTCGTCGCCGTTGTGACCGAACGGAATCTCGACTGGCTCGCCTCCGTTCTCGCGATCTTCAAGGCGGGCGGCGGCTACCTCCCGATCGAGCCGCACTTCCCGGCTGAGCGCATCGGCAAGACCCTGCGCCGCGCTGACTGCGCCCTGGTGCTCACCGAACGTGGCAGCACGGACAACCTCGATCAGACAACGGGTTTCACCCGGATCTTCCTCGACGAGATCTACGCCGAGGACCACGACGACAGCGATCTCGGCATCGCGGTCGGCCGGGACGACCTGGCCTACATCTACTTCACGTCGGGCTCCACGGGTGAGCCCAAGGGCGCCATGTGCGAGCACGCGGGCATGGTCAACCACCTCTACGCCAAGATCGACGACTTCGGCATCGCCGAGGGCAGCGTCGTCGCGCAGATCGCGCCGCAGTGCTTCGACATCTCCCTGTGGCAGCTCGTGTCCGCGCTCCTCGTCGGCGGTCGCACGGTGATCATCTCGCAGGCGGCGATCCTCGACGTCCAGCGCTTCATCAGCCTCGTCTCCGACGGCGTGGACGTGATGCAGGTCGTTCCGTCCTACTTGGAGGTCGTGCTCTCCCACCTGGAGGAGCACGAAGGAGACCTCGGCCGCCTGCACTGCGTCTCCGCGACCGGCGAGGCGCTGAAGAAGGAACTGGCTGAGCGCTGGTTCGCCGCCTTCCCGGACATCAAGCTCGCGAACGCCTACGGCCTCACCGAAACCTCGGACGACACCAACCACGAGGTGATGTCCCGCGCACCCGAGCGCGAGCGGGTTCCCTTGGGGCGCGCGGTGAACAACGTGCGCGTGTACGTGGTGGACGACAACCTCAACCCGGTCCCGCTCGGCTCTCCGGGCGAGATCGTGTTCTCCGGCGTGTGCGTCGGTCGCGGCTACATCAACGACCCCGAGCGCACGGCGGCGGCCTTCCGCACCGATCCGCACCGGCCGGGGGAACGGCTCTACCGCTCCGGCGACTTCGGCCGCTGGCTGCCCGAGGGCAAGCTGGAGTTCCTGGGCCGCCGCGACGCGCAGGTCAAGATCCGCGGCTTCCGCATCGAGATCGGCGAGATCGAGAACCGCCTCCTCGGCGCCCCCGGGGTCCGCGACGCCGCGGTGGTCGTGGATCAGGGCAAGACCTTGGTCGCCTTCTACTCGACGCCGTCCGAGCTGCCAGCCGGCCAGCTGCGCGGCCACCTCGCGGCTGAGCTGCCGGAGTACATGGTGCCCAGCCACTTCCACTGGATGCCAACGCTGCCGCTCACCGGAAATGGCAAGATCGACAAGAATCACCTCACCGCGGTCGCCGCAGAGCTGGGCGTTGACGACGTGGCCGAGGCGCCGCGCACCCCGACCGAACGGCGCATCGCCGCCGCGTGGGCCGACGCGCTCGGGGTCGCTCCGGAGAAAGTCGGCCGGGGCAGCCACTTCTTCGACTCCGGCGGCACGTCGCTGTCGGCCGTGCGCATGGTGGTCAAGCTGGACAGGGTGATCTCGCTCAAGGACCTGACCAGGACCCCCGTGCTCGCCGACCTCGCGGCAGCCGTCGACTCGGTGACAGAGAACGGGAGGGCATTGTGATGGACACGCTCAACAGTCGCGTCGAGGAGGGCAAGCCCGCCATCGTCGAGGTGAGCGGTGTCGCGGACGCGGCCGGATGGGCCGAGCGCAACCGGGACGCGCTGCACGAGGTCGTCGCGCACCACGGCGCCGTCCTGGTGCGGGGCCTCGGGCTCAGCGACGTCGACGGCGCGAGCGCGGTGCTGCGGACCCTGGGCGTCGAGCTGATGGCCGAGCGCGAGGCGTTCGCGACGCGGGACAGCCACGGCGAGGGCGTGTACTCCTCCTCGAAGTGGCCGCCGAACCAGCCGATGTGCATGCACCACGAACTCAGCTACGCGCTGGAGTTCCCCGGCCTCATGCTCTTCGCCTGCCTCACCGCGCCCACCGAGGGCGGAGCCACCGCGCTCGCCGACTCCGCCAAGGTGCTCGCCGAGCTGCCCGGCGACCTGGTGGAGCGCTTCGAGCGCGAGGGCTGGCTGCTGAACCGGTGCTACAACGAGGAGATCGGCCTCTCCTGGACCGAGGCGTTCGGCACGACGGACAAGGCCGAGGTCGAGCGGTACTGCTCCGCCAACGGGATCAGCTTCGAGTGGATCTCCGGCGGCGGGCTGCGCACCAGCCAGCGGCGCTCCGCCGTGATCGCCCACCCCGGGAGCGGCGAGCGGTTGTGGTTCAACCAGATCGCCTTCCTCAACCAGTGGACGATGGCGACCGAGATCCGGGAGTACCTCGTCGACGTCTACGGCCAGGAGAACCTGCCGTTCAACACCAGCTTCGGCGAGGGCGGCGAGATCACCCAGGACGTGGTCGAGGTGATCAACAAGACCTACGACTCGGTGACGCTGCGCGAGCCGTGGCGGGCCGGTGACCTGATGCTCGTGGACAACCTGCGGACGGCGCACAGCCGCGAGGTCTTCGACGGCCCCCGCGAGGTGCTGGTCGCCCTTGGCCGACCCACCAGCCTGCCAGCCTGACACCCTGACAAACACGGAGAAACCCTGATGTCCCAACAGGTCCCTTCCTTCTCGGTGATCTCCGGCGGCCAGGTGCAGCGCGCGCTGGCCGGTCAGGAGAAGCCCGTCACGGAGCTGATCGAGGCCGCCTACAAGGTGCACGGCAGCGGCGACACGGTGAACCCGCCGTCGTACTTCCTGCGCTTCCCCGACCGGCCCAGCTCGCGCATCATCGCGCTGCCCGCCTCGATCGGCGGCGGGGTCGGTGTCGACGGGATCAAGTGGATCTCCAGCTTCCCGGAGAACGTCGCCGCCGGGCTGCCCAGGGCCTCCGCCGTGCTGATCCTCAACGACCAGACGACCGGATATCCCTTCGCCTGCTTGGAAAGCTCCATCATCAGCGCCACTCGCACCGCCGCGTCCGCCGTGCTCGCCGCGGACTGGTTCACCCGTCAGCGCGGACGTCCGCCGAGGATCGGCTTCATCGGCACCGGGCTGATCGCGCGCTACATCCACACCTACTTCGCCGAGACCGGCTGGTCCTTCGACGAGGTCGGCGTGCACGACCTGTCCGCCGAGCACGCGTCGGGCTTCCGCGACTACCTGGAGCGCTCAGGGGAGACCGGCCGGATTTCGGTGCACGACAACGCCGAAGCCCTGATCCGCGCATCGGACATCGTCGTGTTCGCCACCGTCGCTGCCGCGCCGCACGTCACCGACCCCGCGTGGTTCGCGCACAACCCGTTGGTGCTCAACGTTTCCCTGCGCGACATCTCCCCGGAGATCGTCCTCGCGTCGACCAACGTCGTCGACGACGTCGAGCACTGCCTGAAGGCGAACACCTCGCCGCACCTGGCCGAGCAGCTCGTGGGCAACCGTGACTTCCTGCACGGCACGCTCGACGACGTGATGGCGGGCCGCGTCGACCTGCCCGCCGATCGCCCGCTGGTGTTCTCGCCGTTCGGGCTGGGCGTGCTGGACCTCGCGGTCGGCATGCACGTCTACGAGCAGCTGCGCGGCGCCGGCGAGCTGACCGTTGTCGACGACTTCTTCCACGAGCTGCGCCGCTACGGCTGAGGAGGTGGGGAGCGTGCCGATCATCTCCGAACCGGAGGACTTCCACGAGGACGACCTGTTCGTCGACCTGGAAGCGACCTTCGGCCGCAGTCTCTACCTCAAGTGCGAGGGCTTCAACTTCGCGGGCTCGATCAAGCTCAAGGCCGCGCGCGAGATGGTCGAGGCGGCCGAGCGCGGTGGTGTGCTGCGGCCGGGCACGGTCCTCGTCGAGTCCTCCTCCGGCAACCTCGGCGTCGCGCTGAGCATCCTGGCCGCCAGCAAGGGTTACGACTTCCTGTGCGTGACCGACGCGCGCTGCAACCTCGCCACCAAGCGGCTGATCGAAACCCTGGGCAGCCGGGTGCACACGATCGTCGAGCCCGACGCTGACGGCGGTTTCCTCGCCGCGCGCCTGCGCTACGTGCGCGAGCTGTGCGCCTCCGACGACCGCTACCTGTGGCTCAACCAGTACACCAACCCGGCGAACTGGAAGGCCCACTACCGCTGGACCGCGCCGTCCATCGCCCGCAACTTCCCCGACCTGGACGTGCTTTTCCTCGGCGCGGGGACGACGGGCACCCTGATGGGCTGCGCGCGCTACTTCAAGGAGCACCGCCCCGGGGTCACCATCGTCGCGGTCGACGCGGCGGGTTCGGTGACCTTCGGGGGACCCGCCGCGCCCAGGATGATTCCCGGCCTGGGCACGGGGGTTCGCCCACCACTGCTCGATGTGTCCTATGTGGACGATGTGGTGCACGTCCCGGAGGTCGACACCGTCCGGGCGTGCCACCGCCTGGCCCGCAAGGGTTTTCTGTTCGGCGGGTCCACCGGGACCGTGGTCAGCGGCGCGCTGCGCTGGCTGGCGGAGTTCGCGCCCGGCGGTGATCCGACCGCCGTCGCCATCGCTCCCGATCTGGGGGAGCGGTACCTGGACTCGGTGTACCAGCGCGGATGGGTCGAGGAGATCTACGGCCCCGACGCGCTCGACCTCGACCACGAGGAGACAGTGACGATGCTGCAATCGATGGGTAGTGCGCGATGACCGTGACCACATATCTCAGGAGCGCGACCCCCAACGTGGTGTCGCTGACCGAAACCGACGCCGCCGCCGTGACCGAGGTCGCCCTCGGCCTGCTCGACGTCGCTGACGGCGTGATCGACGACCCCAAGTGGGTGGCCGCCGCGCGGGAGGCGTGGGACGAGCTCCCCGTCGCCGTGCGCAGGGCGATCCGGCGCTTCCGCCGCGACTCCGGTCCACAAGGGACACTCCTGCTGCGCGGCCTCCCCGTCGGCATGGACACCCTGGGGTCCACGCCGATGGTCGCAGGTTCCGTGCAGCGCAAGGCAACCGTTGGCGCCGCCGTCCTCGCGATGATCGCTTCGGGCCTCGGCGACCCCGCCGCGTTCCTGCCGGAGAAGACCGGCGCGCTCGTGCAGGACGTCGTTCCCGTTCCTGGCAAGGAGACCTTCCAGGGCAACGCGGGATCGGTGCTGCTGTCCTTCCACAACGAGAACGCCTTCCACGAGCACCGCCCCGACTACGTCATGCTGCTGTGCCTGCGCTCGGACCACGAGGGCATCGCGGGCCTGCGCACGGCGTGCGTCCGCCAGGTGCTCGACCTGCTCAGCCCGCGCAGCCGCGACGCGTTGTCCCGCCCCGAGTTCATCACCGAGGCGCCGCCGTCCTTCGGCGAGGGCAACGTCCCCGTCGCGCACGCCGTGCTCACCGGTGCTCCCGAAGACCCCGATCTGCGCGTGGACTTCGCCGCCACGCAGCCGCAGACCGAGGCGGGTTCGGCAGCACTGCTGGAGCTGGGCGAGCTGTTCGAGCAGACCGCGACCAGTTCCGCGTTGACGCCGGGCGATCTCGCGATCGTGGACAACCACGTGACCGTGCACGGCAGAACGGCCTTCACACCGCGCTACGACGGTCAGGACCGTTGGCTGCAAAGGACGTTCTCCCTGACCGGCCTCCGCCGCTCCCGCGCGTCCCGCCCCGGCGACGGCTACGTCCTCATCGACTAACCCGCTTGATAACGAGGTAAAAGAACCGCCGCCTACGGTCGAGCCGAAGGCCGGACGATCCCGAGGAGCGTTGCTGTGATCAAGTCAGTTGTCATTGTTGGCGGTGGCACTGCGGGCTGGATGACAGCCACGTACCTGAAGGAGGCGTTCGGCGACCGCGTCGACGTGACGCTGGTGGAGTCCAAGCGCGTCGGCACGATCGGCGTCGGCGAGGCCACCTTCTCGACCGTGCGGCACTTCTTCGACTACCTCGGCCTCGACGAGCGGGAGTGGATGCCGGAGTGCTCCGCCTCCTACAAGCTCGCGATCCGGTTCCAGGACTGGCGCCGCAAGGGCCACCACTTCTACCACCCCTTCGAGCGGCTGCGCGTCGCGGACGGCTTCACGCTGGCCGACTGGTGGTTGCACCTGGGCGACCGTGGCGAGGACTTCGACCGCAAGATCTACCTCACGCCGACGATGTGCGAGAACAACCTCTCGCCGCGCCTGCTCGACGGTTCGCTGTTCGTGTCCAACCTCGACGGTTCGCTCGGACGGTCCACTTTGGACGAACAGCGCGCGCAGTTCCCCTACGCCTACCACTTCGACGCCGACCTGCTGGCCAAGTTCCTGGCGAAGTTCGGCGCCAAGCGCGGCGTGAAGCACGTGATCGACGACGTGGTGGAGATCGGCCAGGACCAGCGCGGGTGGGTCAGCCACGTCAAGACCCGCGAGAGCGGTGACCTGCACGGCGACCTCTTCGTCGACTGCACGGGCTTCCGCGGCGTGCTGATCAACCAGACGCTCGGCGAGCAGTTCGAGTCCTTCCAGGACGTGCTGCCGAACAACCGCGCGGTGGCGCTGCGGGTGCCGCGCGAGGGCGAGCTGGCCAAGACGATGCAGCCCTACACCACCGCGACCGCGATGGACGCGGGCTGGATCTGGACCATCCCCCTGCACCAGCGCAACGGCCACGGCTACGTCTACTCCGACGAGTTCTGCTCGCCGGAGGAGGCCGAGCGCACGCTGCGCGAGAAGGTCGCCCCCGGCCAGGACGACCTGGAGGCCAACCACATCCGCATGCGCATCGGCCGCAACCAGCGCTCGTGGGTGAACAACGTGGTGGCGATCGGCCTGTCCTCGGGCTTCGTCGAGCCGCTGGAGTCCACCGGGATCTTCTTCATCCAGCACGGGATCGAGCAGCTGGTGAAGCACTTCCCCGACGAGAACTGGGACTCCGGCCTCGCCGACGCCTACAACAGGAAGGTCGCCCACGTCATCGACGGCGTGAAGGAGTTCCTGGTCCTGCACTACCGGGCCACCGAGCGCGACGACACCCCGTACTGGAAGGAGACCAAGATCCGGGCGATCCCGGCGGGGCTGGAGCCCAGGCTGGAGCACGCGCGCTCGCTGCTGATCGACGAGTCCTCGATGTACCCGCACTACCACGGCTTCGAGTCCTACTCGTGGATCACGATGACCCTCGGGCTGGGCCTGGAGCCGCAGCGCCCCCGCCCCGCGCTCGCGCACATCGACCCGGCCAACGCCAGGGCCGAGCTCGCGCGCCTGGCGGCGGAGGCCCAGGAGCTGGTGGAGAACCTGCCCACCTGCTACGAGTACATCGACTCGATCAACGGCTGAGCCCGTGACAGCCGCACCGGTCTCCCGCGACGTCACGGCGGTCCAGGGCTTCCGCGACCTGATGAGCGCCTTCCCCACCGGCGTCTCGGTCATCACCGCGCTCGACGCCGGCGGCGCGCCGCACGGCATGACCTGCACGTCGCTGACCAGCGTCGCGGCTGATCCACCGACCTTGCTGGTGTGCCTCAACCTGCGCAGCGGCACCCTCACCGCGGTCCGGGACAGTGGCGGCTTCGCGGTGAACCTGTTGCACACCAATGGAAAGCGGGCGGCGGAGCTGTTCTCCTCGGCGGCGCCGGAGCGCTTCACCCGCCTGCCGTGGCGGCCTTCGGCCCAGGTCGGCGCGCCGCTGCTGGTCGAGGACGCCTTCGCCACCGCGGAGTGCGTCGTCGCCGGACTGCACGTCGTGGAGGACCACGCGATCGTCATCGGCAGGGTCGTCGACATCGGCCAGCGCGAGGACGACCCGCTGCTCTACGGTTTCCGCGGCTTCTCCTCCTGGGAGCGCTGACACCGTTGCGCGCGAAGGGCTGGGGCCGCTGGTCTCAGCCCTTCGTCGTCTCAGCCCTTCGCCGCGTCGTAAGCCTTGCGCGCGTCCAACACCTCGGGCAGCCGGTCCTCGACGAACTGGACGAGCGCGAACACCTTCTCCGCGGTCTCCGCGCCGAGCGGGGTCAGGCTGTACTCGACCTTCGGCGGGATCACCGGCTGGGCCTCGCGACGCACGAAACCGTCGCGCTCCAACGCCTGCAACGTCTGCGACAGCATCTTCTCGCTGATCCCGTCGACCTTGCGGCGCAACGCGTTGAACCGGAACGTGCCCTCGGTCAGCGCCACCATCGCCAGGATTCCCCAGCGCCCCGTGACGTGCTCCAGCGCGTCCCGCGACGGGCACGCCCGGTCGAAGACGTCGGCGAGCAGCTGCTGGTGGGCGTCCATGCCCTTGACAGTACCCCGCACGCAGCACAACCGAATGTGACAGTACTAACTAGAAGTTGGCGCTAACCAGAAGTTAGTACAAGCTCGGTGGTGAGCGCGGGACGGGCCCGCGCCGCACGGCGAGGAGACCTCCCATGATCGTCATCACCGGAGCCACCGGCGGGCTCGGCGCACTGGTCGTCGAGTCCCTGCTCCAGCGCGTCCCCGCCGACCAGGTCGTCGCCGCCGTCCGCAACCCGGAGAAGGCCCAGGCGCTCGGCGTCCAGGCGCGCGCGGCCGACTACGGCGACCCGGCGAGCCTGGAGCGGGCCTTCGCCGGAGCCGACGTCGTCCTGCTGATCTCCGGCAACGAGTTCGGCAAGCGCGCCGAGCAGCACGCCAACGCGATCAAGGCCGCCGTGAAGGCGGGCGTCGGACGGATCGTCTACACCAGCGCCCCGTTCGCCGACTCGGGTCGGATGGTGCTTGCCGACGAGCACAAGGCCACAGAGGAGGCCCTGCTCGCGTCCGGCCTGACCTACACGATCCTGCGCAACGGCTGGTACCACGAGAACTACGCGCACGACATCGCGGGCGCGGTCGAATCAGGCGAGATCAGCGGCAGTGCGGGCGAGGGCCGCGTGTCCAGCGCCGCGCGCGCCGACTACGCCGAAGCCGCCGCGGTCGTGCTCACCACCGACGGCCACGAGAACAAGATCTACGAGCTCTCCGGCGACACCGCGTGGTCCTTCGCCGAGCTGACCCAGGAGATCGCCCGCGTGTCCGGCAGAGCGGTGTCCTACCGGAACCTCACCACCGAGGAGCACATCGCGCGGCTGGTCGGCGTGGGCTTCCCGGAGCCGGTCGCGGCGGTGTTCGCCGACGTGGACGCCAACATCGCCAAGGGCGGGGTCCTCGACCACACCCCCGGCGTGCTGAGCGCGCTCATCGGCCACCCGACGCGACCGGTCACCGACTACATCGCAGAGCTGCTCAAGGAGAAGTAGCTCAGAGCGCGGCGGTCGTGCCCTCGGCCAGCTCCGCCTCGGCGGCCAGGCGCTTGCCGATGGTGCGCAGCCTGATCCCGACCAGCGTGAGCACGATGCCCCACAGCAGCGCGAAGGCCGCGATCGTGACGACCAGCGCGATCGCGCCTTCGCCGGGGCTGATGAACAGCGCGAGGCCGAGCGCGAGGGACAGGCCGCCGCTGACGAACAGCAGCCACTCCCTGGCGAGGACCTTGCGCAGCCGCCACGCGACACCGATCTGGAGCACGCCCGCCACCACCGACCACGCCGCGATCACGTAGAGCAACGTGAGCGCGGTGATCTCCGGCAGGGCCACCGCCACGATGCCCGCCACCAGGCTCACCGCGCCGAGCAGCCCGGTCATCGCCCGGTCGGCGGACGGCGCCACCTTGTCGGCGAGCGCCACCGCGACGGCCACCACGCCGTCGACGAACGCGTACACGCCGAACAGCGTCACCAGCGCCAACACCGTGATGCCCGGCCAGGCGAGCGCGACGACCCCGAACAGGATCGCGGCCACCCCGCGCACGACCACGAGCCACCATCGACGCAGCAGGAAATCACCCATGCGCTCATGGTCAACCCGGAGTGCTACCGCTGCCACTCGGAGTGCTCACCCCTCCAGGGGAAGGCTGTCAGTCGGGCGGCGGTGTCGACTCATGCGTGATCACGCATACCGTGGGTGCTTCCCGGGGCTCCCACGAGCGTGGAGGTAATGCGATGGAAGAGATGTCGGCCGCTGGCGGCTGCAGCTGCTGCAGCAACTGCACGGGTCCAGGCTGTGGTTGCTGCGGCGGCTGCTAGCCACTGACGCGAGTGGACACGGTGTGCCCGTCGACCTTCTACGGCGGGCACACCGTCGCGTTCGCGGGCATCTTCCCGTCCACCAGGTAGTCCTTCAGCGCGGTCGCGACGCACCCGCTGCCCGTCAGCGCCCCGTGCCCGTTGCTCTGCCAGGTCACCAGCGCCGCGCCGGGCAGCTGCTCCGCGGTCCGCTTCGTGCCCTCCGGCGGCGTCACCGGGTCCGCCGCGGTGTTCAGCACCACCATCGGCCCGGCGTTGGCCGCCCGCACCGGCGGCAGCGGCTGGCCAGGCACCGGCCACGGCCCGCACCACATCAGCCGCTGGCTGAACACCGGCCCGAACAGCGGGCTCCTGGCGCTCCACTCCTTGATCAGCTGAGCCGCGCGGTCCGGCGGGATGCGCACCGTCGTGTCGTTGCACGCGGTGATCATCGAGCCGTCGAAGCGCGCGCCCACCGTGCTCTTGTTCTTGATCACCGGCGCCAGCAGCGCCGCGACCGGCCCGGGATCACCCGATGCGGCCTTGGCCAGCGCGTCCCCGAGCGCGGGCCACGCCGAGCGCTCGCCCAACCCTTCGACCAGCGCGAACATCACCGAGCCGCTGGTGACCGCGAGCCCGTCGGAGCTGGTCAGCGACTTCTCGGCGAGCTTGGCGACCAGGTCGCTCACGGACTTCCGCGGATCGGAGCCCAGCGCGCACCCGCGCCGCACGCAGTCCGACGCGAACTCCGTGAACGTCGCTTCCGTCGCCGCGGCCCTCGCCTGCGCCAGCCCGATCCCGTCCGAGGTCGGATCGGGGGAGCCGTCCAGCACGAACCGCCCCGCCTTGTCGCCGAAGCGCTCGGCGTACACCGTCAGCACGCGCGAGCCCTCACCGCTGCCGATCGCGTGCAGGTGCCGCATCCCCAGCAGCTCGCGGACCTTCTCCAGGTCCGAGGCCGTGCGCCAGGTGTCGTTCGCGGGCAGCTGCTCGTCCAGGTCGAGCATGCACTCCTGCGAGGCCTCCCGCGCGACCTCCAACAGCTCGTTGATCTTCGTCGCGTCCTTGGCCGTCGGGTCGAAGCCGATCAGCCGCTGCCGGATCGACTCCGGCACGCACTGCAGGTGCTCGGACTCGCCCGTGCCGCGCCGGTCCACGCCGACCAACGAGAAGGTGCCCAGCACCTCCGGCCCCAGCTGCTGCGCCAACCGCGCCGCGAACAACGTGCCCGGCTCGCCGTTGACGTCGTTCACCACGACCAGCGGCACCGGCCCGGTCCCGGCCTTCAGCACCGCGATCCGCGTCGTGCCCCGGCCCGGCCTGCTCGGCGAGTCCAACGTGTTGCTGACGCGCGCGCACTCGAAGCGCGTCGCCGACCCCGCCGCCGCGCCGAGCCGGAACCGCGTCTGGCTCGTGCAGTCCGACCAGCTCAGCTTCGCCCCCTCCGGCGCGCCGAGGGGCCGCACCGCCGCGGGCGGCTGCTTGCCGGGCGTCGGAGCGACCACGGGCGGGGCGTCCCCGTCGTGCACCACCGCGGGCCGGTTCGACGGCCCCACCGTGCACGCGGCGCCGATCGTCGCCACCACCAGCGCGACCGCCGTGGCGCCGAAAGCGGCCCTACCTCGTGGCACGCCAAACCCCCTCGCTCCGCGAAACCCACGCAGCCTTTCACGCCCCCCGTGAACCCCAGGTGAGCGCCCCCGGTACGTGCTGAACGACTCGTTCAGTCCGCTCAACCACCTCAACGAGTCATTCACTCCGTTGAACGTGCTGAACGAGTCGTTCAGCCCCAACGACCCGTTCACCACGCCCGAGCCCCCAACGACCCGTTCAATGCGTTCGAAGTACCCGAAAGACCCGTTGGGGCTCGCGCTAACGCCCTGAACGACTCATTCAGGGCGTTGGGGGGGCGGCTCAGATCTGGTCCATGGCGCGGTAGATCCGCTTGTCGGAGACCGGGTACGGCGTGCCCAGCGTCTGCGCGAAGTAGCTGACCCGCAGCTCCTCGATCATCCACCGCACCCGCCGAACCTCCGGCAGGTCCGCGCCGACCTCCGCGACGAGCTCCCGGTACTCCTGCTCCACCGCGTGCACGGCGCGCATGGAATCCCCGTCCCGCTCGGCGTTGGTGCTGAGCTTCGCGATCCGCTGCTCGATCGCCTTGAGGTAGCGGGGGAGTTGCGGCAGCTGAGCAGATCCCGTCGCGGCCACGAAATCCGGACCGACCAAAGTGGACAGTTGAGCCCGGATGTCCGCCAGCGCCGCACGGGAAGCGGGGAAGTCGGGCGCGTCGGACAGCGCGCGCTGCACGGCCTGCCACGCGGCGACGACCTGCTGCACGTGCCCGAGCACGTCCATCATCACGTTGCCCAGCTCGGCGCGGACCTTGTGCCGCAACGCCCCGAAGCCCTCGGCGTTCCACGCGGGACCACCGGCACCGGCGACGATGTGGTCGACCGAGCACGCCGCGCAGTCGGCGAGCAGCGCGCCGACCCCACCGTGCGGACTGGAGCTCAGCGTCAGCTTGGCCTGGTTGGACAGCCGCCCGTGCACGAGCTTGATCGGCGACGGCGACCCGAGCAGCAGCAACCGCCGCGTGCCGAGCCACATCGCGCGCCGCTGCTCGTCCTCGGTCTCGAACATCCGCACCGCGACGCTCGTCCCCGCGTCGACCAGCGCCGGGTGGGCGGTGACCGCGTAACCCGCGCGCTGCTGGGTGAACGTCCTCGGCAGCTCGCCGATGGTCCAGTCGGTGAGCCCGCTGCGCTCCACCGCGTTGCCCGCCGTGGACAGCTCGCGCTGCACCTTCGACTTCAACTGCCCCTTCAGCGCGCTCAGGTCCTTGTGCTCGGCGACCTTGGCGCCCTTCTCGTCGACCACCCGGAAGGTGACCTTGAGGTGATCCGGGACCTTGTCCAGCTCCCACGCGTCGGGCGCCACCGCGACCCCGCCCAGCGCCTGCAACTGCGTCTCCAGCTCGGCCAGCAGCAGCGCGCCAGAGGGTTTCAGCCGCGCCAGCAACGCGTTCACGTAGTCCGGGACCGGGACGAAGTTGCGCCGCAACGCCTTCGGCAGCGACTTCAGCAGCGCGGTCAGCAAGTCCTTGCGCAGACCGGGAACCTGCCAGCTGAACGGCTCCGGCTCCAGCTGGTTGAGCGCCGCGACCGGCACGTGCACCGTGACACCGTCCGCGTCGGTACCCGGTTCGAACTGGTAGGTCAGCTTCAGCCGCAGATCCCCGTAGTGCCACTCGTCGGGGTAGTCGGCGTCGCTGACCCCGCCGACGCGCTCGTTGATCAGCATCGAGCGGTCGAAGGTCAGCAGCTCCGGCTGCTCCCGCCGGGTCTTCTTCCACCAGGTGTCGAAGTGCCGCGCGGAGATCGCCTCGGCGCCGACCCGCTTGTCGTAGAACTCGAACAGCGTCTCGTCGTCGACGACGATGTCCCGCCGCCGCGCCCGGTGCTCCAGCTCCTCGACCTCGGCGAGCAGTTCCCTGTTGGTGTGGAAGAACTTGTGCCCGGTCTCCCAGTCACCCTCGACGAGCGCGTGCCGGATGAACAGCTCCCGGCACAGCTCCGGGTCGACCTTGCCGTAGTTCACCTTGCGACCGGCGACGATCGGGATGCCGTAGAGCGTGACGCGCTCCAGGGCCATCACCGCGCCCTGCTTGCGCTCCCAGTGCGGCTCGCTGTAGTTGCGCTTCACCAGGTGCCCGGCCAGCTTCTCGATCCACTCCGGCTCGATCTTGGCGGCGACCCTGCCCCACAACCGCGTGGTCTCGACCAGCTCGGCCGCCATCACCCACCTCGGCTGCTTCTTGAACAGCGCCGAGCCGGGGAAGACGGAGAACTTCGCGTTGCGCGCGCCGAAGTACTCGTTCTTGGCCGGGTCCTTCATGCCCACGTGCGAGAGCAGGCCCGCCAGCAGCGCCGTGTGCACCTTCAGCGGATCGGCGGGCTCGGAGTTGAGCGTGATCCCGAGCTGCTTGGCCACCTGGCGCAGCTGGCTGTCGATGTCCTGCCACTCCCGCACCCGCAGGTAGTTCAGGAACTCCGCCTTGCACAGCTTGCGGAACCTGTTGGAGGACAAGGCTTGCTGCTGCTCGCGCAGGTAGTTCCACAGGTTCAGGTAGGTGACGAAGTCCGAGTCCTTGTCGCGGAAGCGCGCGTGCTGCTGCGCCGCCGCCTCCTGCTTCTCCACCGGCCGCTCGCGCGGGTCCTGAATGGACAGAGCGGCCGCGATGATCATGACCTCGCGCGCGCAGCCGTTGTCCTCCGCCTCCAGCACCATCCGGCCAAGACGCGGGTCCACCGGGAGCTGAGCGAGCTTGCGCCCGATCGGCGTGAGCTTCTTCTCCTTGGTGTCCAAGGCGTTCAGCTCCTGCAACAGCTGCACGCCGTCGGAGATGTTGCGCTTGTCCGGCGGCTCCAGGAACGGGAACCCGGCGATGTCGCCGAGCCCGATCGAGGTCATCTGCAGGATCACCGAGGCGAGGTTCGTGCGCAGGATCTCCGGCTCGGTGAACTCCGGGCGGCTCTCGAAGTCCTCCTCGGAGTACAGCCGCACGCAGATGCCCTCCGACACGCGACCGCAGCGGCCCTTGCGCTGGTTCGCCGAAGCCTGCGAGATCGCCTCGATCGGCAGCCGCTGCACCTTCAACCGGTGGCTGTAGCGGGAGATCCGCGCGGTACCCGGGTCCACGACGTACTTGATGCCCGGCACCGTCAGCGAGGTCTCCGCGACGTTGGTCGCCAGCACCACGCGGCGCCCCCGGTGCGACTGGAACACGCGGTGCTGCTCGGCGGCGGACAACCGCGCGTACAGCGGCAACACCTCGGTGTCGCGCAGGTCGAGCTTCTCCAGCGCCTCGGCGGTGTCGCGGATCTCCCGCTCGCCGCTGAGGAACACGAGCACGTCGCCCGGCCCCTCCAGCGACAGCTCCTCCACGGCCTCGCAGATGCCCTGGATCTGGTCGAGGTCCTCCGCCTCCGGCGCGTCCGGGTCGGACAGCGGCCGGTAGCGGAGCTCCACCGGGTAGGTCCGGCCCGAGACCTCCACGATCGGCGCGTCCCCGAAGTGCCGCGAGAAGCGCTCCGGGTCGATCGTCGCCGAGGTGATGATGATCTTGAGGTCCGGGCGGCGCGGCAGCAGCTGCTTCAGGTAGCCCAGGATGAAGTCGATGTTGAGGCTGCGCTCGTGCGCCTCGTCGATGATCAGCGTGTCGTACTGGTGCAGCTGCCGGTCGTTCTGCAGCTCCGCCAGCAGGATGCCGTCGGTCATCAGCTTGACCAGCGTGTTGTCGCTGCCCTGGTCGGTGAAGCGGACCTTGTAGCCCACCACGTCGCCGACCTCGCCGCCCAGCTCCTCGGCGACCCGCTCCGAGACCGTGCGCGCGGCGATCCGGCGCGGCTGCGTGTGCCCGATCAGCCCCCGCACCCCGCGCCCGAGCTCCAGGCAGATCTTCGGGATCTGGGTGGTCTTGCCGGAGCCGGTCTCCCCGGCCACGATCACCACCTGGTGGTCCCGGATCGCTTCCAGGATCTCGTCCTTGCGCTGGCTGACCGGCAGCTGCTCGGGATAGGAGATCGTCGGGACCGCCGCGCGCCGTTGGACGACGCGCAGCTCGGCCTTCTCCACTTCGGCGGAGAGGCGTTCGACCAGCCCCTGGCGGTCCTTCGCCCGGCGGGCCCCGTCGAGTCGACGGCGGAGGCGGCGCTCGTCGCGGAGCATCACCTCGGAAAGACGATCTGCCAGGGCTGTCAGCGGAGACTTCGTGACCGGTGTTCCCATCGCCCTACCAGGATAGGTCCCCGCCGCGCCTCAATTTCCGCTAGTCCGCCGCTCGCACGTCCCCGGAGAGCACCGAGGGCAGGTCGTAGCGCGCCGGCTGCTCCAGCTGGTCGTAGCCGCAGGACGCCGCGTCCCGGTCCGGCCGCCACCGCGCGAACTGCCCGTTGTGCCGCAACCGCGCCGGGTGCGCGCCCTCGGTCTGGCTGTAGGAGATCTCCAGCACGCGCTCCGGCCGCAGCGGCTCCCACGCCTGCTCGCCCTTGCGCCAGCGGTTCTCCCCGCCCGGCAGCCTGCGGTCGGTGTGCTCGCCCAGCCACGGGTGCCCGTCCTCGGCGCCTTCCCGCAGCGGCGCCAGCTCCTCCACCAGTTCCCGCCGCCGCGCCATCGTGAACGAGCCGACCACGCCCACGTGGTGCAGCACGCCCCGCTCGTCGTGCAGCCCCAGCAGCAGCGACCCCACCGCCTCGCCCGGCTCCGCCTTCACGTGCCACCGGAACCCCGCCACCACGCAGTCCGCCGTCCGCGCGTGCTTGATCTTGCTCAGCACCCGCTTGTTCGGCGAGTAGGGCGCGTCCGCCGGTTTGCCGATCAGCCCGTCCAGCCCCGCGCCCTCGAACAACGTGAACCACTCGCGGGCCGTCGCCGGATCGTCGGTCACCGGCGTGATGTGCACCCGCTCGCCCTGCGGCAGCACCTCCTCCAGCCGCTCGCGCCGCGCGCTGAACGGCTGCTCCAGCAGGTTCTCGTCACCAACCGCGAGCAGGTCGAAACCAATGAACCGTGCGGGCGTTTGTTCGCTGAGCAGGGTGATGCGGCTCTTCGCCGGGTGGATGCGCTCCGTCAGCGCGTCGAAGTCCAGTTCGCCGTCGCGCTCGATCACCAGCTCCCCGTCCACCACGATCCGCTCCGGCAGCTCGCTGCGCAGCGCCTCGCACATCTCCGGGAAGTAGCGCGCCAGGTCCTTGCCGTTGCGCGACTGCAGGTACACCTCGTCGCCGTCCCGGAACACGATGCACCGGAACCCGTCCCACTTCGGTTCGTACCAGAGGCCGTCCCCGTCCGAGACCGCCTTCACGGGGCTCGCCAGCATCGGTAGGACCGGGGGAGTCAACGGCAGCGCCATAGCCGCGCATTCTCACAGCTCACCCCGACATCCGCAGCCGCTCACCGCACTCCACGACCGCTCACCGCACCCCAGTCACTCCCGCGCGTTCGCTGGTCGTCACTGACCCGCCTTCGGCACGAGGAAGCCCTGAACGACCCGTTCAGTGCGCTCAACGCACCAAACGACCCGTTCAGTGCGTTGAAGTACCTCAATGACCCTTTCAGTGCATAGGCCGCCACCGCAGAACAAGCGCTGCGGCTCTGAGCGAACGACTCTTCCGCGCAGGCACGACGCCCCCGCCACAATCACCCGAAGATCACGGGACGTGCTCAAAAGCCCTGATCACAGCCTCGCGCTGACCACGTCCCGGCAGTTGTCCACATGGCGCCGGGTTGTCCACAGCGTGCGCCGAAGTCGATCTCCGAAGGGGGCGGGGCTGGGATACTGGGACCGGGGACGCCCCCCTGGGAGGGCGGGGGCTGGAAAAAATCAGGAACGAGGAGCTGACGGAGCGATCAGGGCGGATCAGCCCGAGCGAGCTCAAGCCGAGAGAACGAGCTGGGGACAGGGGACGGTCCAGCGCGTGGAGCGGGAACGTCGTGGCAGCGACGCCCCGCCCCACGCTCGATCAGCGGCTGGTCAGAACTGGTCCGCCAACAGCCAGCGCAGGCTCCGCGCGGCCAGCAGCTTGTTCGGCAGCGCCCGGATCAGGCCCGGGATCAGCTTGGCGCTGCGCTCCATGTCATCGGGGCCCTGCGCGCCCTGACCGATCGCCCTGCGGGCCACCGCCGCCACCCAGTCGACCTCGTTGCCCAGGTCACCGGCGGCGTCGACCACGTCGAGGGGGCGCTCCAGCGCACCGCCAGCCGCGCGGTAGCCGGAGATGACCTGCCGCAGCGTCTCGCGCACGGGGCCGTCGTCCTGGTTCCACCCGGACACCGACAGCGCGCAGCCGGCCAGGTCCTCGCGCGGCACCTTCGCCGCGGCCATGTCCCAGTCGACCAGCACCGGACCCGTCGCGGCGACCAGCACGTTCTTCGCGCGCAGGTCGGCGTGGGTGAGCAGGTCGGGAAGCCAGCGGGTGGCCGCGATCTGGGTGAGGTCGTAGATCTCCTCCACCACCGGCGCCAGCGCGGACAGGTCGCCCGCCCACTCCGCGCCCGCGTCCTTGGACAGGTCCACCAGGTCCTGCCAGCGCGTCGCCTCGGTGGTGCCGGTGGGCGGGAACGCCCAGCGCGGTTCGGCGGGCATGGCCAGCGAGTGCAGCGCGGCCAGCGTGCGCCCGGCCCAGTTGCCGACGACACCGTCGATGGGCTGGCTGATCGAGCGGCCGTTCACCCATCGGTGCACCCGCACGGTCGCGGGCGGCGCGTCCTCGACGGGCACCTCGGCCACCACGCCGCCGCTGGGCGGGGGCACGGGCTCGGGCATCCGGATGCGAGCGCCCCACGCGGCCAGCTCCAGCCGCCACGCCGCCTGCAACCACGGCATCCACTCCGGGTTGTCCTGGCGGTTCATCTCCTTGACCGCGTACGACCCGCGATCGGTGTCCAGTCGCCACATCCGGTGGACGTGGCCGCCGGGAACGGCACGGAGCTCAGCACGGGCCTGGCCGAGTCCGAAGACCTCCGCCACGTCCTGTGCCCGCAGCGTGCTCCTACGTCGCCCACCGGCGGCGCACAACTGCGGCCTGGATGGACTGGCGTAACTCTGGGTAATCATCTTCTCGGCATTCTTGGTCACCGCCGCCTTGGCGAGGGTTGCGCGGATGAGGCCTGACGTGGCCGTGGTGAGTGGGTCTCTCCTCCTGACCAGGGGGCCGCCGGTGGTCCCGGGTACCCCGCCGCTGTGGTTCTAGCCCTCGGCGCTGGTGGTCACCGCAGGCTGTTCGAGGCCAAAACTAAGCGAGCACTTCGGCCGAACGGCCGCTCAGCGGGGGCCGTGCGCCGAATAGACGGTGAGCATCGGTGGTCGTCCACGACAGTTCGGCCGGACGTAAGAAACGTGACCGCGTGTCGCCCAGAGGTCGCTGGACGGCGGCAGCCGGACGCGCCGAACGGTCGAGAGGTTTAGGCGAATCAGTGAGACCCAGGCCACATCCCGGTTACCGCGCGTGAAATCGCTTGAGTGAAATTGCATCGCGACGCATAATCATGCGTATGCCAATTCGGGTCGCGGTCGCCGGTGCGAGCGGGTATGCGGGCGGGGAGCTGCTGCGGCTGCTCCTCGGGCATCCCGAGGTCGAGATCGGCGCGCTCACCGCGGGCGGCAACGCGGGCACGCCGCTCGGCGCGCACCAACCGCATCTTGCTCCGCTCGCCGACCGCACGCTGGTCGAGACGACGGTCGAGCAGCTGGCCGGCCACGACGTCGTCTTCCTCGCCCTGCCGCACGGGCACTCCGCCGAGATCGCCGCGCGCCTCGGCCAGGACGTGCTCGTCGTGGACTGCGGCGCCGACTACCGCCTGGCCGACCCCGCCGCGTGGCAGCGCTGGTACGGCGGCGAGCACGCCGGGACCTGGCCCTACGGGCTGCCGGAGCTGCCGGGCAACCGCGACAAGCTGCGCGGAGCCCGCCGGATCGCCGTCCCCGGCTGCTACCCGACCGTCACCTCGATCGCGCTCGCCCCGGCGCTGGCGGCTGGACTGATCACCCCGGAGGTCGTGGTCGTCGCCGCCTCCGGCACCTCCGGCGCGGGCAAGAGCCTCAAGCCCAACCTGCTCGGCTCCGAGGTCATGGGCTCGGTCAGCGCCTACGGCGTCGGCGGCGCCCACCGGCACACCCCGGAGATGACGCAGAACCTCTCCGCCGTCGCGGGTCGCCCGGTCTCGGTCTCCTTCACGCCGCTGCTCGTGCCGATGTCGCGCGGCATCCTCGCCACCTGCTCCGCCCCGCTCGCGGCGAGCGCCTCCGGCGTGCGCGAGGTCTACGAAGCCTTCTGCGCCGACGAGCCCTTCGTCCACCTGCTCCCCGAGGGCAGTTGGCCCGCCACCTCCTCCACGCTCGGCGCGAACACCGTCCACCTCCAGGTCACCGTCGACGCCGACGCGGGCCGCCTCGTGGTGGTCGGCGCCGAGGACAACCTGACCAAGGGCACCGCCGGCGGAGCCGTGCAGTGCATGAACATCGCACTCGACCTGCCGGAGACCACCGGCCTGCCCACCGTGGGAGTCGCACCGTGACCAGCTTCCTGCCGCACCGCCGCTCCGGGGTGACCGCACCGGCGGGCTTCCGCGCCGCGGGCATCCACGCGGGCATCAAAGCCTCCGGCAAGAAGGACCTCGCGCTCGTCGCCAACGACGGACCCCTCGACGTCGCCGCCGGCGTGTTCACCACCAACAAGGTCAAGGCCGCGCCCGTCCTCTGGTCGCAGCAGGTGCTGACGCAGCACCGCGTGCGCGCCGTCGTGCTCAACTCCGGTTGCGCCAACGCGTGCACCGGCCCGGAAGGTTTCCAGGACACCCACGCCACCGCCGAGAAGGTCGCTGAGGTCCTCGGCTGCGGAGCCGGGGAGATCGCGGTCTGCTCCACCGGCCTGATCGGCGAGCGCATCCCCATGGACGCGCTCCTGCCCGGCGTCGACACGGTCGCCACCGCGCTCGCGAGCACCGACGAAGCCGGGATCGACGCTGCCACCGCGGTCATGACCACCGACAGCGTCCCGAAGTACGCGGAGCTGAGCCACCAGGGCTTCACGGTCGGCGGCTTCGCCAAGGGCGCGGGCATGTGCGCCCCCAACATGGCCACGATGCTCAGCGTCATCACCACCGACGCCGTCATCGACGCCGAGCTGGCCGACGCCGCACTGCGCGCAGCGGTGGGCACGACCTTCAACCGCCTCACCGTCGACAGCTCCACCTCCACCAACGACACCGTGCTGCTGCTGGCCTCCGGAGCCTCCGGGGTCACTCCGACCGCCGACGAGTTCACCGCCGCGCTGACCGGGGTGTGCCTGGACCTCGTGCGCCAGCTCCAGGTCGACGCGGAAGGCGTCACCAAGCTCGTCAGCATCACCGTCTCCGGCGCGACCGACGACACCGACGCCGAGCGGGTCGCCCGCGCGGTCGCCGACGACCCGCTGGTCAAGACCGCGTTCTTCGGCTCCGACCCCAACTGGGGCCGCATCGCCATGGCCGTGGGCAAGGCGGACGCGGCCGTCGACCCGGACCGCCTCGACATCACCCTCAACGGCGTCAAGGTCTGCGCGGGCGGAGTGCGCGGCGAGGACCGCTCGCTCGCCGACCTCAGCGGCAAGGAGATCACCGTGCTCGTCGGGCTCGGCCTCGGCGGGGGCACGGCGACCTTGCTCAGCACCGACCTCTCGCACGCCTACGTCGAAGAGAACTCGGCGTACTCGTCGTGAACGTCAAACTGGCAGCGGACAAGGCCGCCGTTCTCATCGAGGCTCTGCCGTGGCTGCAACGCTTCCACGGCGCGATCGTCGTCGTGAAGTACGGCGGCAACGCCATGATCGACGACGAGCTGAAGCACGCTTTCGCGCAGGACATGGTCTTCCTCCGCACCGCGGGACTGCACCCGGTCGTCGTGCACGGCGGCGGCCCGCAGATCAGCGCGATGCTCAACCGCCTCGGCATCCCCGGCGAGTTCCAGGGCGGCCTCCGCGTCACCACGCCGGAGACCATGGACGTGGTCCGCATGGTGCTGGTCGGCCAGGTCGGACGCGAGCTCGTCGGCCTGATCAACAAGCACGGCCCGCACGCGATCGGCATGTCCGGCGAGGACGCGAACCTCTTCACCGCGCAGCGCCGCACCGCCACCGTCAACGGCGAAGCGGTCGACATCGGCCTGGTCGGCGACGTGGTCTCGGTGAACCCGGACGCGGTGCTCGACATCATCCAGGCCGGGCGCATCCCGGTGGTCTCCAGCGTCGCGCCGGACCCGGAAGGCGTGGTGCACAACGTCAACGCCGACACCGCGGCGGCCGCGCTGGCCATCGCGCTCAAGGCGGAGAAGCTCGTCGTGTTGACCGACGTCGAGGGCGTCTACGCCGACTGGCCGGACAAGTCCTCGCTGATCGACCGCATCGACGCCGCCGCGCTCGAAGGGCTGCTGCCGAGCCTGGCCAGCGGCATGGTGCCGAAGATGGAGGCCTGCCTGCGCGCGGTGCGCGGCGGAGTCCCCAGCGCGCACGTGATCGACGGCAGGCTGGCGCACTCGGTGCTGCTCGAAGTCTTCACCAGCTCGGGGATCGGAACGATGGTCACGCCAGGAGAGGAGCCGCAGCAATGATCACCTCGAACCAGGAGGGCACGCAGCGCTGGCGCTCCGCCCTGATGGACAACTACGGCACCCCCGGCCTCACCCTGACCAGGGGCGAGGGCTCCTCCGTCTGGGACGCCGACGGCAAGCGCTACCTGGACCTGCTCTCCGGCATCGCGGTCAACTCCCTCGGCCACGCCCACCCCGCGATCGTCCAGGCGGTGACCGAGCAGATCTCCACCCTCGGCCACGTCTCCAACTTCTTCTCCGCAGGCCCCACCGTCGAACTCGCCGAGCGCCTGCTCGACCTCCTCGGCGCGCACGGCAACGGCAAGGTGCTCTTCTGCAACTCCGGCGCCGAAGCCAACGAAGCCGCCTTCAAGATGTCCCGGCTCACCGGCCGCACCAAGATCGTCGCGACCGAGGGCGGTTTCCACGGCCGCACCATGGGAGCGCTCGCGCTGACCGGCCAGCCCGCCAAGCGCGACCCCTTCAAGCCGCTGCCGGAAACCGTTGTGCACGTGCCCTTCGGCGACACGGCCGCGCTTGAGTCCATTGTGGACGGTGAGACCGCGGCGCTGGTGATCGAGCCGGTGCAGGGCGAGAACGGCGTGATCGTCCCGCCGGACGGCTACCTGCTCGCGGCGCGCGAGATCACGGCACGGCACGGCGCGCTGCTCGTGCTCGACGAGGTGCAGACCGGTATTGGTCGCACCGGCAGCTGGTTCGCCTTCCAGCGCGCGGGAATCGTGCCCGACGTCGTCACGATCGCCAAGGGCATCGCGGGCGGACTGCCGCTCGGCGTGTGCGTCGGCATCGGCGCTGCGGCGGACCTCCTCGGCCCCGGCCAGCACGGCACCACCTTCGGCGGCAACCCGGTGTGCTGCGCCGCCGCGCTCGCGGTCCTGCGCACCATCACCGAAGAAGGACTGTGCGAGCACGCCGCCGCGCTGGGCAAGGACATCGCGGCAGGCATCGAGGAGCTGGAGCACCCGCTCGTGCGGGGCGTGCGCGGAGCCGGACTGCTGCTCGGCGTCACGCTCAACCAGCCGGTCTCCGCCGCCGTCGCCACGGCCGCGCGCGAGGCGGGCTTCCTGATCAACAACGTGCAGCCGGACACGATCCGCCTCGCGCCGCCGCTGATCCTCACCGACGACGAGGCCGCCAGCTTCGTCACCGCCTTGCCCGCACTGCTCGACACCGCGACCGAGGAGACCAAGTGAGCCTGCGCCACTTCCTGCGCGACGACGACCTCAGCCCCGACGAACAGCTCGCCGTGCTGGACGTCGCCGCCGAGCTGAAGGCCGCGCCGCAGGGCCGCACCCCGCTCGCTGGGCCCAAGGGCGTCGCGGTGATCTTCGAGAAGAACTCCACCCGCACCCGCCTCTCCTTCGAGGTCGGCATCGCCCAGCTCGGCGGCCACCCGGTCATCGTGGACGGCCGCACCATGCAGCTCGGCCGCGAGGAGACCATCGAGGACACCGCGCGCGTGCTCTCCCGCTACGTCGACATGGTGGTGTGGCGGACCTTCGCGCACGCCCGCATCGAGGCGATGGCAGGCGCCGCGACCGTCCCGGTGATCAACGCGCTGACCGACGAGTTCCACCCGTGCCAGGTCCTCGCCGACCTCCAGACCATCCGCGAGCGCTTCGGCAAGCTCGCCGGGCTCACGCTGACCTACCTCGGCGACGGCGCCAACAACATGGCCCACTCGCTGCTGCTCGGCGGCGTCACCGCGGGCATCAACGTCCGCATCGGCGCCCCGACCGGCTTCCAGCCGCTGACCTGGATCTACGACGCGGCCAAGCAGCGCGCGGCGGAGACCGGCGCCACCGTCGAGGTCGTGCACGACCCGAAGGCCGCCGTCGACGGCGCGGACGT
>NZ_MUMH01000054.1 GCF_002155965.1 Allokutzneria sp. NRRL B-24872
TGCTGGCCGCGGCCAGCATCAGTCCGATCAGCATCGACCCCGAATCACCCATGAAGATCCGCGACGGCTGGAAGTTGTGCGGCAGGAACCCGACGCACGCCCCGGCCAGGGTGGCCGCCATCAGCGCCGCGGGGTAGGCGTTGCTGCCCTTGCCCGCGATCAGCACCATGGTGAAGGCGCAGGTGGCCAGGGCAGCGATCATCCCGATCCCGGCGGCGAGGCCGTCGAGCCCGTCGACCATGTTCAGCGCGTTGATCATGGTGACCGCGAGCAGCACCGTGAGCAGCGCGCCCTGGTCGCCGTCGAGGATGATCAGCTGCCCCATGCCGGTCTTGGTCCCGCCCCACGGCACCCAGAACAGGAACCACTGGACGCCGAAGAGCACCAGCAGGCCGGCCGAGGTCACCTGGCCCGCCAGCTTGGTCAGCGAGTCCAGCTCGAAGCGGTCGTCCAGCGCCCCCACCAGCACGATCACCGCACCGGCGATGGCGACGCCGATGACCTCGGAGGAGATCGTGAAGGAGTTGCGCAGCACCGGCAGGTGCAGCGCGAGGAGCATGCCCGCGAGCACGCCGCCGAACATGGCGACGCCGCCCATCCTCGGTTTGGGCTGCGCGTGCACGTCCCGTTTTCGCGGGTACGCGACGGCGCCCACCTTGAAGGCGAGCTGCCGGACGAGGCCGGTGAGCAGGAAGGTCACCGCTGTGGAGACCAACAGGACGAGAAAGAACTCTCTCACCGGCAGACCAGCGGGATTGAAGGCAGGCGATGGGCCCACGGTGGACGATTAACCTCGCGGATAGGCAGGGTTGGCGGCGACCAGGTCGGCGACGGCACCCGCGACGGAAGCCAGTTCGGCGTCCCCGCTCCCGGTACCGCGTTCAGCGCGGACCGCACGGCCGATCAGGCGTGCGATCTCGGCCATGTCCGTCTCGGTCATCCCCTGCGTGGTGACTGCCGGAGAACCGATCCGGATACCGGAGGCGGTCATCGGCGGGGCTGGGTCGTACGGAATCGCGTTCTTGTTCAAAGTGATCTTGGCAGCCCCGGTGCGGGCCTCCGCCTCTGCCCCCGTCACGCCGATGGGGCGCAGGTCGATCAGGGCGAGGTGGGTGTCGGTGCCGCCGGAGACCGGCCGCATCCCCTCGGTCTCCAGGCCCTTCGCCAACGCGACGGCGTTGGCGACGACCTGCGCGGCGTAGGCCTTGTACTCCGGGGAGGCGGCTTCCTTGAGCGCGACCGCCTTGGCGGCCACGTTGTGCATCAGCGGACCGCCCTGGCTGAACGGGAAGACCGCCTTGTCCAGCGCCTTGGCGTGCTCGGCGCGGGAGACGATCATGCCGCCGCGCGGGCCGCGCAGCACCTTGTGCGTGGTGAAGGAGACGACGTCGGCGTGCGGCACCGGCGACGGGATCGCCCCGCCCGCCACGAGGCCGATGAAGTGCGCGGCGTCGACCCAGAGGATCGCGCCCACCTCGTCGGCGATCGCGCGGAAGGCGGCGAAGTCGAAGAGCCTGGGGTAGGCGGTGGCACCCGCGACGATCATCTTCGGCCGGTGCTCCAGCGCGAGCTCGCGCACCTGGTCGTAGTCGATCAGCTCGGTGTCCTTGTCCACCCCGTACGGGACCGGGTTGAACCACTTGCCGGAGAAGCTGACCTTGGAGCCGTGGGTGAGGTGGCCGCCCTGCTTGAGGTCCATGGCGAGCACGGTGTCGCCCGGCTTGCAGAAGGCCGCGTACACGGCGAGGTTGGCACTGGCGCCGGAGTGCGGCTGGAGGTTGGCGTGCTCGGCGCCGAAGAGTTCCTTGGCGCGGGCGATGCCGATCTCCTCCGCCTTGTCGACCTCCTCGCAGCCGCCGTAGTAGCGGCGTCCGGGGTAGCCCTCGGCGTACTTGTTGGACAGCGTCGAACCGATCGCGGCGAGCACGGCGGGACTGGTCAGGTTCTCGCTCGCGATGAGTTGGAGCCCGCCACGCAGCCGGTCCAGCTCGCCGAGAACGACGTCGGCGATCTCCGGGTCGGTGGACTGGAGGGCGGAGAAGTCGGGGCCCCAGAACGGCGTTGTCACTGCGTTTGCTCCTGTCGTAGGGCGGCGCGAATCGCGTTTCGTACGCTACCGCGCAAGTTCGACCTCGGTGCCCACGACCTCGGCCACATCGGCGAGGCTGACGGCACCTTCACGCAGCACCAACGGGTGTGGACCGGTGAGGTCCACGATGGTGGAGGCGACCGGGTCCCCGGACGGCCCTCCATCCAGATAGACGGATACGGAGTCCCCGAGTTGCTCCTGTGCCCCGATCGCGGTAGTCGCCGGCGGGTGACCTGAGCGGTTCGCGCTGGAAACGGCCATCGGGCCGACCTCGCGCAGCAGGTCGATGGCGACCGGGTGCAGCGGCATGCGGATCATCACCGTGCCCCTGGTGTCGCCCAGGTCCCAGTTCAGCGAGGGCGCGTGCGGCAGCACGATCGACAGCCCGCCCGGCCAGAACGCCTCGATCAGCAGCCGCGCCTGGTGCGGGACCGAGAGCACCAGACCGTCCACAGTGGACCAAGAGCCGACCAGGACCGGCAACGGCATGTCCCGCCCGCGCCCCTTGGCGTCCAACAGGCTCTGCACCGCCGAGGAGTCGAAGGCGTCGCACCCCAGCCCGTAGACGGTGTCGGTCGGCAGCACCACCAGCTGCCCGCTCCGCACGGCGCCCGCCGCGGCGGCCAGCCCGGCCTCGCGCTGCACCGCGTCGTTCTCGTCGGCCCCACCACACGCGTACACCATGCTCACCCCCAGCACGATAGCCCCGCGCCCGCTCCGCACGATCGGGGCGCCCACCCCCGGTACGCCCGTCTTCAAGCACCCCGCTCATCGCCAACCACCGCGCCCGCCCCAACGGCGCCTTTGGTGCGCTGAACTCCCTGAACGACCCCTTCAGTGCGTTCGAAGCCCTGAACGACCCGTTCGGTGCGCTGTGGAGTACCTGAACGACCCGTTCAGTGCGTTGGAGGACCTGAACGGGTCGTTCGGGGCGATGAGGTCCGGTCGGGTGGTGCCCAGCTCGGGTGGTGCCCAGCTCAGGTGGTGCGCAGGGCGGTGGTGAAGCGGGGGCGGCCGGCGAGGTCGGCGTGCGGGGTCACGGCGGTGAGGACCTTGCGGGTGCTGAGCAGGTCGGGGACGACCACGCCGTGGGTGTCGTCGTGCTCGATCGCCACCCCGCCGCCGGGGCGGAGCAGGCGCGCGGCGGCGGTCACGACGTGCCGGATGACCGAGAGGCCGGAGTCCGCCGCGAAGACCGCGTGGGGCGGGTCGTAGTCGGCGACCTCGGGCGGAACGGGGGTGCCCTCGGGGACGTAGGGCGGGTTGCACAGCACAAGGTGCACGGTCCCGTCGAGCTGCGCCAGCACCTTCGGGTCGGTCACGTCGCCGGAGTGCAGGCGGATCGGGGTGTCGCCGTTGTGCGAGCGCGCGTCGGCGTTGTGGCGGGCCCAGGCGAGCGCGGTCTGGTCGAGCTCGACGGCGTGCACGACGGCGTCGGGGCGCTCGTGGGCGAAGCCGAGGGCGAGAGCGCCCGATCCGGTGCAGAGGTCGACGACGACGGGCTCGCGGACAGCGGCGAGCAGGCGGAGGCCCCACTCCAGCAGCAGCTCGGTCTCCGGGCGCGGGACGAACACGCCGGGTCCGACGTCGAGCAGCACCCGGCCCATGGCGGCGTTGCCGAGGATGTGCTGGAGGGGCTCGCGGGTGGCGCGGCGGCGGACGAGCTTGTGCAGCTGCTCGATCGAGGCCGGGTCCACCAACGGGATCGTTGGCAGCCGTCCGCGCTCGACGCCGAGCACGTGGGCGGCGAGCAGTTCGGCGTCCACGCGGGGGCTGGCCACGCCCGCGGTGGCCAGGATGCGCTCGGCGTCCATGACGGCGAGGCGCAGGGGCTGTCGGTTGTTCACGCTGGGCACCGCTTCATGATCACCCTTGCTGGCCGAGCCGCTCCGCGCGGTCCGCCTCGGCCAGCGCGCCGAGCACGCCGTCCAGCTCGCCGTCGAGCACCTGGTCGAGGTTGTAGGCCTTGTAGTTCACCCGGTGGTCGGAGATCCGGTTCTCCGGGAAGTTGTAGGTGCGGATGCGCTCGGAGCGGTCCACGGTGCGGATCTGGCTGCGCCGGGCGTCGGAGGCGGTGCGCGCGGCCTCCTCCTCGGCGAGCGCCTGCAACCGGGAGCGCAGCACCTGCATGGCGCGGGCCTTGTTCTGCAGCTGGGAGCGCTCGTTCTGGCAGGACACCACGATGCCGCTGGGCAGGTGGGTGATCCGGACGGCGGAGTCGGTGGTGTTGACGCTCTGCCCGCCCTTGCCGGAGGAGCGGAACACGTCGACGCGCAGGTCCTTCTCGTCGATCTCGACCTCGACGTCCTCGGCCTCCGGGTAGACCAGGACACCGGCGGCGGAGGTGTGGATGCGGCCCTGGGACTCGGTCACCGGGACCCGCTGCACGCGGTGCACGCCGCCCTCGAACTTGAGCCTGGCCCACACGCCGTCCGGGCCCTCGCCGCGGCCCTTGATGGCCACGGTGGCGTCCTTGTGGCCGTTGAGGTCGGAGCGGACCTCGTCGAGCAGTTCGGTGCGCCAGCCCTGGCGCTCGGCGAAGCGCAGGTACATCCGCAGCAGGTCGCCGGCGAACAGCGCGGACTCCTCGCCGCCCTCACCGGACTTGATCTCCATGACCACGTCGGCGGAGTCGTGCGGGTCGCGCGGCAGCAGCAGCTCGGTGAGCTTGGCCTCCAGCACGGGGATGCGCGCCGCCAGCTCGTCGGCCTCCTCGGCGAAGGAGGCGTCCTCCTTGGCCAGCTCCTTGGCCGCGACGAGGTCCGAGCGCAGGCCGTCCAGTTCCTTGACGGTCAGCGCGATCGGGGCCAGCTCGGCGTAGCGGCGGCCCAGCCTGCGCGCGGCGACCGGGTCGGAGTGCACGTCCGGGTCGGCCAGCTGACCCTCCAGCTCGGCGTGCTCGGCGAGCAGCGCGTCGACGGATTCGGCAACTGATCGGGTCACGGGGTGCTCCGGAGGTCGGTGGTGGCGCCAAGTGTGGCAAGTGCCCAGGTGGACACGCGAAGCGCCCGCCCGGATCTGCTCCGGACGGGCGCTTGAGCGTGTGGGGCTACTTCGCCGCGCGCTTGCCGTAGCGCGCCTCGAAGCGGGCCACGCGACCGCCGGTGTCCAGGATCTTCTGCTTGCCCGTGTAGAACGGGTGGCAGTTGGAGCAGACCTCGACGTGGATCGCACCGGACTGCTTGGTGCTGTGCGTCGTGAAGTTGTTCCCGCAACCGCAGGTCACGTTGGTCACCACGTAGTCCGGGTGGATGTTGCTCTTCACCTGTGTGTCCTCTTCTCTCGACGGCCGCCGGGTCCCCTGCTCCTGGTCAGGACGTGGGGTGAACCGGTGCCAGACTTCGACCTACCAGTGTGCCAGACGCCGTGCCAGCTCCCGGCACGTGCCCGTCGAGCCACCCGTCGCACCCCGCCGACCACCCGCCGAAGGTGAAGGCGAAGCGCCTTCCCTTCTTCACGTTCGGCAGCAGACTGGGCACGTGGGGTGCACAGCGCAGCGTCGTCTCTCCCTGGCCGGGTGGCTGGGGTTGCCGCTGCTGTTCATCGGCATGGTCGCGGGCCTCAACGGTGCGTTGTTCCTGGTCAGCGCGGCCCCGGTCGAGTTGAGCAGCGCGCACTCCGGTGCGGCCGCCGCACTCGCCGTCGCCACCAGCGGGGAAGTCCGCTGGAACGCCTCCTGGCAACGGCACTGGGTGCGCTGGCCGTGGGCTGCAACGCTGCTCGTCGGCGGGCTATTCCTGGACGGCGCGCTCGTCCCCGCCCTGCCCGCCACCGCCGTGGGCGTTCTCGCCACCTCCGTGTTGATCGCCGGCCTGCACCGCGCACAGCGCCGCGAGCAACAGTGCGCCGAGGACGACGACCACCTGGTCGTCGGTACCTGAGCCGCGCGCACCGCTGTCCGCTCCCGCCCGCTCGCGCCCCCGACCGGGCGGGAGCGGACAGCAGCTAGGAGAGCCTGGCCAGGCCGACCTTGAGCGCGAAGATCGCCAGCTGCACCCGGTTGTCCAGGCCGAGCTTGGCCAGCACCTTGGTGACCCGGTTCTTCACCGAGGGCTCGCTCAGGCCCAGTTCGGCGGCGATGCCCGCGTTGGACAGCCCGGAGGCGACCAGCCGGACCACCTCCACGTCGCGCCTGGTCAGCAGCTCGGTCCCGGCCAGCTCGGACTCCTCCGGCTCGACCATCCTGCGCACCGTCTGCTGGATGAGCCTGCCGGTCACCCCGGGGCTGAGCATGCCGTCGCCGGCGGCGACCACCCGGACCGCGTGCGCGATCTCGTCGGGCGTCGCGTCCTTGCGCAGGAACCCGCTGGCCCCCGCCCGCAGCGCGGAGTGCACGTACTCGTCGGAGTCGAAGGTGCTCAGGATCAGCACGCGCGGCCGGGGTTCCGGCGTCGTCCAGTCGGAGAGCAGCCGCCTGGTCGCGGTGATCCCGTCCATCACCGGCATCCGCACGTCCATCACGAGCACGTGCGGCCGGAGGCTGAGCGCGGCGCCCAGCGCGGAGAGCCCGTCGGCGGCCTCGCCGACGACCTCGATCGGCGGCCGCCGCGCCAGCAACGCGGCCAGCCCGGTGCGCACGACGACGTCGTCGTCGGCGAGCAGCACCCGAATCGGATCTGGTGATCCGAACACCCCACTCACGACTAGCCCACCCATCAACGCTCCGCGGCCGGACTACGCGGTCCGGTCCACTGCCAGGCCGGTTCTGCTCACGGGAACAGCGGCCAACACGCGATACCCGCCGCCGGAGACCCGCCCGGTCTCCACCCGCCCGCCGAGGCGGCGCACGCGCTCCCGCATCCCCCGCAGGCCGAAGCCGGTCCCGGGGAACAGGCGCCTCGGCCGGTCGACGCGACAGCGCTCGTTGCTGACGCCCACCACCAGCTCCGCGCCGACGATCTCCACTCGCACCAGCACCCTCGTCGGCGAGGAGTGCCGGACCACGTTGGTCAGCGCCTCGCGCAGCACCCAGTACAGCTCCGCGCCGACCTCCTGCGGCAGGTCCGCGCCGAGCTCCCCCACCCGCAGCTCGACCTCGTTGCCCGCGGCCTCCGCCACGCGGACGAGCTCGGCGACGCCGTCGAGGCCGCGCGCACGCGCACCGGCTTCGCCGCGCAGGTGGGCCACGAGCTCGCCCAGGTCGGCGACAGCCGCGCGACCGCTCTCGCGGATCTCGTTGGTAGCACTGGAGATCTCGCTCCGCTGCTCCGGAACGAGGTCGTCGAGCAGATAGGTCCGCACGCTGATCGCGCTCAGGTGGTGGCCCAGCACGTCGTGCAGATCGGCCGCGAGCCGGAGCCGCTGATCACGCAGCTCCTCGGCGTGGCGCCGCTCGACTGAAACGAGAAAACGTTGCCGCACAACAATTCCCGATAAGCACGCCACAGCGAACAGCGACAACTCCACGAGCAGGCTGGGCACGTCGACCGCACCGCGGATCAGGACGGTGACGATCAGGGCGGTTGCGGCGAGGAACAGGGCGGCCAACCCCAGGTCGGGTCGACGCCGATCCCCGCGCAGTCGCGCACGCACGCGCGTCGCCTCCCCGTCCGAGAGCACCAGTGATCCCCGATTAGTTGCTTACCCGGCGGTTCACGGTCCGACCAGGGTCGAACCATCCTTCCACCGCAATGGCGCAATCGCACAGAGTTACCGATCTCACGTGTTCGCCGAGATCGACAACTGTCCGATCTACCGGAGTACATCGAACAGACGGCTCCGCACAGGTGAATTGATCACCATTCACGAAATTGGCTCGTGCGTTTCCGCCACAAACGCTCGGCGGCCCCCGCTCCGAAGAGCGGGGGCCGCCGAGGAGGTGGTGCGGCGACGATCAGTCGTCGTTGTTGCCACCGGGGCTGTTCTTCGCGACCTGCATCAGGAACTCGATGTTGGTCCGGGTCTTGCGCAGCTGGGTGAGCAGCAGGTCGATCGCCTGCTGGTCGTCCAGCGCCGAGAGCACGCGGCGCAGCTTGTGCGTGACCGCGAGCTCGTCCGGCGAGAGCAGCAGCTCTTCCTTGCGGGTACCGGACGCGTCCACGTCCACCGCCGGGAAGGTCCGCTTGTCGGCGATCTTGCGGTCCAGCTTGAGCTCCGCGTTACCGGTGCCCTTGAACTCCTCGAAGATGACCGTGTCCATCGTGGACCCGGTCTCCACCAGCGCGGTGGCGAAGATGGTCAGCGAACCGCCACCCTCGATGTTGCGCGCGGCGCCGAGGAAGCGCTTGGGCGGGTAGAGCGCGGTGGAGTCCACACCACCGGACAGGATGCGCCCGGACGCCGGGGCCGCCAGGTTGTAGGCGCGGCCGAGGCGGGTGATGGAGTCCAGCAGCACGACCACGTCGTGGCCGGCCTCGACCAGGCGCTTGGCCCGCTCGATGGACAGCTCGGCGACCGTGGTGTGGTCGGCCGGGGGCCGGTCGAAGGTGGAGGCGATGACCTCACCCTTGACCGAGCGCTGCATGTCGGTGACCTCTTCGGGCCGCTCGTCCACCAGCACGACCATCAGGTAGCACTCGGGGTTGTTCGTGGTGATCGCGTTGGCGATCGCCTGGAGCACCGAGGTCTTACCGGCCTTCGGCGGGGACACGATCAGCGCGCGCTGCCCCTTGCCGATGGGCATCACCAGGTCGATGACGCGGGTGGTGAGGATGTGCGGCTCGGTCTCCAGGCGGAGCCGGTCGTTCGGGTACAGCGGCGTCAGCTTGGTGAACTCGGGACGGTTGCGCGCCGCCTCGGGCTCGACACCGTTGATGGTGTCCACGCGGACGAGCGGGTTGAACTTCTGCCGCTGCTGCTCGCCGTCGCGGGGCTGGCGCACCGCACCGGTGATCGCGTCACCCCGGCGCAGGCCGTGCCTGCGCACCAGGGAGAGCGAGACGTAGACGTCGTTCGGCCCGGACAGGTAGCCCGAGGTGCGCACGAACGCGTAGTTGTCGAGCACGTCGAGGATGCCGGCCACCGGGAGCAGCACGTCGTCCTCGCGGACCTCGGTCTCGCGGTCGCCACCGGAGCCACGGCCGCTACCGCTGCCACCCTCCTCGCCACGGCCACCGCGGTTGCGGCGACGGTCGCGGAAGCGCCGACCGCGCCTGCGGCCGCCGTCCTCGTCGTCATCGTCGTCGCGGACCTGCTCGCGCTCGCGCTGCTGGCCGCGCTCACCACGGTCGCCACGGTCTCCGCGTTCCCCGCGGTCGCCACGCTCACCGCGATCTCCACGGTCACCGCGCTCGCCACGGTCGTCCCGGTCCCGGTTGCGGCCACGGCCGCCGCGCTCGCCCCTCTCGGAACGCTCACCGCGCTCACCGCGCTCGGAACGGTCACCCCGCTCGGGGCGCTCGGACCGCTCGCCCTGCTCCTCGCGGTCGCCACCGCGCTGGTTGCGGCGCTCGGAACGCTCACCGCGCTCACCGCGCTCGGAACGGTCACCCCGCTCGGGGCGCTCGGACCGCTCGCCCTGCTCCTCGCGGTCGCCACCGCGCTGGTTGCGGCGCTCGGAACGGTCACCACGGTCACCGCGCTCGCGGCCGGAGTCCTGGCGCTGGCCCCTGTCCTGCTGGCCCTTGTCCTGCTGCGGCGCCTCCGCCTTCTCCTCGACGGCGGCCGGAGCCGGAGCCTCGGTGGCATCGCCGCGCTCGGCGTCCGGGCTGCCCGCGGGACGCGAGACGGCACGGCGCCTGCTGCGGCCACGGCGGGTGTCGCCCGCGGCGTCGGCGTCGGCGGCCGGGGCCTTGACCTCGGCGGGGGCGGACTTGGCCGGTGCAGGAGCGCTCTCGGCCTCGGGCAGCGGGAGCTGCGCGGCCTGCTTGGCACGCCCCCCGGACCCTCCGCCCTGGCGCTCCTTGATGGCAGCGATCAGGTCACCCTTGCGCATCCCGCTGGTGTTGCCGATGCCCAACTCTCCCGCGAGTTGGCGAAGCTCGGCGAGCACCATCCCGGAGAGGCCACCGCGCCTCTTGGGGGCGGTCCCGTTCGAAGCGGGGGCGTCGCTGCTCAACAGTTCTGTGTCGCTCACACATGTCCTTCCTGACCGGAACGCGCCTCCTACGCGAACCAGCGGAGCGCTGCCGCCGCGGGACGCGGGAACAGCGCTTCAAGTCCAGTCTCGGTGGGGCCTCGCGGAACCTCGGGGTATCGCAGGCGATCATGGCCACCGATACGGAACTCGTCAGTCACTGCGGTGGTCGGGTACCCGAGTGCGCCGACCTTGTCGTGGTTGGGCCACAAGGTCAACACTCAACGGGAGATGCGACCCGGAGACATGTGTCCGGGAACTGCACCGGCGACCGTGCGCGCGGTGACTGATGGTGCAAAGCGTAGACCCCGCCGCAGACCGGTGCAACAACCGGGCACCCCCGACGCGCCGCGAAGGGCCTTGTCTACCTGTGCTTTAGCGCATCCGGGTGAGGAAGATCGACTCATTCGGCCCCGGACGCGCCCCTCGGCACGACCTCGGCGCGCACGCCGTCGAGGTCCACGGGCAGCCGGTGCGCGGTGAAACCGCCCAGTGGCAGCCCTTCCGGCAGCGCGCCCGCCCCCGTCGGCAGCGCGAGCACGGTGGGTCCCGCCCCGGAGATCGCGGCGGCGATCCCGGCTTCCCGCAAGGCGTCCACGAGCCGCATGGACTCCGGCCACGCCGGTCGGCGGTACTCCTGGTGCAACCGGTCGGCCATCGCGTCCAGCAGCAGGTCAGGACGGTCGGTGAGGGCGTGCACGGCCAGCGCCGCGCGCCCCGCCGCGAAGGCCGCGTCCCGGTGCGGGACCCGCTCCGGGAGCAGCCCGCGCGTCATCGCGGTCGAGGATGTGACCTCCGGCACGAACGCGATCGGGGCCAGCTCAACGTGCGGCTCGACACGCACGGCGCGGTGCTTGAGGCCGTCGTGCCACGCGATCACCGCGCCGCCGTGGAAGCTCGCGGCGGCGTTGTCGGCGTGCCCTTCGAACTCCGCGGCCAAGTGCAACGCGTCATCATCGAGCTTGTGCCCGGCGAGCGCGTAGCCCGCCGCGACACCCGCGACGACGGCCGCTGCGGAGGAGCCGAGGCCGCGCGCGTGCGGAATGTTGTTATGACATCGAAGCCGCAGGCCGGGCGCGCCGAAGCCGCACGCGTCGAAGGCGGCGCGGATCGCGCGCACGACGAGGTGCGACTCGTCCTGGGGCACCTGGCCAGCGCCCTCGCCGACGACCTCGATCCGCAGGCCGTCCTCGGCGAGTTCGACCTCCAGCACGTCGTGCATGGCCAGCGCCATGCCGAGCGCGTCGAAGCCCGAGCCCATGTTGGCCGTGGACGCGGGAACGGTCACACGAACAGCGCTGTTCACGGCGGACCTCACCTCAGGTCGAGAGCGGCGGCGATGACGCCCGGTTCCACCGGGAGCGCCTCGACCTCGGGGACGTCGCGCAGCGCGGTGTCGGGGTCCTTGAGGCCGTGCCCGGTCACCGTGCAGACCACGAGCGATCCCTTGGGCATCCGCCCATCGCCCGATGTGAGCAGCAGACCGGCGACGCTCGCGGCCGAGGCGGGCTCGACGAACACGCCCTCGCGCGCCGACAGCAGCCGGTAGGCGTCGAGGATCTGCTCGTCGGTGACCGCGTCGATCAGGCCCTCGGAGTCGGTTTTCGCCGTCATGGCGCCGTTCCACGACGCGGGGCTGCCGATCCGGATGGCCGTGGCGATGGTCTCCGGGTTCGAGATCGGCGCGCCGTGCACCAGCGGCGCCGCGCCCGCGGCCTGGAAGCCGAACATCCTCGGCGCGGTCTCGACGACCCCGTCGGCGGCGTACTCCGAATAGCCCTTCCAGTACGCGGTGATGTTGCCCGCGTTGCCGACCGGGAGGCAGTGCACGTCGGGCGCCCTGCCGAGCACGTCGCAGATCTCGAACGCGGCGGTCTTCTGGCCTTCGATGCGCACCGGGTTGAGCGAGTTGACCAGCGAGATCGGGTACTCCGCCGCGGTCTTGCGCGCGAGTTCGAGGCAGTCGTCGAAGTTGCCGTCCACCTGGAGGATGCGCGCGCCGTGCGCGACCGCCTGGGCCAGCTTGCCGAGCGCGATCTTGCCGCGCGGCACCAGCACCGCGCTGGTCAGCCCGGCCCTGGTGGCGTAAGCCGCGGCGGAGGCGGAGGTGTTGCCGGTGGAGGCGCAGATGACGGCCTTGCTGCCCTCGGCGAGCGCGTGCGTCATCGCGACCGTCATGCCGCGGTCCTTGAAGGAGCCGGTGGGGTTGTGGCCCTCCACCTTCAGCAGCACGCGGCAGCCGGTCAGCTCCGACAGGTGCGGGGCCTCCAGCAGCGGCGTCCCGCCCTCGTGCAGGGTCACGACCCGCGCGCCGTCCGGCACGGCCACCCGGTCGCGGTAGGCGTTGATGATCCCCGGCCAGCCCGCGCTGACCGGACTGAGCTGGTTGTGGGTAGCGGTCACTGTTCCTCGCCCTCGACACGCATCACGCTGACCACCTCGCGCACGACGGGCAGTCCGGCGACTTTGTCCACTGTGGACCGAAGAGCGGCGTCGGGGGCGGCGTGGGTGACCACCACCAGGCTCGCGGAGGGCTCGTGGTCGCGGCCCTCCTGCCGCACCGCGGCGATGCTCACGCCGTGTTCGGCGAAGACCGCGGCGACCTGCGTCAGCACGCCCGGTTGGTCGGCGACGTCCAGGCTGATGTGGTAGGCCGTCCTGGTCTGGCCCATCGGCCGGACGGGCAGCTCGGCGTAGGCCGACTCCCTCGGTCCGCGTCCGCTGGCCACCCGGTTGCGGGCCACCGCGACCAGGTCGCCGAGCACCGCGCTCGCGGTCGGCGCTCCCCCGGCGCCCTGGCCGTAGAACATGAGCTGACCGGCGGCGTCGGCTTCGACGAACACCGCGTTGAACGCGCCGCCGACGCCCGCGAGCGGGTGCGACTTCGGGATCATCGCCGGGTGCACGCGCACCGAGACGGCCTCGTCGCCCTCCGCGTCGGTGACGCGCTCGCAGATCGCCAGCAGCTTGACCGAGCGGTCCAGCGAGCGGGCCGCCGCGATGTCGGCCGCGGTGACCGACGAGATGCCCTCACGGTGCACGTCGGCGGCGGTGACCCTGGTGTGGAAGGCGATCGAGGCCAGGATCGCGGCCTTGGCGGCGGCGTCGAAGCCGTCGACGTCGGCGGTCGGGTCGGCCTCGGCGTACCCGAGCCTGCTCGCCTCCTCCAGCGCCTCGGCGTAGCCGGAGCCGGTCGCCTCCATCGCGGAGAGGATGTAGTTCGTGGTGCCGTTGACGATGCCCATGACGCGGGTGATCCGGTCACCGGCGAGGGATTCGCGCAGCGGGCGCAGCAGCGGGATCGCCCCGGCGACCGCGGCCTCGAAGTAGAGGTCGGCCCCGGAGTCGTCGGCGGCGGTGAACAGCTCGCCGCCGTTCTCCGCCAGCAGCGCCTTGTTCGCGGTCACCACGGACTTGCCCGCCGAGAGCGCGTCGACCAGCAGCGTGCGCACCGGCTCGATACCGCCGATGACCTCGACGACCACGTCGACGTCGGGCCGCGAGACCAGCGCCGTGGCGTCGGTCGTCAGCAGCTCGGCGGGCACGTCGCGGTGCTTGTTCGGCCTGCGGACCGCGATACCGGCCAGCTCCACCGGGGCACCGATGCGGGCGGCGAGGTCATCGGCCTGCTCGTGCAGCAGCCGCACCACTTCGGTGCCGACCGTGCCGCAGCCGAGCAGGGCGACCTTGATCGGCGTTGCCCCGGTCGGGTTCGAAGCTGTGCTCGTCAACTCACGCCTCCAGGCGGAAGAGGTCTTCCTCGGTCTCCCGCCGCAGCAGCACCCGGGCCTGGCCGTTGCGCACGGCAACGACGGCGGGCCTGACCAGCCGGTTGTAGCCGTTGGCCATGGCGTAGCAGTAGGCGCCGGTCGCCGCCACCGCGAGCAGGTCGCCGGGCGCGATGTCGCCCGGCAACCAGCAGTCTCGCACCAGAACGTCCCCGGACTCGCAGTGCTTGCCCACCACTCGGGACAGCACCGGCTCTGCCTCGGCCGATCGGGAGGCCAGGCGGCAGTCGTACTCGGCGTCGTAGAGCGCCGTGCGGATGTTGTCGCTCATCCCGCCGTCGACGCTGACGTAGCGCCGCCCGGTGCCGCCGCCGAGCTCCAGGTCCTTGATGGTGCCGACCTCGTAGAGGGTCGCGGTGCCCGGGCCGACGATCGCCCTGCCCGGCTCCACGGCCACCTTGGGCACGGGGATGCCCGCCTGGCCGCACTCGCGCTCCACGATGGACAGCAGCTGCTCGGCGAGCTTGGCGGGCGGGGGCGGGTTGTCCGTCGGCAGGTAGGCGATGCCGAGCCCGCCGCCGAGGTCCACAGTGGACAGATCGGCGAGCGCGTCGGCGCCGTGCTCCTTCCGCAGCTGGGCCAGCAGGCCGATCACCCGGTGCGCGGCGATCTCGAAGCCGTCCGCGTCGTAGATCTGCGAGCCGATGTGGCTGTGCAGGCCGATCAGCGACAGGCCCTCGGCCTTGAGCACCCTGGCTGCGGCCTCGGCCGCGTCCCCCGCCGCGAGGGAGAAGCCGAACTTCTGGTCCTCGTGCGCGGTGGCGATGAACTCGTGCGTGTGCGCCTCGACGCCGACCGTGACGCGGATCATCACCGGCTGCACGACACCGCGCTCGCGGGCGATCTGGTCGAGCCTGGCGATCTCCAGGAAGGAGTCGACCACGACGACGCCGATCCGCGCTTCCACGGCCGCGGTCAGCTCGGCGACCGACTTGTTGTTGCCGTGCAAGGCGATCCGCTCACGCGGGAAGTCCGCACGCAGCGCGATGGCCAGCTCGCCGCCGCTGCACACGTCGATGCCCAGGCCCTCCTGGGCCACCCAGCGGGCGATCTCCACCGACAGGAACGCCTTGGAGGCGTAGTGCACCAGCGCGGCGTCGCCGAAGGCCTCGGCGTGCTCGCGGCAGCGCGCGCGGAAGTCGTCCTCGTCCATCACGAACAGCGGCGTGCCGAAGCGCTCGGCGAGATCGCGCGCGTCCACCCCGGCGAACTCCACCGCGCCCTGGTCGGTGCGGCGGGCGTTGCGGGGCCAGACGTTGGCGTGCAGCTCGTCCTGCTCCGGGAAGGAGACCGGGCGGGGGCCCGCGGTGTTCGCGGGCACGATGACGTCGGCGTGCCGGGGACCGGCGGGGTGCGCTCTCACATTCGCTCCGGTGCGCTCACGCCCAGCAGGGCAAGTCCGTTGGCCAGCACCTGGCGGGCGGCGGCGCAGAGGTGCAGCCGCGGCACGGCCACCTCGCTGACCTCCTCGTCACCGCGCGGCAGGATGCGGCAGGCGTCGTAGAAGCGGTGGTAGGCCCCGGCGAGGCCCTCCAGGTAGCGGGCGACGCGGTGCGGCTCGCGCAGCTCGGCGGCGGAGGCCAGCACGCGCGGGAACTCGCCCAGCGTGCGGATCAGGTCGCCCTCGCGCTCGTGGGTGAGCAGCGAGAGGTCCGCGTCCGCCACGTCGCCCAGCTCGATGCCCAGTTCGGCGGCGGAGCGGCCGAGCGAGGACAGCCGGGCGTGCGCGTACTGCACGTAGAAGACGGGGTTGTCGCTGGTCCGCTTGCTCCACGTGTCCAGGTCGATGTCCAGCGTGGAGTCGGCGGAGGCGCGGATCATGGCGTAGCGCGTGGCGTCCACGCCGATCGCGTCGACCACGTCGTCCATGGTCACGACGTTGCCGGCGCGCTTGCTCATCCGCACCGGCTTGCCCTCGCGGACCAGGCTGACGAGCTGGCCGATCAGCACCTCGACGGTCGCGGGGTCGTCACCGGCGGCGGCAGCGGCGGCCTTGAGCCGGGCGATGTAGCCGTGGTGGTCCGCGCCGAGCATGTAGATGCACAGGTCGAAGCCGCGGGCGCGCTTGTCCTGGAAGTAGGCGATGTCACCGGCGATGTAGGCGGGCGCCCCGTCGCTCTTGATGACGACGCGGTCCTTGTCGTCGCCGTAGTCGGAGGACCGCAGCCACCAGGCGCCGTCCTTCTCGTACAGGCTGCCCTGTGCCTTCAGCGCCTCGACGGCGGTGCCCACGGCTCCCGACTGGTGCAGGGAGTTCTCGTGGAAGTAGACGTCGAAGTCGGTGCCGAACTCGTGCAGGCTCTTCTTGATCTGCTCGAACATCAGGTTCACGCCGACCTTGCGGAAGGTCTCGTCCCGCTCGGCGTCGGCCTGCTCCAGCGCCTGCGGCGCGGCGGCGAGGACCTGGCTGGCGATCTCGCCGATGTACTCGCCGCCGTAGCCGTCCTCGGGAGCGGGCTCGCCCTTGGCGGCGGCGACGAGGGACTTCACGAAGCGGTCGATCTGCGCGCCCGCGTCGTTGAAGTAGTACTCCCGGGTCACGTCGCCGCCCTGAGCGCTGAGCACCCGGCCGAGCGCGTCGCCCACCGCGGCCCAGCGGGTGCCGCCGAGGTGGATCGGCCCGGTCGGGTTGGCGGAGACGAACTCCAGGTTGATCTTGCGCCCGGCCAGCGCGGCGCCCTTGCCGTAGTCGTCCCCGGCGGTCAGCACGGCGCGGACCAGCCCGGCGGTGGCGTCGGCGGCCAGCCGCAGGTTCACGAAGCCCGGTCCCGCGACCTCGGCGGAGTCGATCGCGTCGGTCGTCGCCAGCGCCGTGCTCAGCTCCGTGGCGAGCTCGCGCGGGTTGACCCCGAGCTTCTTGGCGACCTGCATCACGAGGTTGGTGGCGTAGTCGCCGTGCTCGGGGTTGCGCGGTCGCTCGACGGTCACCTGGGCCGGCAGGACCGCGGTGTCGAGACCGCGGGCGGTCAGGACGTCGACGGCGGCGGAACGGACCAGTTCGGCGAGGGCTGCGGGGGTCACCGGGCAAGTCTAGGGATACCCGAACGGAGCAGTGAAACGACTTCCCCCGCTCCCGTCTGGTGGGAGCGGAATAGGCCGTTGAGCTGACCCCGGCTTGACCTGGTGTCCTTAGACTGGCGCCCGGTTGGTGGGCGGCGAGGGAACGAGGACCGAGGGCATGGCCAGCGGCAAGAACAGCAAACAGGCCCGGCGCAACGCCAGCGCGGCGCGCGCGGCGGCGGCGATCAAGAAGCCGAAGCCGTGGGGTCTGGTGGCCGCGCTCGTCGCGATCGTGGTGTTCGCCGGCGGCGTGTTCGGTTTCGTGCACTTCCAGCAGGCCGACAAGCAGGCCAAGCTCGACGCGCTCGCGCCGTTCACGCCCTCGCAGTCCAACCAGGACCCGTCGAAGCAGATCAAGGGCGTTGTCCACAAGGACTACAAGCCGCAGAGCCACGTCTCGCCCGCCGACCGCGTCGCCTACGACCAGTCGCCCGCCTTCGGCGGTCCGCACGACGGCTACTGGGCGGCCTGCATGGGCAACGTCTACGAGCGCCCGGTCCGCACGGAGAACATGGTCCACTCGCTGGAGCACGGCGCGGTGTGGATCGCCTACCACCCCGACAAGGTCAAGGGCGCCGACCTCGAAGCGCTGCGCAAGCGCGTGGTGAACCAGCAGTTCATCATGATGTCGCCGTACCCGACGCTGGACAGCGCGGTGTCGTTGCAGTCCTGGGGGCGCCAGCTCAAGGTGGACAGCGCCAACGACGAGCGCATCGACCAGTTCGTCCACGCGCTGCGCCGCAACCAGTACACCTACCCCGAGCTGAACGCCTCCTGCGACGCGCTCGGGCCGGGTGCCTTCGACCCGGACAACCCGCCGCCCTTCGACGCGACCCCGCCCGGCCCGGACGCCAAGCCGATGAACTACGAGCCGCCCGCGCCGCCGCCCTCCGGTCAGCCCGGTCAGCCCGGTCAGCCCGGTCAGCCCCAACCGCAGCCGGGTTCCGGTGGCTGACCAGGACTCGGCCGACCGAGACGCGGCCGCCGAGATCGGCTCGGACCAGCCGCCCGGGGAGACCTCGACCGCGATGCGGGTGCTCGTGGTCTCCGTCGCGGTGCTCGCGGTGCTGCTCCTCGGCGCCGCCGGCGGGCTGCTGCTGGGCCTGCCCGGCGGTCACGGCGTGCCCGCCAGCAACTCCGTCGACGTCGGCTTCGCCCAGGACATGAGCGTGCACCACCGGCAGGCGGTGCAGATGGCGGGCTGGGCGCGCGACCACAGCACCGACCAGGCCGTCCGGCAGATCGCCTTCGACATCGAGACCAGCCAGCTCGGCCAGGTCGGCCGGATGGAGGGCTGGCTAGGGCTGTGGGACAAGCCGGAGCTGCCCGCATCGGGCAAGTACATGAAGTGGATGACCGGTCCGGAGGCGGTGGCGCACGGGCACGGCGCGACCAACCCCAACGACCCCGGTGTGGACATCATGCCCGGCATGTACACCCAGCAGGAGTGGCAGCGCCTGCGCTCGCTGTCCGGGCGCGAGCTGGACGTGATGTTCCTCCAGCTGATGCTGCGCCACCACCAGGGTGGGACGCAGATGATGGAGTACGCCGCGAAGTACGCGACCAACCCGCAGGTGAAGAACCTCGCGCAGAGCATGCTGCTGTCGCAGGGCAAGGAGACCCAGACGCTGCGCACGTTGCTCACCGCGCGCGGTGGCCAGCCGCTCCCGCCGCCGAGCTGATCGTTGGTGTGACGCCCCCGACCGGACCGGTCGGGGGCGTTTCGCTTGCCAGGACCGTGGCGGCGATGTACCTTCGGCTCATCTGCTCTTGCTGGATGACTCTCCGGTAAATGTTCCGGTTCCCACAAGAGATCTGATCGCTCTCCACTCCACGCACATCCCGCGTGTCGACTCGGAGCAGCACCCTCATCAAGGCCGAAGTCCGTCGCACCGCACGGGGCCTCCGGCCGCGCCCAACGCTGTCCGGAAGGACTTCACACCATGAACACCATCACTGGAATCCTTGACGTACAAGGAAAATCCGCGTCACTGCTCGCCGAGGACGGCGAGCGCGTCAGCGTCCCCCTGTCCCTCGTCCGCAAGCACGGCCTGCGCCGAGGCGACACCGTCGGCGGTCCCGTCGACACCCGCTTCGCACTGTCCGAAGTGGACAGTCTGAACGGTGGTTCGCCGGAGAACTCCCGTAACAGGCCCGAATTCACGTCGCTGACGCCGATTCACCCCGACGAGCGACTGCGCCTGGAGACCGAGCCGCACCGGCTCACCAACCGCGTCATCGACCTCGTCATGCCGGTCGGCAAGGGGCAGCGCGCCCTGATCGTCGCGCCGCCCAAGGCCGGGAAAACCACTGTGCTGCAAGACATCGCGCACGGCATCAGCAAGAACCACCCGGAGTGCCACCTGATGGCGGTGCTCGTCGGCGAGCGCCCCGAGGAGGTCACCGACATCCAGCGCTCGATGCCCGGCGAGGTCATGGCGTCGACCTTCGACCGCCCGCCCGCCGAGCACATCTCCGTGGCGGAGCTGGCGATCGAGCGGGCAAAACGCCTCGTCGAGAGCGGCCGCGACGTCGTGGTGCTGCTGGACTCGCTGACCCGCCTCGGCCGCGCGTACAACCTCGCCGCGCCCGGTTCGGGCCGCGTCCTCAGCGGTGGCATCGACGTGAGCGCGCTGCACCCGCCGAAGCGCTTCCTCGGCGCCGCGCGCAACATCGAGGGCGGCGGCTCTCTGACGATCTTCGCGACCGCGCTCGTCGAGACCGGTTCGCTCGGCGACGGCGTGACCTACGAGGAGTTCAAGGGCACCGGCAACGCCGAGCTCAAGCTCGATCGCAGGACCGCCGGTCGCCGCGTCTTCCCGGCGGTCGACATCGAGCAGTCCAGCACGCGCCGCGAGGACCTGCTGCTCACCCCGGAGGAACTGGTGCTCACCAGGACCCTGCGCCGCGCGCTGAACACCCGCGAGCACAACGGGATCGACCAGCTGCTGGACGGCCTCCGCAAGGCGCCCACCAACGCGGAGTTCCTGCTGCGCCTGGCAGCGCACCAGCCCCACTGACACCCCGGATCGCGCCCCCGGATCGCGATGGCCAGCAGTGCGCCCAGCCAGCAGGCGAATCCGTTGGCACGGAACACTTTTCGCATCACCGATCACACCGCACGACACGCAGTCAGCGAATCACCTTGCGCGCCAAGGCTTCCCGCGCACCACCGCGCTTCTCCCCAGCACGTCGCGGGGTTCACCAGTCTTCAAATACCCCAAACCCTCGCGAGCAGCGGGGCATGTCGCGGGTTGACGATGGCCAACAAGGGCGCTCGGCGGGCCTTGTAGCCCCCGAGCGGCACCAAGACCCAACATCGGCGGCTCAACCACCGCATCCCCTTCCCCAACACACCCCTCCTCACGCGCCCGTTCCCCAGCGCGCCGCTTCCCCACGCGCCCGTTCCTCAACGTGCACCTTCCTCAACGCGCGCCCTGACGCGGGCGAGGGTGGCTTTCGCACGGCCGGGGAACCCCCCGCTTTCAACACTGCCAGAGCGGCGTGACCGAGGGCGAGCGGAGCGGGTGGTGTGGGCGGAATTCGTTTCACGCCAAGGGGATCGTGGGCGGAGACTTGAACTCCAGCCAGGTGCTGTCGGTCACCGCGACCACGGAGTGAGGCACTCCGCGCGGGTGCACGACGACCTCACCGGCGCGCAGTTCGACCGGTTCACCGTCGAGCGTGCCGATCACGTGGCCGCTCATCAGGTGCACGTGGCTGTCGTGGTCGTGGCTGTGCACGGGGCTCGCGACGCCCGCCGGGTAGGCGATCTCCAGCAGCACCCCGAGCTCGCTGCGCGACCGCACCCGGTAGCGCCCTTCCCCGCCGAGCAGGGGCAGTCCTTCGACGACTCGCAGCGGCTTCCACTCCGTCATCCCCCGAGCTTGACACGCGTTATCGTAACGGTGTTTTATAACGCCGTTCCCAAACGACGCGGAGACCACCATGACCATCCAGCTCAGCCCGGCGTCGCAGTCGATCGCCGGGGTCGTCCTGCTGACGATCGTGACCATCGAGTTCGGCGGCTGGTTCCTCACCAAGATCGCGCGCGGCGACGTGCCGATGACCCAGTTCCAGAAGAACTTCGCGCGGGCCGGGCACGCGCACGCCGGAGTGCTCGTCACGCTCGGCCTCGTCTGCCTGGTGCTGGCGGACGCGACCGCGCTGGAGGGGTTCGCGGGCTACGTCGCGCGGGCGGGAGTGCCGTTCGCGGCGATCCTGATGTCCGCCGGGTTCTTCGCCTCCTCGATGGGGCGCGGCGAGGTGACTCGGCCGAACAAGCTCTTCGCGCTCGTGTGGCTCGGGGCGCTCTCCCTCGCCGCCGGAGTCCTCACGCTCGGCATCGGCCTGCTGACCGCATGAGAAAGCGGCGTCCGGTCATCCGGCCGCCGCCTCGAAGTCGGGCGTGGATCAGCCGTACACGTGCAGCTGCCACTTCCACTTCCAGAACACGAACTTGCACTCCGCGCCGACGATGCCGTCGCGGATCACCCTGGCTTCCTTCTCGCAGGCGTCGAAGCTCGAGAAGTACTTGCCGGTCGGGGCGGCGGACGCGCTCAGCGGCGTGACTGCCAGCAGGCCGGTGATGGCGGCGCCCACGAGAAGGGCCTTTGCGGCTCGCACCATGAGTCTCTCCCAGTGTGAGGTGGACGAACGGGAGTTGGACCGGTGGCGACCGCTTCCGGTTGCACTTTCGTCCGCTTTGTCCCCCCTTCAGGGGGCGCGGGACGCTCGCGTGGCGCTGTCGGGGGCACGGGCTAGCGTCTGCGCCATGACCGAGCAGAAGCGCCTTGCCCCCGGTGACACCGCGCCGGGGTTCACCCTCCCCGACGCCGACGAGAAGCCGGTGTCACTGGCCGACTTCAAGGGCAAGCACGTGGTCGTCTACTTCTACCCGGCCGCGAGCACCCCGGGCTGCACCAAGCAGGCGTGCGACTTCCGCGACAGCCTCGCCGAGCTCAACGGCTCCGACCACGTGGTGCTCGGGATCTCCCCGGACAAGCCCGCGAAGCTGGCCAAGTTCCGCGACGCCGAGGGCCTGACCTTCCCGTTGCTCTCCGACGTGGACAAGACCGTGCTCACCGAGTGGGGAGCCTTCGGCGAGAAGCAGATGTACGGCAAGACCGTCACCGGAGTCATCCGCTCCACCTTCGTCGTCGATCCGGACGGCGTGATCAGCAAGGCGATGTACAACGTGCGCGCGACCGGGCACGTCGCGAAGCTGCGCCGCGAGATCGGCGTCTGAGGCAACCTGCCTGACCAGGGCTTCCGTACGGCGCGACCGGCCGGGAAGTTGCCGGGGAGCACCCACAACTTTCGGGTGAAGGACCCGCGTAACACCGGCCATGAGACCTGTGGTCGTCCTGGTCAGCGCGGCCGTCGCCGCCGTGCTGCTGACGTGTGCCGCGCTGTTCGCCTCCGCGGGCGGGGACCCCGTTCCCAGCACCGCCTTCCCCGAGGTCGTGCTCGGCTCCCCCAGTGCGCCCGAGCCCGGGTACCGACCGGCCGTCCCGGACCCCCGCGACACCCCCGCACCGC
>NZ_MUMH01000055.1 GCF_002155965.1 Allokutzneria sp. NRRL B-24872
CCGCGACCTCGACGCCGGACTGCGCGAGATTGTCGTGACCAGCGTGGACGGCGGCACCCGGCTGTGGTCCAGCAACGACTGCTACGCCTCGAACTCGCCGAACTCGCGGCTGTTGCAGCCGGGGGAGAGCCAGATGTTCAAGGTCGCGTGGGCGGGCCGCACGTCGGCGCCGGGCTGCGCCGGCAAGCGGACCGCCGTGTCGGCCGGTGACTACCTGGTGGTGCCGAAACTCGGTGCCCTGCAAGGACAACCGACACCTCTGCGGCTGAACTAGCCGTAGCGCTCGATGATGGAGGTCTCGGCGAGCCGGGACAGGCCCTCGCGCACCACACGGGCCCGCGTCTCGCCGACCCCCTCCACCTCCTGGAGGTCGTTCACGGTCGCCGACAGCAGCGACTGCAACGAGCCGAAGTGCTCGACCAGCCGGTGCTGCACCGGGACGGGGAGCCGTGGAATCCTTGCCAGCAAACGGTATCCGCGCGGATTGAGCTGCTTCTCCAGCGCGTCCACCTCGCCGGGGTGGCCGAAGGCGCGCGCGATGGCGCAGAGGTCCAGCAACTCCGTGCCGTCCAACTCGCTCAGCGCCGAGGACACCTCGGCCAGCTCCGCGACGGCGTAGTCCCGCAGCACCAGCTCGCGGTCGAGTTCGACCCCGCCGAGCAGTTCGTCCAGCTGGAGCTCGATCAGCCGCCCGTCGACGCCGAGTTCCACCACGTGCCCGGCGATCTCGCTGGCGATGCGCTCCACCATCTCCAGCCGCTGCACCACCGCCATCGCGTCGCGCAGCAGCACGAAGTCCTCGGTCTCCAGCGCGGACAGGGCCTGGGTGACCTCGTCCAGCCGCGCCCGGTAGCGCTCCAGGGTGGACAGCGCCTGGTTCGCCAGCGACATGATCGTCGCCGAGTCGGTGAGCACGTGCCGCCCGCCGTCGGCGTAGACGCTGATGATGCTCATCGACTGGCTGACCGAGATCACCGGGTGGCCGGTCTGGATCGCCGTGCGCTCGGCGGTGCGGTGCCGGGTGCCGGACTCCTCCGTCGGGATGGTCGGATCGGGCACGAGCTGCACGTTGGCGCGCACGATCCGCTTCGCGTCGGTGGAGAGCACCAGTGCTCCGTCCATTTTGGACAGTTCGCGCAGCCGGGTGGAGCTGAACTCCACGTCCAGCTCGAACCCGCCGTCGCACAGCGACTCCACCGCGTCGTCGTGGCCGAGCACGATCAGCCCGCCGGTGCGCCCGCGCAGCACACGCTCCAGCCCGTCCCGCAGCGGTGTCCCGGGTGCCAGGCGCGCGAGCGTCGCGCGGACCAGCCCGGACCGCCCCCGTTCGCCCACAGCCGCTCCCTCCGGTTTCCGGCCGATTCTACGGCCCTTCACCTGCGGAAACCGGTTTCACGACATGCGGAGATCAACACCACCCGAGGTGTGCGGGCGCTGACCCGCTGTGAGCGGCGACCGCCCGTGCTGACAGGATTGGCCGGGTACCGGTCGCGTAGCTCGGGGCACAAGACCGGAACGTTTCGGGGGCCCGCGCGCCGCTCGGGGGTGCGCGGGCCACCTCCGGGAACGCTCCGCGCCGCAACGGCAAAGACCTCGTGTGCAGACTGAGAGCGTGCTGGACCAGCACCCCGATCTGACGGCGCCGGACGGCGATGCCGTGATCATGGCCCTCTACGACGCGCATTCCCGCGCGCTCCACCGCTACCTGGCCCGCAGGGTCGGGCGGGACCTGGCCGACGACCTCGTCGCCGAGGCGTTCCTCGTCATGTGGGAGCGGCGCGGCGACTACGACCCGCGCCGGGCCAGCGCGCGGGCCTGGCTCTTCGGCATCGCCACCAACCTCGCCCGGATGCACGAGCGCACGGAGGTCCGCAAGCTGCGGGCGTGGGCGCGCGAGCTGGGCAGGGGGCTCGACGTCGAGCCGCCCGACATCCGCGCGGCAGCGGCCGTCGACGCCGAGAACGACGTCGGCCGCTACGCCGAAGCGCTCGCCGAGCTCCGGCAGGAAGAGCGCGACGTGCTGCTGCTGACCGCGTGGGCCGAGCTGAGCCCTGCCGAGATCGCCAAGGTCCTCGACCTGCACGTGACCACCGTGCGGACGCGCCTGCACCGGGCGCGGCGCCGCCTGCTCAAGAGGGGAAAGCCATGACCGAGCACGACCGCCTCCTCGGGGCGCTGCGGCCGATCCGCGCCGAGGTCGAGGAGATGAGCGAGCAGGCGTTCCAGTCCGGCCGCGAACGGCTGCTCACCGCCACGAAGAGCCAGGACCAGCCCCGGGTGCACCGCCTCGCGGAGCGCACGCGGTCCCGCCGGTCGCCGCTCGTCGCCGCGGCCGCGGCAGTTGTCGTCGTGGTCGGCATTGGTGGTGGAGCGGTCTGCTTGAACGCGGGGCCCGACGTGGTCGCTCCGGCCACCTCGTCGTACGGAGAGCCACTGCCGCCGGAGATGCCGTCGCAACCGCTGAACCGCGCGGGAGAACTGCTCGCGAAGGTGACGGACCAATCGCAACGACCGGGTCAGTACCGCTACGTCGCCGAGCGGACGGTGGTCCGAGAGCGGACCCCGATGCATCCCTCCGGGTACGTGGATCACGAGACGCTCACCGAGTGGTGGATTCCCGCCAACCGCGACGACCCGTGGTCCAGCCGACGTGACGGGGGTGCGGTCGAACCGCGCGATCCGTCTTCGCTCACGTCGGCGCCGTCGGTCGTGCCCGAGCGAGTAGTTGCCCAACTCCCACGTGATCCGCGGCGGCTCTACGCGGCGATCGCCGCTCCCTTCGCGTCCTCGCGGTCGGCGAACCAGCTCTTCTTCTCCTACGCCAAGTCGCTCCTCGTGGCGAACAAGGTGCCAGCGGATCTGCGCGGTCCGCTGTTCCAGGCGCTCTCCTGCGTTCCCCGCATCGAAGTGCACAACGGTGGGGTCGACGTCTCATTGACGACGTACTTCGACAACTCCGTGTCCGAGACGCTGGTCATCAACAGTGCGGACGGCCAACTTCTCAGTACTAGCAGGACCTTCTGGGGCCGCCCTCAGACTTCCGAGGACAGCAGTTACGAGTACGGCGTCGTCGGCGCGGTGGGCGAGAAGCCGACGCGCTGAACCCTCCGGCTATCGTGGTCACCCCCTGTGGTCGAGTGGGTTCGGAGCGCGCATGTTCGGTCGACGCCTGGCGGCGCTGCTGTGCGTCGCCGCCCTGTGCCCGCCGGGTGTCGCGGTGGCCGCGCCGTCCACTGTGGACACTCTGTTCTCCTTGCAGGCCAAGGATCTTCCCGCTGATCTCATCGACGCTGTGCGCCGGGACCTGGGCATCGACGCCCCGACCTACCTGGAGCAGGCGTGGCGGGCGTCCGGGCGCGCGGAGTCGCCGCTGGAGCGACCGCTGCGCGCACTGCTGCCCTCGCGCGGTGTCGCGGCGGGCATGGGCGTGCGCCTCACCACCGCCGCTCGCGGCCAGGTCGGGCTGTGCACGCTCGGTTTCCTCGCCGTGGACGAGATGGGCCGCTCCACGCCGCTGACCGCTGGGCACTGCTCGGCGTTGACCAGCGCGGAGAACGCGGAGCTGGAGCGCGGCGGCGTCGTCGGCCGCTTCGACACCGTCCGCTTCGACGACCTCCGCTCCGGCGGCGCGGGCGACGACTACGCCACCGTGCGCCTCACCAACCCGTGGCTGCGCCCCGCCGCCGAAGTGATCGACCAGCGCGGCGGGCGTGTCCCCGTGGAGGGCGTCGCGGCTCCGGTCGAGGGCATGCCGGTGTGCAAGTCCGGCCGCACCACCGGGTGGACGTGCGGGCGCGTTCGCAAGCAGCGCGTGCACGCCGTCTCCGCCGCGACCGGGCGCCGCATCGAGGCTTTCGCGCACACCGCGTGCTCCGGCATCGGGGACAGCGGCGCTCCCGTGCTCTCCGGCACCCTCGCTGTTGGCGTGCTCCAAGGCGGAACCCAAGCGCCCGGCGGACGTTGCCCGGCCGACTCCGGGGGCGAGGCAGTCGCGGAGAGCCTCGTGCACGACGTGCTGCCGGACTTCCCAGGGACTCTCTTCGTCCTCACCACCACCGGCGACCAGGACCACGACGGCAAGCCCGACATCGAGGAACTGGCCGCCGACCCCACCGCCGTCCGCGACGACAACGCCAACGGCATCCCCGCGTTCCGCGACGCAGCCGAGCGCTAGCCCCGCTCTTCGCGGTCTTCCTGGGCGGATTCCTCGCGGAGAGCTTTGCCTTCCTTGCGGAGGATGCGCAGGGCGGCCTGGAGGTCCTCGACCACGCTCACCCGCATGCCCTTCGGCATCGGGCCGGAGTCCGGGGGCACGAGCGCCCTGGTGAAGCCGAGCCGCAGCGCCTCGGTGAGCCGCCTGCCCGCGCCCGCGACGCGACGCACCTCCCCGGCGAGCCCGACCTCGCCGACGGCGACCATGTCGGGCGGCAGCGCGATGTCCCGCGCGGCGGAGGCGATGGCCAGCGCGAGCGCGAGGTCCGCGGCGGGCTCGACGACCTTCATCCCGCCGACGGTCGCGGCGTAGACGTCGGATGCGCCGATCCGCACCCTGCCCCGCCGCTCCAGCACCGCGAGCACCATCGCCACCCGGGCCGAGTCCAGCCCGCTGACCGCACGCCTCGGCTGGGGCATGGAGGACTGCGCGACCAGCGCCTGCACCTCGGCCAGCAGCGGCCGCTTGCCCTCGACGACGACGGTCACGGCGGTGCCCGCGACCGCGGTCTCCCGCTTGTTCAGGAACAGGCCGGAGGGGTCGGGCACGCCGACGATGCCCTCCTCGACCAGTTCGAAGCAGCCCACCTCGTCGGAGGGACCGAAGCGGTTCTTCACGCCGCGCAGCAGCCGCAGCGTCGAGTGCCGGTCGCCCTCGAACTGGAGCACGACGTCGACCAGGTGCTCCAGCACGCGCGGACCGGCGACCGAGCCGTCCTTGGTGACGTGGCCGACCAGGACGACGGGAAGACCGCGTTCCTTGGCGAGCGCGACCAGCGCCGTCGCCACCGCGCGGACCTGGGTGACACCTCCGGCGGAGCCCTCGGCGGTCGCCGTGGCCATGGTCTGCACCGAGTCGACGATCAGCAGACCGGGCTTCACCGCGTCCACGTGCCCGAGCACCCCACCGAGGTCGCTCTCGGCGGCCAGGTACAGCTCGTCGTGCAGCGCGCCGGTGCGCTCCGCGCGCAGGCGCACCTGACCCGCGGACTCCTCACCGGTCACGTACAGCGCCGGGCTGCCCGAGCCCGCCGCCCAGCGGTGCGTGACCTCCAGCAGCAGGGTGGACTTGCCGACGCCGGGTTCTCCGGCGAGCAGGATCACCGCGCCCGGGACGACGCCTCCGCCGAGCACGCGGTCCAGCTCGCCGAGACCCGAAGGGCGGGCGCGGGCGGACTCCACGTCGACCTTGGCGATGGGCATCGCGGGGGCCGCCGGAGCGCCCGCCGCCACCTTGGCCAGCGCGGGCCTCGCCGCTGCGGCCTCGGCGATGGTTCCCCACGCCTGGCACTCCGGACAGCGCCCGACCCACTTGGCCACCTCGTGACCGCAGTCGGCGCAGCGGTAGATCGCTCGGGTTCTCGCCACGAGGAGCAACGCTAGGGCCACCCACCGACAGCCCCGCGCCCGGCAGGGAAAGACAGAGGCGGCGCTCACCACGTGGGGTGAACGCCGCCTCCGGGACGAGCCGCGCGGATCGGTCAGTGACCGTCGCCAGCGGGCTTGGTCTGGTTGTGCTCGCCGCCGCCGTGCTCCGAGCCGCCGCCGTGGCCGCCGCCACCCGTCGCCGGGGGACGGGGCTCGCTGTCGTTGGCGATCGGCACCTGGAGGGTGACCTGACCGGCGTTCTGGAAGGTGAAGGTGACCGCGACGGTCTGGCCGGGGCGGAGCTCCTTGCCCAGCGCGGTGACGACCAGCTCGACGACGTCGACCTTGGTGGCCGCGCCGCTGGCGGAGGTGGTCGGGCGGGCCGAGCCGTTCCCCGTGGTCGTGGTCGGCGCACCGGTGGTGGTCGTGGCCCCCGCGGAGGACCCCGTCGTGGCCGCGGCACCGGTGGTGCTGCTCGGCGAGGAGGTCTTCGGCGCGGTCGCGCGCTCCAGCACCTTGCCGGTGAGCGCGAAGCCCGCCGGGAGGTCGGTGCTGCCGCTGACCTTCACGTCACCGGCGCCCGCGGCGGCGACCTTGACCAGCTTGTCGGCCTTGGTGCCCTGGTTGACGATCGTCACCTTCAGCGGGGCGTCGGTGCCCGCCGAGTAGAACTTCTCGTCGGGGAAGGCGAACTCGGCCTCGCGCAGCGCGATCGCGCCGTCCTTGCTCTGGCCGAAGGCGCCGTTGACCGCGGCCACCTGCTGGTCGGTCTGGGTGTGCAGCCCTGCGCTGCACCCGCTGACGACCAGCGCGACCCCGAGTCCGACGGCGGCCGGGACCATCCGGAGGCGCGAGGTCCTCGGGCTCCCGGCCGGGGCGACCATGCTGACGGCCTGCTCTGCGCGGCTCACGGTGCTCGATCCTCCATGTCGATGATCGACTGCCTGCGGTCGACGCTGCGACCAGCTGGCGATCTGGCAGCGCGAAGCGTAGCCCGATGGTGCGCGGGGCTCGCGGCCAACCCGGTTGTGACCACTCGCACGGTTTCGTTGCCACGCGCGGCAATCAGCGCGACACACCGCGCGAGCGCTCCGGGTGGATTTCCCCCAAACGGTTGCCCATGGCACGCCCCGCGCGAGTTTGTCAACCCCTCCCACGAGGGCTGACCTGCGGTTACCCAGCGCACGGCGGCCGATGCGGCAACGGTGGACGTGTTAGGATGGTGTCAGCGAAAGGGGCAGAGGACACATGGTTTTTAAGGTCGGAGAGACCGTCGTCTACCCGCACCACGGTGCCGCTCTCATCGAAGCGATCGAGACCCGAACGATCAAGGGCGAGGAAAAGAAGTACCTCGTGCTGAAGGTCGCTCAGGGCGATCTGACCGTGCGCGTTCCCGCGGACAACGCCGAGATCGTCGGTGTTCGGGACGTCGTCGGTCAGGAGGGCCTGAACCGGGTCTTCGAGGTGCTGCGTGCTCCCCACACCGAGGAGCCGACCAACTGGTCTCGGCGGTACAAGGCAAACCTCGAGAAGCTCGCCTCCGGCGATGTGAACAAGGTTGCCGAAGTGGTGCGCGATCTCTGGCGGCGGGAGAAGGACCGCGGCCTGTCCGCTGGTGAGAAGCGCATGCTTGCCAAGGCTCGGCAGATACTGGTGAGCGAGTTGGCGTTGGCCGAAGGCACCGACGAGGACAAGGCCGAGGTTCTCCTCGACGAAGTCCTCGCCACCGCCTCCTGACCCACGCCTGAACAGCCGTCCGCCGTGAGCGTTGTCGCGCTCGTGCCCGCAGCGGGGCGCGGTGAACGGCTAGGTGCCGCGGTGCCGAAGGCACTCGTCGAGCTCGACGGCGAGTCGCTTCTGGTGCACGCGGTGCGTGGGTTGTGGGTGTCGGGATGCGTGCACCACGTGGTCGTCGCCGCGCCACCCAGCCAGATCGATGTCGTGACCGCCGCACTGAGTTCGCTCAGCGCGGCGGTCACTGTCGTTTCCGGGGGTGCCGAGCGCACCGAGTCCGTGTGGCTCGCCCTCCAGGCCGCCGTCGCCGAGGTCCCGGACACCGAGGTCGTCCTCGTGCACGACGCGGCCCGCGCCTTCACCCCGCCGGCCATGATCCGCTCGGTCGTCGAGGCGGTCCGGGCGGGCGCACCCGCCGTCATCCCCGTGCTCCCGCTCGCCGACACGGTGAAGCAGGTCGACGCCGAGGGGCGCGTGCTCGCCACCGTGGACCGGGCATCACTGCGCGCCGTGCAGACCCCGCAGGGCTTCGAGCGCGGAGTCCTCGTCCGCGCGCACGAGGCCGCCGCGAAGGCCGCGCTCGGAGCGACCGACGACGCCGGGCTGGTCGAGCGCCTGGGCGAACCCGTGCTGACCGTCGCGGGGCACACCGATGCTATGAAGATCACCACCCCGTTCGACCTCGCGGTCGCCACGGCCCTGCTCACCCAACGAGGACGTGCATGACCCAGCAGACCTGGCCCCGTGTCGGCACCGGCACCGATGTGCACCCGGTGGAGCCGGGCAGGGAGTGCTGGATGGCCGGGCTGCTGTGGCCCGAGGCGGACGGCTGCGCCGGGCACTCCGACGGTGACGTCGCCGCGCACGCACTGTGCGACGCCATGCTCTCCGCTGTGGGCCTGGGTGATCTCGGCGCGGTGTTCGGCACCGGTGACCCCCGCTGGTCCGGTGCGCACGGCACGGACATGCTCGCCGAGGTGCGCAGGCGGATCGAAGAGCGGGGCTGGCGGCTGGGCAACGCCGTCGTGCAGGTGATCGGCAACGCGCCGCGCGTCGGCAAGCGCAGGGACGAGGCACAGCGGGTGCTTTCGGCTGCGGCCGGGGGCGAGGTCGCGGTCTCCGGGACCACCACGGACGGTCTCGGGCTGACCGGAAGGGGCGAGGGCGTTGCCGCCGTCGCCACCGCGATGCTGGTGCCCGCCACGACGGCGTAAAAGTCGAAATCGGTGGCCCGCGCCGCGTGAATATGTCTCGGATGTGTCTCGGCGAAGACAAGTGCGGCCTGCAAAATACATTCCCGATGGACGTGCGGTTGTAAACCGCATTACTCCACAATGCCTAACGGGAATTGTGTGAAAAAGTGAAGGGGCTGACGCCGGGCGGGTCCCAAGCCACCACCCGGCGTCAGCCAAATTCGGAGGGCGCGGTGCGCGCCAACACGGTCATCGGCCGAATCGCCAGCTCACAGCCTCGCGTGACCACGCGGTCACAGTGCTCCAACGCCGAGGTCTTCCGGCGGGCACGGATCTCACGGGTCGCCCGGCGAGCCTGCCTGCGGGCGCGTGCAAAGTGCAGTTTTTCGGACGAGCGGACCGCTTCCCACGCGAACACCGAAAGCAACACGAGGCCGGGGGCCAGTGACACCAGAAGGGACATCGCTGACCTCCTCACGATCCGCGTGCGGTGTGTCGTGGGTCTCGCAGTGGTTGATGTAGAAGGTCCTCTCCGCTTGCTCGGGACTAAAGCCCTGAATAAAAATTTGTGACCTTAAATTTCTCCCAACATGCCGCAACCTGGCACTTCTGTTCTCGGCCCGCTACGCGCGGTGTACTTTCGGGCACCTTGCGTGGCCCTGGGACGAGGAGAACGCGGTGGCGGACACAAGGACGGCTGGCGGTGCGGCGCGGACGCAGCCGCGCATCGGCACGATCGCGATGGCCAGCTTCATCGGCACATCCATCGAGTTCTACGACTTCTACATCTACGGAACAGCCGCGGCCCTCGTGCTCAACGGGGCCTTCTTCCCCAACCTGTCACCGCTGGCCGGACAACTCGCGGCGTTCTCCACCTTCGCCGTGGCCTTCATCGCCCGCCCCGTCGGCTCGCTGCTGTTCGGGCACTTCGGCGACCGCGTCGGCCGCAAGTCCATGCTGGTGGCCTCGCTGCTGACGATGGGCTTGGCCACCGTGGGGATCGGACTGCTGCCCGGCTACGAGACCATCGGCGTCGCCGCGCCGATCCTGCTGGTGGTGCTGCGCTTCGTGCAGGGCATCGGGCTCGGCGGGGAGTGGGGTGGCGCCGTGCTGCTCGCCGCGGAGAACGCCCCGGACGCCAAGCGCGGCTGGTACGGCGTCTTCCCGCAGTTCGGACCCGGCGTCGGCTACTTCGGCGCCGCGGCGTCCTTCCTCGCGCTGTCGGCGACCATGGACAACGAGGCGTTCACCAGCTGGGGCTGGCGGGTGCCGTTCCTGGCGTCGGCGGTGCTGGTGATCATCGGCCTGCTGGTGCGGATCAGGCTGGTCGAGACGCCCGCCTTCGCCGAGGTGCTGCGCAAACGCGAGCGCAGCTCCATGCCGGTGATCGACATGTTCCAGTCCTCGTCGTGGCGGCTGCTGCTCGGCGCGGGCACGATGGTGATCAGCTACGTGCTCTTCTACCTGGCGACCACGTTCATGCTCTCCTACGGCACGGTCACCCTGGAGATCCCGCGCGACACCATGCTGACGCTCCAGATCGTGACGATCTGGGCGATGATCGTCGGCACCGCGATCTCCGGTTGGGCCTCCGACAGGTTCGGCCGCCGAGCCGTGCTGATCTTCGGCTGCGTGTTCGCCGCTGTCGTGGGGCTCGTCCTGCCGCTGCTGGCCTCCACGGGCTCGCCGAACCTCGTCGCGACGGCGCTCGCGCTGATGCTCGGCGCGATGGGCCTCTGCTACGGCCCGATCGGGTCCTTCCTGCCGGAGCTGTTCGAGGTCCGCTACCGCTACACGGCCGCGTCCTTCGCCTACACGATCGGCGGCGTCGTCGGCGGTGGCTTCGCGCCGCTGATCGGCACGGAGCTGGCCGCGCGCTACGGCATCTCCTCCGTCGGCTGGTACCTGGCGGCCGTGGCGGCGCTCAGCGCGCTGTGCGCGATCATCCTGCCGGAGACCAAGAACACCAGCTTGCGGATGGTCGAGCGCGACTAGCGTGGCGGCGTGACGATTCGCGGGGTGTTGTTCGACTTCTCCGGCACGCTGTTCCGGCTGGAGGTCGCCAGCGGCTGGCTCGACGGGATCATGGACGACGCCACGGCGTCGGAGCTGATGCGGAAGATGACGGCTCCGGTGACCGCGGAGTCCGACGTGCCCGAGGACTTCGAGCGACGGGACCTCGACGAGCTGACGCACCGGCGCGTGCACGTGGAAATGCTTGTGCGCGCCGGTGTCAGCGACCACGCCGAGGCGAACACCGTCTACGACCGCCTGCTGCAACCAGAGTCCTGGAAGCCGTTCCCGGACACCGCCGAGGTGCTGCGCGGGCTGCGCGCGGCCGGCGTGCCCGTCGTCGTGCTGAGCAACATCGGCTGGGACATCCGGACCGTCTTCCAGCACTACGGCCTGCTCGACCTCGTCGACGACGTGGTGATGTCCTATAAGGAAGGTCTGCTCAAGCCAGACCCCGAGCTGTTCCGCATCGCCTGCGCGCGGCTCGGGATGCCGCCGGAGCACGTGCTCATGGTCGGCGACAGCGAGGAGGCGGACGGGGGAGCGGCCGTGCTCGGCAGCGCGGTGGAGATCGTCGAGCCGCTGCCGACCGACCAGCGCCCGGACGCGCTCGCGGCTGCCTTGAAAGCGCGTGGAGTGATGCGGTAAAGACCCGAACGGGCGGCGCCGTACCATCGACGGGTGAGCCTGCGCATATATGACACCGGAACCAGGAGCATGCGGGAGTTCTCCCCGCTGCGAAGCGGAGCCGTGTCGATCTACCTGTGTGGGGCCACCGTCCAGGGTGTTCCGCACATCGGGCACGTGCGCAGCGGTCTCAACTTCGACGTGCTCCGGCGGTGGCTGACGCACCTGGGCAACGACGTCACGCTCGTGCGCAACGTCACCGACATCGACGACAAGATCCTCTCCAAGGCGGCCGAAGCGGGCCGCCCGTGGTGGGAGTGGGCCGCGACGCACGAGCGCGAGTTCATCTCCGCCTACGACGCGCTCGGCTGCCTGCCCGCATCCGTCGAGCCTCGGGCGACCGGCCACGTCACGCAGATGGTCGAGCTGATGCAGCGGTTGATCGACGCCGGTCACGCCTACGCGGCCAACGGTGACGTCTACTTCTCCGTCGCTTCCTTCCCCGAGTACGGCGCCCTGTCCGGCCAGCGGCCCGACGAGGTGCAGCAGGGCGAGACGGGCACGGAGGGCAAGCGGGACTCCCGCGACTTCACGCTGTGGAAGAGCGCCAAGCCCGGCGAGCCCTCGTGGCCGACACCGTGGGGACCTGGTCGCCCCGGCTGGCACCTGGAGTGCTCGGCGATGGCGGGCGCCTACCTCGGGGCCGAGTTCGACATCCACGGCGGCGGGCTGGACCTGGTCTTCCCGCACCACGAGAACGAGCAGGCGCAGTCCAGGGCGGCCGGTGACGGCTTCGCCAGGTACTGGATGCACAACGCCTGGGTCACGCTGAGCGGCGAGAAGATGTCCAAGTCGCTCGGCAACACGGTGTCCATCCCGGCGATGCTGGAGCGCGTGCGCGCGGTCGAGCTGCGCTACTACCTGGTGACGCCGCACTACCGCTCGAACATCGAGTACTCCGAGGAAGCCCTGCACGACTCCGTGCTCGGCTACCGCAGGATCGAGTCGTTCCTGCGCCGCGTCGTCGAGCGCGTCGGGGCTCCGGAGCCGGGTGCGCTGACCGAGGACTTCGTCAACGCGATGAACGACGACCTCGGTACTCCGTCCGCCGTTGGCGCGGTGCACACCGTTGTCCGCGAGGGCAACGCGGCGCTGGACTCGGGCGACCGGGACGGTGTGCTGGCCGCCGCGGGCTCGGTGCGCGCGATGATGGGCGTGCTCGGGCTCGATCCGCTGGACTGCTCGTGGAGCGGTAAGTCCACTGTGGACACAGGGGCGCAGAAGGTGCTCGGCGCGCTGGTCGAGGAGCTGCTCGACCAGCGCAAGGACGCCCGCAAGAACAAGGATTTCGCAGCTGCGGACGCGATTCGGGACCGCCTGATCGCCGTCGGCGTCGCCGTCGAGGACACCCCCGACGGTCCGAAGTGGACATTGAAGGACTGCTGATGGCAGGCAATTCCCGGCGCAAGGGCGCCATGCGCAACCCCGGTAGCAAGAAGGGTGCGGTCGTCGGTTCCGGCGGCCAGCGGCGCAAGGGACTCGAAGGCAAGGGCCCGACGCCGTCCGCGGCGAATCGGCCCAACCACCCCGCGTCCAAGCGCGCGGCGACCGCGGCCAAGGCCCAGGCCGCTCGCAAGAAGAAGGAATCGGGGCCCGAGCATGTCGCGGGCCGCAACCCGGTCGTGGAGTGCCTGCGCGCCGGTGTGCCGTCGACGGCGCTGTACGTGGCGCTGGGCATCGAGACCGACGAGCGCGTCGCCGAGGCCGTGCGCATGGCCGGTGACCGCGGCATCTCGGTGCTGGAGGTCTCCAAGAGCGAGATCGACCGGCTGACCAACAACGCCATGCACCAGGGCCTCGCGCTCCAGGTGCCGCCGTTCTCCTACACCCACCCCGACGACCTGCTGTCGCTCGCGGTGGACTCCGGGGACCCGCCGCTGATCGTCGCGCTGGACGGGGTGACCGACCCGCGCAACCTCGGCGCGGTCATCCGTTCCGCAGCGGCCTTCGGCGCGCACGGCGTCGTCGTGCCGCAGCGCCGGAGCGCGGGTATGACGGCGGTGGCGTGGCGGACCAGTGCGGGCACGGCGGCGAAGCTGCCCGTCGCGGTGGCGGTCAACCTCAACCGCACGCTCAAGGACTGGGCCAAGCAGGGGCTGATGATCGTCGGCCTCGACGCGGACGCCACCGTGAGCGTGGACGAGCTGGAGGTGGCGACCTCGCCCATGGTGCTCGTCGTGGGCTCCGAGGGCCGTGGCATGTCGCGCCTGGCCAAGGAGTACTGCGACCAGACCGTCGGCATCCCGATGGCCGCCGGGGTGGAGTCGCTGAACGCCTCCGTCGCCGCCGGCGTCGTCCTGGCGGAGATCGCCCGACGCCGCCGCGCCGCCGGTCGCGCCTGATCAACGCCGCTTGTGGTGCGTTGAGCGCCCTGAACGACCCGTTCAGTGCGCTCAAGGACCTGAACGACCCGTTTGGTGCGTTGGAAGCACTAAACGGGTCGTTCAGGGCTTCCAAGTACCTAAACGGGTCGTTCAGGGCTTGGGGCGGTTGAGCGGGGTCGCGGGGGCGTTGGCTACGTTCACTGCGACGAACGGTGGAGTGGAACCTCGGGGGTGGGCTGAGTGTCTTTCGCGAGCCCGTTGTTCCTGTGGTACTTCATGCCGATCGTGCTCGGCGCGATCCTGCTGCTGCCCGGGCGGTGGCGCAACGGCGTCGTCGCGGTGGCGAGCCTGGTGTTCTACGCCAGCGGAGCGGGCGGGACCACGCTGCTGCTGCTCGCGTGCATCGTCGTGAACTACTTCGTCGGGCCGTCGCTCGAACCCGACGAGTGGGACCTGAACCCGCGACGGCGGCGAGGACTGCTGATCGGCGTGATCAGCTTCGACGTTGCCGTGCTGGTCGTGTGGAAGTACGCGGGCTTCGCGACGCAGCAGGCCGCCGCGCTCGCCGGGCTGGTCGGGCTGGACCTGCCGGTGGTGCAGCTGGTGCTGCCGATCGGGATCTCCTTCTACACCTTCCACCACATCTCCTACGTGGTGGACATCTACCGGGGTGAGCGGCCCGCGCTGCGCGACCCGGTTTCCTTCGTCACCTACATCGCGATGTTCCCGCAGCTCGTCGCGGGCCCGATCGTGCGCTACCGGGAGATCGCCGACCAGCTGCCCCAGGTCCGCACGCACCGGATCGACGACATCGCGTCGGGCTTCCCGCGCTTCGCGCTGGGGCTGACCAAGAAGGTCGTCGTCGCGGACTCCTTGGCGCCGCTGGTCGAAGCCTGCTTCAGGACTCCGCCGGATCAGATGACCTTCGCCATCGCGTGGCTCGGCGCGATCGGTTACACGCTCCAGCTGTACTTCGACTTCTCCGGCTACTCGGACATGGCCATCGGGCTCGGGCGGATGCTCGGCTTCCGGCTGCCGGAGAACTTCGCGCGGCCGTACTCCTCGGTGACCGTCACGGAGTTCTGGCGGCGTTGGCACATGTCGCTGTCGCGGTGGTTCCGGGACTACGTCTACATCCCGCTCGGCGGCAACCGGCACGGCGTCGCCAAGACCTACCGCAACCTGACGATCGTGTTCGTGCTGACCGGTTTCTGGCACGGCCCCAACTGGACGTTCCTGGTGTGGGGCATGTTCCACGGGCTGCTGCTGGTGATCGAGCGCTCGCGCCGGTGGGACGCCCCGCCCCGCCCAGGCTGGCCCCGGGTGGCGCGGCGCGCGCTGACGCTGCTGCTCGTGGTGTTCGGCTGGGTGTTCTTCAAGTCCGCCGACCTCGGCTCGGCGTTCGCGATGATCGGCCACATGCTGGTGCCCGACCTCGGCGGCATCACCGACCTCGTCGAGTCAGCGATGACCAACCAGCGGGCCCTGATCCTGCTCGTGGCGCTGTCGGTGTTCTTCCTGCCCGCAGGGCCCGTGACCGGGCCGTACCTGGAGTCCGTTCGCGGGCGGCTCGCCTCGTCGCTGCGGATCGGCGTGATGACCGCCGGGCTCGCGTACTCCGCCATCCTCGTGGCCACCGGCACCTTCTCGCCGTTCCTTTACTACCAGTTCTGACCAGGCAAGTACGGTGAAGCGCGTGACGGTGCGGGACGAGGGCTTCAAGCTGCCCCAGGTGCACGAGGCGTGGCTGCCGAGGGAGCACTCGCTGCACCGGCCCCGGCACGGCAGGCGGCAGTTCGTCGCGCTGATCTCGGCCATCGCCTTCTTCGCCACCCCGCTGGCCGCGTGGACGCTCGGCGCGCGGCCGGTGGCCTTCGAGAACCGGGAGATCGTCGCGTTCCCCTCGCTCGCCGACGGATTCGCGTTCTTCACGAAGTTGCCGCAGTGGGCGACCGACCACCTGGTGTTCCGGCAGGACGCGGTGCACGCCACGGACTGGATCAGCGAGACGTTCTTCGGTGAGCCGGTGCCGTTGGACGGCGGGAGCAACGGCGGCAGCCCGGTGCCCGCCAACCCGATCGCGCCACCCGCGCCGACTGAGCCCACCGGCCCCGAGCAGGTGCTGCCGCCGGACAGCTCCGGATTCGTGAAAGTGGTGCAGGGCAAGGACGGTTGGCTGTTCTTCGGCGGTGACGCGCAGAGCAAGTGCCAGCCCGCCCAGCCGCTGGAGCGCACGATCGAGCAGGCGAACCGGCTGCGGGCGATCGTGGAGCGCTCCGGGCGGAAGTTCGTTCTCGTCGTCGCGCCTGACAAGAGCACGGTGGTGCCGGAGAAGCTGCCGGACAGCTATCCGGGCCGGGACTGCTCACGGCAGCCGAACGCCGACTTCTGGAACCGGTTCGTCCCCGCGACAGGGGCGGTCGACCTCCGCCCGCAGCTGGCCGCAGCCGCCGCCGAGGTGAAGCACGAGGTCTACCACCGGCAGGACACGCACTGGACCGACGAGGGCGCCCTGGTGATGACGCGGCGCCTCGCCGACGTCGTGCAGCCGGGCGTCAGCCGCACCTGGGTCACCGAGGTCGAGCGCACGTGGAAGTCCACCGGCGGCGACCTCGCGGCGCTGATGGGGCGCAAGGGCGAGATGTCCGGGGCGAAGTACCGGCTGCGCCCCGACGGCAAGGTTGACCGGACCCGGCCCATCGGCACCAAGTTCCCCGAACCGCTGACGTTGCGGACCGCGCAGGGCCCCGGTGTTGTCGCGCCGAGGGTCGCGGTGCTGACGGACTCCTTCAGCCAGGCCGCGGCGCCGTACCTCGCGGCCACCTTCGCCAACCTGACGTTGCAGAACTACCTGGACTTCGCGAAGAGCCCCGAAGCCGCCGCTGTCACCATCGCCGGGCAGGACGTCGTGGTTGTGCAGATGGTGGAGCGCAACCTCGCCGCAGGCGGTGGAACCCTTGTCATGCCCCAATTCCTGGACCGCTTCGAACAACTCCTCCCACCGCGCCGCTAGGTCGTGTCAGGCGCGGCGGGCGGAGAGGGACTTGAGGCGGGCGGTGCCTGCGGCACGGCAGATCAGGTAGATGACGAACGAGATCGTGGTGATGAAGGCGCTCACAGGAACGCCGGGCGCCAGGGAGAGCAGGATTCCGCCCAGTGCGGCGACCTCGGCGAACACCACGGAGAGCACGATCGCCATGGTCGGGTTCGCGGTGAGGCGAGCCGCGGCGGCGCCGGGCGTGACCATCAGGGCGAGCACCAGGAGCGCGCCGACGGTCTGCACGCCGAGCGCGGTCGCGACGCCGACGAGGACCGCGAACAGTGGCGTCAGCACGCGCACGGGGACACCGCGCGCGACGGCGACCTCGGTGTCGACGCTCGCGAACAAGAGCGGGCGGTAGATGAACCCGAAAACCACGAGAACGGCGAGCGCGGCGACGGTCAGCAGCACGAGATCGGCCGAGTCGACGCCGACGATCTGCCCGATCAGCAGACTGAACTTGTTTGAAGTGCGCCCGGGGTACAGGGCGAGCAGGAGTACACCCAGGCCTAGTCCGAATGACAACACCGCGCCGATGACGGAGTCGCGTTCACCGTCGCGCTGACCGAGCAGGCCGAGCAGCAACGCGGCGACCACGGAGCCCGCGAGCGCGCCACCGCCGACGCTGGTGCCGATGAGCAGAGCGGCGGCGGCGCCGGTGAAAGCCAGCTCAGCGGTGCCGTGCACGGCGAAGGACATCCGCCTGGCCACGACCATGGGCGCGAGCGCGCCGGAGACCAGGCCCAGTACGGCGGCGGCGAGCAGCGCGTTGCGGACGAAGTCGTAGCCGAGCAGCTCAAGGGTGGCGTTGAAGTCGAAGAGCTTGCCGAAGAAGTCCTCCACGCCGCTCAGCCCTTCGCCTCGACGTGGTGGTGCACGGTCGCGCCGTCCTGCTCGGCGCCGACCACCACGATGCGGTCGCGCACGCGCAACACCTCGATGGGCGTGCGGTAGAGCTCGCTGAGCGTCTCGGAGGTCATCACCTCGTCGGGCGTGCCGATCTGGAAGCGCCCGTCCACGAGGTAGAGCACGCGGTCCACGAACGGCAGGATCGGGTTGATCTCGTGCGTCACGAACAGCACTCCGGCCCCGCGCAGCTTGGCCTGCTCGGCGATGAGGCCGCTGACCACGCGCTGCTGGGCCAGGTCGAGCGAGAGCAACGGCTCGTCGCAGAGCAGCACCTCGGGCCCGGCGACGAGGGCCTGGGCCACGCGCAGCCGCTGCTGCTCACCACCGGAGAGCAGGCCGACGGGCGTGTGCGCGTAGCTCTGGGCGCCGACCTCGCTGAGGATCTCGTCCACCCGCGCGCGGCTCGACCGGCGCGCGGCGAAGCCCCACCGGTGACCGTCGAGGCCGAGCGACACGAGGTCGCGCCCGCGCACGCTGAGCGTGGCGTCCACGGAGCGCTGCTGCGGGATGTAGCCGACGCGCGTGCTGCCGCGCCGCGCGGGCTCGCCGTGGATCTCCACGGTGCCCGAGGACAGCGGCTGGAGGCCGAGCAGCACGCGCAGCAGGCTGGTCTTGCCGGAGCCGTTGGGGCCGAGCACGGCGAGGAACTCACCGGGCGCGACATCGAGGTCGAGCCCGTCCCACAACACGCGCGGGCCGTACGCCAGCCGCGCGCCCCGCAACCTCACGACACCCAACGTGCTCTCCTACTTCTTCGGCAGTGCCTTGGCGAGCGCGTCGACCTGGGCGCTCATCCACTGCTGGTAGTTCTTGCCCTGGGGCAGCGTCTCAGTCAACTCCACCACCGGGATGCCCGCGGCGACGGCCTTGGTCTTGACCTGCTTGGTCACCCCGGACTCGGTCTGCGGGTTGTAGATCAGCACCACGGCCTGCTTGCCGGTGATCAGCTTCTCCAGCGCGGCGATGGCGGCGGCGGGCGGGTCGTTGCCCTCCTCGACGGCTTTGCTGAACTGCTCGGGAGTCACGTCCTTGAGCCCGGCGTGGGTGATCAGGTTCGCCGCGACGGGCTCCGTCGCGATGACCGACGCGCCCTTGTTGGCCTCGCCGAAGGCGTGCACGCGCTTGTCCAGCGCGCCGACCTCGTCCTTGAACTTCTTGGCGTTCTCGGTGAACTTCGCCTTGGCGGCGGGACGCAGGTCGCCCAGGCGCGCGGCCAGCTCGTCGGCGACCTTGGAGACGGTGTCGAAGTCGTACCAGACGTGCTCGTTGTGCCCGCCGGAACCGTGCTCGTGGTCGTGGCCGTGCTCGTCGGCGCCCTCGGAGGTGGTCTCGTTGGCGTGCGCGTCCAGCTTGACGGCCTCGATGACCACGGCGTTGGGCTGCACCAGCTTGCCGATGGCGTCGTCGTAGCCGCCGCCGTTGAACACCACCAGGCCCGCGTCCTTCACGGCGGCGCTGTCGGCCGGGGTGACCTGGTAGGAGTGCGGGTCGACGCCGCCGCCGGAGATGAGCGCCTTGACCTCGATCTCCTCGCCGCCCACGGTCGAGGCGACGTTGCCCCACACGTCGGTGGAGGCGACGACCTTGAGCTTGGCGGTGCCGGAGCCGCCGGGCTGGGGAGCCTGGGGAGCCGCGCCGCCGCAGCCGGTGAGCACGAGCGCGGCGGCGGTGAGGCCGACGAGCAGCCGGGGGTTGCGGACGGTCATGGGCGGCACTCCTAGGCGACACTCGAACAGGTAATGGAAACCGTTGTCGAGTTCACCATACGAGCACGAGACCGGCCCCCGTCCAGTCGATCTGGACGAGGGCCGGAATTGTGATGCGATAGACGCCGAGGCCCTAGCCGCTGATGCGAGCGCCGGACTCCGGGTTGAACAGGTGGATCTCGGTGTTGTCGCGCAGGCCGACGCGCACGGTCTGGCCCAGCGCGGGCGGGGTGCGGCCGTCGACCCGGACGATGAAGCGCTCCGGGTGGTCGCCGATGCGCACCGAGCCGTAGACGTAGGCGTCCGCGCCCAGCTCCTCGACCAGCTCGACGGTCAGCTCCATGCCCGCCTCGTCCGCTCCGACCAGGCCGAGCGACTCCGGGCGCACGCCGAAGGTGACCTCCTTGAGGCCCTCCGCGCCGACCTTGTCCAGCGTGGTCCTCGGCAGCGGCACCTCCAGGCCGTCCAGCTGCGCGCCCGCGGCGGTCAGCGGAACGGTCTTGAGGTTCATGCCGGGGGAGCCGATGAAGGCCGCGACGAACGCGTTGGCCGGGGTCTCGTACAGCGCGCGCGGGGTGTCGCACTGCTGGAGCAGGCCGTCCTTGAGCACCGCGACGCGGTGGCCCATGGTCATGGCCTCGACCTGGTCGTGCGTGACGTAGATCGTCGTGGTGCCCAGCCGCCGCTGCAGGGCGGCGATGTTGGCGCGGGTCTCCACGCGGAGCTTGGCGTCGAGGTTGGACAGCGGCTCGTCCATCAGGAAGACGCTGGGCTCGCGCACGATCGCGCGGCCCATCGCGACGCGCTGCCGCTGGCCACCGGAGAGGGCCTTCGGCTTGCGGTCGAGGTACTTCTCCAGGTCGAGCATCTTGGCCGCCTCGGCGACCTTCTCCTTGATCTGGGGCTTCGGCACACCGCGAAGCTTCAGCGCGAAGCCCATGTTCTCGCCGACGGTCATGTGCGGGTACAGCGCGTAGGACTGGAACACCATCGCGATGTCGCGGCCCTTCGGCGGGACGTTGGTGACGTCCTTGCCGCCGATCTCGATGGCGCCCTCGTCAACGTCCTCCAGGCCCGCCAGCATGCGCAGCGCGGTGGACTTGCCCGAACCGGACGGCCCGACCAGGACCAGGAACTCGCCGTCAGCGATGTCCAGCTTCAGCTCGTCGACCGCCCGCACCGGCGGGCTGCCCGGGTACACCCGGGACGCGTTGACGTAGGCGACCTCGGCCATGTGTGGGTCCCTTCACTTCACTGAGCGGCGAGAAAGTCAAGGTAGCTGTTCAGAACGATTCCGTCAGCCCCTCGGGTGACACTTCAACGATAAAGGTTCAGACCAATAACGCGCGCTACCCCTTGACCGCTCCGGAGGCAAGCCCGGCAACGAGGAACTTCTGGACCAGGTAGAAGACGATTACCGCCGGAATCGCGACGAGGATCGAGGCCGCGGCCAGATGGCCCCATTCGGTCCGGTTCTGCTGGACGAACACCTGAAGGCCCACGGCCAGCGTCTTCGACTCGTCCGAGGCCGAAAGGAAGGCCGAGGCGAATGCGACCTCGCCCCACGCGGTGAGGAAGGCGTAGAACGCGGTGACCGCCAGGCCCGGCTTCGACAGCGGCAGCACGAGCCGCCAGAAGACGGCGAACGGGGAGAGCCCGTCGATGCGGCCCGCCTCGTCGATGTCGCGGGGGATCGCGTCGAAGTAGCCCTTGAGCATGTAGGCGCAGAACGGCACCGCGGTCGTGCAGTAGACCAGCACCAGGCCGAAGCTCGTTCCCTGAAGGCCAAGGGAGAGCAGGATGTTGTACAGCGGCACGATCAGCACCGCGAACGGGAACATCTGAATCAGCAGGAACGACAGCATCATTCCGCGATAGCCGGGGAAGCGGAACCGGCTCACGGCGTAGGCGGCGGTCGCCGACAGGAACACCGAGATGACCGTGGTCAGGATCGCGATCACCGCGGAGTTGGCGAACCAGGACAGGAACGAGCCCTTGTCGCCCGCCAGGATGTTCGCGTAGTTGTCCAGGCTGGAGTCGTTGAACAGCGTCGGCGTGGTCTCGGCGGCCTTGGCGTCGGGCTTCAGCGAGGTGATGAAGACCCAGAACACCGGGAAGACCGCGATCAGCGACGCGACGATGAGCGTGCCGTGCAAACCGAAACTGGCGAGCCGCGAGCGCTTGGGCTTACCCATCGGCTTGGGCGCAACGGCGTTTTCCGTCGCCTTGATAGAAGCGGCAGTGTTGAGTGATACAGCGTCGAGGCTCAACTACCACACCTCACCCTGCCGGCGAAGCGCCCGGCGGTAGACGGAAGCGAACACAAGCAGCACGGACAGGATCAGCACGCCGTAGGTCGAGGCGATCGCGTAGTCGCGAGAAGCTCCGTTGAAGAAGCGCTCGAAGGCGTAGGTGATCAGCAGTCGGGTGTTCGGGTTGATGCCGGTGATCAGGTAGACCACCGCGAACATGTTGAACGTCCAGATGGTGCCGAGCAGGATCACCGTGCTGGACACCGAGCGCAGGCCGGGCATGGTCACGTTGCGGAACTTCTGCCACGGGGTGGCGCCGTCGATCTCCGCAGCCTCGTAGAGCGAGCCGTCGATCGCTTGCAGGCCACCGAGAATCGTCATCATCATGAACGGGACGCCGAGCCAGACGTTGACCAGGATGACCGCGACCAGCGCGAGATCGGACTGGCCGAGCCAGACGAAGTCGGGCAGCCCCACCGCGCGCAGGAGCTGGTTGATGATCCCGTACTGCGCGTTGAACATGTACTTCCAGGCGAAGGCGCTGATGAACGCGGGCACGGCCCACGGGAGGATCAGCAGCACCCGGTAGACGCCGCGTCCGCGCATCGGGCGGTTGAGCAGCAGCGCGAGCGCGAGGCCGATGACGAAGTGCAGGCCGACGCAGGCGAAGGTCCAGATCAGGGTGCGCAGCAGGACGTCCCAGAAACTGCCGTAGGACGGGTCACCGCTGAGGACGTTCGCGTAGTTCTCCAGGCCGGTGAACTCGTAGCTCGCCGGGCGGTCGAGCACCGGGTTGGCGATGTTCGACTCGTTGATGTTGGTGAGGCTGTAGAAGGCGCCCTGCAACAACGGCAGGATCACCAGAACGCCCGTGACGAGCACGGCTGGCAGCACCATCGCGTAGGCGTACCAGTGCCGACTGAAGAACCCTCGCACTGTCCCTGACTCCCGTGTCCGAGACCGAGAAGGCGCCCCTCAGTGGTGAGGGGCGCCTCGGTCGGTCAGCCCTGCGAGTACTCCTTGACGACCTGGTCCTTGTAGGTCTTGGCGACCTCGTCCAGCGCGACCTTGGCGGTCTTCTTGCCGGAGAGGACGTCGGCGTAGCCGATCTTCAGCGGGTCGAAGAGCTGGCCGCCCTCGGGAATCCACGCGCGGGCGTGCGCGGACTTGATCGCCTCGGAGAAGCCGGTGACGACGGCCTGCGACTTGACGTCGGCGGTGTCGTAGACGGCCTTGCGGGTGGGCAGCAGGCCCAGTTCCTTGGCGACGGTGGCCTGCGACTCCGCCGAGCTCATGCACTGGATGAACTTGATGGAGTTGTCCTTGGCCTTGGTGCCCTGGCGGATCACGTAGTTGTGCCCGCCGACCGGCCCGGAGCCCTTGCCCGCGCTCGCGCCGGGAACGGCGGCGATGCCCAGGTTCGAGGCGTCCTTGAACGCGTCGCTCTTGAGGATGTCCACCACGGCCCACGGACCGTCGATGATCATCGCGACCTGGCCGCCGGAGAACGCGGCCTTCATGTTGTTGTAGGAGTTGCTCGGGTCCTGCGCGGTCTGCGCGGCCTTCGCGTCCAGCAACGACTTCGCGGTCTCCACGCCCTTGACCGAGGCCGCCGCGTTCACGGTGATCTTCTTCGACGCGGTGTCGACCAGGTCGCCGCCGTCGCCGTAGATGAACGGCAGCGCGTAGTAGGCGTCGTTGTTGACGAAGAAGGCCTTCTCGCCGAGCTTCGCGCCGGCGGCCTTGACCTCGTCCCACGTCTTCGGCGGCTGGATGCCCGCGTCGGCGAGCATCTTCTTGTTGTAGAGCAGGCCGAGGGTGTCGGTGACCTGCGGGACGGCGTAGGTCTTGCCGTCGTACTTGGTTGAGCCGACCGCCACGTCCAGGAAGTCGGCGCCGTCCTTGGCCAGGTCGGTCGCGGTCAGGTCCTGGATCAGCCCGTTCTTGGCGAACTCCGAGACCCAGGCGACCTCGGCGCGGAAGACGTCGGGACCCTGCCCGCCCTGCGCGTTGGTCTTGTAGTTGCTGCGCGCCTGGTCGAAGGCGACCTGCTCGGACTGGACCTGGTAGCCGCCCTTGGTGGCGCAGCCGTCGGCCAGCTTCTTGAAGACGGGGTGTTCGTTGGGGCCGCTGGTGTCCCAGAAGACGACCTTGCCGGCGTTGCCGCCGCCGGAGCCGCCACCGCAGCCGGTGAGGGCGAGCGCTCCCGCCGCCGTCAGCGCGGCGGCGCGGATGAGGTTCTTCGCGAGGGGTGTGCGTCGCATCGTTGCTGTCGTTCCCTCCGTGTACCTGCGCGTCGTCGTCGGCGGCAGGCGAGTCAGCTTCTGCAAGCTTTTGCGTTGAGGATGACGCGGATTTCACACCCGTTGAGCCTGTCTGGTCAAGAGTTCTCACGTAACCAACCAGTAACTTAGGCAAAATCGCTGCAACATTCCTCGGCCCATTGCAAAAACTTGCTGACCTCGGCAGGCTGGTGCCGACCACAGGCGCGACGGCAGTGAGACGGAGGGGCGCGTGGCAGGTCTTGCCGAGATCGCCAAGGCCGCGGGCGTGAGCATCTCGACGGTGAGCCGGGTGCTGAACCGGCGCGCGGGCGTCAACGAGGCGACCCGGCGCCGAGTGCTGGAAGCGTTGGGGGAGTTGCCGTACAGCCCGCGAGGGCTCGGCGCGCTGCAACGAACCGGGGTGATCGGCCTGCTCGTTCCCGAGCTGTCGAACCCGATCTTCCCGGCCTATGCGGAGGCGCTCGAGACGCGCGCCTCGCTGGCCGGTTACTCCTCGCTGCTGTGCAACACCCGCTCCGAGGGATGGGCGCTGCGCGAGGAGGAGTACGTCCGAATGCTGCTCGCGCGCGGCGTCGAGGGCATGGTCTTCGTGTCCCCGGAGATCACGAACGTCGAAGCGGGTGGAGAGACCTACTACGCGCGGCTGCTGGCCGACGGCGTGCACATGGTCTTCGTCAACGGCGGAGCGCCCGGGCTCGACGTTCCCGACGTGACGGTCGACGAGCAGGTCGCCGGATACCTCGCGACTCGCCACCTGGTTGAGTTGGGGCACAAGCGGATCGGCTTCGTGTGCGGTCCGGCGCGGTCACTGCCGACGCGGCTGAAGCGCGCCGGATGGGCTGCGGCGCTTGAGGAATCGGGCCTGCACGCCGACGAAAGCCTTGTGGCGCACGCACCTTACGGCGCCGAGGGCGGAGCCGCCGCGATGGCCACGCTGCTCGACTCCGCCGCTCCGCCGACCGCGGTCATCTGCTCCTCCGACCACATGGCGCTCGGCGCGATGCGCGAGGCCCACCGGCGCGGGCTTTCTGTCCCCGGGCAGATGTCGATCGTCGGCTTCGACGACATTCCCCTTGCGGCGTACTGCACTCCGGCGCTGACCACGCTCGCCCAGCCGATCGCGGAGATGGCCCGCGCGGCCGTTGACGAGCTGGTCCAACGCCTCACCCCGGGCGCGCGGCGCACCGGCGGCAGCTACAGCCGCGTGTTCCGCCCCCGCCTGGTCGTGCGCGAGTCCACCGCCCCGCCGTCCTGACCCAGCGCTTAAGCCCTGAACGACCCGTTTGGTGCGTTGAGCGCACTGAACGGGTCGTTCAGTGCGTTAGACGCACCAAAGGGGCCGTTGGCGGGGTGAGGAGGGCTACTGGGCGCGGCGGGGGGTGGAGTACTGGACGAGCTCGATGAGGAAGCCCGCGGCGCGGCCGAGGTAGAAGAAGGCGACCTGCATGCCTTCGCGAGCACCCGCGCACGGCTCGGCGTCGAGCTGGACGAAGCCCTGGGAACGCAGCCGGGTCATCTCCGCCGCGATGTCGTCGACCTCCAGCGCGATGTGGTACGCGCCAGGGCCCTTCTTCGCCAGCTGCGACTGGATCGAGGAGTCCTCGCGGGTCGGGGAGACCAGCTCGACGCTGACCTCTTCCGGCTTGCCGGAAAGGCCCCAGAACTCGCACGCGACGCCGTACTCGTCGGCGTTGCCGGTCTCGCCCTGCGACATGCCGAGCGCGGTGAGGAGCTTGCCCGCGGCCTCGGGGTCCTTGACCGCGACGCCGACGTGGTCGATGCCGAGGATCACTACTTGATCCCCGCGCTGACGGCCGAGGCCAGCTCGTCGACGGTCTTGGCCGCGTTGAACTCGCGCAGGTCGAGCTGGACGCCGAAGCGGCCCTCCACCTGGGAGAGGATCTCCAGCGCGCCCATGCTGTCCCAGTTCTCGTGATCGCGCAGGGTCGGGTGCGCCTCAAGGTCCGCGCGCGGGATCTCCAGCACGTCCTCCAGGATGTCCAGAACCCCGTCGGTCACCGACTGCGTGTCCGCCATGACTGCGTCACTTCTCCTTGAGTTGGATCGAATCGGGCACGAGGTCGGCGGCGCCGTCCACGGCCAGCTCGTGGACCTGGGTGTTCTCCCGGTCGCCGGTGTGCTCGAAGCCGAGCTGCGACCAGAGCTTCGACGAGACGGTGTTGCGCGCGGACGGCGTGAAGGTGCCGCGCAGCGTGGCCGCTCCGGCTTCCTTGGCCTGCCGCAGCAGCCAACCGACCATGGCCTGCTCCACGCCGCGACCGAGCACGCGGCAGCTCATCACGAGGTTGAGCACCTCCCACGCGTCGGCGTCCTTGCGCACCCACGCGGCGCCGACCATGCCCTCGTCGCCGAAGCGGTCGGCCACCGAGCAGGACAGCACGACGTGGTCGTCGCTCTCCGACATCGTGGTGGTCTCGGCCTGGTCGAAGCGGAGGCCGGTGAGGTTGAACTGGTTGGTGCGCGCGGCGAGCTGCGCGACCCGGGCCACGTCGAACGGGGTGGCCTCGGCGACGGTCACGACGACTTCGAGCGCCTTGAGGTAGTCATCGGCCGAACCGAAGCCCTCGGCGAAGTTCCCGCGCTCGGCCCGCGCCTTGTAGAGCCCGGGGCGCTTGCGGTCGGTGTCGGTCAGCTCCAAGGTGTCGAACCACCCGCCGCGCAACAGGTTCCGCACCAGGTAGGCCGGGTCGCCGTCGGCAGCGATCACCGCGACCTCGGGCAGCGCCGCGGTCACCTCGCCGCGCTCGAACCGCGAGTCGTCCATGAACACGAAGGAGTTCGGCGACAGGCTCAGCTGCGCCGCCATCGCCTTGAGGTTGCCGGACTTCGGCGACCAGTTGACCGCGCTCGCGGAGAACATCTCCGGGCGCAGCAACACTTCCGGGTGCTCGGTCAGCGCGGACTCGACGTGCTCGGCGTCGTTCTTGCTCGCCAGCGCCAGGATCACGCCCTGGTCCCGCAGGCGGAGCACGCTGCGCTGGAACTCCGTGTAGGCGCTGCCCGGGTAGAGCCCGCCCAGCTCGACGCCCGCCGCGCCGACCTCGCCGAGCACGCCGCCCCACTGCGTGTTGTCCAGGTCCAGCGCGAGGACCTTGCGGGAGAGCCCGGTCTTCGCCTGGAGGAACCGCCGCGCCTCGCGGGCCAGCACCATCAGCGCCGCGTCGGTGTAGGGGAGATCGGCGAAGCGCAGCAGCCGATCGTCCTGCGCCGCAACGGCTTCGTCGGCGAGCGCGCTGACGAAGTCGGCGACGGCGATCGCCGAGTGCTCCTCGGCCAGCTCCAGGATCGCGGCGTTGAGCTGGGCCCAGCAGCGGCTGACCTTCGCCCGCGCGCTCCAGCTGACCAGGCCGTCGCGGACCACGGCGGGCAGCGGGACGGTGTGCGTGAGCACGGTGGTCTTGCCGCGGGTCACCACGTCGGCGAGCAGGCCGCGGAAGGACTGCACGCGCTCGGTGATGAAGGCGGTCAGCGCGTCGACATCGCTGCCGCTCCAGTCCTTGGGCAGGAAGTAGGAGGAGTCGGTTGTGCAGAACAGCACGTCCTGGCCGGCGTCGAAGAGCGGGTCGTCCGCCCGCGACAGCGTCAGCTCGAACGCGGCGTAATCGCCGATGGTGAAGCTCGGCAGCATCCCGCCCGCCGCCAGGCTCGCGCGCAGGATCGGCTCCAGCGGGCCGACCGTGTAGGTGGCGAGCACGCCGACCTTGGGCGCGCTCAGCCCGGTGGCTTCGGCGGTGGCCGACTTCAGTGTCCTGCCGAGCTTGCGGAAGGCCGCGGGATCGTCGCTGTGGGCGAGCGCGGTCAGGTCGGCCCGCCCCAGAGGGCTTCCCGCCTTCGCCGCGGCCGTGAGGTTGGTGAGGAACCCGTCGGTCGCGTCCACCACGGTCTTCGGCCTCGCTTCGGGTGCTCGGGGTCGCAGGTCCGGGCGAGTCTACCGAAACGGGTGAGGTGGCCTCCGGGCCCGATCAGGACTGGTCACAGGGGCGTGTGACGGGCCTGACAGGATGCGCGCATGGCGAACCGCATTCACCCAACGGCGATCATCGGCGACGGCGTCGAGCTCGGTGAGGACAACGTGATCGGCCCGCACGCGGTCATCCTCGGGCCGACGCGGATCGGCGACGGGAACTGGATCGGCCCCGGCGCGGTCATCGGGACGCCGCCGGAGAACCGCGCCACGCACCACGTGGTCGGCTGGGAGGGCGAGCAGAGCGAGCACGGCGTCGTGATCGGCGACCGCAACCGCTTCCGCGAGCACATCTCCATCCACAGCGGCACGCACCGCCCGACGCGCGTCGGCGACGACTGCTTCTTCCTGGTGTACAGCCACATCGGGCACGACGTGCGCGTCGACGACAACGTCACCCTGGCCCCGTCCGCGCGCGTCGCCGGGCACAACCACGTGTGGTCCTACGCCAACATCGGCATGTCCGCCGCCGTGCACCAGCAGGTCGACATCGGTCCCGGCGCGATGATCGGCATGGCCGCCGCGGTCCGCAAGGTCGTCAAGCCGTTCACCACCGTCGTCGGCAACCCGGCCAAGGCGGTCGGCGTGAACACCGTCGGCCTGTCCCGGCTCGGCTGCGACGAGGAGACCGTCGCCGCGGTGTCCGACTTCGTGCTCGGTGGCACCGCGGAGCTGCCCGCCGGAGTGCCCGACGCCCTCGCCGGACTGCTCAAGGAGTGGGCGGCCCGCTAGGGCTCCGGTGGAGGAGGGCGCGAGAGCGCTCTCCTCCACTCGATCGGGCAGCCTTATCCCGCGAAGTGAACAGATGCGCAAATTGGTCTGGACCAAAGTCAGTCGCGTTCAGATCGTTGACCTGCGCATTTGTTGAGTTGAACACAGGTTGGTCACCCGGACTTCTCTCGGTGGTTCTGAACCGTTACGGTCACGTCATGGCGCGGTCGATGAACACGCGGCGCCCCGCTACTTTGGCGTCTCTGGCAGCGGAACTCGGGGTCTCGCGGACGACGGTGTCGAACGCGTACAACCGGCCCGACCAGCTCTCGCCCGAGCTGCGCCGCCGAGTGCTGGAGACCGCGCGGCGCCTTGGTTACCCCGGTCCCGATCCGGTGGCTCGGTCCCTGCGCACCCGCAAGGCGGGCGCGGTCGGACTGCTGCTGACCGAGAACCTCTCCTACGCCTTCCGCGACCCGGCCGCCGTCGGGTTCCTCGAAGGGCTCTCGCTGGCGTGCGAGGAGGCCGGTCAGGGCCTGCTGCTCGTCCCGGCCAACCCCGAGCGCGAGGACGTCGCGGCCGTGCACCGCGCGGGCGTCGACGGCTTCGTCGTCTACTCGGTGCCCGACGACGACCCGCACCTGGCCGCCGTGCTGGAGCGGCCCGTGCCGACCGTGGTGTGCGACCAGCCCGACGTCGACTCCGTCGACCGCGTCGGCATCGACGACCGCGAGGCCATCGCCACCGTCGCCAGGCACCTCATCGAGCTGGGCCACCGCCGCATCGGCGTGGTCTGCATGCGCTTGGCCCGCGACCGCAACGACGGTTTCGTGTCCGTGCAGCGGCAGCGCGAGGCCCACTTCCACGTGCAGCGGGCCCGCCTTTCCGCGCTGGCCGAGACCTTCGGCACGGTCGGCGTCGAGTGGGCCAACGTGCCCGTCGTCGAGCGCTTCGACCACACCATCGCCAGCGGTGCCACCGCCGCCGGGCAGCTGCTCGACCGCGACCCCGACCTGACCGCGATCATCTGCACCTCCGACATCCTCGGCCTAGGGCCTGTCCTCAAAG
>NZ_MUMH01000056.1 GCF_002155965.1 Allokutzneria sp. NRRL B-24872
TAGGGCCTGTCCTCAAAGCCAGAGTGTGAGGGTGGCTAGGTCGATCATGGCTTGGTAGGACAGGGCGGTCTTGTCGTAGCGGGTGGCGATGGCACGGAACTGTTTGAGACGGTTGAAGCAGCGTTCGACGACGTTGCGGCGCTTGTAGATCACCGGATCGAACGCGGGTGGTCGACCGCCTGCCCGGCCGCGGCGGGCTCGGCCGTCGCGTTGGTCGCGGCGTTCGGGGATGGTGGCCCGGATGCCACGGCGACGGAGGTGAGCGCGGATAGCGCGGCTGGAGTAGCCCTTGTCCGCGATCACCCGTCTCGGCCGCCTCGATCGCCTGCCCGGTCCTCGTGGCGGGAACCACACGCCTGCCAGCACGGCTTCGAACATGGTGCAGTCGTTGGTGTTGCCGCCAGTCAGCACCGTGGTCAGCGGGCGGGAGTGTCCGTCGCAGGCGAGATGGATCTTGGTGGATGGTCCGCCACGGGAGCGCCCGATAGCATGATCATCTGGTTCGGTCTGCCCGCCACACGACCCGCTCGCCCCCTGTGTGAGCACTCCGGCGGGCGCCGGCGGCGTGCTGGTGGGCCCGCACGATGCTCGAGTCGATCGAGACCTCCCGGTCCAACTCATCGATAGCCTCCGCGACCACCCGCACCTTGGCCACCAGCATGGTGAGAGTGCCGTTGCGCGACCAGCGCCAGAACCGGTTGTAGACGGTCTTCCACGGCCCATACCGCTGCGGCAGATCACGCCAGGACACCCCGGTCTTGGCCTTGAACAACATCCCGTTGATCACACGCCGGTCATCCACACGAGGACGCCCCGCCGCTCCCGAGACCGGCAACAACGGCTGCAACACCCGCCACTGCTCATCAGTCAGCTCATGCCTGCGCACCACGAC